>CAWEWK010000006.1:0-209181 GCA_963812755.1 uncultured Gemmatimonadales bacterium | reverse complement strand
TTGTTGCACGCGCGCCCCGTGAGGGGTGTGACATAAACCGATCCTCCAGTCGACCCGACCCTCGTTCCCTCCAATGGCGCTTGAACTAACAGCTTGATCCGTGCGTGGTTATCGGCATGATCCCGAGCTCGAACCGCGCGACCTTCGGTGTTTCTACTGGGCACATCACTTGCGTGCGGAGCGTCCGAGCGGTAATTCACCAACATCCTCCTCTCCAACAACATGCGAGTGAATCGGCCAGAGCTTCCGCTGGTACTCTGTCTGGGACTGCTGGTTGGTGCCTGCCAGGACACGTCGCAGTCTCCGCCCGCTCGGCCCGAGCCCCCTCGCGAGGAGGACGCTCCGGGCGGAAGCATGCTGGAGCCCCTCGATCTCATCTACATCTGCGGGAACAAGTGGCTCGCCACTAACTCGACCCGCGCCTCGGTTCCTGTGACCTATCGGGTAGCCGGCACGGGCGAAACCGGCAGTCTGACCCTGGCCCAAGGGACGGAGGAAGACCCGGGCTACAGCGAAACCGAGTTCGAGACTGTGAGGCGCGGGGCTGTCGAGCTCTACGTCGACGACCAGCGGGTAGCCCGACGGAGGAACGAGGGGTCTGCCTGCGGCGCGGCGCCGACCATGGCGGCCGCAGTGGTGGGCAGCAGCGCGGCTACCGGCAACTGGAGCGCGCCGTTCCCCTGGCCGATGGTGGCATTGCATCTGAGTCTGATGCCGAACGGCCAGGTCCTCTCCTGGGGTGGCGATGGGGTGCCGCAGGTGTGGAATCCCGGCACCGGAGACTTCACTCCATTTCCCAGTCCCGCCAAGCTGTTTTGCTCCGGTCACTCCTTTCTGCCGGATGGCCGGTTGCTCGTGGCGGGCGGTCACATCAGCACGGACCACGGCATCCCGGACATCACCACGTTCGGACCGGGAACCGCGGGCTGGACTTCCTTGCCTCCCATGCAACGTGGTCGCTGGTATCCCACCAACACGACGCTGGCCTCCGGTGCCGTGGTCATACTGGCGGGGCGAGACCAGGCGGGGGTGGCGGTGGGCGAACCAGAGGTCTGGACTACGAGTGGGCTCCGGGTACTGAGCTCCGCAGGGCTCGTCCTGCCCTACTACCCCCGCACGTTCCTCGCTCCCAACGGCAAGGTCTTCTACGCCGGCGAGCAGCGAACCACTCGATGGCTGACTACCACCGGTTCCGGTTCCTGGACGACGGTGGGCAGCCGACTCTATGGTGCTCGCAATTATGGCGCCGCAGTCATGTACGACGTGGGAAAGATTCTTTACGTCGGTGGTGGCCGGACGACCAACACTGCCGAGATCGTCGATTTGAATACGGCACCGGGGGTGTGGCGCTGGACCGGGTCGATGGCGTACGCGAGGAGGTATCTCAACGCCACCGTGCTTCCCAACGGGGAAGTCCTGGTGACGGGGGGCACCAGCTCGACCGCGTCAGCCACGATGTCACCAAGGCGGTCCGGGCGGCCGAGCTGTGGAATCCCAACACTGGGGTCTGGACCCTGATGGCGAGCAATGCGGTGGGCCGGACCTATCATTCGACTTCGATTCTGCTTCCCGACGGACGGGTGCTGCACGCTGGAAGCGGCGACGCCGCCGGCATGCCCGATGAATTGAACGCGGAGCTTTTTTCTCCGCCCTACCTCTCCAATGGTCCCCGACCAGCAATCGGTACTGCTCCGTCGGAGATCGGCTACGGTACCACCTTCAGCGTAACCACACCGCAAATCGACGACATCGAGAAGGTAAGCCTGATTCGACTGGGTTCCGCGACCCATTCGTTCGATATGAACCAACGGTTCCAATGGCTCGGCTTCGTTCGGGAGGGTGGGGCGCTCAAGGTCACCGCACCCCTCAACGGCAATATCGCGCCACCGGGCCACTACATGCTGTTCATCCTCAACCGCGATGGAGTGCCTTCGGTCGCCAAGATCGTCCAGGTGAGTGCCAGTGCGCCCACTCCGCCGGCGAACTCGCCGCCGGTGCCGAGCTTTCTGGCGGGGTGCAGCAACTTCGCCTGCACCTTTGTCGACCAGAGCACCGACGCTGACGGCAACCTTTCGGAGTGGAGCTGGGACTTTGGTGACGGAAGTTCATCGTCGCAGCGCCATCCCAACCACACGTACACGGCCGAGGGCAGCTACACGGTGACGTTGACCGCGCGGGATAACCAGGGAGCCAGCGCCTCCACGTCGAAGGAAGTGAGCATACCCGGGCCGGAGTTCCCGATCAGCCTGACTGCGGAAGGGCGCTCGGATGCGACGACGCACTTCATGGATCTCACCTGGACCGGCGCCCAGGGGCAGACCGTGGCGCTCTACCGCGACGGAGCGCTGGTAACAAACACTGCCAACGACGGGGAGCAGACCATCAGCAGGACCTTCCAGGGGTCGGCGACCTACGTGCTCAAGGTCTGCGAAGCGGGGACCACGATCTGCTCGAACGAGGCGACGGTAGAAATTACCAGCGCACCGTCGACGAACACCCCGCCGGCGGCTGATTTCACCTCGAGCTGTAGCGGTCTCACCTGCACGTTCACCGACCGCAGTACTGACGGGGACGGCAGCGTGACCGGCTGGCAGTGGGCCTTTGGCGACGGGGCGACCTCGACCACGCGGAACCCCAGCCGCACCTACGGCACGGCGGGGACGTACACCGTCACCCTCACGGTCACTGATAACCAGGGAGCTACCAACCAACGATCGGCATCGGTCACGGTCGCATCCAGTTCATCGATCGTGCTCACTGCCACGGGCCGCAAGGACGCGACCACCCACTATGTGGACCTGGTCTGGACCGGCGCGGTCGGCACCCAGATAGAGGTCCATCGGAACGGGGCCTTCCTCACCAAGACGGAGAACGACGGGAGCAGGACCATCACGCGAGCTTTCACCAAGCCGGCCACCTATACCTTCAAGATCTGCCAGGTTGCAAGCACGGTCTGCTCCAACACAGGTCACCGTGTCTATCCAGTAGGGATTCGGTGCCGTTTCCGCGAGGCTCCGCTTGAGTTTGGCATCCGGAACGGATAGCTTGCGGCCCCTGCGGCAGGGTAGCTCAGGTGGTTAGAGCACGGCACTCATAATGCCGGGGTCGCGGGTTCGAGTCCCGCCCCTGCTATCGTCAGGCCAATCACTTAGCGGTTCCACCTCACCTACTTTCTCAGCGTTGGCACCTTCCTTGGAAGCCGGGAGGTGCCATTTTTCTTGGTCTCTCGCGCCAGCAAGACGCTCCCACCGATCGCGCTCCTCACTATCCGGCTTGAATCGCCCATAGACCTTCGCCACCATCGCGACGTCCCGATGCCCGAGTTGGCGGGCGATGAGCTCGAACGGGGCACCAGCGCGGGCCATCCGGACGGCCCAGTGGTGCCGGGCATCGTGCAGCCGGTAGCCGCCTTCGATCCCCAGGGCGCGGAGATGCTCGTGGTGCATGTGCCCGGCCTGCCAGCGATCTACGCCGCGGAACACGCGTTCTCCGGGCAGCACGGCCGCGAGATGCGCCTCCACGAAGGGCCACGCCCAGTCAGCCACCCGAGCAATATGGTCTCTGGTCCACGCCTTGGTGCCTCGGGCCCGCACCTGCCGCGACGAGGCATCGACATCGGTCTCTATTACCGCGAGGATGGCGCTGATCTCGAGGCCAGCGCCATAGGCGAGCGCGAAGATCGCAGCGAAGGGCGGGGGAGCGCTTTCGGCCACTCGGAGAACCTCGGGCAGCTCGAGGAAGATGCAGCGGGGGTCCGCCGCCGGCGGGCGTGACACATCGCGGAGAGGGTTGGACGCGAGGATGCCCGACCTCAAGCAGGTAGGCGGCGAACGACTGCACGGCGGCCAGATAGCGCCGCTTCGTGCTGGCACTCACCGCCCGCGGCTCTGGATCTGGGCGCCGACGCGATCCCTTGGGACTCCGGCGCCGCTTCTGCACCAGGCCGGTCCGTGTCGCGAGCCAGCGGGCAACGGCGGGCCCAGTGAGGCCGGAGCGCCAGAATGGTCGGTCTTCGGGAATCAACGTGCGAACATGTGCTAGGTAGTGTTCCGCGGTGTCGGGCTGTACCCGATCCCGGAGCCACGCCTGCCAGCCTGGGATCTCACGCTCAAGGTTCACATCCTGGCGGCGTGCCCGAAGCCCCTCAAGGTCGTCGGCCTTCCACGCGTCGAATAACTCGCCCATCGTCAGCCGGTCGGCCGCCACCTCATCAAGCAGGTCCCAGGCGCGCTTCCCCTTCGGCCCAAGGTCTACCAGCATCCGCTCGATCGCCTTTGCGGTCGAGCGGTCGGCCGTGCCGGTCGATCGCTGAACGCAGCCGGTTCGGGTCGGCAACTTCAGATAGAAGGTCGGGCGGCCGCTGGCGGCGATAGACCATTCAGGAAACGCTCCGAAGGTGTTGCGCGACTCAGCCGGCCGCAGCCCAGCTCAGAACCTCATCGCGAAGATAGCGCACAGCGCCCGACCGCATTGCCTTTCCCCTTGAGGAGGTGCTTCAGGCAGGCTGGCACCGAGGTAACTCGTCGAACTCTGAGCAGGTCCCAGCCTCGCGCTGGTGAGCACAGCCAGCAGTCCCCCAATCGGGGAATCGGCGAGGGCGCGGAGCCCGCGCGCGCGCGCGTTCATCGGCATCTGATTCGGCGCGCCATCACGCACCTCGCCGCATCTACTCTACACCACGATCGACGCCATCTAATACTCGCCGGACAGTACCCGCTCAATCTACTCACCCACCCCGCACCCAGCGCCACGGCCAGTACTTCGTCGTCATCGTCCTTTTCGCGCCACGCCTCTATGCGTCGTATCCGTGGCGATGTGAGTCGCTGCATGCACCTCGCGCGCTTCTTCGCTTGACCTGGCCTGGAGCGCTTCGTCGAGCGGCGCTCGAGAAGAAGGAAGCGGGTGGCGGTGAAGTTCCCATGAATATTCCTTCCCTACCGACTGACAATCTCTACAGTTCATCGCGTTGAGCGGCGTGTGCTATTTGTCGCCGGTTTTACCTGCCTTGGCGGGTAATGACAGACGCCTTGAGCGTATGGATCAGGTCGCTTCTGAGGTTGAGCAGATTAAAGTCGATACCCACTACCTCGAAGCCAGGTAAAGACACCGATAGAATCTGATACCATTCGGCGCGCGCAGAGGTCCGAGCTAAGAGCCAGAACTCCGCCAGAGGCTCGCAGTCAAGAGGTGAAGATGACACTCTCAAGCAGCTGAGATCCAATCCTGGATAGTTTCTGCAGCTTCGATCATTCTGTCGCGGTAGGTGGGACTATGGCTGAGCGTCGCTTCAAACTCTCGTATGAGC
Organism: uncultured Gemmatimonadales bacterium; assembly: GCA_963812755.1. GTDB lineage: Bacteria > Gemmatimonadota > Gemmatimonadetes > Gemmatimonadales > GWC2-71-9 > CAVVWJ01. The sequence goes on along the minus strand of CAWEWK010000006.1, from coordinate 203,876 downwards.
GAGTGCAGAAACCGCTCGATCTGCGCTCCTCAGCAGACGCACCAGCCACCAGTAATTCCGCAGGATAGCCAACACGAAGCACAGGCGGGTCCTGAGGCGGAGCCAAAGATCGGTGACAAATCCCCCCCGCCAGCCTGAGCGGAGATTGGAAGGCCTCAGCGTGGCGTCGGCCTCACATCTTTAGGGTTGCTGCTCCACGATTGGATCACGGCCAAGACTTAGGCTTATTGCGGCGGGCTATCCCGGATCTCCAGCCAATCCCCTCGCACGTGCAGGAGCTTCCCGGCGCATCGATCCAGACATGGCCCGGCAGGGTGCCTATCGCTGGATCAGGGTGGGCGTCGTAGATGCGGCACCATTGCTCGGAAGACCCGGATATTTACCCGCATGGCCAAGCGGCACTCGGGCCCAGCGTTGATGATCGGTTCATCCCATGGTGAAGCCGCCCTGTAGGCCTTGCTAAGCTGGAGGAATGTCACCTTGTAAGCTACCTCGTCGCCCCCGAGGAAGGCCCGGAGTTCCTCCAAGAAGTCGTAGACAACCCTCCGCCAGCGGACCGTAGTCGCATTCATTCCGGTCTGCACGATCATGTCGCCACGAGAAGCGTGTTTGACAGAACAACCCTCTGGTCTGGGTACTCCGACGATACGGGAAGCCCAGTGATGGTATAGAAGTCCTCGTCCCCATCGTTCGCCATTGGATGCACGTGACTCGATCCGAAGTCGTACCCGTACTTGTATAGGAAGTGCATCTTCAAGCGCCTAGCGACGGCCTCTGCCTTCGGTCGATGCCATACCGGGGCTGCTTGCGAAGTTCATTGGCCCTGGCATCCTGTTCGGAGTCGTCTCGAAAAACCTCCCTGACGCTGCTTGTCGGAACTCAGGGTCGGCGCGCACTGCCTCGACCGACGTGTATTGCCGCCAGAAAGACCACGCCTCGAAGGCGGCAAACTCGTTGCTCTTCGCGAGATGCTCCAGATGGAACAATCTATCGAGTAGGCAGCGGTGGAGAATCCAGCAGTCATCGTAGTCTTCGAGCCGGTACAGCTGAAACACGGCGCGACCCATCATCAGGGAGCGGGCGATGAAGTTGCGAATGATCGTGTCGCGATGCCCTTCACCGTGCTGGTTAAACTCAAGCAGCATCGCCCCGGCGATACCGTTCAGGGCTTTGAAGGCCTCCTCGTATTGCTCCGGTGTGTGGTAATCGTGCACTGGCAAAATGTCACCACCTAACACTGGCGAACGACTTGACACGTCAGCTGTGGTGGGCGATCACGCCCAGCAGCGAATCGGTCTGGATCACTCCGTGGAATAGCTTCTAGGTTTGAATTCTCCCGCCGACGGGAGAATCTAAGAAATGTGGGCGGGAGGGTGCCGAAGAGACAGGGCTGTGACGGAGCTTGACTAGCCCGGTACGTCCTAACACTGTTCCGCCACCCCAACACAGAGGTTCCGGATGATCGAGGCGTCCTCGTGGGGAGGCCCGACCGGGAGCCTATACCCGACTGCGCTGGTCCGCGCTCGTCCGTCATTGCGGAGCAGTTAGCCCCGTTCCAGTCCGTCATCATGGGCGACAGGTCGGTAATTGCCGCCCCGAACTCACCCAGCTCGTCGGCCGGCTTGCCGAGCTGCAGGCTGTAGAGCGTGATATCGGGGATCTCAAGCACTGGCCCCCACGCAGCCAGCGAGGTCGAGCGGCGGTGTCGGTCGCGTGCGTAGGGTCGCCAGCCCAGCGAAGGCCAACCCTGAAGGTTCCCGCGAGCGGGGGAAGTTCCGTTGTAGCTCGTAGGTACGGCGCGCAGGCCACGTCCTCCGGTCGCTCGACTCCGAATAGATGCGGCAGCCGGTTCGTGCTCGTCCAGGCCTCGAACTCCCCGGGATCTTCCTCTTTCCCTAAAATCTCCACCCCGCTGAACTGGGTCGCGAGGAAGGGGGCAAGAGCCGGATCCACACGCAGCGCGAGCGCACCAATCCGCTCCTGTATGCGCCGCACCCAGCGCGCATACATGAAACAGTCTCCGAAGCCGCTATCCACCTGCAGAATCAACCGCCCGCTGATCGGAGTCCCCTCCCACCGTCCCCGGGCGAGAAGAGGTCGCATGTATGGGACTTCACCGCCGAGACGGGCCTTCATAACCTGATACTTCGCCTCGGGGTACTCCCGCCACCCCGCGGCGTAGTCCCCCAGCAGGAGAAGCGCCTCAGCAAAGTTTCGCGACACGGATGCTGACGGCAGGCGGTGCGCGACGCCCGTTTCGAGACATTCAATCGCCCGGGCTGACTCTCCCAGGTCTAGATAGCACCGGCCGAGATCCAGCCACGCCTCAACACCGTGAGGTTCCAAGGCGACGGCCATCTCGGCCTGTGCCAGGGCCGCGAGCGACCGGCCTTCACACCAGTACAGCTTGCTGAGCATCGAGCGGGTGCTCACGTCTCCGGGCAGCCGCCACACGAGTCCTCCGCAAACGCGATAGCCGTCGAGCGCGGGAAGCGGTCCCGGTCAACCTGCCAGAGTATCACCTGCATTCGAGTAAGGGCCTGCAACACGGCGGTACCGAGCTTATTGTGCTCGTTGCGTTTTAGGAGTTCGAGTAGAGCAGCCCGGCCTCTTGGTACTGGAGCCCATCCTGCAATGCTTGGGCTTTTCGGAATAGGTCGAAATCGCGGGATACCTGCTTGGTCTGGCGTTTGACCTGGCTCTGGAGCATTCGCTCAAGGTCGCGCTTACTGCCCGCTTCCCTGTCGGCTCCTCCTCCGGCTCATGCTCGTTCGCGCCTCTTGGACGGTTACGCCCTCCTCGACGAGTCGCAACGCAAACAGATGGACGTTGTGCACGGTGAACTTCTCGACCCCGCCGATGCCATCCGGCGAGTCGTACACCCGCCGGATGGCTCGCACGATTGCAGCGACCTGCTCAGCTTCCAGAGTTGCCAGCTTGGGATCCGGAATGTTGGCACCCCCCTTGGAAGCTTCAAGCTAGCATCATTTCCCGGCGCATCGTGGCGCACTACGGCGCATTCTCCGCGGGAGGGTGCGGTTTCTCGGGGGGATCATCCGAACTCATAATGCCGGGGTCGCGGGTTCGAGTCCCGCCCCTGCTATCCTCGTAACCCTCGTGAGCATTAGAGCTTGCGGGGGCTTCTTCTGGTAACTTCTCAGCATCGTCAGCAGCCTTGGCAACATCGGTGCATTCAGGGTCGCAACTCAGGCCGATTGCGGTGTGGGTAGCAATTCTCGGACGGCCGCTAAGAGCTGATCAGGTGTGAATGGCTTTGGCAGGAAGGCTTGCAAAAGGTGCTGGAGTTCAGGCTCCTCTACAGCGGGCTGGGCATAGCCGGAAATGAAGAGGGCCGGCGTTCCAGGCCGATGGATGCGCGCCAGTCGGACGAGATTGAGCCCGCTCATATCTGGAAGCCTGATGTCCACCACCATGCCGTCGAGCCGCTGGCGATCTGACTGGAGCTGCTCCAGCGCCGCTAAGGCGGTATCGGCCTCAAGGCAGGTATAACCGGCCTGCCGGAGGGTTCGGCAGGCCAGCATACGTACCACGGGTTCATCATCAATGACGAGAAGCGTGGACATAGGGGTTGATTGATTTGGGTTGTTTAGCCTACGGCTTTTCTCAGCGGTGCGCTAGAGGCTGAAAGCGTAAGGTAGGCTACGCACATTTCCATGTACTGACCAAGCGGAGGGGGCGTGGGAGTTGGCAGAGTCCGAGCGATAAGGTTGGTCTCCGGCTCCGCTCATGCAATATTCGATAGCCTTCAACACTCAGGATAGTCATTACGGCGCCCGCGTCACCCATACTCGCCAGCCTGGTCCACCGGGCCGAGCATCTCACCAGGAACTCCGCCTGTCTCGCGGAGCGCGCCAAAGCCGCGTGCGCCACCGCCCTGCAGCAGATGTCTGTCACTCGGCTCTTTCGGGAAAGGCGATCATTGGGAGCCACCATATCGGCACTCCTCCAATCCGACGCCGACCATATGGTGGTGCTTTGCGCCTATTGCCACCGCGTCCACCGCGAGAACGGCTGGATGCCACTGCCCTTCGGGGTCGAACCAAAACTCAAGAAGTGTGCCGACATCATCTTGAGCCACGGGTACTGCCCTGACTGTGTCCAGGCCTACTTTGCTCCGGGTTTGCAACTAGTCCTCGCTTCTCGGATGCGTCCCCTGGCGGGGATGTGTTGATGCGGTATCATGGAGGTCGCGGAGGCAGGCGCGTGCATTCGGGCCTCCGCCGGCAACACGTGATCACGCTCTCACGGAGAACGACGATGCTTCGACCCCCTTGGTCCTGCGCTACCGGCGCTGTGATCCTTGCCTTGACCGTCTCGCATCCCGCAGCCGCGCAGGCCCCGGCACCGAGCCCGGCCGCAGCGGCTGCCCCCACAACTTCCCTTGCTCCCACGCTCGCCGCGACCCACCTCAGCTTCTCGGCCGATGACCAGGCGCCGCTCACGGTCAACGCCTCCGCCGCCCGCATGGGCCCTGGCGAAGGCAAGGCCGCCGCGATCGTGGGTGGCGCCTTGATGATCACCGGCCTCCTGGTCGGCGGTGACAGCGGCACTCTGATCGCCATCGGCGGTGCTGGCCTCGGCCTGTTCGGCCTCTACATCTGGCAGCGGGGGGACTGAGCTAGCGGGAGCGACTGCAGTGTCCCAGCGGGGTAGCGCGTCGATCGCCCATCTAGAGCGGCTCGCCGAGGCACTAGGAGTGAATGCTGCGGTGCTGATCATGCACGAGCCAGAGGGGAAGCGCCGGTGAGCGGGTTAGTACCCTTCGACTTCGACCTCTCCGTTTTTGTCGTCCGTTGCGAGGCGCGATCCCGCGAGGAGGTGATCGCCTTCGCTAAGAGCGAAGGTGAGCGCGCCGCAACCGCCCGCCACCACATGTCTGGCCGCGGAGCTGTTGCCCGACGCCGACAGGTCCAGGATTATGCGGATGCGATGGGCAAGTTGCTGAACATCGTGGAACACGGAGGGCCAGCAATCCTAACGCCCCGACAGTCGGCGCTGCAACCGCTCATCGACCGGCTGTTGAACGAGGCCAAGGAGAAGCAGTGATGGCCGATCCTGCGGCCGGGGTGAGGCGATACCTACGCAAACGGCCCCCTCCAGGAGCGACTCAGCGGTGACCGAACTATCGCAGCACCAGCTCGAGCAAGTGTCGGCGGCGCTACACCGCGCCAGCGTCAGCCTCGGCTGCCAGACCTGCAGCCAAGGGACCCTGCAGATTGACCGGGGCCTATATTCACTCGAGGAAGTCACCCTCCAAACGCGTTCGCCTAGCGGAACACCGGGTGGTTCGGACGGACCACCGAGTGGCCGTGCGCTGTGCGTCGTCCTTTCCTGTGATCACTGCGGCTACATGCGGTTGCACTCGCTCGCCGTACTTGGCCTGGACCACATGGTCTGACGGCTCCCCTGGCGCCCGAGGGTGCTTCGCCTAGTCCGAGATTGGAGGCTTCAACTATGGAATGCCCCAAGTGCGGGGCCCAAATGGAAGTGGTTCGATTCGAAGACACTGAAGTGGATCGCTGTGTCCGGTGCGGCGGCCTCTGGTTTGACGTCTTGGAACACGAAAAATTGAGGGAGCAGCCCGGATCCGAAGCCATCGACACGGGGCCCACGTGGCAGGCTGCGATGCACGACGTTCAAGGAAAGGTGTTCTGCCCGGTCGATGGGGCTCTGATGGTTCAGATGGTCCGCTCGGCTGAGCCGCGCATCTGGGTGGAATCTTGCCCGGTGTGCCATGGCACCTTCTTCGACGCGGGCGAGTTCACGGACCTCAAGGAGCACACAATCGGGGAGTTCCTCCGACAGCGGCGCGAGGAGCCCCGTAGGTCGAGCGACCGGCCCGGTGCCGCCTAACCCGCGCAGTCAGTCTTAAAGCCGAGCAGCTCGCGAGCTCAAGTGGTTTCTCGGTTGCCGATGCCCGCACCATTCCTCTGGCCATTCCTGCCGGCATGCTCACCATCACCGTGCGAGCCGGCCGGGTGCACTCCATTGTGATCGGCAGCTCGTTAACCAACGATTGACCATGCTTCTCAAGCATCTGCAATACCTCACCGCGCTCGCGCGGGAACGCCACTTCGCCCGCGCAGCCGCGGCGTGTCAGGTAACCCAACCCACGCTCTCCGCCGGCATCAAGCAGCTCGAGGAGCAACTCGGCCTCCTGGTGGTAAAGCGGGGGCAACGGTACGAGGGGCTGACGGCGGAAGGCGAGCGGGTGCTGGCCTGGGCTCAGCGGATTACCGCAGAGGCGGAGAGTCTGGAGCAGGAGGCCAGCCGACTCCGCCAGGTCCTGAAGGGCCGGCTCAGGCTGGGAGTAGTCCCCGCGGCGCTCCCAGCGGTTCCCATCCTGGCGTCGCCGCTCGCGCAGCGGTATCCCGGCATCACGATGACCGTGCTTTCTACGACCTCGATCGACATCCAATCGGGGCTTGACGAGTTCCGACTCGAGGCCGGCATCACCTATCTCGATAACGAGCCGCTCTCCCGGGTCCGAGCCATCCCGCTCTACCGGGAGCAGTACGTGCTGATCACCCCCGCCGGGGGGCCCTGGGCCGGCCGAGCACGAGTAAGCTGGCGAGAGGCGGCATCGGTCCCGCTCTGCCTGCTCACCACCGACATGCAGAACCGGCGGATCATTAACGCCCACTTCACCGAGGCAGGCGCCGCGGTTCATCCGGCCCTGGAAACCAACTCCGTGTTCACTCTCTGCTCGCTGGTGCGCTCGGGCTACTGGTCGAGCGTCCTACCCCATGGCTTCCTCCCACTGCTATCCGGTACCGAGGGGGTCGCTATCCTTCAACTCGAAGGGCCTCCGGTGGCCCACACTGTTGGGGTGGTCGTGTCGGACCGGGAGCCGCTCCAACCCACCGCCGTGGCACTCCTGGACATTCTCACGGGACTGGACTGGGCTGCCGTCGAGGGGTCATGACCGGGGCGGGTCCGTGATAGACGCCATCTATCGGATGATTTAAGTTCTGAATTGGCGATAACTTGCAGTGGCGGGCAACTTTCCAATGGCTAGCGGCACCCCACCATGAGAGGGACACTTTTGACGCCTACTCTGCCCGTGCTCGGATTCGTTGGCTCGAGCGGCAGCGGCAAGACCACAATACTGGAACGGGTGGTCGGATTGCTGACCGATGCCGGGGTCCGGCTGGCCGTGGTGAAGCACGCCAAGCCGGGCTTTGATATCGATCGGAATCCAGGCAAGGACAGCTACCGGCTGCGTACCGCAGGAGCGGATCAGGTTCTGATCGCTTCGCGCGACCGCTGGGTCCTGATGGCGCAGCAGCCCGATCCGCTTGTGGAACCATCCCTGGGCGCCATGCTGAGGCAGCTCGAGCCCGGCGCGCTCGACGGCGTGCTGGTCGAAGGGTTCAGTCACGAGAGCTATCCCAAGATCGAGGTCTATCGCCCGGCTCACGGCCACCCGCCGCAATGTTGGCCCGGCGATCCTTCGGTGATCGCGGTGGCGAGCGACGTTCCGCTCGAGACCTGCCCGGCGGACTGGCTCAACCTGAACGATCCGGTGGCGGTGGCGCGCTTTGTCACCCAGCATCTGGGGCTGCCGGACCTCGAACGATTTGTCTTGCTTGCCGGCCAAAGGAAGGTGCAAACTTCATAAGCGGGCCTGCTCCGCCAAAGCCAGAACCGCTTGCGGTATCGCTCCCTGGAGGATCTTCAATGGCGATGAAATACACCCGTTTGACCGAGCCGCTGGTTCGAGATCGCGGAGAGCTGCGTCCTGCTACCTGGGACGAAGCGCTGGACCGCGCCGCGGAAGGGTTCCGCCGGACCATGGCTCAGCACGGTGGCGACGCGATCGGGACGTTCAGCTGCTCGAAGGCCAGCAACGAGGTCAACTTCCTCGCCCAGAAACTGGTCCGGGTCGGCTTCGGCACCCACAACGTCGACAGTTGCAACCGGACCTGACACGCTCCTAGCGTCGTCGGTCTGGCGACGGTGTTTGGTGTCGGTGGGGGTACCAGCTCCTACCGTGCGGTGGAAGAGACGGACGTCATCTTCCTCTGGGGAGCGAACGCCCGGGAAAACCACCCCATCTTCTTCCATCACGTCCTCAAAGCGATCCACAACGGGGCCAAGCTCTATGTGATGGACCCCCGGCGCACCGCATCGGCTCAATGGGCCGACCATTGGTTAGGGCTGAACGTCGGAAGCGACATCGCACTCGCCAACGGCATGGCCCGAGAGATCATTCACGCCGGCCTCGCCAATCTCCCGTTCATCGAGCGGGCCACCACCGGCTTCGAGGAGTATCGGGAGTGCGTCGAGCGCTACACGCTCGAAGTGGCGGAACAGGAAACCGGGATCCCGGCCGACGTGATCCGAGAGGCAGCACATACCTACGCCCGCGCCGACCGAGCCGAGATCTGCTGGACCCTCGGCATTACGGAACACCACAACGCAGTCGACAACGTGCTGGCGCTGATCAATCTGGCGCTGCTCACCGGGCACGTGGGCAAGTATGGCTCGGGAGTCAACCCACTCCGGGGCCAGAACAACGTGCAGGGCGGCGGCGACATGGGAGCGATCCCGAACCGGTTGGTTGGGTTCCAGGACTGGACCAAGGATCCGGAGGTCCGCGCCAAGTTCGAGCGGGCGTGGGGTGTTTCGCTGAAGCCTCGCTATGGATTGAATCTGACCGAGATGTTCAATGCCGCGGAGCGGGGAGAGCTTCACGCCATCTACGCCATCGGGGAGAATCCGGCGCAAGCCGAGGCCGATCAGCATCGCACCGTGGAGCTGTTGACCGGGCTGGATCACCTCGTGGTTCAGGACATCTTCCTCACCGCGACGGCCCGCTTGGCCCACGTGGTGTTCCCGGCGTCCTCGAGCTGGTGCGAGGCCGAGGGGACGGTCACCAACAGCGAGCGGCGGGTCCAGCGGGTTCGCAAGGCGCTTGACGCGCCCGGCAACGCCCGCGATGACCTGTGGATCATTGCCGAGATTGCCCGGCGGCTGGGACATGACTGGGGGCATCCATCGGCCGAGGATGTATGGAACGAGGTCCGCTCGTTGGCCCCGAACTTTGCCGGAATGAGCTATGAGCGCCTGGAGAGCGAGGGTGGATTGCACTGGCCATGTTATGACGAGAACCACCCGGGCGAGCTGTTCCTCCACAGCCGGCTGTGGAAGGACCCCGTCGAAGGCCGGCCGGCTCCGTTCTCGGTCGTCGAGCATGACCCGCCGGTAGAGCGGCCCGACGCCGAGTATCCCTTTACCCTCACCACCGGCAGGCGGCTGGACTCCTACAACACGGGCGTGCAGACCGGCGGCTATACCTCGCCGCTTCGGCGGGGGGAGTCACTCGACATTTCCCCGGAAGACGCGGAGCAGCTCGGCATCTTGACCGGAGACCCGGTCCGGGTCACCTCCCGGCGCGGCAGCGTGGTCGCGCCGGCTCGGATCGATCGTTCGCTCAGGGCGGGCCTCGTCTTCATGACCTTGCACTTTCAGGATGAAGTCAAAGTCAACCTGCTTACCATCGACGAGACCGATCCCAAGTCGGGCACCGCGGAGTTCAAGGCCTGCGCCGTCCGGGTTGAGCCTATTCGGTCCTCGGAGCCGGTCACCACTCCGGCCCATGAAGTATCCCGCTCAGGAGCATAATTGGATCTTCATCTGCTGGACGCGGAGCCCACTGCCGAGGAGCGCGAGGTGATCGACGAGTTCCTCGGCGCTCCTACATCTGGTTGGGAAGGGGGCGAAAGGGATGAGACCCGCGACCCGTATACGGCAGCCGGTGGCCACGCGGCGAGAGCGCAGCGCCATATGCTCTTGCCGGCGCTTCAAGCGGTTCAGTCGCGCATCGGGTGGATCAGCGAAGGAGCGCTGAACTACATCTGCGAGCGGCTCTCGGTTCCGCCGGCCGATGCCTTCGGCGTGGCCACGTTCTACGCCCTCCTGTCGACCGTGCCTCGACCCAAGCGGGTGCTCCACGTCTGTGACGACATCGCCTGTCGCTGCCAGGGTGCCGCGGCCATTTGCCAGGAGCTCGAGCGAACCGTCGGCCCGGCGTACCATCATGGGCCGGAGGGCGATCACGTCGCGTTCGGCGATGACGACGCGGTCTGGCTGCGGAGTCCTTGTCTGGGCCTTTGCGACCAGGCTCCCGCGGCGCTGGTGACCGTGGCCGGCACCCGGCCGGTGGAGCGGCTGTTCGGCGACGTGGATGCGGCCAAGGCCAAGCGAATCCTGGAAGGCGACCTGACGCCGAGCCAGGCGCCACGCCGGCGTCTCCCCCAAGCTGGGGACCCGTCGCTCCGGCTGCTTCGGCGGGTAGACCTGATCGATCCTACCAGCCTGGACGAGTATCGGGCACATGACGGCTACGAGGCGCTTCGAATCGCGCTCAAGCTCGGCCCCGAGGGTGTCATCCGGGAAGTCACCGACTCCAAGCTGATGGGGCGGGGCGGGGCCGCATTTCCCACCGGCCGGAAGTGGGACGCGGTCGCCCGCCAGCCGGTGCGGCCTCACTATCTGATCTGCAACGCCGACGAGTCCGAGCCCGGCACGTTCAAGGATCGGGCGATCATGGAGGGCGACCCGTTCAGCCTGATCGAGGCGATGACGATCGGCGCATTCGCCACCGCCTGCGAGAAAGGCTTCATCTATATCCGGGGCGAGTACCCCCTGGCAGCCGAGCGGCTTCAGACCGCGATTGACACCGCCCGGGCACGGGGTCTGCTGGGCGATGACGTCATGGGACATGGCTTTCGATTCGATATCGAGATCCGGCGGGGGGGCGGGGCGTACATCTGCGGGGAGGAGACGGCGGTCTTCAACTCGATCGAGGGCTTCCGTGGAGAGCCCCGCAACAAACCGCCGTATCCGGTTCAGGTCGGGGTGTTCGGGAAACCGACCCTCATCAACAACGTCGAGACCCTGGTCAATGTCCTGGAGATCCTGCGCATCGGCGGACCGGCGTACGCCGCCATCGGGACGGCCGGCTCGTCGGGTCCGCGGCTCTTCTGCCTGTGCGGATGCGTAGAGAAGCCGGGCGTGTACGAGGTGCCCTTTGGGGCCACCCTGCGCCAGATGCTGGATCTGGCGGGTGGGATCACCCAGGGCCGTCAGTTGAAGGCGGTCTTGCTGGGCGGTGCGGCGGGTGGGTTCGTGCGGCCGGACGAGATCGACCTGCCGCTCACCTTCGAGGGCACTCGCGCAGCCCAGGCGACGCTGGGGTCCGGTGTCATCATGGCCTTTGACGACACCATCGACCTGGTGCCGATCCTGCTGCGAATCGCCGCCTTTTTCCGCGACGAGTCGTGCGGCCAGTGTGTGCCGTGCCGCGTCGGCACGGTGCGGCAAGAAGAAGCGCTGCATCGAATCCTGGCAGGACGGACCCGGGGCGGGATCGAAGGCGAGGCAGCGCTCCTGGATGAGATCGGGCTGGCGATGAAGGACGCTTCCATCTGTGGTCTGGGGCAGACGGCGTACAGTGCAGTGGAGTCCGCGATCAAGCGACTTCATCTCTTCAATGGAGCCCGGGCCTCATGACCGCCGCTTCTCCGTTGGTTCAGCTTCGGCGGGCCCCCAGAACCGTCGACCTCAAGATCGACGGCGAAGCCGTCCAGGTTCCTGAGGGAAGCACGATTCTGGATGCCTGTCGAGTCCAGGGGAAGGAGATCCCGACGATCTGTTACCTGGAGACACTCCATCCAGTGAACGTCTGCCGGGTATGTGTGGTCGAGGTGGAAGGCTCCCGTGTGCTGGTACCCTCCTGCTCTCGGCCGGTGGAGCCGGGGATGGTGGTGCGCACCGATTCCGAGCGGGTGCGCCACAGTCGGAAGATGGTGATGGAGTTCCTGGCGTCCTCGGTTGACCTCTCGACCACCCCGGACGCCGACCGATGGCTGGCGGACTACGGGTGTCATCCGGACCGGTATGGCCCACCGGCCCCGCCGTCCGCCGCCGGTGTGCGTGACAGTCTGCAACCGGGCCATCACGAGCCACCCGATCCCGCCTATGCCGCGACGGTAGCCCAGCCGATCAAGGTGGACAACGAGCTGTACATTCGGGACTACTCCAAGTGCGTTCTGTGTTATAAGTGCGTGGAGGCCTGCGGCAAGGACTACCAGAACACCTATGCGCTGACGGTCGCGGGCCGGGGATTCGACGCACGGATCTCCACCGAGTTTGCGGTTCAGCTTCCTGACTCCGCCTGCGTCTACTGCGGCAACTGCATCGCGGTGTGCCCGACCGGCGCGCTGATGTTCAAGAGCGAGTACGATCACCGTCAGGCGGGGACTTGGGACGAGTCGCGCCAGTCGGTGACACCGACGATCTGCCCCTACTGTGGCGTCGGTTGCACACTCGAGCTACACGTCCAAGACAACGAGATCGTGAAGGTGACGTCTCCGTTCGACCATGAGATCACTCGGGGCAATCTCTGCATCAAGGGACGATTCGGTTGGCGCTACGTTCAGAATCGACCGCCGGATGCGCGGGGGGACGGACGCCGTAGCCGAAACGGTCCCGGCTCGTAGACTAAACTTGCTTCGGCTCGCCCTCGCGGCGTTGGCTCTTCCGGTCTCCCACCAAAGCACGGATCCCGCCCCGCCCACGCTCACGGTCTATGCCGCCGCCTCGCTCACCGAGGCCTTTCGCGACCTCGGGCGCGCGCTCGAGCAGAGTCACCCCGGGCTGTCCGTGCAGTTCAATTTTTCGGGGTCGCAGCAGCTGGTCCTGCAGCTGGAGCAGGGGGCAACGGCTGATGTGTTCGCTTCCGCCGACCAACGTTGGATGGACTATGCCAGGGAGAAGGGACTGGTCCAAGGCGACGCTCCGGTCTTCGCGCGTAACCGGCTCGTGGTCATTGTGCCCCGGACCAACCCGGCCCGCATCGGGCGCCTGCAGGACCTGGCCCGCCGGGGCGTCAAGCTGGTGGTCGCAGCCGAGGCGGTTCCAGTTGGCAAGTACAGCCGGGAGGCGCTGGAGAAGCTGGCCGCCGCGCCGGGGTTTCCGGCCCAGTATGACCGCCGCGTGCTAGCCAACGTGGTGTCGCAGGAAGAGAACGTGAAGGGCGTCGTGAGTAAGGTCCAACTGGGTGAGGCCGACGCCGGGTTGGTCTATCGGTCCGACGTGACCTCGGCAGTCTCGCGCTACGTCCGGGTGTTCGAGATCCCCGAGGCCTCCAACGTGATCGCGGCGTACCCCATCGCCATATTGAAGTCGGCCCGAAACCCCGAAGCCGCGCGGCTATTCAGGGACCTGGTAACCAGCGACGAAGGCCAGCGGGTCTTGCAGCAGCACGGCCTTCTCCCCGCGCCGTAGGTCAGGGCGCGAGTCGCCGGGGATGGGTGTAGACCGTGTGATGACCGCCGCGCGCAAAGCCAACCAGGGTGAGTCCGGCTTGCTGGGCGATCCGAACGGCGAGTCCGGTAGGACCGGAAACCGCCGCCATCAGCGGGGCTCCGAGCACGGTGGTCTTCTGAACCATCTCGAAGCTGGCGCGGCTGGTGACGACCACGAAGCCGGTCTTCGGGTCGGTGCCCAGCTTGAGGAGAGCGCCGATCAGCTTGTCGAGGGCATTGTGGCGGCCCACGTCCTCGCGGACCACCTTGATCGCGCCATCCAGCCCGGCCCAGCCCGCAGCGTGGACCGCGCCGGCGGCGGCATTGAGCTTTTGATGCGACACCAGCGTTTCCAGCGCCGCGACAATGGCGGTCGGTGGAATCGAGACGTCGTCTTCCACCGGATGCAGCTGCTTGAGAACCGCGGTCACGCTGTCCGCACCACAGATCCCGCATCCCGTCCGACCCGTCAGCCGCCGGGTCCTGCCGGCAATCACCTCCTCGCACCCGGGCGCCACGGTCGCCTGAATCTCGATCCCTTGACTGTATCGGACGCACTCGACCTTGAGGAGATCGCTGGGACCAGCGATCAGCTCCTCCGTAATGCTGAAGCCAAGGGCGAAGTCCTCCAGATCCACGGGGCTGGCCATCATGACGACATGGGGGATGCCGTTGTAGATGATGGCCACCGGCGTTTCTTCCGCTATGGTCTCGAGCCGGTCGGAGAATTCACCCTCCTGCCAGCGGCGGGCCTGGAGCTCCAGGAGTGGCTTGGCGTAGCCGAGGCGCAGAAGACCCAAGGGGTCCTGCATCTGGGAAATGTCAGGCATGCTGAATAATAGTTGCGCTCCGGCAAGCCGCACGGTAGGATGACGATCTCATGCATACCCTCAAGGTCATTGCCGGTGGCATCGCTCTGCTGGGGCTCGTCCTCGTCATCGGGCGCTGGGTAGGCGGGCCTGCTGCCGCTGCCAAGCTCTTCATTCCGCTCTGGTTCATTGCCGCCGGGATCAACCTGTGGATCGGAGTTTCCAAGGCGGGCTATACCGTCGCCGAGGAAGCGCCGGTGTTCCTCATGGTCTTTGCCGTGCCGGCCGCGCTGGCACTCATAGTGCTCTGGAAGCTCTCTCGAGGCTAGAAGACCGGCAATTATCATGCTTCGCTTCGGACGCCCGGCCTTCTGGGTCCTGCTGGCCGCAATGGCGCTCACCTTCGTAACTACGCTGGACCGCCTTCCACCTGTTGTCGCCAGCCATTTCGACGGAAGCGGCGCTCCCAACGGCTGGTCCAGCCGGGGCAGCTATGCCCTTCTGATGCTGATGGTGAGCGGACTGATACCACTGATCACGGTCGGTCTGGCGCACTGGGTCACCCGGGGAGCTCCGGCCCTGGTGAGCATCCCCGCCCGGGATTTCTGGCTTGATCCTCGGCATCAGGACGAGGCGGTGAGACGGGTACGGGCGTACATCTGGTGGCTGGGGTGCGTCCTCGTGAGTGCCGGAATTGCCGTTCATCTCCTGGTGGTGCGGGCCAATGCGCTGCAGCCACCTCGCTTGAGCACGCCCAGCATGCTCGGGCTCATTGTGGGCGTGCTCTTGGGAATTGGAGTATGGACCGCCGGGTGGTACCGCCTGCTCCGACCACCGCCTGGTCCATCGTCGCCCGCTTAGATTGATACCTGATGAGCGCGCGATGCTGTTGAACTGTCTCAAGGGACGCTCGACCAGTCCCTCACATCAGGCCGTTCCGGTCTGAGAAGGAGAACTTGAAATGACCCGCACCATGACTCCGCGCCGCGGCGCACCCCCCGTGTCCCGTAGCGCGTCCGAGACCCGCTATGACGGGGCCCGGCTCTTCGCCACCAAGAACGACCTGCCCGAGGCCACCCGAGTCGAGGCGGTCCGGCTGCTCAATCAACGTCTGGCCGACTGCATCGACCTTCAGACTCAGTGCAAGCAGGCCCATTGGAACGTGAAGGGGCCTGCCTTCATCGCTCTTCACAAGTTGTTCGACGAGATCAACGAGGCGGTCGAGGAATACGTCGACCTGATCGCCGAGCGAGTGGTCCAACTCGGTGGAGTCGCTGAGGGAACCGTCGGCGTCGTGGCCGAGCGGTCCAGCCTGGCGGATTACCCGCTGGCACTCTCCACCGGCGGGGAGCACGTGTTTGCCTTGTCCGACGCCCTGGCTGCATTCGGCCGGACAGTGCGGCTCGGCATCGAGGAGATGAACGAGCTGGAGGATGCCGACAGCGCGGATATTCTAACCGAGATCTCCCGCGGGGTAGACAAGTGGCTCTGGTTCGTCGAGGCACACCAGCAGGGTCCTTCTGGAGAGCGTTGAGCTATTATTGCGTATGCACTTACGCCCCCGTGTCTCAAGTAATGCCTTAAAGCGGAAAGTCTCGGTAGCCACGCGCGGGCGAGTGTCTAGCCCGCGCGGGAGCCGCGGTTCCCGCCTGGTTGGGTTGGGGCTGCTGGCCTGTCTCGGTGGCGGCACCGATCTGGTTGCCCAGAAGCCCGCCCCGACTCCTGCCGTGGTCACGGTCCTGTCGCTCAAGCTGGAAGCCACCGACTCGTCGCTTCGTCGTCTCGCAGACAGCTGTGCCGCACGTCTGGCACAGCGGCTTCAGGCGGCCAAGATCGCGACGGTCCGGTCTGATTCATCAAGCTTCGAGCAGCTGCGGGGCGCGTCGGGACCTCGATTCGCCGTTCAGGGTCGCCTCTCCGGCAGTGCCGACAAACTCTCCGCCGAGTTGGAGCTGATGGATGCGAAAACCGGCGACGAGCTCCGCTCCTATTTCTCCGGCGTAACCGACCTGGCAGGCGTGTTTCGATTCACCGACCTCGCGGCCGGCCGAATCGCCCAGGTAGTACGGGAGCGCAAGCGTTAGACGATGCTGCAGGAGTGGATGGCTCTACCCAACCCGCCGGGAGCGCAGCAACGGCCCGGCCGCGGGAATCCCCTCGATGTAGCCGAACCGCCGGAGAGCTGACTCGAGGATCCATTCCCAACCCGGAGTCTCGGTCGCCTCCGCCAGCGAGACACCCAGGAGTCGAATGAGCCATCGCCGCATGGTGCGCTGGTCGATGCCGGCATGAGCGGCTTTACGCTCCAGCGAGCCGCCCCACTCCCACGATCCCAGAATCCATCCGACCAGCTCGCTCAGCCGACTCCATTCGTGTGGCAGCAGAGAGCCCAGCTCGGTACAATGCCGGGCTACGGTTCGGGGGCTGCGGAGTGGCTTCGAGCCCGGCACGAAGAGCTGGGCCTGGAGTAGAGTTTCCAGCTTTCGAACCCCGGTGCGATGGGCTACGTACGCCACGAGATTGGACCCTTCGGGGCGCGGGCGGGCGCGAACCGCTCGGAGAATCGACTCCGCAGCCGGCCAGACGGACTCCCCGGCGGACCCGGCAAACGCAAAAGAGCCGGGCCAGGGCTCGAAGAAGCAGAGCTCGTCGGCCGGGATGGTGCCATCGATTAGGAGACACACGGGGCACCAGGGAGCACTACGCTGCGCCCGGAGCGCCTGCGCCAGTGGCGGGATGCCGGGCCGCACGTCGGCTACGATGATCGAGCCGACCGGCGCGGGGTCCATCGGCCATGGACTGAGCCCCAGGAACGGCGCGGCTAAGAGCCGAAGTCCGACGCGGGGCCCCTGCGAATTGGAAACGGAGGGGGACGGCACTGCTCCTCCAGGGAAAGACTGCGGACCGTCTATGCTACGTGACGCCGGGGCCCAGTCAAGAGCGCTGCCGCACGAAAACGTCAAAATTGTCCGTTTCCGGTGAGTGAGACCGTGAGCCAGCATCTTCTCGATGTGGTACCTGCCCGGCCGGGCCACTTCCGTCTGGAATCCGGCCATCACAGCGGGATGTGGCTCGATCTGGACGGACTCTTCGTTCAGCCGGAGCGGGTTGCTCCCATGGTGAGCGAGCTGGCGCGGGCTCTTCAGTCGCACCGGCCCGACGGCGTATGCGGGCCACTGCTGGGCGGCGCCTTTCTCGCTCAGTTGGTGGCCTTGACCCTTCGGGTGGATTTCTACTATACCGAGCGCGAGCTGCCGGAGGGCGACGGATTCTATCGAGCCCGATATCGCCTCCCGCGAGCCATGCACCAGCAGATCCGGGGAAAGCGGCTTGTCATCGTGGACGACGTCATGAGTGCCGGCTCCGCCGCGCGGGGGACCTTTGCCGAGCTGCAGGCGCTCGGCGGTCACCCGATCGCCGTTGGAGCGCTGCTGGTGCTGGGAAGCGAGGGCTTGACCTTCTTCGATCAGCAGGGTGTGCCGGTGGAAGCAGTCGCCAAAGCCCCGTATGAGATGTACTCGCCCGAGGACTGTCCTCTGTGCGCCTCCGGGGTCCCACTGGAAGACGGGTCTTCGCCGGCCACACCGCCTTGACTCCACCTCAGGGCTTTCTAGCTTCTGCCCTGGCCTCACCACGGTTCATCTCATGGCACTGACTCGTGCGCTGTTCCGGCTCTGCGCCGTCCTCGCCCTTCTTCCTGCATTCCCCCTCGCCGCCCAACAGCCGCCGCCCGGCTTCGACACCTACGTGCGCCGAGTGATGCAGACCTTCACCGTGCCTGGCATGTCGGTTGCGATCGTGAAGGACGGCAAGGTGGTGCTGGCTCGAGGCTACGGCGTGCGGCGGCTGGGAAACCCGGCCCCGGTCGACGCGGACACCAGGTTCGGCATCGCGTCGAACACCAAGCTGTTCACCGCCACCGCCCTGGCGTTGCTGGTGGAAGAAGGAAAGCTGGAATGGGATGCACCGGTTACCCGGTATCTCCCTTGGTTCGCCATGTACGACCCGTACGTGACTCACGAATTGACGGTGCGCGACCTGCTGGTCCATCGCAGCGGGCTGGGGCTCGGGGCCGGCGATCTGCTGTGGTGGCCCCCTTCGAGTTACGACCGCAAAGAGATCGCGCGCCGGATCCGCTTCATCCCTCTTGCGACCTCGTTCCGCAGCGCGTACGCCTACGACAATGTGTTGTACCTGATCGCCGGCGAGACCATCGAGGCGGTATCGGGGCAGTCGTGGGAGGAATTCGTCCGCGGACGCATCCTTGCCAAGGTGGGGATGAGTCGGAGTGATGTGCGTCATGCCGGAGCGGGAGAGAAGGGCAATGTCGCCGCAACCCACGCGGAGGTAAACGACACCGTCAGGGTGATCGCGCCCTTTCTGAGCGACAACACCAATCCGGCCGGCGGCATCATGTCTGGTGCCGCCGACATGGCCAAGTGGCTCCTGGTGCAACTCGACTCGGGGCGGGTGAGCGGCGGCCCGCGGCTCTTTTCAGTTGCCGGCACCAGACAGCTTTGGCGGGAAGTGACTCCCATACCGATTGACCCGGCACCGGCAGGACTACCCCACCTGCGACCCCATTTCTACGGTTACGCGCTCGGCCTCGAGGTGCGGGACTACCGTGGCCGGATGCTCTTGCAGCATACCGGTGGATTGCCGGGATATGTCTCCAAGGTGGCCATGATACCGGAGCTGCGACTGGGAGTGGCGGTCCTCACCAACCAGGAGTCGGGTGCCGCCTTCGAATCAGTCGTGTATCGGGTGCTCGACCATTACCTGGGGGTGCAGCCGCCCGACTATCGGACCGCGTTTGCCGAGGCGGTCCGAACGGGCCGGGCGAAGCAGCGGGCGGTGGAGGCGCGGGCCACGGGAACCCGCGACTCCACCTCCGGGCCGTCACTCCCGCCGGCGAAATACGCCGGCACCTACCGCGACACCTGGTACGGCGACGTGGCCATCGAGGAACAGCAGGGGAAGCTGGTGATCCGCTTTACTCGGACGCCGTCGTTGATAGGCGACATGATCCATTGGCAGCACGACACCTTTCTGGTACGCTGGCGGGATCGAGAGCTTCGGGCCGACGCCTACGCGACGTTTGCACTGAATCCGGACGGCAGCATCGATCGGCTCAAACTGGTGCCCAGCTCACCGGCGGTGGACTTCAGCTTCGACTTCCAGGATCTGCTCCTGCGGCCAGTGCCCCGGAACACCCAGTAGCCCCGCTGCCCGTGTAGTATCCGGTTGTATGCCGGTTTCTCCTCATCTCACGACTCTCACTGCTCTGGCCCAAGCGCTCAGCCGGTCGGCGGACCTCGGCCGCTCGCTGGATGCGGCACTCGCCACCGTGGCCGACGCCCTCGGGGTGGAGACCGGATGGGTGTGGCTGCTGGACGATGACTCCGAGGAGCCGAGACTGGCTGCGGCGCGCGCGCTGCCGCCGGCCCTGCTTGAGCATCCCGAGGCGATGCGGGGCGATTGCTATTGTCTCTCGACCTTCCGTGCGGGTGACCTGCGGGGCGCGGCCAATGTGAACGTGGTATGGTGCAGCCGCCTCGCCAAGGTAGTCGACTCGGCGGACGGGGGCGGCGGCACCGCGGGCTTGCGCTGCCATGCCAGCGTTCCGCTCACCGTAGGTCAGCGGCACCTGGGCATGCTGAACGTGGCCAGTCGAGATTGGCGGGTGCTCTCGGAAGATGAGCTGAGCCTGCTCACCACGGCCGGCGCGCTGGTAAGCCTCGCCGTCGAGCGCTCGCGGCTGGAGGCAGTCGAAGAACGCAACCGGTTGGCCCGGGAGATCCACGACACTCTGGCTCAGTCGCTGGCGGGCCTTACGCTGCAGCTCGAGGTGGCCGACGCGCTCGCGGTCGGCCCCGGCAACCAACGGGTGAGCGAGGCGGTTAGCCGGGCTCTGGCCCAGGCCAGGGCGGCTCTGGACGACGCCCGCCGGTCGGTCCTCGACCTCCGCAGCGGGCCGCTGAAAGGACAAGACCTGCCGGCGGCGCTGAAGCGACTGGCAGTGGAAGCGCGTGGCGGAATGACCAACGGGCTGGAGGTCGAGGTTGCCTTGAATGGATTCGAGGGAGAAGAGAATCTGCCGCAGGCAGTGGAGGTGGGGCTCTATCGCATCGCGCAACAGGCCCTGGCCAACGTCGTCCTCCACGCCCGCGCCGGCCACGCCCACGTCGATCTCTCCCGCGATCCGGCACAGGTTCGGCTGCGGATCGAGGATGACGGTGTGGGGTTCGACCCGGCGGCGGTGCCTGCCGATCACTTTGGCCTGGTCGGGATGGGCGAACGCGCACGCCTGCTGGGAGGGGCGCTGGTCGTGGAAAGCAGTCCGGGAGGGGGAACCGTGATCGAGACGGCGATTCCGCTCGTGAGTCGATCCCCGTGAGCGCGCCCATTCGAGTGGCGGTGGCCGACGACCACCCGGTGGTACGCGACGGGCTGGTAGCGATGCTGGAGACCCAGTCGGACTTCGTGGTGGTCGGCGAGGCAGGGAACGGCCCAGACGCTCTTGCCCTGGTGGAGTCCACCCGGCCGGCCGTGCTTCTGCTGGACCTGGAAATGCCGCAGCTCGACGGAGTGGGAGTGCTGCGGCAATTGCGCACCGCAGGCGCGCCGACCAGGGTGATCGTATTTACCGTGTATGACACCGACGAGCGGATCATCTCCGCCGTCGAGGCGGGGGCCGCCGGCTATCTGCTGAAAGGCGCTCCTCGCGGTGAAGTCTTTGCGGCCGTGCGAACGGTCGCGGCAGGTGGCTCGCTCCTCGCGCCGACGGCCACGGCCGCAGTGCTGCGGAAAGTTCGGGGAGAAGCCGAATCCAAGACCGCGTCACCGGCACTCACCCCCCGCGAACGCTCGGTGCTGGAGCACCTGGCCCGCGGCTTGGGCAACAAGCAAATCGCTGCTCAGCTGGGCATCGCCGAACGGACGGTAAAGTTTCACGTCAGCTCGGTCTTCGCCAAGCTCGGGGCGGGGAACCGGGCGGAGGCCGTAGCCCGGGCGTCACAAGCCGGGCTTCTCTAGTACCCTCCTCACCTGTCCGAAAGGGCAGCCCCATCTAACCCAATCGTCCAATGCCATCGCGTTCCTGACCCCGCGATCCTTCGCTCTGTCAAAGAGGGAGGATCGGATGCAGGACGACACCAAGGAACGAACCGCGCTAGTCACCGGCGCATCCCGAGGGCTTGGGCTGGCCCTGGCCCGGCGTCTCGCGGAACGGGGCTGGAATCTCATCATCACCGCCCGTGATCCGGGACGGCTGCGCGGGATACGGAACGAGCTGGCCGGGATCACCCACGTGGCGGCTCTCGCCGGAGACGTGACCGAATCGGCGCACCGCGAAGCGCTCGCCGTACTCGCCCGGGGCCATACGGGGTTGGACGCTCTGGTGAACAACGCCGGGACGCTGGGGCCGAGCCCGCTGCCGGGACTGCTGGACTATTCGCTCGAGGCTCTCAGTGAGGTTTATCAGGCGAACGTGATCGCGCCGCTGGGGCTGATCCAGGCTCTGCGATCGGACTTCAAGCCCGGCGCGCGTATCCTGAACGTCACCAGCGACGCAGGCGTGAACCCCTACCCTGGCTGGGGCGGCTACGGCTCGAGCAAGGCGGCGCTGGAGCAGATGTCGGCGGTGCTCGCCGCGGAAAATCCCGAGCTCAAGGTCTACTGGGTGGACCCGGGTGACATGCGCACCGACATGCACCAGGCCGCGTTCCCCGGGGAGGACATCAGCGACCGGCCGTTGCCGGAAGTCCGAGTGCCTGGGTTGGTGGCCTTACTGGAGAGCGATCGGCCGAGCGGCCGCTATCTGGCGGGGGACTTGGTTCCGGCGGCGGTGGAGGCTGCGTGACCGCACCGCTGCTGGCCCCCACGGTACCGGCGGACCCGCTGGACTTCGAGGTTCCCGACACTCTCGTGGCCACGGATCCGCCCGAGGCCCTGGGAATCCCTCGCGACGGAGTCGGACTCATGGTCAGCCGGGTCGCTGATGGCACTGTCACCCATACCCGCTTCTCCGCGCTCCCCGAGCTGCTCGGCGCCGGGGATCTCCTGGTGGTCAACGCCAGCGCCACGATCAACGCGGCCCTGGACGCCTGGCGAGAACCTGGGCCGGGCATCGCCCCCGAGCCGGTCGCATTGCATCTCTCGTCGCCGGTACCCGGAGCACGAGAAGGTTCGTGGGTTGTCGAGCTGCGACGCGTGACTCCCGAGGGCACTCTCCCACTGTCTGACCGCGCGCGCCGGCGAGCGTCTCCGTCTGGCTCATGGCGCCTGGGCAAGACTGATCGAGCCGTTTCGTCGGCCTCGCCTCTGGGTCGCGGACCTGCTGGGCACCGGCGGGGTAGCAGCATTCGCGCGGGAGCACGGGTCGCCCATCCGATACCGGAACGGTCTCCGGCGTTGGCCGCTGTCCGATTATCAAACCATCTTCGCGGCTGAGCCGGGAAGCGCCGAGATGCCTTCGGCTGGACGTCCCTTCACTTACCGGCTGCTCGACCGCCTGGGGCGGCAGGGCGTGGGCCTGGTCCCCCTGGTGCTGCACACCGGGGTATCGAGCCTCGAATCCCACGAGCAGCCCTACCCCGAGCGGTACCGAGTCTCGCCGGCGACCGCGGACGCGGTGAACCGGACCCGTGCTGCGGGAGGTCGCGTGGTCGCGGTCGGCACTACTGTAGTCCGTGCCCTCGAGACCGTTGCCACCCGACAGGGGAAGGTCCGCCCCGGTGAAGGATGGACCGACCTGGTGGTGACGCGCGACCGAGGCATGCTGGTAACGGATGGATTGCTTACCGGCCTGCATGAGCCCCGCTCCTCTCACCTCGCGATGCTCGAAACTCTTGCCGGCCGCTCCCACCTCGCTATCGCATACCAGGCAGCGCTGGAGCACCACTACTTGTGGCACGAGTTCGGCGACCTCCATCTCCTGCTGCCTTAGCCTCCACCCGGCCCCGCGGTTGACGTTTAGCCCCTGGCGTAGTACTGCTCATATGGCAAGCAGTGCTTCGTTGGTCAGGGAGCTGGTGCCATGATCAAGCGACGACTGCCTCGCAGCTGGGTCGATCTCCGGCGCGAGTGGGGCGTACTGACGTTCTACCAGCGCTTCGAGGCGATGGTCGCCTTCCTGTTGACGCTGGTCATCGGTGCGGTCATCCTCGTCGCCCTCTACCGCCTGATCGTCAGCGTGGTGGACATCCTGCTGTTTCAGACCCGCAATCCCCTCGAGCACAGCGTGTTTCAGGAAGTCTTCGGTGAGATCTTGACTGTCCTGATCGCGCTGGAGTTCAACCACACCCTGCAGTACGTGATCACCCGCGAGCGGGGGATCATTCAGGCCAAGATCGTTATCCTGATCGCCCTGCTCGCGCTGGTGCGGAAAATCATCGTGGTCGATCTGTCGCTGGTCCCTCCGGGGACCATCGCCGCGATTGCCGCCCTGGTGATCGCTCTTGGCGTCACCTACTGGCTGATCCGCGAGCGGGATGACCGCCTGCGGGCAGGTCGCGGAGCTCCCAAGCGCTCGGATTGAGGCCTGGTCTCCGGGAGGCCCCCGTGCCCGCGTTGATATTCGATCTCGATGGGACCCTGATCGATACCGTATACGCGCACGTTTTCGCCTGGCAGCAGGCCCTGGCCGAAGCCGAGCTCGCCATCGACGGGTGGCGGATTCACCGGCGAATCGGCATGAGCGGGGGCCTCTTCACCCGCGCCGTCGCGCGCGAGCTCGGCCGAACGTTGAGCTCGGCCGAGGCAGAGGCCCTCCAGCATCGCCATGGCGAGCTTTTTCGGGAGTTCCTGCCGGAGCGCCGGCCCCTTCCGGGGGCAGTGCAGCTGCTCCGCGAGCTGCGGGAAGGGGGAATCCTCTACGGGATCGCGACCTCGGGCCGGCGGCCGGAGATCGACCGCTCGCTGACCGCGCTCGGCGTGCCGCCCGACACGGTGGTAGTGGACCGCGGGAACGTCCAACGGGCAAAACCGGCTCCCGACCTGTTTCTCCAGTGCCAGCAACGGCTGGGCGTCCCCCCGGCCGATTGCTACGTCATCGGCGATGCGGTGTGGGATCTCCTGGCGGCACGGCGTGCCGGTATGCTCAGCGTGGGCTTGCTGAGCGGAGGTTACGGCGAGGACGAGCTGGTTCGGGCGGGGGCGTTTCGGGTGTATCAGGACGCGGCAGAGCTCAGGGGCTCGCTGGATGAGCTTGGGATAGTGCCGTGACTGGTTTCCCTCAGATACCGTTCGATGAATTCCACCGACATCGCTCCCTCGCCAACCGCCACTGTTAGGCGCTTGACCGAACCCTTCCGCACGTCCCCGGCGACGAAGACACCGGGCATGCTGGTCTCCAGCCGGAAGGGCTCGCGATCCAGTGGCCACCTCGATTGGCGGCGGCCGTCGCGAATCAGATCGAAGCCGGAGAGCACGAATCCCTGGTGATCTCGGGCCACGCTATCTCGTAGCCAATCGGTGTTAGGGGTGGCACCGATGAAAACGAAGAGGCCCTCCGCCGGTACCCGCTCAGTCGCGCCGGTCTTGACGTTCTTGAGCGTGATGGCCTCGAGGTGGCCGCCGCCCTCGGCCCCCACCACGGTGTGATTGGTGCGGACCGTGATCTTGTTGTTGCGGCGGATCCGGTCCACCAGGTACCGGGACGCGGTTTCCTCCAGTGAGTCCTCCAGGGTGAGAATGATCACTCGGGTTGCGTACTGGGCCAGAAGGAGTCCCGCCTGGGCAGCCGAGTTTCCGCCGCCCAGGATGTAGATGGTTTGGTCGCGGCAGGCCGAAGCCTCTGCCACCGCAGCGCCATAGTAAAGCCCGGCACCGACCAGTGTGGCGCACCCTTCGCCCTCCAGCCAGCGAAAACTAGCGCCGGTGGCGATGAGCACAGTATGGGAGGTCACCTCGATGGCATCATCCAGGGTGATCAGGCGATTGCCCCCGTCCGCACTCAGCCGGGTCGCTCGGCGTGTCACCAGGATCTCGACCCCGAAACGCTCCGCCTGGTCGACAGTGCGCCGGGCGAGATCGCTTCCCGTGAGGCCCTCCGGAAAGCCGGGATAGTTCTCCACGATTGCGCTATAGCTGATCTGACCCCCGGGCACCTCTCGCTCGACGATCACCGTCCGCAGGCCCTCGGAGGCCGCGTAGATCGAGGCAGCAAGGCCTGCGGGTCCGCCACCCACCACGATCAAGTCGTAGAAGCGTGAATCGGGCTCGGTGTCGAGCCCGAGCCGCGCTGCGACATCGCGCACCTCGGGGTCGACCAGAGCGGATCCGTCGGGGAAGAGAACAACCGGGAAGCGGGTGGCCCCTGGCGCGGCACGTGCCGCAGCGCCAGCCGCCTCCCTATCCCGCTCCGGGTCCAGCCACTGGTAGGGGACCCGGCTTCGGGTGAGAAAGGTCTTGAGGGCGTGCACCCGAGGCGACCAGCGGTCACCGATCAGGCGCACCTCCCCCTCGACCAACTTCGGCTGGATCATTCCTCAAGCTACGCCGTGTGCCGCCTGTGGTCGACCCCGCGGCGAGCGCAGGGAGCGCAGCCGGAAGCTGAGCCCGGTGAGCAGGGCCCCGAACACGAAAGCGTATGCACCGATCCAGATCACCAGCGCAATGGCACCGGCGCCCGGAAAGGCTACGAGCATCATCCCAAGGATGATCGAGACGACCCCGGTTAACGCGAGTAGCCACTCTCCCGAGATGACCTTCCTCAGCCTGATGGCCGCCGCGATCTCAAGCGCCCCAGTCACCAGGGCCCAGGCGGCGATCAGATAGACCAACGCCAGCGCGGTGATTCCCGGCCAAAGAAAGGTGATCACTCCCGCGCCGATTCCCACCACGCCCTCGAGCAGCAATAGCCACCAGCGGTCGGCACCGCGCCGTCGCGCTGCGGTGATGATTGCCAGGATGCCATCGGCAAAGGCGTACGCCCCGTACAGGATCACCAGGGCGGCGAGGGAGATGCCGGGCGCGAGAAAAGTGGCGAGCCCGAAGAAAATGCCTGCCAAGCCGCGGAGTAGTACGACCCACCAGTTCCGGGACAAGGTGTCCACGTCCACCACTGGAATACGCATCGGTATCT
Source organism: uncultured Gemmatimonadales bacterium (assembly GCA_963812755.1). Classification (GTDB taxonomy): domain Bacteria; phylum Gemmatimonadota; class Gemmatimonadetes; order Gemmatimonadales; family GWC2-71-9; genus CAVVWJ01. Next base: position 177,648 of record CAWEWK010000006.1, on the reverse strand, counting down.
CCCGTTCGTCCCAGGTTAGGACTGCACCTTGACCTGGCGCCCCCGCTCTCGCTCGGAGAGCGGCACGGTCACCTCGAGGACACCATTTCGGAAAGTCGCCGAGATTCGATTCTCATCGGCTCCGGAAGGAAGCGGAATGGTCCGGTAGAACGTGCCGTACGTCACCTCGCTCTGGACGAACCCTTCCCGTTCCTGCTTCTGCTCCTGGCGGCGCTCACCCGAGATAGTGAGCATGCCGTCGTCGACCCTGACGTTGATGTCCTCCGATTTGAGCCCTGGCAGGTCGGCCCGCACCACCAACGCACCCTGGCGCTGGATCACCTCGATCTGGGGGAGTAGCATCGGCGGGCCGGTGAAGCCGCGGGTCGGCGTAGTGCCGGGCCGGCCGGTTGTCAGTCCGGTTCCAAGGCTCCCAAGCAGTCGATCGATCTCTTCGCTCATCCGCCGCATCATTTCCCACGGGCTTCCCGGGGCCCCCCCGTATAGCAGGGCGGGCAACCCGGCCGATGCCGGGCGGGTGCTGATCGCACCTCCGCGCTCCTTGGACTGACCGCCCTCCTCGCTGAAGCGGTTTCGGTCTTGGGGCTCGGCGACCGCCGTAGTGCCCCCGTCATGTTTCTCGCGATGTGTCGCCATGTTGCGACCTCCTGATCAATAGTTCGTCTGGTCAGCTGATCTCGGGCTCAGACACCGGCGAACACGCTCGGATCCACCGTGAGTCGGTTCTCGACCTCCACGACACCGGGAGCGTTCTTTGCTGCACGCTCCGCGTCACGCATCTCGGCGTATGAGCGGACCGTCCCGGTCAGAATCGCCTTGTTCCCTGAGATCTCGACGTTGATGCGCTCGGCGTCGAATGCGGCGCCCCGCGTGAACGCATCTTTAATCCGCTGCTTGATGTCGGTCGGGGCCGGCCGGGCCCGCACGCCAATGAGGTTCGTCACCGCCTTCACGCCGGTGAGATAGCGTACCGCCCGCTCCGCCGCCTCCTTCTGGTAGTACCAGTCCACGTCGCCCTCAAGGGTGATCATCCCCTTTTCCACCCGTACTTTGATCCTGTCCGCCGGTACCGAGATGTTCCACTTGAGGGCATCCACCGCCGCCCGGGCGACGTCCGGATCGGGGCGCTCCGAGCTCGATGGCAGTTTCACCGTGAGATCGTTGGCGATGGCCTTGACCCCTTTGATCTTGCTGACCACACTCTCAGCCTTCCATTTGTCGGCATAGCTGTCGACGTATCCCGCCAGCGTGACGACTCCGTCGCGGACTGCCACCGCGATGTCGTCGTTCCGCAGGCTCGGCTCCCACTTCAGCTCCGCGACGATGTCCTTGTGGAGCTCGCTGTCCGTGCGCAGCATGAGCACCTCCTTGCGTGCCTAACCGTGCCTAACCATAAGGGCGACGCGTCCGTCGCCCCGGAGAAATAGTGATGGGCGAACGGCACGACTTCGTTCCAGCGGGTCCAACCTTAGCCCTGGTGATTGGGGTGCGGTGCCGGGCAAGCAGGAAGCCGACTGTAGGGCTTCCGGAAGGGGGTAACCGTCAGGAACCGAGCACGCCAGCCTCGACCGCGAACCGGACGTAGTCGGTTCGGTGTCCCAGACCCAGTTTTTCTTCGACCCGGCGCTTATAAGCATCGACCGTCTTGCTGCTGATCCCCAACTGCCGCGCGATCTCCGCCCCGCTGTAGCCCTGGGCCACGAGCCGGAGAATGGTCTGCTCCCGATCGCTCAGGGTTCGAAACCTTTCCTGCGCCGTCTCCGCCACCTCCTGGGAGACGACTGCCGCCGCGAGCAACCGGGCCGCGGTCGGGCGCACGTAGACCTCTCCCGCGGCCACGACTCGAATGGCATCGATCAGGTCGCGGGATGCTGCGTCTTTGGTGAGGTAGCCGCGGGCTCCCGCCTCCAGCAGCGGCACCAGGCGCTCGCGCTCTGCGTGGACGGTGAGGATCAGCACGCGGACCTCGGGTAAGGCCACGGTGAGCTCCTTCAGGGCGCTCAAGCCGTCGCCACCCGGCATGTCGAGATCGAGCACCATGATGTCGGGAGCCGATTGATGGGCCAGCGCGACCGCGGCGACGCCGTTCCCGGCTTCACCCACGACGGCGATGTCGGGGGCCGTCCGCAAGAGCAGGTGCAGGCCTTCTCGGACCATGGCGTGGTCGTCGACCAGGATGACCCGGATGGTCTCGTTGCTCATCGACACCCCGCGGCGCGCGTAGGGTCGCGCAGCCAGGTCTGCACCCAGCTGAGCCAGCTCGTTCTCGTCGGGCTGCGGGTGATCCGACCGGACCTTCGAGCTACTCATGGAGACCGGTCCGAGGTGGGGATGCTGAACCAGAACGTGGTTCCCTCTCCTCGTACGCTTCGGACGTGCAGGCGGCACTGGTGAGCCATGATCAGCCCCTGAGCGATCGCGAGCCCCAGCCCGGTACCGGACCCAGTTCTGCTTTGGGTGTGCCAAAACCAGTCGAAGACATGGACTAGATCCTCCGGCGGAATACCGGGGCCGGTGTCACTCACGGTGAATCGAACCGCGCCCCCGCTCCCTGGCGTCCGGACCTCCGCCGTATCCTCAGCGCCGGCCGCACCTGCCGCCAGCCCCACCCGGCCGCCCGCCGGAGTGAACTTCATGGCGTTGCTGAGCAGGTTCGACAACACCTGCTGGAGTCGGCGCGGATCGACATCAACCGGGGGAAGGTCGTCGGCGGTCTCGACCACGAACTCCAACCCTCGCTCCTGCGCGACCGGGGCGAAGAAGATCTGCGCCACTCCGATAACCCCGGACACCGCGGTCGGCTCTCGTTCCAGTACCAGCCGGCCGGCATCGAGGCTCGAGCGGTCGAGCAGGTCCTGAGCGATCTGCTGCATCCACGCGGCTGAGCGCCGGATAATCCGGGCCATGTGCCGGATCCCGTCCAGCGGGGGAGGCTCCGGGTCGAGCAGCGCCGTGGCGCAGATCTCGATCGTGCTGAGCGGGTTCCGGAGGTCGTGGGAAACGATGCCGACGGCGCGGTCGCTAGCGGCAACCGCGTGGCGAGCCTGCCGAAACAGCCGGGCGTGCTCCAGCTCGAGCCCGATGCGGTTGGCCAGTGATCGCCCGAACTCGATATCGGGAACCGCCGCCTCGAGACGATCCGCCGTGGCTGCTAGCACGATGAGGCCCCGGGCTCGACCACCGAACCGGACTGGCACGGTGACCCCGGAGGTTGCCTCGAGTGCCTCCAAGAGAGACGCTGAGATCTCTGATTCGCCACCGTCGGCAAGGGCGTCCGGTGCAGGGAGAACTTCGCGCACCCGATCCCGCGACATGGCGGCCTCTCGGGTATCCCGGTGCGCGATTTCGATCAGGGTGGGACTCTCTCCGTCGCCAACGAGGTATAGCACGAAGCAGTCTGCGGCGTCGGGGACCATGAGTTCCGGGATACCGGTGATCGCGGATCCGGGTTCCTGAGAGGCGGCGAACACCTTACCGACTTCCGCGAGGAGGCGCCAGCGTCGCGCGGCGGTCGCCGACTCGCTCAGGGCACCATCGAGCTCTCGCAGGAGAAGGTGCCGCTCACGCGCATAGCGGAGAATCCGCCCCAACGTGGTGCCATCCGGTGGCGGCTTGAGCACGTAATCCTGGGCTCCCGCCCGCAGTGCTTCCAACGCCATCTCTTCGTTGGCCGTGTCGGTGAGCACAATGATCGGCACCGACGACGCGGCGACCCGAACCTGATGAAGCGCCTCCAGGCCAGTGGCATCGGGAAGCGAGAGATCGAGAATGACGACGTCGACCGGGGTTTCTCGGAGAATAGTGCGTGCATCAGTCATGCTGTCGGCATGCAGCAGGTGGACCTGCGCGCCGTGGGCTTGGAGCTGCGTCGACGTCAGGGCGTCGCGGGAATTCTCCTCGACGAGCAGCGCGATCAGTTGGTCGGCGGGTGCAGCGACGACCATGCGGACCTCCCTTGGGGGCCCAGCTCAACTTACGAGTATCGCTACCTCCGGCGTTCCTCGCTGCCAGGGAATTGGGAGGTGACAGGCAAGGCAAGGCCATCTCTCCTCTGTACGTTGACCAAAAGCTTCTTATCCGTCAATGACTTACTGGATGTCACTTAAACCGTTACAGGAAGTTATCGAGGCGATGAAACGCTTCTTCCTCTAGCTGGGTGGTGGTCTTAGACTTCGAGCAATGGATCTGCTGAGCGAGTTCCGCGGGCACCTCGCTACCCTAGCCTTGCCGAATGGGCGGGCGCTGGTCGCGGTCTCCGGTGGGCCTGACTCCGTCGCTCTCCTCGATCTGCTGAACCGCTCCGTCGACATCCATCGGCTCAAGCTCGTCGTCGCCCACGCCGATCACGGGATCCATCCCGATAGCGCGGAGGTTGCCAACCAGGTACGCGAGCTGGCCAGGGAGCTGGGCCTACGGTTCGAGTCGACCCGGCTCGAGTTGGGCCCGCACACCGGCGAGACCGATGCCCGTCTGGTCCGCTACGCCTGGCTCGACGCGCTCCGCGTGCGGCTCGACGCGACCGTCGTCTGTACCGGACACCACGCGGACGACCAGGCGGAAACCGTGCTGATGCGTCTGCTCGAAGGCTCCGGTCCCGCTGGACTGGCAGGCATGTCGTCCGTGACCGGATGGTTGGTTCGCCCGCTGCTGCCGTTCTCGCGTGAAGCTCTGGCCCGCTACGTGCAAGATCGCAGACTGGCGGTGTGGACCGATCCTGCCAACCAGGACCCGCGCCACTTGCGCTCTTGGATTCGCGCCGCTCTGCTGCCCTCGATTCGAGCTCGGCTCCCGCAAGTCGATGAACGGCTCCACCGTACCGGGAAACTGGCGGCGCTCGACCGGGCGGCGTGGAATGCCGTGATCGATGTCCTTCCCGGGCTCGACCTTCGCGCCGAGGACGATGGAATTTCCGTTGCCGGTGCCCCGCTGCTCGGATATGATTCAATTCTGGCACAGGTGGTGCTGATGGCCGCTGCACGAAGGGCCGGGCTCAGGCTCGGTGCCGTGCGGGCTTCACGGGTTCTGACACTGTTATCCGGGGGCGAGAGCGGTGCCGAGCTGCCACTGGGTGGCGACTGGCGCGCGGAGCTGGCGTTCGGAAGGCTGCGGTTGGTTCGGGCAGATCGCTCGGCCGGAGACTCCTGGCCGCTCGAGGGGGCCCGCGGTGAAGGGCAGTGGGGTCGCTGGCGTTTCCGCTGGCGACCGGAGCCGGCCCCGGTGATCCAGGATCGCGCCGCGCTCACCGCCTGGTTCCCACCCGATTCGCTGGTCGTTCGAGCGTGGGTCGCCGGCGAAAAGCTGCGGCCGCTCGCGGGCTCCGGGCGCCGGCTGGTAGTCCGCTGCTTTCAGGACGCGCGAGTGCCGCGGCGGCGGCGAGAGACTTGGCCGGTGTTGGCTCGCCATGATGCTGTGGTTTGGATTCCGGGCGTCTGCCGGTCCGACGCCCTCCTTCCGGCGGCGGGAACGGAGGCCATCCGTGTCGATGCTCAGTACGCCTGACGTTCTTCGCAGGACCGGGGGCAAGCCGGTCAAGACCATCGTCTACGATGCCGCTACCATCGCCAAGAAGGTGGACGCACTCGGTCAAGAGATCACGGCGGCATATCCTGATGGAGAGTTGTTGGTGCTGGGCCTGCTCAAAGGCAGCTTCATCTTCCTGAGCGACCTGGTGCGCAGGATCGAACGGCCCATTCAGGTGGACTTCCTGGTGGCCAGCTCCTACGGCGATGGCAAGGTTTCCAGCGGGACGGTCCGGCTCCTCTACGACCCCGAAACCCGCCTCGAGGGCAAACACATCCTGCTGGTTGAGGATATTATTGATACTGGCAAGACGCTGCAGCGGCTGATGGGACTGCTGGAGGCCCGGAAGCCGCGTAGCCTGGCGGTCTGCGCCCTGCTGGACAAGCAGCTGGCGAAGGACCCCCGCCCGGAAATCCGCTTCGTCGGCTTTCGGGCGCCACCGGCGTTTTTGGTCGGCTATGGCTTAGACCACGCCGAAAACTATCGACATCTCCCGTTCATCGCGGACTTGGAATAATGGCAGACCGACTCCCTTCCCGTCCCCCGCGGACCAACTGGGGCAACCTGAGCAAGAACCTGGCGCTCTGGCTGCTCGTTGGACTGCTGGCGCTGGCGTTGTTCCAGATGATGAGCAGGCAGCGGAATCCTACCCAGGAGTTTTCCTACACCGAATTCAGCCGCCAACTGGATCAGGGCAACATCCAGCGAGTCGAGGTCTACGACGGCAAGCGGCTGGAGGGCGATTTCCGGGCCCCGGTCACCCAGGACGGACGCACCGCGAAGAGCTTCCAGGTCCTCCTGCCGGTGGCGAACAGTGAGGTCTTCATCAAGCGGTTGGAGGATGCCGGGGTCCCGATTCTGGCCAAGGAACCCAAAGGTGGAATTACCGCGATCATCATCGCGGCTCTGCCCTGGATCGTGATTCTCGGGCTGTGGTTCTTCCTGCTGCGCCAGCTGCAAGCCGGCGGGAGCCGCGCCTTTGCCTTCGGCAAATCGAAGGCCAAGCTGCTGGCCGGCGACACGCCGAAGATCACCTTCGCCGACGTAGCGGGGGCCGACGAGGCCAAGGTCGAGCTTCAGGAGATCATCGAGTTCCTCAAGGATCCGCAGAAGTTCACTCGACTGGGTGGCCGGCTGCCCAAGGGCGCGCTGCTGGTGGGCCCGCCCGGCACCGGCAAGACCCTGCTGGCCAAGGCAGTCGCCGGCGAGGCCGGGCGGCCGTTCTTCTCCATGTCGGGCTCCGACTTCGTCGAGATGTTCGTCGGGGTGGGCGCCAGCCGGGTGCGCGACCTGTTCGAGCAGGGCAAGTCGCACGCGCCGTGCATCATCTTCATCGACGAGATCGACGCCGTCGGGCGGCACCGCGGCGCGGGGTTGGGCGGCGGGCACGATGAGCGCGAGCAGACGCTGAATCAGCTGCTGGTCGAAATGGACGGCTTCGAGTCGAACGATGGAGTGATTCTCGTCGCGGCCACCAACCGTCCCGACGTGCTCGACCCCGCGCTGCTTCGGCCCGGCCGGTTCGACCGTCAAATCGTGGTGGACGCGCCCGACGTTCGCGGCCGCGAAGGCATTCTCCGGGTCCACACCCGCAAGATCCCGCTCGCGTCCGACGTTCGGCTCGAAGTGATCGCCAAGGGAACCCCGGGCATGGCGGGGGCCGATCTGGCCAACCTGGTAAACGAGGCCGCGGTGCTCGCGGCCCGGCGCAACAAGACCCTGGTGGACATGCAGGACTTCGAGGACGCCAAGGACAAGGTCATGCTCGGCGTGGAGCGGCGGAGTCTGGTGCTCACCGAGGCCGAGCGCACCCTTACCGCCTATCACGAGGCGGGACACGCCATCGTGGCCATCAAGATCCCGGGGAGCGATCCGGTCCATAAGGTCACGATCGTGCCGCGGGGCCGGGCCTTGGGCCTCACCGCGTCGCTGCCCGAGGTCGATCGCCACAACTACAGCAAGGATTGGCTGATCGGCAGCCTCGCGATGTTCTTCGGCGGCCGGGTGGCGGAAGAGATCGTGTTCGGCGCCGATAAGGTGACGACCGGGGCGGGGAACGACATCGAGCGCGCCACCGCGTTGGCCCGGCGGATGGTGACCCAGTTCGGCATGAGCGAGTTGATCGGTCCGCTGGCGGTGGGCGACAAGGAACAGGAGATATTCCTGGGCCGGGAGTTCGCTCAGCGCCGGGAGATCTCCGAGCGTACCGCCCAGATGGTGGACGACGAAGTGAAGCGTCTGATCGATGAGGCGTACGCTCGCGCCACCATCATCCTCAACGAGCATCGCGGTCTGCTCGACCGGATCGCCCAGGCACTGCTCGACCGCGAGACCATCGACCGTGAGGACCTGGACCGCCTGGTCAAGGATCTTCCGCTCCCGCCGCGCAATCTTCCGCCGGCGGACACCGCCGCGCCGCAACCGACCACTCCAGCCAAGCCGACTCCCGCGCGCACGCCCATTCTCGGGGCGCCGCCCGCCGAACCCGCCGGCGCGTGAATGTCACGCCGCTGGCGCTCCACTCGCCGCGGGCGGTGCGCGACGCGCTCCGCTCCCACGGCTGGGAGGAGTTGCTGGCGGCGGCGGCAGCCGGAGGTGCTCATCCCCTCGCCTTTCAGCTGACAGGTTTGGATCAGGGCGCACTCGAGGCCCTGGTTCGCTTTGCCGGCTCGCTCGGTCTGGAGGTGCTGACCGGCGAGGACTGGGCGTTGCTCTCGGGAAGCCGTTCCCGGCTCAGCGCCTTCGCGCGGCCCTGGACTGCTCCAGAGGGTTTGGCTGACGCGGCGGAGCAGGTAGGGCTCGCGCTGCCGGGTGAGCCGCCGATAAGCTGGCGCACCGCCCGAGGGCCCGTTCCACTCGACCGCCCGGTGCTGATCGGGGTCCTCAATGTGACTCCCGACAGCTTCAGCGATGGTGGCCGCTTCGTCCGGCCGGATGTCGCCTTGGAGCAGGCCGACAGCCTCCAGCGCGAGGGAGCAGCCATCATCGATGTTGGTGGCGAGTCGACCCGGCCGGGCCGGGAGACCGACGTCCCGCTGGACGAGGAGCTTCGCCGGGTGGTGCCGGTGGTGGAGGCGCTGGTCCGGGCCTTTCCCCGCCTTATCATATCGGTCGACACGGTGAAAGCCGCGGTCGCTCGCGCCGCGCTGGAAGCGGGAGCCGCCGTGGTGAACGACGTCTCCGCCTTCCGGCTCGACCCCGCGATGGCCGGTACGGTGGCAGGGTCGGGGGCCGGCGTCGTCCTGATGCATTCCCGGGGATCGGTTCTGGAGCTCGCATCCTATCGTCATGCTGAGTACGGCAACGATCTGGTCGGCACCGTGCTACGCGAGCTGGGGTCGGCTGTGAGTGCTGCCGGCGCGGCCGGAATCCCGCTCGACGCGATCGTGATCGACCCCGGTCTCGGTTTTTCCAAGACGGTGGATCAGAACCTCGTCCTGCTCGATCAGCTCGCTGCCCTGCAGTCGCTCGGCCGGCCGGTGTTGGTGGGGCCTTCACGCAAGCGATTTCTGGGCGAAATCACCGGGCTGCCGGTCGAGGATCGGGACCGGGTCACCGCTGCGGCGTGTGCCCTCGCGTGGGAGCGGGGGGCGCGGCTCTTCCGGGTGCACGCGGTGGGCGCCGCCCGGGAGGCTCTCGCGCTGTCCTCCGCGGTGGGAGGCGGGTAGTGTCTCCCAATCAGCTTCCGGTACCGCTGCCCCACTGGCGCGACCTGCTGGAAATCGTCATCGTCGCGTTCGTCATCTACCGATTGCTGCGATTCCTGGTGGGCACTCGCGCCCTGCAGATCGTTTTCGGTCTCCTGGCGCTCGCCGTCGTGTATCTCGCCGCCCTGGTGCTCAAGCTCTCGATGATCACCTATCTGCTGGGCCTGGTGTTCACCTACGGAGTCTTCGCCGCCTTGGTGGTGTTTCAACCGGAGCTGCGCCAGGCGCTCGCCCGACTGGGGCAATCCCGAGTGTTCCGGTTGTTCGGCGCTTCGCAGGTACCCGAGATCGCGGGGGAAATCGCCGAGGCGGTCGAGCGGCTGAGCCGGAACGCGACCGGAGCCATCATCGCGATCGAGCGGGACGCTCGACTCGACGAGTATCTCGAATCGGGGACCGGTATGCAGGCTACGGTTTCAGCCGACCTCATCGCCACGATTTTCAGCCCCTACTCTCCACTCCACGACGGCGCGGTCATCGTCCGCGGCGATCAGATCGTGGGCGCCGGCTGCATCCTGCCGCTGACCCAGTATCCGGTCTCCGACCGGTCGCTGGGGACGCGCCACCGCGCGGCCATCGGGCTGTCGGAGGAGACCGACGCGCTGGTGCTGGTGGTATCGGAGGAAACCGCGGCCATCTCGCTGGCCCGCCGCGGCCGGCTGGAGCGGGGGCTCACGCCTGACCAGGTGCGCAATCTGGTGGCCGGCGCCACCGCCGCGCACCCGGACCCGGTACCGCTGGGCTCCTCTACTTCATGAATCAGCTCGACACCTCGCGGCCGCCATACCGGGCCGCGGTCGCCGTCGCCGCCTTGGTCCTGACCGGCTACGTTCTCACGCTCGCGCCGACGGTGACCTTCTGGGATGCGGGAGAGCTCATCGCGGCGGCCAAGACCCTAGGAATTCCGCACCCGCCGGGCACCCCGCTCTTCGTGATGATGGCGCACGTGTGGGCCGGGTTGCTGCCGCTGGGCGAATACGCGGTGCGGACCAATCTGCTGAGCGCGCTGTTCAGCGCGTCGGGCGCCGGATTTTTGTTCCTGGTGGCGCACGAGTCGCTCAAGGGAATCACCCGGGACCTGGACGGCGAAACCGCCCGATTGCTCCAGCTCGGCGGGGCCGCTGCCGCGGCACTGCTCGGCGCCTTCACCTTTACCAACTGGCAGAACTCCAACGAGACCGAGGTCTATTCCGTCGCCACGTTCACCATCGCCGCGATGGCCTGGCTGGTGCACGTGTGGCGCCGGCAGCGGGGCAGCGAGCGAGCGTCGCGCACGCTGCTCCTGGTGGTCTATCTCGCCGGGGTCTCCATCGGCAATCACCTGCTCGCGCTTCTCGCGGGGCCGGCGGTGGTGGCCTTTATCTGGGTGACACTCCACCGCTCGCCGGCCGCCGATCCGGCGGTGCGCCGCGCCGAATGGGGTCAGCTCGCCGTGGTCGCCGGAGTATGGGCACTCCTGGTCGGAATCGGTCTCGGCAACACCACGCTCACCGGCCTCGGAGCCCTGTGCTTCGTGGGCGCGGCGGTCTATGCCGCCGCCGGCGGTGGCGGCGGGTTCGCGCTCGCCAGTGTGGCGATCGCCGGCGTGGGGATCACCCCTTATCTCTTTCTCTACTTGCGGTCGGCTCAGCACCCGCCCATCAACGAGGCAGCGCCGGCGACGCTGGATGCGCTGCTGGCGGTCATCCGCCGGGCCCAGTATCCGCCGCGCACTCCATTGGATGATCCCACCGTGGCGCACGGACCGGACAACCCGGGCCGAACGGTGGGTCTCATCGGACTGCAACTGCTCAACTACTTCCAGTACTTCAACTGGCAGTGGGCCCGGTCGCTCGCCGATCCGATCCGGGCGGCGGTGACGACCCTTGTCTTCAGTCTCGGGTGGGTGGGACTACTGGCGCAGCGGCGGGCGGACCGGGCGGCGTGGTGGCTCCTGCTCGGGATATTCCTGGTGACCGGCTTGGGGTTGGTGGGGTACATGAATTTCCGGCCCGGGTTCAGCCTGGGCTTCGACCGCTACCCTCGACCGGAAGATCACGAGGTCCGGGAACGGGACTACTTCTTCGTGGTGAGCTTCATCATCTGGGGGATCTGGGCTGGGATGGGCCTCGCCACCCTGGCCCGGGCGGGCCTCCGCCGGGCCGGAGCAATCCGGCGGGCGGCACCCGGGGTTCTGCTTCTGGGCTTGGTGCCGATCGCGTTCAACTGGAGCACCGCATCGCGTCGGTCGGGAGCGGACGCCTATCTCGCGGCCGACTTTGCCTACAACCTGCTGAACACCGCACCGCCCTATGGGGTGCTCTTCACCTACGGCGACAACGACACCTTCCCGCTCTGGTGGGGGCAGGAAGTCGAGGGGATCCGTCGCGATGTCACCGTGATCTGTCTCGCTCTCGCCAATACCGATTGGTACATGCGCCAGCTACGGGACAATCCGGTGCGTCCGGTGGATCGGGCGGCTCTACCCCCCATCTGGCGAGACTCGGTGCCGGAACCCCCGGATTGGCCGCTGCACAGCATGAGCGACTCCATGGTCGCCACCGCCATGAACGGCTATTTCGTGTCCCAGCCGCAACAGATCTCGCTCGGGCCGCTCACCCGGACCTTGCAGCCGAACACGGTGCTCTATCCCAGCGACATCCTGAGCCTGAGCGTGATCCAGCAAAACATCGGGCGCCGGCCGATCTCGTGGGGTATCGCTACCGGTCGCAGCTTCGCCGGGCTGGCGGAATACATCGTTCAGCAGGGGCTGGGCTTCAGACTTCAGACCGCCCGACCCGACAGCACTTCGCCCACCCTCGATCTCCGCCGCCTCGCGGGTGTGCCGTTGGACGTCGCCACCACCGAGTCCCTGCTCTGGGAGGCCTATCGATATCGGAGGATCCTGGAGAGGGGAGCGGCCAGGCTCGAGCCCACCAGTGCCAGCATCGCGGCGAGTTTGGCGCTGCCGTACGTACAGATGGTCTACGCCTATCAGAGCCAGGCCGACCGGGAGAAGATGGAGCGGGCGTTGGCGCGGGCGGAGAAGCTGTCTCCCAATCCCGAGCTGCGGGCGGCGCTGTTGCAGCTGGTGCAGGAGGCGGACTCACCCAGGTAGGGCGAATTCCCAACCCGGCCCCTACGCATATGTGGGCCCACCCTAATAAATTACGAGGCTATGGTATTCCCGGACCTCCCCGGCCGGCTCGCTCGGGTCCACCAAACCGTGGCCCGGCATCAGGCGGCCGGGGGGTGGAGTCATCCGGTGCGGATCGTGGCTGTTACCAAGTCGCATCCGGTGGATGCGGTCCGAGCTGCCCTGGCTGCCGGTCTGCGAGACATCGGGGAAAACCGGGTCCAGGAAGCACTTCAGAAGCAGGAGGCCCTCGCCGGGGTCGAGGTGGACTGGCATCTGATCGGAACGCTCCAGCGCAACAAGGCACGGCACGCCGCTGGTCGGTTCACCCTGGTGCATTCGATAGACCGCTGGGACCTGGCGGTCGAGTTGGATCGCCGAGTCCCGGCGGGCACCCGGCAACCGGTTCTGCTCCAGGTCAACTGCTCCGACGAGCCGCAGAAGGGCGGAATCGCGCCTGAGGAGCTGCCGGAGTTGCTCGAGCGGGTGAAGCAGCTGGAGCGATTGGATCTGCGTGGATTGATGACGATGAGCGCTCTGACGGACGATACCAGCGAACAGCGCCGGGCCTTCAGCCGACTCCGCCAGCTCCGCGAAGCCGGAGAGCGAGCGGGACACCAGCTCCCCGAGCTTTCCATGGGGATGTCGGGGGATTACCCGGTGGCGGTGGAGGAAGGTGCCACCATGATCCGGCTCGGCACGGTGCTATTCGGTGAGCGCGGCGAGTGAGCGACGATGTGTTCCGGCTCACCCCCTTGGACGTGCGGACCCAACCGTTCTCTCACGCGGTCCGCGGCTATAACCGGGCGCAAGTGGACGAGTTCATGCGGCGGATCTCGGATGAACTGGAGTCGCTGCTCCGGGATAAGGGTCAGCACGAGGAGCGGTTGCGCAGTGCGCAAGACCAGCTGCGGTCGTTTCGGGATCGCGAGCGGGCAATGAACGAGGCGTTGGTCGCGGCCCAGCAGCTGCGGGCCGATACCAGAGAACAGGCGGAGCGCCAGGCCGGCTTGGTGCTGGCCGAGGCGCGAGCGGAGGCGGATCGGATCGTGGAACGGGCAAAGCGGGAGGAAGCGTTGGTGCGGGAGCGCACCGAAACGGCGACGCGGCAGTTCACGGCCTACATCGCCAGCTTCCGCGCGCTGTTGGAGCGGCACCTCGGCGAGGTGGACGGCACTCGAGCTGCCGGCGAGGCCCGAGTGACCGCGGCGCCGGCGTTGTTCGACCGGGTACGGGCCGCGGCTGAGGTGGTACGGAGCCGCAGCGGCGTCCAGCCCGAGGTCGGGATCATCCTGGGTACCGGTCTGGGCGGACTGGCGCGAGAGATCGCCGTCGAGACCGACGTGCGCTACGAGTCGATCCCGGGCTTTCCGGTGTCCACCGTGGAGACCCATGCCGGACGTTTGTTGCTCGGTCGGTTGGGGGGGCGCCCGGTCGTGGCGATGCAGGGCCGCTTTCACCGCTATGAAGGCTACGATCTGCAGCAGGTCACCTTCCCGGTCCGGGTGATGCACGCGCTGGGGGCCCGCAGCCTGGTGGTGTCGAACGCCTGTGGCGGCATGAACCCGCTGTGGCAGTCCGGTGACCTGGTACTGCTCAGCGATCACATCAACCTCCTCGGTGACAACCCTCTGGTCGGCGCGAACGACGAGCGCTTCGGGCCCCGGTTCCCCGACATGTCGGCCCCGTACGATCCGGAGTTGCGAGAGCTGGCCCGCGCCGTCGCGTTGGAGCAGGGGATCGTGCTGCGCGAAGGCGTGTACGTCGCGGTTCCCGGCCCCAACCTCGAGACCCGGGCAGAGTACCGCATGTTGCGCGGAATCGGGGCCGACGTGGTGGGCATGTCTACCGTCCCCGAAGTGATCGTCGCGGTACACCAGGGCATGCGGGTCGTGGGCATCTCCATCGTCACCGACCAGTGTCTCCCGGATGCGCTGGAGCCGGCCGACATCTCCCGGATCATCGCGACCGCGGCAGAAGCGGAACCCAGGCTCACCCGGCTGATCGCGGCGTTGGTGGAGCGGATGGCCTGATGCCTTTCCCTCAGTGGCCCCAAGGCACCCTCGATCACCTGGAGCGGCAGCAACTCGCCCTCTGGAAGGAGGAGGGCCTGTTCCGGCAGACGCTCGAGGCCGGCAGGGCAGGGAAGCCCTTTGTGTTTTACGAGGGGCCACCTACCGCCAACGGCCGCCCCGGCATCCATCACGTCTTCGCCCGCACGATCAAGGATCTGGTCTGCCGTTTCCACGCGATGCAGGGCGAATCGGTGACCCGCATCGCCGGCTGGGACACCCATGGGCTACCGGTGGAAATCGAGGTCGAGAAGGACCTGAAGCTCAGCGGCAAGCGGGACATCGAGCGTTACGGCGTGGAAGCGTTCAATGCCCGGGCCCGCGCCAGCGTGTTCAAGTACCAGTCGGAATGGGAGAACCTGTCCGACCGGATCGGGTACTGGCTCGACTACGAGCATCCCTACATTACGTGCAGTCCGGACTACATCGAGTCGGTCTGGTGGCTGCTGGAGCGGCTGCACCAGCGCGACCTGCTCTACCGCGGCCATCGGGTGTTGCCCTATTGCCCGCGCTGTGGCACGGTGCTGTCGAGCCACGAGCTGGCGCAGGGATATGAAGAGGAAACCACCAATTCGATCTACCTCACTTTCCCGCTGGCCGACGATCCTTCCCGTCAGCTCCTGATCTGGACCACCACGCCGTGGACCCTGCTGTCGAACGTGGCGGTGGCGGTCCATCCCGATCTGGAGTACGGCGAGTACCAGGTGGGAGACCGGCGCCTCATCCTCGCCACGGCTCGTGCCTCGTTGCCCAGCGGCTCGGCAAAAGGGGCGCCCACTTTCGCCGAGCTGGGCGCTCTCCGGACCTTCCCGGGGCGGGAGTTGGTCGGACTTCGTTACCAGCGGCCGCTCGAGGTCGTGCCCCTGCCCGATGATCGCGCGGCGCGAGTCGTGGTGCCGGGCGAGTTCGTCACCGCGGAGGACGGCTCCGGACTGGTGCACATGGCGCCGGCGTTCGGCGCGGATGACTATCAGGCGGGACTCGATCACGGCTTGGCGCTGGTCCGTCCGGTGGCTCCCGACGGCACCTTCAGCGGCACCAATTGGCCGGCGATCGAGGGACGGTTGGTCACCGCACGCGAAACCAACGACCTCATCGTACAGCGGCTCAAGCAGGAAGGGCGCTGGCACCTGACCGAGCCGTATACCCACACCTATCCTCACTGCTGGCGTTGCTCCAGCCCGTTGATCTACTACGCCCGGGATTCCTGGTTCGTGCGCACGTCTTCGGTGAAGGCGCGGATGCTGGAGATCAACCGGGAGGTGGCCTGGTACCCGCCGGAGGTAGGCGCGGGGCGATTCGGTGAATGGCTGGAGAACAACGTCGACTGGGCCCTGTCCCGCGATCGCTACTGGGGAACTCCGCTTCCGGTGTGGGTGTGCGACCGGGAGGCTTCCCATGTCGAAGTGATCGGGAGCTATGCCCACCTGGCCCAGCGGTGGGGCAAGGCGCTGCCCCAAGACTTCGATCCTCACAAGCCCTTCATCGACACCTACGAGTGGAGCTGCGCCTGCGGCGGAACCATGCGGCGCACGCCCGAGGTCATCGATGCCTGGTTCGACTCGGGTGCGATGCCCTACGCTCAGTGGCACTACCCCTTCGCGCACGAGGCGGACTTCGCGACCCACTTTCCGGCCGATTTCATCTGCGAGGGTCTGGACCAGACCCGGGGTTGGTTCTACTCGCTGCTGGCGATCGCTGCCGCGGTGTTCGACGCGCCGGCCTACCGTCACGTCATCGTGAACGGCTTGGTACTCGACGCCGAAGGTGAGAAGATGTCCAAGACCCGGGGAAATGTGGTCGACCCCTGGGAGGTGATCGAGGCGTTCGGGGCCGACACCATCCGGCTCTATCTCCTGGGCTCGAGCCAGGTAGCGCTGCCCAAGCGGTTCGACCGACGGACCATCCCGGAGGTCGCAGGCGGGTTCCTGGAGACGCTGCGGAGTAGCTACGACTTTTTCCAGTTGTATGCCGAAGCCGGCGCCCTGAAGACGGCGCCGCCGGTGGCGGAGCGGCCCCTCGCCGATCGCTGGATCCTGGCGCGGCTGGACGCTACCACCGAAGCGGTGTGGGCCGCCTGGGGCACCAACGACGTGACCACCGGGGTTCGCGCGATCATGGACTTCGTGGTGAGGGACGTGTCGCGGTGGTACGTGCGCCTGAACCGGGCTCGATTCTGGGTGCCGGGTGGCGCAGCGGAGCCGGCAGCCGTGGCGACCCTGCACGAGGTCCTCGTCACGGTTGCCCGGCTGCTCGCGCCCGCCGCGCCATTTGCCAGCGACTGGATCCATCGTGCCCTCACGGGAACTTCGGTGCACCTCGCTCGGTTTCCTGTCTCTCCTGGTCGCCGCGAGCCGGGGCTCGAGGGGGCCATGGACGCGGTACGCCGGCTGGCGTCGCTGGCCCGCTCCGCGCGAGACGAGCGTAGTCTCCGGGTCCGCCAACCGCTGGCCGCGATGCAGGTCGCGGTCCCGGCGGCGGCGCGGGGGCCCATGCTCGATCAGCTGCTGGAGCTGCTCCGAACCGAGGTCAACGTCAAGGCTATCGAGGTGGTAGCGTCCGACACCGAACTGGTGCGACTCCGGGCCAAGCCGAACTTCCGCTCCCTCGGCAAGCGGTACGGCAAGCGGACGCCCGCGGTGGCCGCGGCGGCGGTATCCTTGAGCCCCGACCAGCTCCGGGGATTGGAGCAGGGAACTCCGGCCACGATCCAGGTGGATGGCCAAGTCGCCACCTTCCAGCCGGAGGACGTGGTCGTAGAGCGCGAGGTGGCCAGTGATTGGCTGGTGGGCAGCGATGGTCCCTTCGTCGCCGCGTTGGATCCGCGGCTCACCCAGGAGCTCAGGTTGGAGGGACTGGCTCGCGAGGTGGTGAACCGGGTCCAGCGTTTGCGGAAGGAGGCCGGATACGTCTATACCGACCGCATCGGTCTGTGGATCGCCGGAGACGGGCCGGTGTTAGAGGCGGTTCGCGGCCACGCCGATTTCATCCAGGCGGAAACGCTGGCGCGGAAGCTGGAGCTGGGAAGCCGGGCTCCCTCGCCCGATCTGGAGCAGCAGGTGGACATCGATGGCCATGGGGTGGTGGTGGGTGTGCAACGTCAGGCGGACGGCCGGAATGGTGCCGGCCCTCAACCCAGGAATAGGGAATGAACAAGAAGCAGCTTACACATCTCGAGAAGCGTCTCATGGAGGAGCGGGCCCGCGTCATGAAGGAGCTGGGCTACTACGACGAGTCCTTCAACGCCACGCTCCAGTCCTCTGACGGCGACCTTTCGTCCTACTCGTTCCACATGGCCGATCAGGGCACCGACGCCATGGAGCGGGAAAAACAGTTCCTCTTCGCCTCGCAGGAGGGGCGCTATCTCTGGCACGTGAACGAGGCACTGCGGCGGCTGTACGGCACCCCGGACAAGTTCGGCCATTGCCATCAGTGCGGCCAGGAGATCAACTTCGAGCGCCTGGATGCGCTGCCCCATGCCCGGCTGTGCATCACCTGCAAGGAGAAAGAGGAAGATGGAAAGCGCCGCTGACCTCCCGGTGTCCGGCGCCGAGCGCCGGGTGTTCTGGACGGCGGCGGCGGTGACGGTGGTCCTCGATCTGATAACCAAGCTGATCGCGGAGGCCACCCTCCTGCGCACGCCGGGGGTCTCGGTGTTCGGGGATTGGTTTCAGCTGCGGTTGGTGTACAACCAGGGCGCGGCCTTCGGGCTGCATCTGGGGCCGTATTCCCGATGGATCTTCTTCGCGGTGGCCATCATCGCGGTCTTCGTGCTGAACCGGATGTCGCGAACCAGTCCGCCCAACGACCGATTCCGGCAGTTCGCGCTCGGCCTGGTGGCCGGGGGGGCCGCGGGCAACCTGATCGATCGTATCCGGAGCGCCGACGGGGTCGTGGATTTTCTCGACGTCGGGATCGGGGCGCTTCGTTGGCCAACCTTCAACGTGGCCGATATCGCAGTCAGCTGCGGTGCCATCGCGCTGGTCATATCGATGTGGCGGGAGGACTCCCGACGTCCCGAGCCGGAGTCGGCGTCAGCGGCGTGACGTCGGAGATCGAGTTCACCGTCTCCACCGAAAAAACTGAGCGACTAGACCGTTTTCTGGCGGACCAGCTAGGCGTATCCCGCACCCAGGCCGCCCGGCTCGTCGCCGATAAGGCCGTGATCGTGGACGGTCAACCGGCACGAGCCTCCCGTCTTCTGACCCGCGGCGAGCGGGTCGTGGTGCGTTTTCCCGAGCACCAACCTCCCCGAACTCTCCAGCCGGCGGCGATTCCCCTCACTGTTCTCTTCGAGGACGAGCACCTCGCCGTGCTCGACAAGCCTGCGGGGTTGGTCGTGCATCCCGCCCCTGGCCACTGGAACGACACCCTGGTGAACGCGCTCGTGGCGCGGGGGACGACGCTCTCGGGCGGGGCCGAAGGACGCCCGGGCATTGTCCACCGCCTCGACCGGGACACGTCGGGCCTCATGGTGGTGGCGAAAACCGACCTGGCCCACCGGCGCTTGGGTGCGACGATTGCCGCCCGGCGCATGCGAAGGAGCTACGCCGCCCTGGCTTGGGGCCACCTGGGCGCGGGGACCACCACCATTGACGCCCCCCTCGCCCGTCATCCCACCGACCGGAAGCGCATGGCGATCGCCGCCCGGGGCCGGACCGCCCGGACCGACGCGTCGGTCGTGGCACGGTTCGAGGCCGTCGATCTCTTGCGACTCGAGCTCCACACCGGCCGAACTCACCAGATCCGGGTCCATCTCCAGCATATCGGCCATCCGATTGTGGGCGACAGGGTCTATGCCGGTGGGGGAAGCCGCCGAATCTCCGGTGCCGGCCGCCGGGCGGCCGAGCGGCTGGAGCGGTCGGCACCCCGGCAGGCGCTTCACGCGGCCGCTCTGGCATTCCGCCATCCTGTGACCGGCACACCCCTTGAGTTCCACTCCGAATGGCCCGCCGACTTACGCCCGACACTCGTTGCAGCGGGTGGCGAAGATCTGGTTGCTCGCCCTGACCCCCTCCGCTATCTTCTTTTCTTCAATAGAGATGGCTGATTCCCCCACGCTACACGCCGTCATTTTTCGCATCGGTGCGCTAATTTGCGCGGCCCCGGCAGGGATCGTGCGTGAGATACTGCCCCGCCTGCCGGCCACCCGGATTCCGGGGGTCGCCCAGGCCATCGAGGGGCTGGTCAATGTCCGGGGAACCCTCCTCACAGTCCTCGACGGCCACGTGCTCCTCCGCCAGGAACGGCGGGAGGAAGACGAAGGCGCAATTGTCCTCATGGAAGTCGCCGGACGGCGCTACGGACTGGCCGTCGGCCAGGTGCTCGATTTCCTGGAAGTGCCGGAGCACTCGGTGGCGCCGCGGGCCGAGCTCCCCGGGGTCGATCCCCGGCTGGTCCGCGCGGTCGGCCTCCAGGATGACCGGCACTTCATTCTGCTCGACATCGATGCGCTGTTTGGACCCGTTATCGGTGACGGGCAAACCGGCGGGCGGGCCGACGGGTAGTACAAGCGAAGCGGAATCCTGCCGTCTGTCAGGAATTTTGAACCATCACGGAGGCCGGTCGTGTCCCACACGGTACTCGTCTGCGACGACGCCATCTTCATGCGCACCATGATCAGCGACATTCTCTCCCAGGCCGGGTTCGAGGTTGTGGGCGAGGCCGAATCGGGGGTGCAGGCGGTGCAGAAGTACCGTCAGCTCAAGCCCGATCTGGTCACCATGGACATCGTCATGCCCGACATGGGCGGTATCGAAGCGGTGCGGGAAATCTGTAAGAACGATCCCGACGCCAAGATCCTCATGTGCAGCGCCATGGGACAGCAGGCCCTGGTCGTCGAAGCCATCCAAGCCGGGGCCAAGGACTTCGTGGTAAAGCCGTTCCAGCCATCTCGTGTGCTCGAGGCCGTCCAGCGCGTTCTGGGCTGAGGCATGGACGTCTCCAAGTACGCCGCCCTGTTCCTCGCCGAGAGTCGCGAGCACCTGAGCGTCTGCAATCAGCTGCTGCTCCGGTGGGAGCGCGAGCCGGCGGCAGCCGAGCCGGTGGGCGGTTTGTTCCGCGCGATCCACACGATCAAGGGGATGGGCGCGACCATGGGGTATGCCGGGGTGGCCGATCTGGCCCACCGGTTGGAAAACCTGCTGGACGCGCTGCGCCAGGGGCGAATCAAGGCGGAGCCGGTGGTCTTTGAGCTGTTGTTCCGCGCGGTCGATGGGCTGAGCCAGACCGTAGAAGGTGCCGCCGCTGGGGCGGAGGTGGGTCTCTCCAGCTCTCTCGCCGCCGAGCTCGACGCGGCCGCGACCGGTGCCACCGCGAAAGAGCTCGGGCGTCCCGGAGCGAAGCGGTCGCGAGCGCCCTCCCGGCGCCGGGCCGCGGAACCGCCGCGAACCCTGCCGGTGCAAGTGAAAGTGCGAGCCGATGCGCTCATGCGGGGGGCCCGCGCGCTCCTGGCGCTCCGTCGCGCCGAAGGGCTGGGCAAGGTATCGGGGCTGCGTCCGCCGGTCACCCAGTTCGAGCGGGAAGAGTTCGACGGTCGGATCGCCTTTCGTCTCGAGACCGGGGCGACGCAAGACGAAGTCACGGCGGCCCTCCAGGCGGTGGGCGACATCGAACGGATCGGCTTCGCCGAGGAGGTGTCGGTCGAATCCGAGACGGTGGTGGTCGCCCGGCAGATTCGAGTCGACCTCCGCCGGCTGGACGCGCTCATGAAGCAGGTCGGGGAGCTGGTCGTGGCCAAGAATCGGCTCACCATCCTCGCCACCGAGCTCACCGATCCCGCGTTGGGCGAGCTGAGCGGCCGGATTGCGCGACTGGTGTCGGGGATGCAGGCCGAGGTGATCGCGGCGCGAATGACGCCGGTGGGCGAGGTGTTCGACCGGTTTCCCCGGCTGGTCCGAGATCTCTCGCGCGACCTGGACAAGCGCATCCGGTTCGAGATGGAAGGGGAAGAGATCGAGCTGGACCGCTCGATCCTCGACGAGATCGGCGAGCCGCTGCTGCACCTGATTCGGAACGCCGCCGATCACGGCATCGAGACACCGGCCCAGCGTTCGGCTGCTGGCAAGCCGGACGAGGGCCGGATCCTGCTGTCGGCCACCCGGGATCGCAATACGGTGGCGCTTCGGGTGAGCGATGATGGGCGCGGCATCGATCGTTCCGCGATCCTGGCCAAGGCCAAGCGGGAGAGCCTCGCGGATCCGGCGATGGAAACCCTGACCGACGACCTGCTGCTGCGGGTGCTGGCTCGCCCCGGGTTCAGCACCGCCCACGCGGTGAGCGGGGTCTCCGGGCGGGGTGTTGGGGTGGACGTCGCGACCACCCGGGTGCGAGCGCTGGGCGGGACGCTCGAGGTCAAAAGCGAGCAGGGCGCGGGCACCACCTTCACCATTCGGGTGCCGCTCACGCTCGCGATCGTCCGTGCCCTTTTGGCCGATGCGGCCGGCGAGCGCTACGCGGTGCCCTTGGCGTACGTCGCCGAGACCACCGAGTTCGACCTTCGCTCGGTGACCGCGGTGCGGGACCGTGAGGCGCTGGTGGTGCGCGACCAGGTGATCCCCACCGTCCACCTGCGCCAGCTGGTGGCCAGCCGGGACGTCCCCCAGCCGTCGCGCCGCCCCACCGTCATTCTGGAAGTGGGCGACCGCCGGACCGCCTTGGTGGTGGACGCGCTGGTGGGGCAGCAGGACATCGTGGTGGAGCCGTTCGACGCTCCCCGGGGAATGCCATCGTTCGTAGGCGGGGCCACCATCCTGGCCGACGGCGCGCCGGCGCTGATCCTCGACGCCGCCGCGCTGCTGTAGGAGGAGGCATGGAAGACGTGCGGGACCTGAAGGAGCTCCAGCTCGACGCTCTGCGGGAGGTCGCCAACATCGGCGCCGGTCACGCGGCGACCGCGCTGTCCCAGATGACCAACCGCCGGATCATGATCGCGGTGCCGGAAGTGAACGTGCGCGCGCTGGAAGAGGTCACCGACCTGGTGGGTGCGGCAGACGAAGTGATTGCCGCGGTCCTGATGCACATGATGGGCGACCTGACCGGCCGCACCCTGGTGTTGTTTCCCGAGAGCTCGGCCCGGACCCTGTGCGATATCCTGCTGCACCGGACCCCGGGCAGCACCAGCGGTTTCGGCGACATGGAGCAGTCCGGCCTCAAAGAGGCCGGCAACATCCTCGCGAGCGCCTACCTCAACGCGCTGAGCGATTTCATGGGGATGATGCTGGTTCCCTCGGTGCCCAGTCTGGTGGTGGACCTGAGCGCTGCGGTGCTCACCACGACCTACCTGAACTTCGGGCACGATCGCGACTTCGTGTTTTGTGTAGAGACCACGTTCCGGGTGGAGGGCGAGACCCCGCTCCGGGGTCATTTCCTGCTCTTGCCCGACATGCCGTCGCTCCGCGCCATCTTCGACGCCATCCGCCTGCCCTGAGCCATGCCCGGCCCCGTGCTGTCGGAGCGCGACCTCGCCGTTCTGCGCTCCTTTGCCCGCCGGATCGATCCTTCCGATGCCGGTGCCCACAACAACCTCGGTGTCCTCTACTACCAGAAGGGTCTGGTGGACGAGGCGATCGGCGAGTTGGTGCGGGCGCTGGAGCTGGATCCCAAGATGCAGGTCGCCCAGGCCAACCTGGATATCGCCTATCGGGAAAGCGGCCACTACGACCGGCGCATCATGGAGCTGCGGGATCGAGTCCGCCGCCAGCCGGAGGATCGCGATAGCCGTTGGGAGCTGGGCCGCTCCTACGCCGCCTTGGGCCGCCACACCGAAGCCATCGCCGAGTTCCAGGCCTTGCTGGCCTGGCAGCCCAACGACGTCCCGGCAATGCTCCAGCTGGGCCTCGCCGAAAAAGCCCGGGGCAATCTCGACACCGCCAGCGAGTGGCTGAGCCGGGCTTGTCTCCAGGACCCGGGCAGTGCCGTCGCCCGGTTCTACTACGGCGAAGTGCTCTACAACCGCGGCCTCAACGAGCCCGCGCTGGAGGCCCTGCGCGACGCCATTGCCCGCAATCCCGACTACGCTGAAGCCCACTATCTCCTCGCATTCGTCTACGGCGACATCGGCCAGCATGAGGCCGCCCGCGAAGCCACCAAGCGCGCGATCGCCCTGAATCCGACCCTCGCGAGGGCGCAGGCCAATCTCGCGCTCGACCGGGTTGGGGACGGGCAGGCCGGCGCCCGGACCGACGGGCAGGAAAACCTCAACGGGGCGGGGAAGGGTGCACCGGCCCTCATCGGTCCCTCCGCCCGTCCGCCGGTCCAGGTGGTTCCGGGCGGGGCCCTGGCCCATTTCAATCTGGGGCTCGCCCTCCGGCAGAAGGGCTATCACGAGGACGCGCTGCGGGAGTACCGGCTCGCGCTCGACGCGGGCGAGGATCGCCGGCTCAACCTTCAGGCGATGGCGGAGGTGCACCTGCTCCGCCGGGAGCTCGGCGCCGCGCTGGAGTTGTACGAGACCCTGGTACGGGACTACCCCGATTCGCCCAAGCTGTGGAACGAGCGCGGGGTCTGCCTCCACCAGTCGGGCCGGCGGTCGGAAGCGATCGCCTCGTACGAGCGCGCGGTGGGCATCGATGGGAACTACCAGCTCGCCTGGAACAATCTGGGCGTGGTGCGGGCCCACGAATCGCGCACCGACGCTGCGGTTGCCGCGCTGCGCGAGGCGCTGCGCGGCGACCGGCCATTGCTGGCGGCGCGACTCAACCTCGGACTCCTCTGGTTCCAGCGCCGGCAGTTTCGCTCGGCGTTGGAGGAGTATCAGCGCGCCCTGACCGAGCAGTCCGCCAGTGCCGTCGGATGGAACGGTGTGGGCCTGGTGCTTATGGAGCTTCGCCGCTACGAGGATGCCCGAAACGCCTTCGGGCGCGCGGTAGACGCCGATCCCCAGTTCGCCGGAGCGCACTACAACCTCAGCTTCGTGCTCAGCCAGCTGGGCGACTTCGATGGCGCATTGCGGGAGACCCGGCGGGCGTTGGAGCTGGAGCCGCTCTACGTTCCTCAGAAGTTCGCCCTCACCATCGACCTTCAGTACGAAGATCCCACCATTGCCATCGCTCCCGAGCTCAGCGCCGAGGCCGGGGGTGAAGAGCTGGCCGGCGAATTCGCCTTCGATCCTCCGGCTCTCGACCAGCTGTTCCGGGAGCTGACCCCCGCGGTCGAGGCTCCAGCGGGCGCGGGGAGCGGGGACTCGCTGGATCTGGCGCGGGACTACATCGCCAAGGGACTGCTCGATCTTGCCGCCGCCGAGCTGAGCCGGGCGGGAGTGAGAGGCGCGCCTCGGGGCCCCACCTCGGTGCTCCTGGGAGACATCTTCGCCAAGCGCGGCCTCTACGGCGAGGCGCTCGAGCGCTATCGGGAAGCTCGGGCCGCGGCTCCGGACGATCCCGACGCCACCTTGGGCGAGATCCGCGCGCTGCTCGCGCTGGGATGGGCCGGCGATGCCGCTCCCCTGGCCGACGAATTGGCTCAGCGGGTCCGAGGCGACGTGGAAGTCCTGGTGGCCCGCGCCCGGGTGCGCCTCGCGGTGGGCGATGCGCTGGGCGCGCTGGACTGTCTCCGGGAAGCCCAAGCGCTGGCACCGGGCCGGCCCGACCTGCTCCATCTCCAGGCCCAAGTCTCGGCACGCTTGGGTGACCGAACCGCGGCGCTGGCCGCCTTCAATGCGGCGCTTCAGCTTGACCCCACTCTGGTCCGCGTCTGGTTCGAGCTGGGCGGCATGGAAGAGGAGCGAGGCAACTGGAGCGCCGCCCGCGCGGCCTATGAACGGACCCTCGATTTGCTGCCGACCTACGGCGCGGCCGCGCTGGCCCTGGCCGACCTGGTCCGGCGCACCGAGTCGCCCGCCGCGGCGGTCCCGGTATTGATCCGCATCCTGGAAACCGATCCCTACGAACTGGAGGCGCTGACCGCTCTGGGCCGCGTGCTGCTGGAGGATGGGCGCACGGTGCAGGCTCTCGAAGCGGTCACCCGAGTGCTGCGCTTCGACCCCGAGCACACCGGAGCGCTCTACTACCAGGGCGCCGCCTTGGCACGGCAACGGCAGTTCGATCGCGCGGTGCGGATATGGGAGCGAGTGGTGCAGGTGGATCCGTCGGGGCCCTATGCCGCGCAGGCGCGCAGCCGGGTGCGTTCGGCGCGCGACCTCCAGCACATCTTCGCCACCACGGCGGGGTGACCGGTGGCGCTCGAGGGCCCGCTCAAGGAGCTGCACATCCAGGACGTCTTTCAGCTGCTCGACCTGGGCCGGAAGACCGGAGTGCTCCGGGTTACCTCGGAGCTGCGGCAGACCGCGGGAACCGTGTGCTTCGAGCGGGGCGGAGTGGTGGCCGCCGCGGTGGGCAGCGATCCCCAGCCGCTAGGCGCTCGCCTGGTGCGGGTCGGCAAGATCACCGGAGAGGCGCTGGACCGGGCGCGCGGGCTTCAGAGCGCGGGCGACAATCGCCGCTTCGGCGACATCCTGGTGGCGCTGGGCGCGATCTCTCGCCGGGAGCTGGAGCGCCAGCTCAAGGCCCAGCTGGAGGAAGCGGTCTTCGATCTGCTCGGTTGGACCGAGGGCTACTTCCGCTTCGAGGAGGGGAGCCCCTGCCACGCGGCGGTCGAATCCCCGATGCGGTTTCCCACCGAGGCCTTGCTGATGGAAGCGGCCCGGAGAACCGACGAGTGGTCCCGTATCGGCTCCAAGGTTTCCCATATGCGCCTGGTGCCCCGGTTGCCGTCGGCCGATCCAGCGGGGGGAGAGCCGTTGGACCTGGTTCCCTTCGAGTGGGAAGTGCTGGCAGCGGTCGATGGGGAGCGCGACCTTCACGCGCTCGCCGAAGCGTTGGGACGCTCCGAGTTCGAAGTCGCTCGCACGGTCTATGGCTTGACCAACGCGGGTGTGGTGGTGTTGGACGATCCGGCCCGTCCCGGTGGGGAGCCCGAGCCGGGGCGCGACCTTGCGGCCCTCCTGGTTCCGGCCAGGGAGGCGCTGGCGCAAGGAGAATACAGCCTCGCGGCGGGAGCGCTGGACGAGGTATTGCGGATAGATCCGCTGATGCCGGAAGCCCGTCGGCTGCTCGGCCTCTGCCAGGCGGCATTGGGTCACTTTGAGGCGGCACTGGACAGTTGGGGAGCGTGGAGCCGGTTCGGGCCGCACTCCCCCGGCGAAGAAGCCGAGACGCCGGCGGTGGAACGGGTGCGCCAGGCGGTGCAGGCCATCGTGAAGGAGCTCGATCGTTACCGTGACTGATGATATCCGAACCCTGACCGCGCGCTTGGCGGAAGAGCCTTCCAGTCTCGCCTTCCTCGAGTTGGGCGAGGCATTGCGGCGCCGCGGGCAGCTCGAGCCGGCCTACAAGGTGGCGCGAGGCGGGCTCGCCAAGTATCCGGGTCTGGCCGACGCCCACGATCTCATGGCGCGAATCCTGAGCGACCAGGGCGATCTCGCGGGCGCCTTCGATGCCTGGGCCGACGCGCTGCGCTTCGACCCGATGCGGGTTGGCGCGCTCAAGGGGATCGCTTTCCTCTATTACCGCGCCGGAGATGTGACCGCGGCGACCGACCACCTCGAGCGCGCGGCCGAGGCCGATCCTGACGACGACACGATCCCGGTGGCGATTCAGCGCCTGCGGTCGGCATCGCGCGGCGGCCCCCCGGTGACACCCCAGACGGACTCCCCGGTCCAGACTCCCGCTCCCGTGATCGAGGAGCCGCCGGCCGGCGCCCGGGCCGACTCTCCTTTCGCCGGACTGGGGGAGGATGAGTCCGGTCTATTGCTGCTCGACACCAACGGACTCCGGCTGGGCGGGTCGATCAAGGCCGTGAACGGGGGCGACGCGGGAGATCGAGTGGCGGCGCAGCTGGCCGGGGTTTCCCGCGAGGCCGGCCGCGCGACCCGGCTGCTGGCGCTGGGGAGCTGGCATTCCATCGCGGTCGAGTCGCCCGACGGCCACTGCTTTCTCGCGGCGCCTACCACCGAGACGGTCCTGCTCGCGGCGCGACCCTCCGCCGTCCCCATGGCCCGGCTCGCGTTGGTGGCGGAGCGCGCGGCGCGCGCGGCCCGCGGGTGGCTGGAGCGGATGCAATGAGCCCCACGGCAGCGGCACTCGACGTGGTGACCCGGGTTCCCGGTGTGCGCGGGGCGCTGGTGGTGTCGCTCCCCGATGGGCTGGTCGTGGCCGAGCAGTTGATGGACGGTCTGGATGGCCGGGCGGCCGCCGCGCTGACCGGCAGCCTGCTGAGCCGGCTTGGCTCGCACCACCGCGAGCGCCGGCATGCGGCCGCCGGCGTTTGTCCAGCTGCGGGCCGAGGAAGGCTCCATCCTCGCGGCGCCGGGCGGCGACGACCTGGTGCTGGTCGCGGTGGTCGGGCCCGAAGCGAACGTGGGGTTGGCTCGGCTGGAAATGATGGCCGCCGCTGGACGCCTGGCCTGATGCGCGCGCTCGAGCCCTGGGTGGAAACGCCGTTGCAGGACTTCCTCGCCGAATCGGCGGCCCGGCTCACGCTGTTGATGACCACCTCGGGGCAGGTCGTGGCCCAGCACGGCTTCAGCCGCTCGCTCGACGTCATGACCGCAGCCGCACTGGGCGCCGGCATCGTGGCGTCCACCGAAGAGCTGGCCCGGATCATGGGGGCGCCGCGCTTTGCCGCCCTGGTCCATCACGGGGCCCGGCAGAGCTGCCTGCTCTCCGCCTTCGGCACGCCGCGGGGTCGATGGATCGGGTTGGTGGTATTCGGGCCGGAAACCTCGGTGGGAATCGTGCAGCTCTTCTTCGACCAGATGGTAGAGCAACTGGCCCAGGCGGCGCCGCGGGAGCAAACCCAGCCACCCGCCATGGCGGAAACCTTCGAGCAGGAGCTCAACCAGAGCCTGCGGGCACTCTTCGGACGGTAGAGCGATGTCCCTGGTCAACTTCACCGCGCGGGAGATTACCTGCAAGATCGTCTACTACGGGCCGGGTCGGTCCGGAAAGACGACGAACTTGCAGTACGTCTACGACCGGGTGCCGGAAGGCCGCCGGGGTCGGATGGTCTCGCTCGCTACCCAGACCGACCGGACGCTCTTCTTCGACTTCCTTCCCCTCGAGCTGGGCACCATCTCGGGGTTCGCCACCAAGTTTCAGCTCTACACGGTGCCGGGTCAGAGCTACTACAACGCCACTCGAAAGCTGGTGCTGCAGGGCGCCGACGGCGTGGTCTTCGTGGCCGACAGCCAGGCGCGCCGGTTCGACGACAACCTGGAGAGTCTCCAAAACCTCCAGGAGAATCTTCTCTCGCAAGGCGTAGACGTCCGCCAGCTTCCGGTGGTCTTCCAGTACAACAAGCAGGACCTGCCTAACGACCTGATCCTCTCTCACGAAGAGATGGACGACGCGCTGAATTTCCGCGCGGTCCAAAGCTTCGGGGCCGACGCGCTGCACGGCTCGGGGGTGTTCGAGACCCTGCGCGGGGTCTCCGAGCTGGTGCTCAAGCGCCTGGCGGCGGGGAGTCCGGTCGCGTGACGGTCACCCTCAACCCGCTCTATCGCTTTGAGACCTTCGTGGTCGGCGCGGCCAACCGCTTGGCGGTGACGGCCGCGAAGGCGGTGGCCGAGTCGCCGGGCACCGTGTATAACCCCCTGTTTATTTACGCCCGCCCCGGCCTGGGAAAGACCCACCTGCTCATGGGCGTGGGCCACGCCGCCCGCGCGATCAACCCTCGACTGGCGGTGGAGTATCTCACCCTCGACGAGTTCGTAGAGGCATTTCACGCCGCAATCGCGGCGGGTCATGGAGAGGCGTATCGGAAACGGTTTCTCGACGTCGACCTGCTGCTGGTGGACGACGTACAGTTCCTGACCCACCGCCGCGAGATGCAGGCGGAGCTGTTGCGGTTGACCGATGCGCTCCAGACGAGCAACCGTCAGATCGTTCTCACCAGCGACCGTCCACCCGACGAGATCGAGGCGCTGGACGAACGACTAATCCGCCGCTTTGCCGGCGGGTTGATCATCGACGTGGCCGCGCCGGACTATGAGACCCGGGTTGCCATCCTGCGCCGCAAGGCGGAGGAGCGCCGGGCCAACTTTTCGCCGGCGGTATTGGAAGCGGTCGCCATGCTGGGGATCGACAACGTCCGCGAGCTGCTCGGCGCCTTGAATCGGCTGATCGCCTTCCAGGCCGTGAGCGAGAAGCCGATCGGGGCGGCAGAGGCGCGAAAGCTCCTCGGGCACCCGGCCGCACCGGCGGAAACCCGTGCGGCCCCCGCGGCGAAGAGCGAGCCGGCCCCGGCCCGCAACGAATTCGACGACTTCCTCTCCGAAGTCACCGCCACCGTCGCCCAGCAGGTGGACGCGTGGCGCACCTCAGTCGAGGCCGCGATTCTGCGTTGGCAGGGCGAAGGCTTCCGCACCTCGCGGTTGGAGTCCCTGCTGGACCGGCCGAGCCTATCCGACCCCGCCGCGGCGATCGCCGAGTTCGAGGCAGACGTCGAGCGGCTCCGGGCGATGCAGGCCGAAGCGGCGGAGCTGGCACCCGAGCTCGACGGCTCGTCGACGTTCCGCGACCCTGCGAATCTGGCCGCCGCGGAGGCGGTGCTGGCCCGCGCCCGGGAGGGACTGCATCCTCCGCCGGCTCCCTCGCCGATCTGGCGCCTGGAGGATCTGATCGAGGCGCCGGGAAATCGCATGGCCCTGGAAGCGGCCAGGACCATCCTGGTCGAGCCGGGTTCCAAGTACAACCCGCTGGTCATCGCCGGTGCCGGCGGGGTGGGCAAGACCCACCTGCTGCACGCTATCGGTGTAGCGCTGAGTGGAAAGCTCCGCGGACCGGTGGCCTGTCTCAGCGCCCCGGAGTTCACCGGTGAGCTGATCGAGGCGATCGATCGCGACGCGGTGAATCTCTGGCGTGAGCGCTATCGCCGCGCCGGCGCCTTCCTGCTCGACGACGTCCATCTGATTGCCGACAAGGATCGCACCCAGGACGAGTTGTTTGTCCTCTTCAATCTGCTGGCCGAGAGCGGCCGCCAGATGGTCTTCGCCTCCGCGCTCCCGCCCGCTCAGTTGAGCGGCGTGGAGGATCGGCTCCGCACCAGGCTGGAGGGCGGCCTGGTGGTGGAGTTGCCGTCACCCGATCCCGAAATCCGGGAGAAGGTGGTCGCCCGCGCACTGCGGGAAAAGTTGGGCGAGGCGAACGGCGAGCTGGTGGCCTACCTCGCCTCCCGCCCGGCGGATTCGGTCCGGGCAGTGCTGGCCACCGTCCAACGCGTGCTCGACGCCGCCGAAGCGAAGAATGCGCGGCCTACGGCGGTATCGGCGCGCGAGGTTCTGGACGGTACCGCTGCCAAGCCCGCCTCGCGCCCCCGCAGTTCTGGGGGAACGCGATCCTCCGGCATCGTCGCCCCTACCGCCGGAGGCGCTCGAAGCCGCGAGAAGATGGTGTGGGATTGGCCTGACATCAGCGACCGCATGGTCGAGGAGTGGCGCTGATGGCGATCAAGGGCAGTCTCAAGGAGGCCAGCCTCCCCGACGTGATCCAGCTGCTCTTCTTGGGGCGGCGCACCGGATGTCTCGCGCTCGCCGACCGGCACAACTTCGGCACGATCTATTTCGACGAGGGCCAGCTGATCTATGCGTCGATCGTCAATCGCCGCGACCGGCTGGGCGACCTTCTGGTCCGCAGCGGCCGGATTCCAGCCGAGAAGCTCCAGGAGGCGGTCGCGCAGCAGGAGGGAGACCGGGAGCACAAGCTGGGCGAGATCCTGGTGGGCCTGGGCGCGATCCGGCGCGAAGAGCTGGAGCAATACATCCGGCTCCAGATCGAAGAAGCCGTCTACTACCTGTTCACCTGGACCACCGGGACCTTCAACTTCGAGGCCGGGGTGCGGCCGGAGCGGGAGGATTTCCTGGTCCGCATCAACCCCGAGATGCTCCTGCTCGAGGGCGCCCGGCGGGTGGACGAATGGAGCCTGATCGAGAAGAAGATCCCTTCCTTCGATCTGATCTTCGCGGTCGAGAAAGGCCACATCGAAGCCTCCTCGGCTGAGCTCGCTCCCGAGCAGCGCCAGCTCATCCCTTTGCTGGACGGCACCCGCGACGTGCAGCAGCTGGTGGAAGAGACCGGCATGGTCGAGTTCGAGGTCGGAAAGGCCCTCTTCGGGCTGATCACCGCGGGCTTCGCCCATCGGGTGGGCACCTCCGCCGCTGCGGCGCCCAAGGTCAACGAGAGCCGGATCGAGGAGCATCGCAACCTGGGAATCGCCTTCTACAAGGCCGGGATGCTCGACGAGGGCCTGCGCGAGTTCCGCCGGGTGGCCGACCTCCGCACCACCGACGCGAGCGCGCCCTTCTATCTAGGTCTCATCGCCCTGCGCCAGGCGCGCTGGCAGGAGGCGGTGGAGGCGTTCAATCAATCGCTGGAGAAGGGTGGGGCAAAGCCGGCGGCGCTGCACAACCTGGGGATCGCTCTGGAGCGGTTGGGACGGTTGGATGAGGCGGAAGCCGCGTTCAGCGACGCCTCCGGACGAGCCCGCGATGACGCCCGGATCATGCTCGGCTGGGGCATCGTGGCACTCAAGCGGGGTGACTACCAGGTGGCCCAAGGACGGTTGGCCCGCGCGAAAGAGCTGGTGGGCGGACGGCCTGCGCCGGCATTGTGGCACTGGGCGACAACGCTCACCCACGCCGGGTTGGAGGATCCGGCCGCGGCGCTCGCCAGCGCCAAGGCCGGTGCCGAGGCGTACCCCGCCAGCGCGGTCCTCCAAAACAACCTCGCCGTGCTGCTGGAGCTGGCTGGGGACGTGGCCGCGGCGGAAAAGGTGCTGCTCGCTGCGCTGGCGGAGGATGCCGCCCTCCCCCAAGTCTCCAAGAATCTGGCCGACATTCTCTACCGCAACGGGCGGTACGATGAAGCCCGCGAGTCCTACGAGCGCGCGGCCAAGCTCGCCCCCGAGCTGGGAGACGATCTCTACTTCAAGTTGGGCAACATCGCTTACAAGCGGCGGGATCACGCGCGCGCGCGGGCGAGCTGGACCCGGGCCACGACCCTGAACCCGGGACACGAGCTGGCTCGGGCGAACCTCGAGATGCTGGACCTGAAGCCGTGAGCGCCGCCGATGAGGCCGCTTTCGCCGCGCTGGCGCGAAAGATTTCCGCCGGCGCGGGATTCACCATCGGGGCGTACAAGGACAAGTGCATGCGCCGGCGCATCGCGGTGCGGATGCGAGCCTGCGGAGTTCACAGCTACTCCGACTATCAGGCGCTGCTTGACCGCAGCCCGGGAGAGTACGACCGGCTGCGCGACGCGCTCACCATCAACGTTACCCGGTTCTACCGCAACGCCGAGACCTGGAACCTGCTGCGTCGCGAGGTGCTGCCCGGACTGTGCCAACCGGGCACCGAGCTGCGAGTCTGGAGCGCGGGCTGCTCTTCCGGCGAGGAGTCCTACACCTGCGCCATCCTGGTCGCCGACCTGGTGGAACGGGCCGGCCGGCCGGAGCAGCTCGAGCGGGTTACCATCGACGCGACCGATATCGACCGGGCCAGCCTGGAGCGCGCCTCCGCCGCCCGCTATCGCCGAGAAGCGCTCGCCGACATGCCTGGCGACCTGGTTCACCACTACTTCGAGCCCGACGAGGAGTACCTCCGGGTGATCGCACGGGTCCGCCGGCGGGTTGTGGTGCGCCAGCTCGACTTGAGTCAGGAGCGCCCGCTGCGCCGCGGATATCAGGTCATTCTCTGTCGCAACGTGGTGATCTACTTCGACCGCCCGATGCAGGAGCGACTGTTTCAGACCTTTGCCGACGCCCTGGAGCCGGGCGGCTATCTGGTGCTGGGCAAGGTGGAGACCCTCTTCGGCCCGGCCCGCGACCGCCTGGTTCTGGTGGATCCGCGGGAACGGGTATACCGGCGTCCGGCGTGAACTCGCGGGAGGTCGTAGTGAAAGTGGCCGAGCTCCAGGTGGGGAGCGGCGATGACGTCCTCATGACGGTCGGACTGGGGAGCTGTGTGGCCATCGTGCTGCATGACTCCGCGGCACGGGTCGGCGGGATGGCCCACGTGCTGCTTCCCTCTCCCGCGTTGAGCCGCCAGGACAACAATGCCGCCAAGTTCCCCCAGACGGCCGTGCCCCGCCTGCTGGAGTTGATGGCCAGGCAGGGCGCGAGTCCCCGGCGAATCACGGGGCGACTGGTGGGCGGCGCCAGCATGTTTGCCTCGCTCGCAGCGCCGGGGACCATTCAGATGGGCGAGCGGAATCTCGTCGCCTCCCGCCAGGCGTTGAATACTCACGGTATTCCGCTGGTGGGCGAGGCGGTGGGTGGCGACTACGGCCGCACGGTACGGCTGCGGGTCGCCGACGGCCACGTCGAAGTCAGCTCGGTGTCGCATGGTATCCGTACCCTCTGACCCGAGCACCGTCCTGGTGGTGGATGACAGTCCGTTTTTCCGGCGGCTGCTCACCGAGGTCGTGGACGGAACCGGCGACTTTCGGGTCGTGGCCACGGCCCGGAACGGGATGGATGCGGTGCGGAAGGTGCACGCCCATGCGCCCGACGTGGTACTCATGGATCTGGAGATGCCCGAGCTCGACGGCCTGGGGGCCATCGGCTACATCATGTCCGAGTCGCCCCGGCCAATCGTGGTTGTGAGCTCCTACGCGGGCCCCGGCACCGCGGCTGCGATCCGGGCACTGGAGCTGGGCGCGGTCGATCTGGTTGCCAAGGAAGAGGAGCGGTCCGCCGGCTCCAACGCCCGGCTAGCCGAGCGCATCGCGACGGTGCTCCGGGCGGCGCGCACTGCCGACATTTACCGACTTCCGGTTCTGGCGCGCCCGTCACGGGGCGCGCCCCCCCAGTCGCTCTTCGGGATGCCGGGGCGGGCCCGCTACTGCGTCGCCATCGCCGCCTCCACCGGCGGACCGCGGGCGCTGGCGGAGGTGGTGCCGCGGTTGCCCGTGGGCCGGCAAGCGGCGGTGCTCATCGTGCAGCACATGCCGGCCAAGTTCACTCACAGCCTCGCCGAGCGCTTGGCCTCTCAGAGCCAGGTCAGTGTAGTGGAAGCGGCGCACGAGACTCCGATCCTGAGCGACACCGCGTACGTCGCTCCCGGTGACTACCACATGCAGGTGGTCGCCGCGCCCGACGGTCCGCGGCTGGTGCTGGACCAGGAACCCACGGTGTGGGGCGTGCGGCCCGCGGCCGATCCACTCTTCCGCAGCGTGGCCCAGGTCTTTGGCTCCCGGGCCATCGGGATCGTGCTCACCGGACTGGGCCGCGACGGCGCGGAAGGTCTACGCCGGATTCACGATGCGGGTGGGATCGGCATCGCCCAAGACAAAGAGAGCGCGACCATCTACGGCATGCCGAACGCGGCTCTCCAGGCCGGCGGCGCCCGTCATGTACTGCCGGTCGGGCGGATAGCCGATTGCGTGACCGGCGAGCTGACTCGCATGGGGAACCGATGAAGCCCTCTCCCGGCATCGGTTACCTGCTGGTGCACGCCGGCGCCCGGCGAGTCGGCCTGCCGTTGGGCCAGGTCGTCGAAGTGTTCGACCCCGGCCCCTGGTATCCGGTCCCCTCGGTAGAGCCGGCGGTCCGCGGAGTCTCTCACGTGCGAGGTCGGATCCTTCCGGTGGTTCACCTGGGCGCGTTGCTCGAGGGACGGCCCTGTCCGGCGGCGCGGGGAGAAGTGGCGGTCATGGTCCAACTCGATGGACGCCGACTCTGTCTCGAGGTGGATCACGCGGAGTCGGTCCTGATGGAGCCGGGACTCCCGGTGCCGAATGAGAGCACCTTGCCCTGGGCAGCCGCGATTGCCCGGCTGGCCGGCGAGCTGGTGCCGCTGTTGGATCTCAACGCGCTTGGTGCGCGCATCTCGGAGAGTACCTCGGCATGAATACCGGCGACTTTATCCAGGTGGTGACCTTCCGGGTGGGAGGGCAGGAGTTCGCGCTCGACATCCTCCAGATCGAGCGCATCCTCCGGTACCAGGAGCCCGCGCCACTTCCCAAGTCACCCGACTTTCTCGAGGGGGTGATTCACTACGGTGATGGTGCCGTGCCGGTGGTGGATCTCCGCAAGCGGTTCGAGCTGGAGGCGACCATCCGGGAAGAGACCCGGCTCATGATCCTGGCGCTCGACACCCAGCGGGTCGGGGTCCTGGTCGACGAGGTCCGTGAGGTGATGCGAGTCGATAGCACCACGATCACGCCTCCGGGACCCGTAGTCAGCGGGCTGGCCGCGGCGTACATCGCCGGAATCGTCACCCGCCCGGGCAGGACGATCATCATTCTGAACCCGCGAAAACTACTTTCTTCCACCGAGCGGCTGGCGCTCAGCGCCATGGGGAGCGTCTAGATGAGCGAGCCATGGCTCGCGACCCTCCGGGGTCAGTTCCAGGAAATCGAGGGCCGGCTGGACGAAGCCGGTCAGCCTCCGGCGCGAGAGGCGCTGAAGCGCGACATCATTGCTCTCTTCAAGCGGGTGGATGGCGCGTTGGGTGATCTCGGCCAATTGAAGGAAGACATTCGGGGCCTGGTGGAGCGCTACAAGCAGGTGAGCAACGCCTC
This sequence comes from uncultured Gemmatimonadales bacterium, assembly GCA_963812755.1. Classification (GTDB taxonomy): domain Bacteria; phylum Gemmatimonadota; class Gemmatimonadetes; order Gemmatimonadales; family GWC2-71-9; genus CAVVWJ01. The sequence continues at coordinate 141,719 of CAWEWK010000006.1, read as the reverse complement.
CGACCCTCGCCCCGCCGCGCCCGCGCAGGCTCCACAGTTTACCGGCGCGCGTCCCGCGGTCCACGCCGACCACCTGGGAGCGTCCACTTTTATAGAAAAAGGCTGGAGCCTGATCTCTCTGGGTGACTACGTCGGTGCGATCCAGGCCCTGGAAAAGGCCCTGCAGCTTTCCCCCGGGGCGGTGCAGGCTCAGTCTCTGCTAGGCTGGGCCCAAATGCTTCACGAGGACTACGACGACGCCCTCGGCACCTTCTCCAAGGTTCTGATGAAAGAGCCGGCCAACGCGCTGGCCCGGATCAACGTGGGTTACATCTGTCTGAAGAAACGGATCTTCGGCGAAGCGATCGAGCATCTGTCCAAAGCGATTCGCCTGGACAACGATCGGAAGGCCACGCTCTACGCCCACTATTATCTTGGATTGGTGTACTTGGAACGCGAAATGTACGAGGACGCCCAGACCTTCTTCCGGAAGACTCTCAAGCTGGGGCCTAACCTGATCGAGGCGTACTTCGAGCTGGGGCGGGCTCTCTGGTTCGCCCGACAGCAGGATGAGGCCAAGCAGACCTGGGCAGACGGCCACAAGGCCAACAAGTTCAACCCATGGGCCAAGCGGTGTAAGGAAATGCTCGATCTGGTAGCCGCCGGAGGTGAGGTCCCGCGCAGCCTGCTCTCTTAGCACTCCTTCTCCTATCCCTCCTACAAGGTGAGCCCTCCGCCATTCGGGTAGGCCAGGTGACAGCCGTCGCCTGGCCGGAACAGCGTGCCCTCGCCATCGAGCTGGCCAAGGTCGCCGACCAGCCGGCGGACTGGCCCGGTTTGGGACGGCGATCGGCCGAGGCGCTCCGTCTGATCGTGGTGCCGGACCGGCGCACTCTGGATTCGCTCACTCGAGGACGAGCGCCGGAGTGGGGGGCTGCGGTGGCCTTGCCGGATGAGCGCACGATCATGATTCGGGCGGACGAGGGTGATTTGGTGCGCACTCTCCGCCATGAGCTGGCGCATCTGGCGCTGCACCGGGCAGTACGGGTCCGGGTTCCTCTGTGGTTTGACGAGGGCTACGCCGCATGGGCCGCCGGGGAGTGGGACCGGTTTGGTACCCTCGAGTTGAACCTGGCGGTGGTCCGAGGAGCGATTCCCAGTCTCGACACCCTGGACGGCGATCTCAGGGGATCGGCCTCCACCGCGGACGCCGCCTACGCGCTCGCCGCTTCCGCCGTCGCCGAGCTGGCCCGGAGGCACCCATCCGGCTCACTTGCCCCCTTGCTCCATCGGCTGGAGGCCGGCCAGAGTTTCGATGCCAGCGTGCTCGCGACTACCGGTCTCACGCCGGGCCGGTTTGACCAGGAATGGCGCCGTGCCCTCCGGAGGCGTTACAGCTTCGGTGCCTGGCTCATCGCCGGCGGCGGCTGGGCCATCGTCGCCATCCTCGTTTTGGGACTACGGTACTTCCGACGGCGCGCCGACCGGGCCCGCCGAGCCGCCCTCGACGAAGGCTGGGAGGTAGATCCCGAAGCTATAGGCGGATCAGAACTTGACCCGACCCGCCTACCGTGATAGGCTCATCCTCTATGTCCAGTTCTCGCCCCTCGGTGCCCACGCGGCGTTTCCTCCTTGCGCGCCGGAATCTGGTGATTCTGGGGCTGGCCGTGCTGGTATTGGTGGCGGGTTATTTGACCCTGCGTGCGGGGTATCCCAGTGCGGCGGCGGTCATTCTGGTGTTCGGGTACTGCGTTCTCTTCCCGCTGGGTATCGCGCTATAACGGGAGTGTTGGTCATCACGGCACGGTCCCTGCGCATATGCCTATATGAGCCGGGGACCGCGCGGTTTCCGGGCGAATAGCTCAGCTGGTTCAGAGCGCCTGCCTTACACGCAGGATGTCGGGGGTTCGAATCCCTCTTCGCCCACTCGAATCCCGCGCCGCGTGCGCGGCAGCTGCTGGCCCGCCGGGCCAATCTCTTGTGGAGGCTCTTGGAATGTACCTGTTGCGTCTCGTGACCTTTGCCATGCTGGGCGCGGCGGTGACCGCGCCGCTGGCCGCTCAAGGTATTCCCCGCGGCAGTCGGGCATCGCAACAAACGGCGAATATGGCGCCCCGGTTCATGGTGGCAAACCCGTTCGCGTTTGCGCCCGCTGATTCGGCTCCGGCAGTAAAGATCGGGACGGGCGTGCGGGATCAGATGAAGGATGTGGTGGGGCGGGACTATCAGGTGATCGAGCAGGCCCAGATGAACGAGGCCCTGACCCAGTACGGCTATCCCAAGGACGCCATTCTGAGCCCGGCCCTCGCCGTTACCCTGGCCAAGAACATTCAGGCACGCTTTCTGGTCAGCTCCACGATGTCGAAGGCCGGAAACCGCTACACGGTTACCGCTAGGCTGACCGGCGTGAACGATGACGCCGGTTACGTGGTAACGCTCGCGCAAAACCCGAGCGAGACTCCCGAGGCTTTCGGGAAGCGGTTGGCCGAAGCGCTACAGCCCGCGGTCAAGGCGTTAGCCGACGCCAAGAGCTGCATCGACCAGCGGGCATCCAAGACTGACAAGGCGATGGAGGCGGCGGCCAAGGCTACCAAGGCGGTCCCCAACCACGGACTGGCGGAGTACTGCCTCGCGTTGATCGCGCAAGACAAGAAGCAGCCGCGGCAAGAGGTGGTGAAGCACCTCCAGGCCTCGGTGAAGGGTGATCCCCTCAGCCTTCCGGTGTGGACCGCGCTCGCCACCCAGTACCAGGCGGCCAAGGATACCGCCAATACCCTGGTGGCGTTCAAGCAGATGCTGCGGGTCGCGCCCACCAACCAGAAGCTGCGGGAGGAGCTGTTCAAGTACTTCCTCCAGTCGGGCCACCCGGAGACCGCGCTGGAGGTGGCAGACGAGGGACTCAAGATCGACCCCTACAACGCCGACCTGTACGATCTGAAGAGCAACGCCTGTCTCTTCCTGAGCAACTTCAAGTGCGCGGTGGATGCCTTGGAGACGATGTACGCCACCGATTCGACCAAGGCCGATACGCTCTTCTTCACCAAGATCTCCGCCGCCGCGGCCGAGGGTGAAAAGCCCGACACGGTCAGGCTGCTCAAGTGGGCCCAGATGGGGGTGAAAAAGTATCCCGACAATCCGACGCTGCTGGGGTATCTGAACCGGGCGTACACCATGACCGGCCAGGTGGACAGCGTTGTCGCCATCACCACCAGGCTGATGGCGAAGGACACCACCGACGTGGTCCCTGCTCTCTCGGCAGGGAAGGCGCTGATCGACGCCAAGCGGCCCAAGGAAGCGGTGCCGTTCCTCGACCATGCCATCAAGCACGGCGATCCGCAGGCCAAGGAGAACGCCGCCGCCTTGCTCTATACCGGTGCGGCTCCATTGCTCCAGCAGCCTCAAGACCTTCAGGGGGCATCGGAGTTACTGCGGCTGGCCACGCAGGCCGCCAACCCCTCGGGCAAGGTGGCACCGGCCGCGAACTACCTGCTCGGCCTGGCCACGCTCTTCCAGGTGCCCCAGATCGACCCCCAAGCCGAGAAGCAGAAGTCCTGCGACCTGGCCAAACAGGAAGAGGCGTTGCTGGCGGAGGCCGATTCGGCGTTGAACAAAGGCCGCACGGCCAATACTGAGGCGGTCGACAAGAACCTGAAGATCATCAAGCAGTACAAGCCCAGGGTGGCGAGCATGTTGAAGGCGTACTGTAAGGGGCAATAGCCAACAGCCTACTAACCTTCTATATTCCGCCCCTCCCAAGGGGCTGTAGCTCAGCTTGGTTAGAGTGCCGCACTGTCACTGCGGAGGTCGCGGGTTCGAGCCCCGTCAGCCCCGCTCCCTCTGGCGAGCGTTTCACCCCGTCCGAACGGACGGGGTGTTGCGTTTCCGGAGGCCCGAACCGACATGTCTACGTCCATCCCGGATTACCACGTTCCCGTCCTCCTCGGTCCCGTCCTCGTTGCCGCCGAGGGAGCCCGCCGTGTGGTCGATGGGACGTTGGGAGACGGTGGCCACGCGGCGGCCTTTCTGGAGCGGGGCGCCGAGGTGCTGGGCATCGACCGCGACCCCGAGGCCATCGCCAGGGCAAGACAACGGCTGGGTGAGCGTGGGATTCACTATCTGCATGACTCGTATGACTCGCCGGAGGCGCTCACCGCCGTCGCCGGCTTTCGGCCCGACCTGATACTGCTCGACCTCGGGGTCTCCTCCCGGCAACTGGACGAGCTTGGGCGGGGATTTACTTTCCGTCCGGGCGCGCCGCTCGACATGCGGATGGGACCTACCGGCGGCTCGGCGGCCGATTTCCTGAACTATCAGGATGAAGCAACCCTCGAGCGGGTCTTTGCCGACTACGGAGACGAGCGGCAGGCGCGGAGGCTAGCGCGGGAAATCGCGCGCCGGCGCCAGCGCCACTCCTTCGCCACCAGCGACGATCTGGTCAACGCGGTGCGGGCCACCCTCGGGCCTCGGGCAGGACCGCCCGATTTCGCCCGGCTGTTTCAGGCGATCCGCATCGCGGTCAACGATGAGCTGGCCGGTCTGGAGCGAGCGTTGCCGGAGCTGCGGGATGCCTTGGGTTCCGGTGGCCGGCTCGCGGTGATCACCTATCACTCGGGCGAAGATCGCCTGGTCAAGACGGCGTTTCGGGAGTGGGCCAGTGCCTGCATATGCCCGCCGCGCCAACCGGTCTGCACCTGCCGGGGACGGCCGCTCGGCCGGATGGAGCCGCGCAAGCCGATCGTGCCGGACGGGAGCGAGGTCGAGGCCAATCCGCGAGCCCGGAGTGCCAAACTGAGAGTCTTTCGGGTCCTCGATGCGGTTTAAGGGACGGCACTGGCTCATGCTGTGGCTGCTGATTTTCCTCTGCGTGCTGCTGGCCATTACCGCCCGGCAGACCGCCGGCTTCAGGACCGCTCGCCGCCTGCGCGATTTGAGGGAAGAACGCTTGGGCCTGGAAGCGCGCCGCGCCGAGTTGGAGCGGCGGATCAGGCTCGGCTCCAGCAGGCAAGTCCTGGTTCCGGCGGCCGAGCGCAATCTGGGCCTGCACCAGCCGTCCGACTCCGAGTTCGTGCTCTTCGCGGTTCCACCCACTGGTGAGGGAAAGCCCTGATGGCCCGGCCGGCGGTGCGGATTGCAGCGATTCAGTTCGGCTTCGCGCTCGGGGTCGCGGCCCTCCTGGCTCGGGCGGCGCAGCTTCAGATCGTCCAGGGAGATCGCTGGGCCGCGGAAGCCGAACGCAAGAGGACCGAGCGCGTGGTGCTTCCGGCGCGGCGGGGAGCACTGTATGACCGCAACGGCGTCCCCCTCGCCATCACCCAGGAGTTCTATCACGTCGGGATCGCACCCAACGAGCTGGAAGATCCCGGCGCTGCGTTCCGGCTTCTGGTGCGTGGCTTGGGAGTGTCTGCTCCCGCGCTGGACCGCGAATTTCGCGCTCGCAAGCGGTGGATCTATCTGCACGGGCCATTCAATGCCACCCAAGTCCACGAGTTGCGGCGGGTGAGGGGGGTTCACCTTTCAGGTGACTTCCAACGCTTCTATCCCTCGCGGGATCTGGCTCGGCCCGTGATTGGTGGGTTAGGGGCGGATCGTGCCGTTGGGGCCGCGGGACTCGAGCTCTCGCTTGACTCGATACTCACCGGCAGGCCCGGTGAGGCCGTACTGCTCAAGGATCGAGCGGGCCGGCGCTACGATTCGCCTGCGCGGCTGGTCCGTGACCCGGTAGCAGGCAACGACGTCTGGCTTACGCTCGACGCCGAGCTTCAGGAAATCGCCGAACGAGGGCTGGACGACGCCCTGGCCGCGATGCGGGCCGAAGGCGGCGACGTGGTGTTTCTCGATCCCAAGACCGGAGAGCTCCTGGCCCTGGCTTCCCGGCAGGCGGGCGCCGGTCCGCCCCGCGCCTCGGCCTTCACCGATCCATTCGAGCCGGGATCGACCGCCAAGCTCTTCACCGCCGCCGCACTACTCATGCGCCGGCGGGTGGACAGCAGCGACGCCGTGTTCGCAGAAGGCGGACTCTGGCGGATGCCGGTTACTCGCAGTGGGCGCACCCGAACCATCACCGACAGCCACCGCTCCAAGGGCAATCTCACCTTGGCCCAGGCGATTCGGATCTCCAGCAACGTCGCCATGGCCAAGTTTTCATCCCGACTGTCCCCGGAGGAGCAGTTCGACACCATGCGCGACTTCGGGTTCGGCACCCCAACCGGTGCCGAGTTCCCCTCCGAGTCGCGCGGACGGCTGGCGCGGCCGGACCGGTGGCAACCGATGTATACCCGGGCCAGCATGGCGATGGGTTATGAGATCGGAGTAACGCCGGTACAGCTTGCCGCCGCCTACGGTGCCCTCGCCAACGATGGCGTGTTGCTCGCGCCGACACTGGTACGCGAGGTGCGGGACTCCAGAGGCGAGTTGAGGTTTCGCCGCCAACCGGAGCCGGTTCGCCGGGTGGTCAGCTCCGAGATCGCGGCTCGGCTGCGCGATTTTCTGAAGGGGGCCGTCGGCGAGGGCGGTACCGGCGAGCAGGCGCAGCTCATCAACTATGGCGTCCTGGGCAAGACCGGCACCGCGGTCCGGTTCGAGGATGGCCACTATGTGCGGGGAGAGTACACCGCATCCTTTGCGGCGCTGTTTCCGGCCCAAGACCCGCAGCTGGTGGTGATCGTGAAGATCGACAACCCCAGAGGGGCATACTACGGCGGGCTCACGGCAGCGCCGGTCACCCGGACCATGCTGGAGCAGGCGTTGGCTTCGCGACGGGTGGCGATCGACCGGGGCAGGCTGGCGGCCCATGATGCCTCGGCCCCGGCGCCCGACCGCCCGGAGACCGATGCGGCGCCGCCGGGTCGGCCGGCCACCGTGGTTTCATGGCCCTACCATCCACCGGACTCGGTTCCCTCGCCGCGGCCGGTTCCTAACGTCACCGGTAGCTCGGTTCGCGAGGCCGCCCTCGCGCTGCATCGCCGGGGATTCAGGGTGAGTCTCCGGGGACTGGGCTACGTAGTCCGCACCGAGCCCGCGGCTGGAGTGACCGCGAGGGCAGGGACCTCGGTGGCGGTCTGGGCGGAGGAATGAGCCTCAAACCCGGCCAAGTGCTCGACGAGCTCCGCCGCGCCGACCTACTGGTCACGGCCCCGCCGGCGTTGCCGGAAATATCCGGCCTGACCGCGGACAGCCGGACGGTTGAACCGGGGATGGTGTACCTCGCCGTCCGCGGCTCGCAGGCGGATGGCCATCGCTTCATCCCTGATGCCGTGCGCCGCGGAGCCGCGGTGGTCGTGGTCGAGGCCCCGCAGCAGTCCGGCGTTCCCGAGATCGTGGTTCGCGACGGGCGGCGTGCCGCGCTGGCGATGGCCAGCGCGTGGCACAACCACCCCGGGCGCAAACTCACCCTCATCGGGGTAACCGGCACCAACGGCAAGACCACGACGACCGGTATCATCCGGCACTTGTTCAACCAGTCGGAATCGGCCGGCAGCATCGGCACACTGGGCGCGTTCGACGGCCGGGGCAAACCGATCGATTCCACCGCCGGCTCACTCACCACGCCGGGACCAATCGACCTCCAGGCGACCTTGGCCGAGCTGGTTCGGCGGGGAGTTACCCACGTGGCGATGGAGGCCTCGTCGCACAGTCTGGACCAGGGCCGACTCGACGGGATTCAGTTCGCGGCCGGAGTGTTCACCAACTTGAGCCGGGATCATCTGGACTATCACGGAGACATGGACTCCTATCTCGCCGCCAAGCTCAAGCTGAGCACGCTCCTGGGCTTGCAAGGCATCGAGATCGTGAATCTCGACGACGAAGCCTGGCGGTCGTTGCCCCAACGCTCACCCCGGATCACCTTCGGGCTCGACCCCGCGGCGGACTTGCGGGCCAGCGATATCACTATGGATGCGGGAGGCACCCGCTTCCTTCTTACCGGGCGATTCGGGGCAGTCGAAGCAGCCATCCCGCTGCTGGGCGAGTTCAACGTTGCCAACGCGCTGGCCGCCGGGGCCTGCGCTCTTGCGTTGGGTCACTCGCTGGAAGCGGTGGTGAGCCGGTTGGCGACGGCGCCTCAGGTGCCCGGCCGGATGGAGAGGATTGCCGAGACACCATGCGTCGTCCTCCGCGACTACGCCCATACTCCGGACGCCCTGGAGCGCGCGCTCACAACTCTGCGGCCGCTCACCCGCGGCCGGCTGATCGTGGTGTTTGGCTGCGGCGGCGACCGCGACCGGGGGAAGCGTCCACTCATGGGCCGGATTGCGGCGGAGCGCTCCGATCTGGCGGTGGCCACCTCGGACAACCCGCGAACCGAGGACCCGGAGGCGATCATCGATGAGATCGAACAGGGCATGGATGGCATCGCCCACCTGAGAATTCCGGATCGGCTGGAGGCGATCCGTCACACCCTGGGCGAGGCGCGGTCGGGGGACACCCTGCTACTGGCGGGGAAGGGACACGAGACCTACCAGATCTTGGGCACCGAGAAGGTGCCATTTGACGAGAAGGAGATCGTTCACGGATTAGTTAGAGGCAAGAAGTGACCGGCGAGGGGACGGTTGCGACCCCGCCGTGGCCTGCCACCGAGGTGGGAGCGGCGCTCGGGATCGCGCTTCCTTCCGACATTGCCAAGCTCAGCTTCTCCCAGATTTCCACCGATACCCGGTCGATCGTTCCGGGGAGCCTCTTCGTGGCGCTCTCGGGCGAGCGCTTCGACGGGCACGACTACCTCACGGCGGCAGCCGGCTCGGGAGCCGTCGGCGCGGTGGTCCGCGAGGGAACGCCTCCGGTCGCCGGCCTGTCGCTGTTCCCGGTTCCCGACACCCTTCTCGCTTTCGGTCTCCTGGCCCGGCACCGCCGGCGGAAACTCTCGGGGCCGGTGGTGGCGGTAACCGGGACTAACGGGAAGACCAGCACCAAGGAAATGCTGTCCGCGGTGCTGGGGACTCGGTACCGCACCTACGCCACTCGGGCCAACCTCAATAACCTGGTCGGCGTGCCGACCACCATCCTCGAGGCGCCGCAGAGTACCGAGGCCATGGTGGTAGAGGCCGGCGCCAACCTTCCCGGCGAGATCGCACGCTGCCGGGAGATCATTCAACCGGATATCGCGGTCATCACCAACGCCGTCGCGGGGCACCTCGAGGGCTTTGGCTCGCTCGCGGGCGTGGTGGAGGAAAAGCTCTCCCTGACCGATGGGGTCGGGCTGGCGATCGTAGGAACGGACCCTCCCGCGCTCGCCGATGGCGCGCGGCAGCGGGCTCGGCGAGTACGCACCGCGGCGCTCAGCGGGGCCGACCTGGTTCCCGACGGCGTCACACTGGGCGATGACGCCCGGCCGGCGATGAGCATCGGCGGAGCGACTTTCAACCTTGCCGCGCGGGGCCTGCACCAGGCGGACAACGCCGTCCGGGTGTGGGCCGTGGTGGAAGCGCTCGATCTTCCAAGGGACGAGGCTGCCCGCGCTCTGGCTCGATTCACCATTCCCGGCGGCCGGGGCGAGCTGATGGAGGTCGGCGGGCTCACGATCTTGAACGACTGTTACAACGCCAACCCGCAGTCCTTCAAAGCCGCGATTGCCATCGCCCGGGTGCTTCGGGGGGCTCGGCGCCTGGTCTTCGTCGCGGGCACGATGCGTGAGCTGGGCTCGGAATCGGCCGCGCTGCACGCCGAGATTGCCCGGGCCCTGGTGGACCTGAAGCCCGATCTGCTGGCCGCAGTCGGCGACTTCGTTCCCGCCCTCGAGCCGTATGGCGCGCGGCTAGGTGATCACTTACTCACTGCCGCCGACGCACCGGCGCTCGCCGGGCCACTGGCGGCGCGGCTCCGGGGCGACGAGGTCGTGGTGCTCAAGGCATCCCGCGGCGTGGCGCTCGAACGTATACTTCCGGCGCTCGCGGCCCGTGCGAACTCGGGCGCACCCGCTGCGCCGCTACCCCCAGCTTGAGGGCGAATGTTCTATCATTGGCTCGCGCCGCTCGGCAAGACCTACATCATTTTCAATCTCTTCAACTACATCAGCTTTCGGGCGGCAGGGGCTACGGTCACCGCGCTGCTGTTGGCATTTCTGCTGGGGCCGCCGGTGATCTCGCGGCTGCGGGCTCGCAAGGTGGGCCAGGTGGTTCGGGCCGACGTGCTGGCCAGCCACCAGGGTAAGCGGGGCACACCCACCATGGGTGGGCTCATCATCATCCTCGCCACCATCGTGCCGACCCTGCTCTGGGCTCCGTTGACCAATCGCTTCGTGGTAGTGGCGATGCTTTCGATCTTATGGATGGGATGTATCGGCTTTCTCGACGATTACCTGAAGATCGTGCAGGGCAAATCGCGCGGACTGGTGGCCAAGTGGAAGCTGGCGGGGCAGGTGAGCTTCGGGCTGATACTCGGCCTCTTCCTGGCCTATAATCCGGTAGTCCCCACCGAGGTCATCCCCTCCACCGCGACGACGCTTCCGTTTTTCAAGTATCTGGTAATCAACTTCGCCCCCTGGCTCTACGTCATCTTCGTGACGGTGGTCATCACCGGCAGCAGCAACGCGGTGAATCTGACCGATGGGCTGGACGGGCTGGCCACCGGACTCGCCGGGATCGCGGCCGCTGCCTTTGCCGGATTCGCCTACCTCTTCGGCCGGGTCGACGCCACCAACTACCTCAACCTCTTCTACCTGCCGGGCGCCGGTGAGCTGGCGGTCTTCTGCGGGGCGTTGATGGGCGCGACCGTAGGGTTTCTCTGGTTCAACGCGCATCCAGCCGCAGTGTTCATGGGCGACACCGGGAGCCTGGCCATCGGCGGCGCTCTGGGTACGGTAGCGATTCTGCTCAAGGCCGAGTTCCTCCTGCTGTTGATCGGAGGCGTCTTCGCCGCGGAGGCCATATCGGTGCTGATCCAGACCGGGACCTACAAGTGGCACAAGCGGACCAGGGGACGGGAATACGCCGATGCCCATCGAGTCTTTCGAATGGCACCGCTGCACCATCACTTCGAAAAACTGGGGTGGGCTGAAACCACCGTCGTCACCCGCTTCTATATCCTCGGCCTGCTCTGCGCGCTGGTGGCCCTGTCGACCCTGAAGGTGCGGTGATGCCGGAGCGCCTGGCGTTGCTGGAGGGGTGGCGAGCGACTGGCCGCGAAGTGGCGGTGGTCGGCCTGGGCAAGAGTGGGGTGGCCGCGACCCTACTCCTACGGGACCACGGGCTCCCGGTCTACGCCTCGGATACCGGAAGCGGCAACCAGTTCGATGCTTGGGCCGCGACCCTTCGACAGGCGGGGGCCGAGGTACAGCTGGATGGACACGACCTTGGCCGTATCGGTCGTGCGGCCGGAGTCGTCGTGGCGCCGGGGGTGCCGCCGGATGTGCCGGCACTGGAGGCGGCCCGCCGCGCCGGCCTGGAGATCCTCGCCGAGGTCGATCTCGGATTTCTGGCACTCCATGGCAGCCGTTGTGTCGGCATTACCGGGACCAACGGGAAGACCACCACGACCTCGTTGGTGGCTCACGTGCTGGCGGAGGCGGGGATGTCGGCGGAGACGGCGGGCAATATCGGCCGGCCCCTTTCCGAGGTAGCCCGGTCGGCCGATACGCCGGAGTGGATCGCGCTGGAGCTCTCGTCGTTCCAGCTCCACGATGCGCCTCACCTCAGGCCGGCGGTCGGGGTGCTCACCAACCTCGCTCCCAACCACCTCGACCGTTACCGCACGCTGGAAGAGTACTACGGCGACAAGGCGCTGCTCTTCCGCAACGCGGCTCCCGAATCGGTCTGGGTGACCAACGCCGACGATCGAGCGGTGCAGGACATGACCCGCCGGGTGCCGGGCACTCACCTTCGATTTTCCATCCGAGAGCGGGCCCACGGTTGGTACGACCGCGAGGCTGACCGGCTGATGCTGGGCGAGGAGCTGCTGCTGGCGCGATCGGAGCTTCCCCTTCTGGGAGACCACAACGTCGCCAACGCGCTGGCCACCGCTTTGGTGGCCGCGCGGGCCGGCTGCCCCACACCCCGGATCGCGGCAGGCTTGCGCAGCTTCCGAGCCATCCCTCATCGGGTCGAGCCAATCGGCGAGGTCGACGGCGTGCTGTGGATCAACGACTCCAAGTCAACCAACATCACGTCGACCGAAGTGGCCATCGCCGCTCTCGACCGGCCCTTCGTGCTGCTTCTGGGTGGGCGTCACAAGGGAGAGCCGTACACTCGGCTTGCGGCTCCGCTCCGTGACCGTTGCCGCGCGGTCGTCGCTTACGGGGAGGCCGGGCCCCTGGTTTTGGAAGACCTGCGCGATCACATCAGGGTGGTAAGCGCCGGCGCCTTCCCCGAAGTACTGGCCACGGCCCGCCGCTTGGCACAGCCGGGCGACGCGGTATTGCTTTCGCCCGCCTGTTCCAGCTACGACATGTTTCGCAACTACGAGGAGCGGGGAGCCAGCTTCCGAGCCCTGGTGGAGGCCATGGGCTCCGCCCGATGATTTCCGGCAGAGCGGTCCGGCATCCCGGCGAGATGCGCTGGGAGACCCGGCTTCTGGGCGGAGTCACAGCCGTGCTGCTGGTGTTCGGCATCGCCGCGAGCTATGGAGCGGCCAGCCTCGCCACGGTGCAGGGCCAGGGCGCCGGCCTGACATTCGCCGCCCGCCAGCTGCTCGGTGCACTCCTCGGCGGCGTCCTTCTGCTCCTGGCCTCACGGGTGGACTATTACCGCTGGCAGCAGCTGGCCTGGCCGATACTGCTGGCCACCATCATCCTGCTCCTCGTTCCGCTGCTCCCGTTCACCCATGGGATCGCCCCGACCGTCAATGGGGCCCGGCGGTGGATCGACCTGGGGCCGGTCAACTTTCAGCCTTCCGAGCTGGCCCGGCTCGCCGTGGTGATCTGGTGCGCCATGCTGGCCTCCAAGAAGGGTGTCCAGGTTCGCGAGTTCAAGAAGGGGATTCTGCCTTTCATCGTTGTCCTGGGACTGGTAGCGCTGCTCATTCTGCTCGAGCCCAATCTGTCGATGGCCACGCTGGTAGCCCTGCTGGGTGGGCTGGTACTGTTCGCCTCTGGTGCCAAGATCGGCCACTTCATTCTGCTGGGCGGAGCGGCAGTGATCCTGGTCTTCCATCAGATTCGTGATGCCCAGTATCGGCTGGCCCGGCTGGTCACCTTCCTCAATCCGGGCGACGCCACCACCGAAGCCGGATTTCAGATCCACCAATCACTGGTGGGAATCGGATCGGGCGGAATTTTCGGAACCGGCTTCGGTGAGGGGCAGCAGAAGCTGGGCTATCTGCCTTATGCTTACTCCGACTTCCTGTTCAGCACCATCGGCGAAGAGTGGGGCTTCCTGGGAGTCGTCGCCGTGGTTTTCCTCTTCGCGCTGTTCTGCTGGCTCGGCTTTCGAATCGCCCGAACCGCGGCTGATCCGTTCGGGCAATACCTGGCGGTCGGACTCACGGCCACGATCGGACTCACTGCGTTCATGCACATGGCCGTCTCGCTCGGCCTCATGCCGACGACGGGGCTCACCCTGCCGTTCATGTCATACGGGCGCTCCAGCCAGGTGATTTCGCTGTTGGGGACCGGGATCCTGATCAACATCGGCCGGCAACGGGGACGGCCGCGAGCAGCCAGGAGACGGGGTAGCGGAGCGGTGCGGGAGGAAGAGGAGTGAGCCATACCCCTGCCACTGCGGCTCGGCGGATCTTCATCGCCGGCGGCGGGACCGGGGGCCATCTCATGCCCGCCCTCGCCATCGCCGGGGCCTTAATCGAGCAGAATTCCGGGATCGAGCCGGTGCTCATCGGTGCCGTCCGGGGAGTCGAGGCTCGGCTGCTCCCGACTCGGGATTTTCGCTATCACCTGCTTCCCACCGAGCCGATCTATCGCCGTGCTTGGTGGAAGAACCTGCGCTGGCCGCTCATTGCCGGGCGGCTGCTGCGACACGTGGACCGGTTGTTTCGGGAAGAACGTCCCGCCGCGGTGCTGGGAACCGGCGGCTATGCCTCGGCTCCCGTCGTGTGGTGGGCGGCCCGCGAAGGAATTCCCACGGCAATTCAGGAGCAGAACGCCTACCCCGGTCTGGCGACTCGCTGGCTGAGCCGCCGCGTGCGGCACGTCTACCTCGGCCTTCCCGAGGCCCGCCGGCTGCTCCAGTTCGGCGCGCGAACCGAGGTCTTCGACACCGGCAATCCGATTTCGGTTCCGGTGCCCGAGCGCCGGGCGGCGGCGCAGACGCAATTCGGGCTCGAGCCGTCCCACCGAGTCATCCTGGTGACCGGCGGGAGCCAGGGTGCGCTCGCGATCAACCAGGCGGTAGCCGGATGGCTCGATGCCGGCGGCAGGCAGAACGGCACGGCGCTCATCTGGGTGACGGGGCGGGGCACTCACGGGGACTTCGTCCGGTATCACCAGCCACCGGCGGTCAATGTGGTGGACTTTCTCGACCCGATGGCAGACGGCTATGCGGTGGCCGATCTGGTCGTATCTCGCGCCGGGATGATCACTGTCGCGGAATTGTGCGCCTGGGGACTCCCCAGCGTTCTGGTCCCCCTGCCGACCGCAGCGGCAGACCATCAGACCCACAACGCCAGGGTGCTTGCCGACGCGGGCGCGGCTTTTCTCCTGCCCCAGGACGAGTTGACCTCCGCCCGGCTGGCCGAGATGATCGAGCGGCTGCTGGCCGACGACGGGGTCCGTCAGGGCATGGCCAGCCGGGCCAAGGCTCGCGGCCGGCCCAATGCGGCCGCGGACATAGTGTCCAATTTATTGACGCTCGTGGCATGACCTCGGACTTTCAGAACGCGCCGCAACAACTTACATTAGCTGATCCATAATGGACCTGTTCAACCCCGCGGATAGGCGTCCGGTTCACTTCATAGGAATTGGCGGGGCCGGCATGAGTGCGCTCGCCCTCATTGCCTGCCGCCGAGGAGCCGTCGTGAGCGGCTGCGACGCTGATCCTACGGGCGCCGGCGATCTTGCCAGCCTGGGGGTACAGGTCTTCCAGGGTCACGATCCTTCTCATCTCGACGGTGTGCGTGCCGTGGTGGTCACTGCGGCAGTGCCCACAGGGCATCCGGAGCTGGAGCGCGCCCGTGCCCTCGGGCTGCCGGTGGTTCCCCGGAAGGAAGCCTTGGCTGCTCTGGTGGGAGGCACCCGGTCGGTGTGTGTGGCCGGCACCCATGGCAAGACGACCACCACCGTCATGGCAACCGAGGCGCTCACCGGAGCCGGGCTCGCGCCAACCGGCATTGCGGGGGGCCGGGTGAGTGCCTGGGGTGGGAATGCCCGCCTGGGTGGCGATGACTTGTTCGTGGTCGAGGCCGACGAATATGACCAGGCGTTCCTGACCCTCCACCCCTCGGTCGCGATCGTCAACAACGTCGAACCCGACCATCTCGAGTGTTACGGCTCGATGGCGGCTCTGGAAGCGGCGTTCGTCGAGTTCGCCGACCGGGCCGAGGTTGCCCTGGTGAGCGCGGACGACCCTGGCGCCACAGTCGTGGGGTCGCGGCTCCGCACTAAGGTCCAACGATTCGGCTTCGCCGAAGACGCGCACATTCGGATCCATGATGTTCAGCAGCATGCCGATGGCACCCAGGCGCGGGTGGTATGGACCGATGGTCGCTCGCTGGCAGTGCGGCTCCGCGTGCCCGGCATTCACAATCTGCGCAATGCCGTGGCGGCTCTGGGTGCGGTAGAAGCCCTGGGTGGCTCCCTGGAGCGTGCCGCCGCCGCTCTAGCCGAGTTCCCCGGCGTGGGGCGCCGGTTCGAGCGGATCGGCGAAGCCGGTGGGGTGGCGGTGGTCGACGACTATGCCCACCACCCGTCGGAGCTGAGCGCGACTCTTTCCGCGGCTCGGCAGGCGTTTCCGGGGCGGCGGTTGATCGCGGTATTCCAGCCGCATCTCTATTCGCGCACCGCGGCTCACGGCGAGGCGATGGGGCAGGCCCTCGCGGCGGCCGATCTGGTCTTCGTCACCGAGATCTACGCCGCCCGGGAGCAGCCCATGCCGGGTGTCAGTGGACAACAGGTCGCCGAAGCCGCACAGCGCGCCGGCGCCAAGGCCCGGTTCGAGCCGACCCGCTCCGACGTGGGACGGAGAGTCTACGAACAGCTGAAGCCGGGAGATGTGGTGCTTACCCTGGGCGCGGGGGACATCACTCGGGTGGCTCCCGAGCTGGTTCGGCGGCTGAGCGCCGCCTGAAACCGGCCGGGAAGCTGCTCGCCTCCGCGGGCGTGGTGCTCCTGCTGGGCCTCGCGCTGCCACGGTTGCTGGGAACCCTGGAGTTCTTCCAGGTCAGGCGGGTGGAGATTTCCGGATTGCAGTATCTTGCTGCGGCGAAAGTGATCGCCGCGCTGAAGCTCTCGCCCTCCGCCAGCGTCTTCGATGACCCGGTGCCCATGGAGCGAAGAGTGCTCGCGCTGCCGGGGGTGACCGAGGTGGAGGTGGGCCGGCGGTTGCCGGGCACCTTGGAGATCAGGATCAAAGAGGCGGAGCCGGTGGCGCTCGCTCCGCGAGGCGATCGGCTGGCGTTGGTGGACCGGCGGGGTGAGGTGCTGCCCTTTGACCCGTTGGGCTCGTCCCCAGATCTGCCGGTGCTGATCGGTGGGGGAGCGCGGGTGGCCGGCGCGTTGGGCCGGGCACGGGATTACGATCCAGGCCTCTTTGCCCGGATCGATGCCGCGTGGCGAGTTGGCCCCGACGTGGTCTTCGAGGTGGGTGGGCGATGGTTCTGGTTCGGCGCGCAGCTTACGGTGGAGGACATTCGAGCGGTGACCGCGGTGGAGCAGACCCTCGCCCGGCAAGGGCGAACGTTTCAGGAACTCGACGGACGCTTCGCCGGCCAGGTGATCGTTCGCTGGTTGCGGGCGTGAGCACCCAATCCCAGCGGCTGGTCGCCGGGTTGGACCTGGGATCGACCAAGGTGGTAGCGCTGATCGCCGAAGTCACCGGCGATGCCCGAGAGGCGGGGGCCAGGATCCTCGGCGTCGGGGTGGAGCGAAGCGGCGGGATTCGCCGCGGTGTGGTGCGGGACATCGAGGAGACTACCCGGGCCATCGACAAGGCCATGAAGAGCGCCCAGCGAATGGCCGGTGTCGAGGTAGGCTCCATCTTCTGCGGCATTGCCGGCGAGCACGTGGCCGGCCGAAGCTCCCACGGCATGGTCTCGGTGACCGGGGACGAGATCCGGACCAGCGACGTAGCCCGGGTGAACGACATGGCGAGCAACATCAGCTTCGGGCGGGATCACGAGCTGCTGCACGCCATTCCCCAGGACTACCTCATCGATCAGCAGGGTGGGATCAACGAGCCCATCGGCATGACCGGCTCGCGGCTGGAGGTCGAGGTCTACCTCGTCACCGTGCTCTCCAGCGTGCTGCAGAACCTGAAGCGCAGCGTGGAACGGGCCGGATATCACGTGGCGGAGTTCGTGCTGGAGCCGCTGGCCGCGTCCCTGGCCGTGCTCACCCCCGACGAAATCGAGCTGGGGTGTGCCATCGTGGAGCTAGGCGGCGGGTCCACCAACGTTTCGATCTTCCATAACGGAAAAATTCGTCACACCGGCTCGCTGCTCTGCGCCGGCGGCCATGTCACTGCCGACATCGTTCACGGCCTCCAGGTCACCCAGCTGGACGCCGAGCGGCTGAAGGAGCGCTACGGCGCCGGGTTCGAGCCGCTGGTGCCGGAGAGCGATGTGTTCGATCTTCCAAGTACTCCGGGTCAGGGCGCGCGCAACGCGCAGCGGCGGGTATTGGCGCACATCATGCACATGCGGCTTCAGGAAGTCCTGGAGTACGCGCTCGACGAGATGACGCGGGCTGGGTATCATCAGCGCTTACCTGCTGGTGTCGTCCTCACCGGCGGCGGGGCCCTGACCCCGGGCATCGTGGAGTTGGCTCGCGAAGTCTTCGCGATGCCGGCTCGCTGCGGGATTCCCGGACAGCGGCTTCGTGGTCTCGCGGACAGCGTGGAATCCCCGCGGATGGCAGTACCGGCCGGTCTGGTGCTCTATGGGGCCCGGCAGGTCGCGATGAGCGGCACCTCCGGGACGGGGACCCGGAAGTCGCCAGCGGTCGAAAAGGTGCTCGCTCCGGTGAAACGGTGGCTCCAGGACTTCTTCTGAGTCGGGCCGAGGGAACAAGCCATGATCTTTGAGCTGGAAGAGAGCGCGGTCCAGACCGCGAGGATGAAGGTGGTCGGCGTCGGCGGCGGCGGCGGGAATGCCGTCAACCGCATGATCGAAGACCAGCTCGGCGGGGTCGAGTTCATTTCGGTGAACACCGACGCCCAGGCACTCGCGATGTCGAAATCGGACATCAAGATCCAGATCGGCCGCAAGCTGACTCGGGGGCTCGGTGCCGGAGCCAGGCCAGAGATCGGGCGCCAGGCCATCGAGGAGAACAAAGACGAAGTCGCGGCTACGGTTCAGGGCGCCGACATGGTCTTTGTCACCTGCGGCATGGGCGGGGGCACCGGTACCGGGGCTGCTCCGGTGGTGGCCGCTATGGCCCGCGAGGCCGGGGCCCTCACCGTAGGCATTGTGACCAAGCCCTTCCTCTTCGAGGGCCGCCGCCGGATGAAACAGGCGGAGCAAGGCATCTCGGAAATGCGGAAGAACGTCGATACCATGATCGTGGTGCCCAACGAGCGGCTCCTTGCCGTGGTCGGGAAGGGGATCCCCTTCCAGGACGCGCTCAAGAAGGCCGACGAAGTACTCCTGCACGCCACCCAGGGTATCGCCAGCCTCATCACTTCCACCGGAATCATCAACGTCGACTTCGCCGATGTGCGCACCGTCATGCAGAACGGCGGAGCCGCGCTCATGGGCACTGGAATCGGCCGGGGTGACAACCGGGCGCTCGAGGCGGCCCAGCAAGCGATTTCCAGCCCCTTGCTGGACAACGTCTCGATCGCGGGTGCCATGGGTGTGCTCATCAACATCATCGGCGGGGACGATCTCACCCTGGGCGAGACCACCCAGATCAACGACATCATTCACGACGCCGTAGGCGACGACGCCGAGATCATCTTCGGCGCGGGTAACGATCCCGCCATGCACGGCGAGGTGCGGGTCACCGTCATCGCCACCGGATTCGACCGCGCCGTCCCGGCCGAGCAGCCGATGGTCGGCCGGGCCTCCGGCGCGGCCGGCGTGATCAACTTTCCGAATCCCCGCCAGCGCCCGGCCACGGTTCAAACGCCCGTGCCGCCCCCGGCGCCTCGGGTGCAGCCCCGGGTGACGCCGCCGCCCGCTCCGGCGCCTTCGACCGAAGTGCCTGAGATGGAGATCCCGACCTTCATCCGACGGCAGATGGACTGATGCGGCGGCTGCCGCTCCTCGGGGCGGCCGCGGTCTTCACCGCGGCCACGGCGTTTGCGGCGAACGGGTATTGGCCCTGGCGGCGAATGGAACCGCAGCCGGTCGCGCCTCCGGTCGAGCTCGCGCCCCGGGTGGAATCCTTCGAAACCGTGGACACCCTCAAACGGGGAGAAACCCTCTCCGACCTCCTTGCCCGCCAGGGTGTGGTGGATCTCGACGTCAACCGTCTCGGTCCGGCCCTCTCCCTCGACCCCCGTCGACTTCGTTCCGGCCTCATCTTCAGCTTTCGCCGCTCGCTCCTCGACTCCCTTCCCAACCAGATCAGCGTGCGCACCGCACCGGAGCAACGGGTCATTTTCCGTCGCATCGCCGAGGGCTGGGACACCGAAGTCGATTCGATTCAGTGGCAGCCGGAGCAGCTTCAGATCGAAGGTCCCATCGACAACTCGCTGTACGAGGCGCTGGACTCACAGGTAGGCGACGACGTGCTCGACGCCGCCGGCCGGCAGCGATTGGCGTGGGATCTGGCCGACGTTTACGCCTGGCAGGTGGATTTTACCCGCGACATTCAATCGGGTGATCGGTTCCAGGTAGTGATCGAGCGACTGGTCTCGCAGGACGGTGAGATCCGGTTCGGCCGGGTGCTGGCCGGCGACCTGACCATGTCGGGCAAGAGCCTCACCGCCTTCCGCTTCGAAGACGAGGGCCGGACCGCTTTCTACGACGCGGCGGGAAACTCCCTCCGCCGTTCCTTCCTGCGCGCCCCGGTACAATTCCGGCGGATTTCCTCCAGCTTCGCCCGTTCCCGGCGCCACCCGGTGCTGGGGATCAGCCGGCGGCACGAGGGAACCGACTACGCGGCCGCTCCCGGAACACCGGTGATGGCCGCCGGCGACGGCGTGGTGCTCCGTGCCGGATGGGGCGGAGGCTACGGGAACCTGGTGGAGCTTCGGCACCGGAACGGGATCACCACCCGGTACGGGCATCTCCGCCGAATCGCCCGCGGCGTCAGGCCCGGTGCTCGAGTGGCGCAGGGCCAGACCATCGGTTACGTGGGATCCACCGGGCTCGCCAACGGGCCCCATCTGCACTATGAGTTTCGAGTGAACGGCGTGGCCAAGGACTCGCGCCGGGTCAACCTCGGAAATGGGGCCCCCATCGCGCCGGACCAACGGCCTGCCTTCGAGCGCGAGCGGGATCGATTACTGCGGTCGCTCCACTCACGGCCAGTCGCCCTCCAGTAGATTCCCCGCTTCGCTCGGGCTGACCATCGCTTCACATCCAGCCCGTGGCCCATAGCCCATAGCATCTCGTGGACCTGCTCCCCGCCATCGACATCCGTGAGGGCCGTGTCGTCCGCCTGGTGCAAGGCGAGGCGGCCCGGCAAACCGTTTACGGCGAAGACCCGGTAGCGATCGCCGAGCAGTTCATCGAGCAGGGCACCGGATGGATCCACGTGGTGGACCTGGACCGCGCGTTCGGCAAGGGCGACAACGACGAAATCGTGGGCCGCCTGATCGCGAAGGTCGGCAGCCGGGCGCGGGTACAGCTCGGGGGCGGGCTCCGCACACTGGACCGAGTCCAACAAGGCCTCGATTGGGGGGTTTCCCGGATCGTAGTTGGAACCGCCGCCGCCATCGAGCCGTCGTTGGTCGACCAGGCCCTCGCGTTGGCCGGACGGGAGCGCGTGGCGGTGGGAATCGATGCCCGGCAGGGCAGGGTAATGGTGCGCGGCTGGACCGAGCCGTCCTCGCTGCTCGCAGAACAGCTGGCACGGCGGGTGATCGCCCAGGGAGTACGAACGATGATTTACACCGATGTCTCTCGGGACGGCTTGCTCCAGGGACCCGACATCACCGGCGCCACGGCGCTCGCGCGGCTCGGAGCGGAGGTCATCGCCAGCGGCGGTATCGCGAGCCTGGACGACATCCAGGCGGTACGTGACGCCGGACTGGCAGGCGCGGTCGTGGGGCGCGCGCTGTACGAGTCGAGAATCGATCTTCGTGCCGCCCTCGAGGCCGCCCGAGCCGCTCCCCACCCCCGCTGATGCTCGGAGCCGGTCTCGTCGTCATTCTTGCCACCAGCCTCGCCGCGTTCACCTATCTCCGGCTCGAGCGCGGCGGGCCGCGAGTCTGGATCCCTCTCGTCTGCCGCGCCATCGCCTGGACCGCGCTCGGACTGCTGTTGCTCAATCTGAGCTGCCCGGTGAGGGGGACGCCGGGGCGCCCCCTGGTCCTGCTGGACGCGTCGCTCAGCCTCGGCGCTCCGGGAGGTCATTGGGCCGAAGCGCGGGATTCCGCTCGTCGCTGGGGCGAGGTCAGGCCATTCGGCGACGAGCGGCAACAAAGCGATACCATCCCCGACCGTGGGCGCTCGCTCCTGGGCCCATCGCTTCTCGCGGCCTCGGCTTCCGACCGGCCGGTGCTGGTCGTGACGGACGGCGAGGTCGAAGACGCGGCCGATCTGTCTCCCGAGCTCCTCGCCCGCACCGGCGTGCGGTTGTTCCCCCGAGACACCCAACCCGATCTGGCGATAACCGGAGTGGCCGGCCCCGCGCGAGTCACCGCCGGCGATACCATCGCGCTGGAGGTGGAGGTTCAGAGTGTCGGCGGGATGGTCCCGGACAGCGTGTTCCTGGAAGTCTCCTCGGGCACGGAGAGAGTCGCTTCCCGCCGGCTCCGTCTCGGGAGCGCCGGCCGGCGCATTCGGATCCCGGTTGCCTCCGCCGCGGTGGGGCCCGGGGATCATCTCTTGTCAGTGAGCCTGGTCGGACCGCGAGACGCCGAGCCGCGAACCGACACTCGATTGCACCTGGTGACGGTTGCCCCGACTCCCGGCGTGGTGTTGGTCGCCGCTCCCGGTGACTGGGACAGCCGCTTTCTCTATCGCACCCTCCGCGAGGTGGCCCAGCTTCCGGTCCGCGGGTACGTGAGACTGGGCCCCGAGCGCTGGCGCTCGATGACCGATCTGCGGCCGGTGTCCGCCGACCAATTGCGTCGAGCGGCGCGGCAAGCCGATCTCCTCATCCTCATGGGAGAAAGCTCGGCCCTGGCCGAAGGGAGCGGCGCGAGAGGCATCTGGAGCTGGCCGGGAGCCGCGGAGGGAACCCAGCTGCCGGGCGATTGGTATCTCTCCGCGTCGGAGGTGTCGCCGGTCGCGGGTGCCTTCCTCGGGCAACCGGTAGACTCGTTTCCTCCTGCGGTGCAACTGACCCCGATTCAGCCGAAGGCGGGCGACTGGGTCGCGCTCACGGCCCAGCTCGGCCGGCGCGGGGCGGCCCGACCAGCGGTGTTCGGGCGGCAGGAGGGTCGGGTGCGTCGGGTGAACGTGACGGTTGACGGCCTTTGGCGCTGGGCCTTCAGGGGCGGCTCCAGTGAGCAGAGCTACCGAGCTTGGGCGGCGGCTACGGCCAGTTGGCTGTTGGGTGGCGCCGATACCGTTCGGGGCGCTGCCCGGCCGGTCCGGCCGGTGGTGCCCAACGGCCGCCCGGTCGTCTTCGAGTGGATCGGCGGGGGCCCGCCCGCTCCGCTCGGATTAATGTGGACCGGGACCGCTGGGGAGCGCAGCGATACCCTGCGCTTCGACGGCGCCGGCAGGGCGATGGTGTGGTTGCCGCCGGGTGAGCACCGCTATCGACTGGCCGGCGGCGGCAGCGGCACGATTGGGGTGGAGCAGTATTCCGACGAGCTGTTGCCCAAGCCCGTGACGCTCACCGCGCGGGAGGCGGGGTCGACGCGGCCCGCGGGACGTAGTGTCGCGCGGGACTGGCTGTGGCTGTTCGGCATTTGTGTGCTTGCGCTCTCCGGTGAATGGCTCGCGCGACGGCGCCTCGGGCTGCGATGAGAGGGTGTTAGGATTCAACATGGCTCATGGCAGACTGATGGATCGGAAAGACGGCCTCTGGGCTCGGATCAAGCGGATCGCGCTCACCGATGTGGGGGCGTTGATGCGGGGGCTCAGCGCCGAAGACCTCGAGCAGATGGAGCGAGTGCTCATCGAGGCGGATTTCGGGGTCTCGGCCACGGTGGAGCTGACTCAGGCGCTGGAAGACGAGGTGCGGCGGGGCAAGCTCAAGACCGAGGCCGATCTTCGCCAAGCGCTGGAAGATCGCCTGGCGGCCATGCTGAATGGCGACCCGTCTCCCGGCGCCATTGCCCGCGCCGCCACAGGTCCCACCGTCATTCTCGTCGTCGGGGTGAATGGAACCGGGAAAACCACCAGCGCCGCCAAGCTGGCCCGCCTCCTCCAGAAAGAAGGCAAGAAGGTCCTGCTCGCCGCGGCAGATACCTACCGGGCCGGCGCCATCTCCCAGCTTCAGATCTGGGCCACGCGATTGGATGTGCCATGCGTCGCCGGCTCGCCCGGTGGCGACCCCGCGGCGGTGGCTTTCGATGCCATCGATGCCGCGGTGTCGCGGGGGGCGGATACCGTCATCATCGACACGGCCGGACGGCTCCACACTCAAGAAGGTCTCATGGACGAGCTGCGGAAGGTCGTTCGGGTGGTCGCCCGCCGATTGCCGGGCGCGCCCCACGAAACTTTTCTGGTGCTCGACGGCACCGTGGGTCAGAACGCGGTCCAGCAGGGTCGGCTGTTTGCCCAGACGGTGAGCCCCACCGGCATCATCGTCACCAAGCTCGACGGAAGCGCCCGTGGTGGCGCCGTCACCGCGCTCCGGCGTGAGCTCAACCTCCCAATCCGCTTCCTCGGCGTGGGTGAGTCGGTGGACGACTTGGAGCCCTTCGATCCCCGGCGGTTCGCCGAGCACCTGCTGGCCGAGCCGGCGTGAGCGTCTGGTTGCTCTGAAGGCCTCCCGAGGAATCCTGAATGGCAAACGCCCGCACATCGAGGCCTGAGACCAAACGACCGGGTGCGCTGCGGCTGGATATGCCGGTCAAGTTTCTCAAGGGGATCGGCGAGCGGCGGGCGGAGCAGCTGGAGCGGCTGGGGATCCGGACCGCACGCGACCTTCTGTGGCATCTCCCCCATCGGTACATCGACGCCTCCACCGTCACACCATTGGTCCGCGCCGAAATCGGACAGGAAGTAGCCTGTGTGGGGAAGGTGGTGGCCAAAGGGGTTCTACCCACCCGCCGGGGTCTTCGGATCTTCCACGCGGTGCTGCGGGATGACAGCGGGGTGCTGGAGTGCGCCTGGCCGGGCCAGGCGTTTCTCGACCGAACCATACTGGTCGGCCAAACGCTGTTGGTTTCCGGCCCGGTTCGCTTCTACCACGGACGCCAACTGGTGCCCCGGGAGTTCGTGGTTCTCGCCGACGCCGAGGGTGACGCCGATCCACTCGGCGCGGGAAAGGTGCTGCCGGTGTATCCGGCCACCGAAGGGCTCAGTCACAAGATTCTCCGCTCGCTGATAGAACGGCACCTCGACTCCCTCATCGCGCTCTCCGAAGACGCGCTTTCGGAAGCCCAGCGGATGACCGCCGGTCTGCTCCCCTTGGCCGATGCCCTCCGTGCGGTCCACCAGCCGGCTTCGGTCGAGGAGGCCGAGCGGGGCAGGCGCCGCCTGGCGTTCGATGAGCTGCTCGATCTCCAACTCATGCTCATCCGGGCCCGAGCGGTGGCCAAGCGCCACCGGACCGGTGTCGCCTTCTCGTTGAAGAGGGAACTGACCACTCAGCTCAAGGAGAGCCTTCCCTGGGAGCTGACCGGGGACCAGCAACGAGCCATTCGCGAAATCATCGCCGACATGACTGCGCCGGAGCGGATGCATCGGCTGCTGATGGGCGACGTCGGCACCGGTAAGACGGTAGTGGCGCTGTTCGCCATGCTGCTGGCGGTGGAGAATGACTACCAGGCAGCGCTGATGGCCCCGACCGAGCTCCTGGCCGAGCAGCATGGGGCTACGCTGGAGCGACTCCTGGCGCCGCTCGAGCTTCGGCCCGAGCTGCTTCAGGGCCGGCAGAGCGCGGGAGAAAAAACGGCAATTCGGAGCCGGCTCGCATCCGGCCAATCGCGCCTGGTCGTGGGCACCCACGCTCTCATGCAGGAGACCGTATCGTTCCGCCGGTTGGGCCTGGTGGTGATCGACGAGCAGCACCGTTTCGGCGTGGAGCAGCGCGCCGCGCTGATCGGCAAAGGCGCCGCTCCCGATGTCCTGCTGCTCACCGCCACACCCATCCCGCGCTCCCTCGCGCTCACCCTGTACGGTGACCTGGATGTCTCGACGCTCAAGGAACGGCCGCCGGGGCGGGGGTCGGTACGGACTGCGGTTCGGCTCAACAATCAGCGGGAGCGGGTGCTCGACTTCGTCCACCAGCAGTGCACGGCGGGGCGGCAGGCATACGTGGTGTTGCCGGTGATCGACGAATCGGAACGGGCCGACCTGAGAGCGGCCACCACGATGTCCCAGTCGTTGGCCGGGCGCTGGCCCGAGCTCCGCGTGGGACTGGTGCACGGAAGGCAGAAGCCGGATGAGCGCGATGCGGTGATGCGGAGCTTTCGGGCCGGCGAGCTGGAGGTGCTGGTGGCGACGACGGTCATCGAGGTCGGCATCGATGTTCCCAACGCTACCATCATGCTGGTGGAGCACCCGGAGCGCTTTGGCCTGGCTCAGCTGCACCAGTTGAGGGGAAGGATCGGCCGGGGGGACGAAGAGAGTTATTGTGTGCTCTTGTCGGACGGACCGGCGCTGGATCGGCTGCAGGCTTTTGCCGCCACCCACGACGGCTTTCGCATCGCGGAGCTCGACCTCGAAGAGCGGGGCATGGGCGACCTGATTGGAGCCCGGCAATCCGGTGGATTCGAGCTCAAGCACGCCCGCCTACCAGAGGACACCGGTTTACTAAGCGAGGCGCGGGCGCTTGCCGTTCAGCTCATCGGTGCCGATCCCGCGCTTCAACGGGTCGAGAATCAGCGACTGCGGGAGCGGGCGGTGTCACGGTATCCCCGAGCCGTGGAGCTGTTCCGGGTGGGTTAAGCGGGGGCCAGGAGGTTGTTCCGCTACAAGATATCGGTGCCGGGGAGGGGCCAGCTTGAGGGTGATCCCTTCCCCTCGCGAGGGCACCGATGAATCGCCGCAACTTCGTGTCTACCTCGTTGGCAACCGGCGCCGCCGCTTCGCTGGGTGCAGCCGGACTCCTCGCCGTCTCTCGATCACGATCCCTGGGGGAATCGAATCCCGGCCCGTCCGGGAACACCGGCACCCTCACTAAGCCAGACGGCCCGGTGACGGTCGCTTTCGTCATTGGGGATCACTTCAATGTCATCGACACCAGCGGTCCCTGGGAGGTCTTCCAGGACGCGATGGATCACTCGGCCAACGATGACGCCTCGTTGTTCGAGTTGTTCGTGGTCTCAGAGAGCACCAGGCCGGTGACTGGTAGTGCGGGCCTGACCGTGGTCCCGCATCACACCTTCGCGTCGGCTCCGGCTCCCAACGTCGTCGTGATTCCGGCGCAGCGAGCGTCACCGGGGCTGCACGAGTGGATCCGGGCGACCGCGGCGACCGCGGACGTCACCATGTCCGTCTGTACCGGAGCCTTCCAGCTCGCGGCGACCGGGCTGCTGGACGGCCTCACCGCGACAACCCATCACGACTTCTACGATGCCTTCGAGCGCCAGTACCCCAAAGTCAAGCTCCAGCGAGGCCTGCGCTATGTGGAGCATCCCAAGCTGGCAACCGCGGGAGGGCTGACGTCGGGAATCGACCTGGCTCTACGGGTGGTGGAGCGGTACTATGGCCGGCCGGTCGCCCGCGCCACGGCGGCCTACATGGAGTATCAAGGTGCGCAGGTGTCCTAAGCCTTAGCGCCCACTCACCCGGTACTGAGCCGGCGTCATCCCCACGACCTGCTTGAATGCCCGAGAGAAGTGGCTCTGGTCGGCGAACCCGGCTTCCAGCGCGATCGCCGCGATCGGCCGATCGCTGGTCGCCAGTTGGCTCCGAGCCTCATCCAGGCGGCGAAGCCGGAGATAGTCCGTCATTGTCATGCCGAAGTGCCGGTGAAAGCTGCGGGAGAGATGGACCGGATGGACCCCGACTTCTGCCGCGATCTGTTCCAGCCGCACCCGCACCCGGCCCGCGCCTTCGAGCAGGCCGCGCGCCCGGTCCAGCCATGATGGGGCGCTTCGGGCGATCGGACGCAATCCCGTCCGTGCCACCTCCCCCAACATCGCCATCAGCAGTCCCTCGACGATCAGGTCCGATGCCTCGTCGTCGCGGGCCAGCTCCCGGTGAATGAGTGTCGCCCACCAGGGTCCCCGAGTCCCCCGGAGATCCGTGGGATACATTGGCAGGGTGATACCATACTGGCTCGCCCGCCGAGTCCAGTCGTCGGCCAATTGAATGCTGAAACACCGCGTAGGTGACCTGCGGAACCGGTGCGAGTGAGGCTCTCCGGCGGGGTGAAAGAACAGCGAGCCCGCATTGTAGAGCCGAGTCTCCCGGTTGTTGTGCTCGACCAAGCCTCCATCGAGAACCAGGCAGAAGAGAGCTTGGTCGTGAACATGGACCGGTACCACGGCGTCGGGCTGGTACCGGGTCTCCGCCAGGGTGAGCCCATGTAGGGACCGTAGTCGGGAGACCGCGCCGTAGAACCGGCCGGTCGGGAAGGGGCTGGTCATTCTGCTGATACTACGATGAACTAGGGGTAGGCGTTTCGGAAGGAGGCTATCGGCTATCCGCTATCGGCTTTTGGCTTGGCGGGTTCCGGGTGAATGCCGGGCTTAGGAGCAGTAGCGGATAGCCGATAGCGCTTGTCTATCAAAACCCGATCCTCAATCCCACCCCCGTCGCCTGCCTCAGACTGCGAACCTCCGGCTCGAACGGGATATTGTCCGGTTTGTGGGTGCGACGGGTGAGCTCCCACACGAACAGGGCGGCGGCTCCCACGAGGGCGGTTTCTCCCCCAAACAGCCAACGGCGCGCCTGACGATCCTGATGGAGGGACTGCTGGTATAGCGACTCGCTGAAGGAATCGGCGTACCGGCCTTCGGTGTTCACTATGCAGCGGATCTGGTCGGTGAGGCAGTATTCCTCGAGGGCGTTGAATGCATTGTCTGCCCGATCATGGGCCCGGGCCGCCAGGAGATTCATGCTCACAGCTCCGGCGGCGAGAACCCACTTTCCATACCTCACCAGTGGTCCGACCTCTTGGGCCCGGGCCGGAGAATTCAGGAGCAGACCGGCTAGAAGTACGAGGAGTACGCGCGTCATCGGCGATACCGGTGGAGGTCGCCCTCGCCTCCGATGGCGACGATGCCATCGTCGAGCACCAGCGGGCCCAGCTCGACCGGCCGCCAGATTCGGAGCCGCCAGAGCTCACTCCCATCGGCTCGAAGCGCGCGGACAGTGCCGTCAGCGCCACCGAGGATAATCTGATCCTGGACCACCGTGATCGGTGCCGTGACGGGCCAATCCAGTTCCACGATGCGCTCGGCTCTTGGAGGCGAGTTGGCGACGATCCGATACACCGAGCCGCGCCGGCTGGCTGCGAACAGCGTGTCACCCATCGCCGCCGGGGAGCCCAGCACCGGTGCGTCCAGCCGGACACTCCATTGCTGCCGGAGGTCGGCCGGCGCGATCGCGACCACCTGAGAGTCGGTGGTGCCGGCAACCAGCGCGCCGTCGAACTGGATCCAGGGCGACACGATGGCACCCGGTGAGCGCACCCGATGAGTGACCCGGCCGTTACCCGGCATCACTCGGAAGAGAGAGTCCACTGTGGCCACCACAAAGGCATCCTCGCCTGCCGGTTCCGCGGCGATCCGGGCCACACCCAGGGCGCGGCGCCACTTCACGTTTCCGGTCTTGGGGTCGAGCCCGGCGATCGTGCCACTCTGGGTCTCGACGATGAGCATCCCGGCCGCGAGAGAGAGAGGAGCTGCAACCGCACCGGTTCGGGAGCGCCAGAGCCTGGTGCCGGTGCGCCGGTCGATGGCGTAGACTCGGCCGTCCGGGCGCGAGCTCGCCACATAGAGCGTGTCTCCCGCGACCAGCACCCCGCCCCCTACCGGTCCGGAGAGCCGGTGCGACCATCGCACCGCACCGGTTTCCAGGTCGACGGCGTAGACTTTCCGATCGGATCCTGCGCCATAGATGGTGCCGTTGTCGAGCTCCAGCCGCCCGGTAAACCGGCGACCCACCCGACTGGTCCACACTTGCTGCGGGACCGCACCGCTCATCTCCGGAGCTATCGGGGCGGGTGCGGGACGTGGATTCACGCAGGCTGCGTTGACGCTCCCAATAAGGAGAGATAGACTCAACGCTCCTTTGGCCACTCCCCACCTCCCAACGGAAGCGGCATGGCGGCGATTTGGATCAGCGAGTTGGGCGCGCACGTGGGCCGCATGGTTACCCTGCATGGTTGGGTAGTGACCACACGGTCGAGCGGAAAGATCGCCTTTGTCGTGCTGCGGGACGGGACTGGCTACGTGCAAGGGGTTCTGTCCAAGAAAGAGGTCTCCGAGGAAGTCTGGACGGCGTTCTCCGGCCTCACCCAGGAGACCAGCCTGTCGATCACCGGCATCGTCAACTCCGAACCCCGCTCTCCCGGAGGGTTCGAGCTTGCGGTGACCGACCTCCGGGTGTGGGGCACCAGCGCGGACTATCCCATCTCCCCCAAAGAACATGGGACGACTTACCTCTTCGAGCATAGACACTTGTGGCTGCGCAGTCGCCGCCAGGTGGCCATCGCCCGGGTTCGGCACGAGGTCGAGCAGGCGATTCGCGACTATTTCTACCAGGAAGGATTCACCCTGGTCGACACGCCGATCCTGACCGGAGCGATCGGCGAGGAGGCAGGCAATCTCTTCGCGACCGATTACTTCGACCTCGGCAAGGCATACCTGGCACAGACCGGACAGCTCTACGTGGAAGCCGCAGCCGCGGCGCTGGGTAAGGTCTACTGCTTCGGCCCCACCTTCCGAGCCGAGAAATCCAAGACTCGGCGCCATCTGACCGAGTTCTGGATGGTGGAGCCCGAAGTCGCGTTCAACGATTCCGATGCCAACATGCGGCTCCAGGAATCCTTCGTCAGCTACATCGTCGCACGAGTGCTGGAGCGACGCAAGGAGGAACTCAAGGAGCTGGAGCGGGATGTCGCCCCCCTGGAGCGAGTGGTGCCGCCTTTTCACCGCATCTCCTATACCGACGCCGTTGCCCGACTCGGCACACTCGGATCCGAGATCCAATGGGGTGGTGACCTCGGCGCCGAGGACGAGACCAAGCTGGCCCAGGACTATGACCGGCCGGTATTCGTCTACAACTATCCCAAGCAGGTGAAGGCCTTCTACATGAAGGAGAACCCGGCCGACCCCCGCACGGTCCTCAACAACGATTGCCTGGCCCCCGAGGGGTACGGCGAGATTATCGGCGGGTCTCAACGGGAGGACGATTACGACCGACTGCTTGCCCGGATTCTGGAACAGGGGCTCGACCCGGAGGCCTATCGCTGGTATCTGGATCTGCGCAAGTACGGCACCTTCGTTCACTCCGGGTTCGGCCTTGGCATCGAGCGAACGGTGGCCTGGATCTGTGGCATTCCGCATATCAGGGAAGCGATCGCCTTCCCCAGGCAAATTCACCGGTTGTATCCCTAGGCTCCAGCCTTCACCTCGTCCCAAAGCCGATCCAGGCTCTCCAAGCCTGCGGTTCCGACATCGATTCCTCTGTCGCCCGCCAGCTTCTCCATCGCCTCGAATCGCTCGCGGAACTTGCGGTTGGCCCGATCGAGCGCGGGACCGGGTTGGACACCAGCCTTCCTGGCGAGGTTCACCACCGCGAAGAGAAGATCTCCGATTTCCTCGCTGAGTCGATCGGTGGGAACGGGTCCAGGAGCATTGGGATCGGTGGCGACCTTTGCCTCCGGTATCCGATGGGCCAGCTCCTCCTCCACTTCCGCCAACTCCTCCCGAACCTTGGCCACCGGACCTTCAAGGTCGGGCCAGTCGAACCCCACCGACGCCGCCCGTTCCTGCAAACGGAACGCCATCAACAGCGACGGTAGAGTCTGCACCAGGCCGGCCAGGGTGCGGCCCCTGCGCTCATGCCGCTTGATCCGTTCCCACGGCTCGGCGGGGCCGAGGTCGAAGAGATGGGGATGGCGGCGCCGCATCTTGGACTCGAGGTCATCGGCCACGGCCTCAGCTTCGAACTCACCCCGTTCCTCCCCGATCACCAGCTGGAATGCGAGATGCAGCAGCAGGTCGCTGAGCTCCTGGCGAATGGCCACCGGGTCGGCCTCACCCAGAGCGTGGTCCAGTTCCAGGACCTCTTCTACCAGGTAGGGTCGCAGAGTCTCCCGGGTTTGCGCCCGGTCCCACGGACACCGGGAGCGAAGCTCCCGCACCATCGCCAGAGCACGTCCAAGCGCTGAATTGTCTTGCATTTATCCCCCATGCCCGATATCATACCCGCCGGCTCGACCATGACCTTTTCCCCCGACACGACCCGGGCCTGGGTGGACGTCGACCTGGGCGCGCTGGTGGCCAACGCGCGTACCCTCGCCGCCATCTGCGGCAGCAGGCTTATGCCGATGGTCAAAGCTAACGGCTACGGTCTGGGCGCGGTGGAGGTCGCGAAGGCATTGGAGGCGGTCGACCCCTGGGGCTACGGGGTCGCGACGTGCGAAGAGGGGGCGGCCTTGCGTGCCGCAGGAATAGACCGACCGCTTCTGGTCGTGAGTCCGTTCGTGCCCAGTACCACCCGGGACTATCTCGAGTTCGATCTCCGTCCTTCCATCGGTGACGCCGAGGGTCTGCGGGCCTGGCAGGCCGCATCCGACCGTCCTTTCCACATCGAAATCGACACCGGAATGAGCCGGTCCGGCGTCCGGTGGGATGATGGACCCGGGCTCTCCGAGATAGGGTCGGCCCTGCACGGCGCCCGGGCCTGGGAGGGAATCTTCACCCATTTCCACTCCGCCGAAGACGACCCGCCATCGGTCGATCTCCAGTGGAATCGGTTGCTCGAGGTGTTGTCCGGTCTTCCCGGACGTCCCCCACTGGTGCATGCGGCGAACAGTGCGGCGTCGCTTCGCGGGCGGCGCTACGCGGGTGACCTGGTGCGGCCGGGAATATTCCTCTACGGTGGCTCCGCCGGCCAACCGGCTCCCCGTCCGGTGGCGACACTGTGTGCGCGGGTGGTGGCCGTGAGGCGGCTGACCGCCGGAGCGACAGTGAGCTACGGTGCCACCTGGCAGGCGGTGAAGCCTACTACAGGTGCCACCCTGAGCATCGGCTACGCGGATGGCCTGCATCGAGCGACGGAATACTCTCACGCCGGATCGCGGCAGATCGAGTTGAACGGCAGGGAAGTGTGTATCACCGGGAGGGTGACCATGGACCTGTGCATGGTGGCAGTGGACCAGGGCACGGTCCGTGTCGGCGATGTGGCTACCCTGTTTGGTGGCCTGGTGTCCCTCGACACCCACGCCCGCCAATCGGGAACGATAGCCTACGAGATTCTCACCTCGTTGGGCTCGCGGATTCCGCGGCGGTACCTGAGGAGCTGATGAACCCACACTTCGGATCGTGATGCGCCGGGCAGCGATCATCGTTCTGGACGGGCTCGGCATCGGGCCGGCACACGACACAGCGGCATACGGCGATGCCGGCAGCGATACCTTGGGCAACGTGGCCCGGGCCGTTGGCGGCCTGCGTCTGCCCAATCTGGCTGCGCTCGGGCTGGGCCGCTGTGCTCCGCTCCAGGGTGTACCGCCGGTGGCTCAGCCGCGAGCCGCGCACGGACTCTGCGAGCCGCAGAGTCCCGGCAAGGACAGCATCACCGGACACTGGGAGATCTGCGGTTTACTGCTTTCGGCACCGTTTCCGACCTACCCTGCCGGTTTTCCCCAGGAAGTGATCGCGGAATTCGCCCGTCTTACCGGCCGCGGCGTATTGGGTAACAAGGCGGCTTCCGGCACCGCGGTGTTGGACGAGTTCGGCGCCGAGCATCGGCGGACCGGCGACTGGATCGTCTACACCTCGGCTGACTCCGTGTTTCAGGTCGCGGCCCACGAAGACACGGTTGCGTTGACCGAGCTGTATTCCGCCTGCGCGGCCGCCCGTCAGCTGCTCCAGGGTGAGCATGGAGTATCCCGAGTCATCGCTCGGCCGTTCTCGGGTGCGGCGGGAAGCTGGAAGCGGACTCCGTATCGCAAGGATTTCAGCCTGCCGCCACCGGGCCCCACCTTGCTCGACCGGCTGGCCGAGCGGCACATCCCCAGGGTGGGAGTGGGCAAGGTGGACGACCTGTTCGCGGGGCGGGGGATCTCAAGCATCCACACCGCCACCAATGGCGACGCCTATGGGCTGATCGCGGGGGCGCTGGGGGCGATGCGCCGAGGCCTGTTGCTGGCCAACGTGATCGAGTTCGACCAGACCTGGGGCCATCGGAATGACGTTCGCGGGTTCCATGAGGGCCTTCTCGCGCTCGACCGGATTCTCCCGCACCTGCTTGCGGGAGTCCGGGAGGAGGACCTCGTTATCTTTACCGCCGATCACGGCAACGATCCGACCACGCCTTCAACCGACCACTCGCGCGAGGTGGTGCCGATGCTGGTGGTCGGGCCCCGAGTTCGCCCGGTGAATCTGGGCCGGCGCGGCAGCTTCGCCGACATCGGACAGACCGTCGCCGAGTTTCTGGGAACGACGCCGCTGGCGGCAGGCACCTCGTTTCTCCCTGAGGTCTGGATTGACTGATTCTCTGGTCGCGGCCGCCCAGGCCGCCCAAAGGCGGGCCTACGCGCCCTACTCCAACTTCCACGTCGGGGCCGCGCTGGAGAGCCATGATGGCGCGGTGTTCGTGGGCTGTAACGTGGAAAATGTTTCCTACGGGCTCACCATCTGCGCCGAGCGGGCTGCGATCTGTGCCGCGGTGAGCGCCGGCGTGCGCCGGTTCCGGCGCGCGGTCGTGGTCTCCGACAGCGATCCTCCGGCGGCCCCGTGCGGCGCCTGCCGCCAAGTGCTGGCGGAGTTCGGGCGCGACCTTCGCATCGACCTCGTGGGGCCGGGCGGAAGCACGACTTGGAGCCTCGCCGACCTGCTGCCGGCGGCGTTCAGCAAGGAACAGCTCGGATGAGCGAGGCGGCGGGGCGGCGGGGCAGCAAGGCAGTGCTGGGGTGGATGGCGGCTCTTGCCGGATTGGCGCTGGCGATGCCCGCTTGCCAGGAGCGGCTCACCGCTCCCGGAGAGTGTCCCGAGTTGTGCCCGGGCGGTAATGCGAGGGTGTTCGACACCGTCCTGACGCCGGTCGTGGGCCGCGATTCCAGCGCTACCGGCTACGTGGCGAGAGGTGGGGGCGCCGCGCTGCTGACGTCGAACGGACTGCCGGCTTCGGAGGATCGGGCGTTCTACCGTTTTCAGCCGTTGGACGATTCCATCTCGGTGCGGGACACCCTGCGGGGCTACACCGTAGATTCGGCTCGGATCTCGCTCAACCTGGTGGCCCGTGACACCCTGATGGACGGGCTCAAGTTGTTGCTCTACCGGATTCCGCCCACCGTCGATCTCAATACCACGTTCGCCGAGATCGACGGGGCAATGACCCCGGCGAATCTGATCGACAGTATCGCGGTTGCCGATGCCTTGAACGCAGGTCCGCTGGCTTTGAATCTTCTTGGTGCCGACGTTGACAAAGTGAGCATTCCGCCGGGCACCGGAGGCATACTGGCTCTCGCCGTTGGCGTCAGAGCCGTCGGTCCTACCGGAGTACGGCTGGCATCGCTGAATGCTGCTGTGGCCGGCACCGCGGCCACCCTCACCCGCTACCTCACGCTGGACGTCCCCGACACGGCAACGGCCATCCGAAAGCAAACCCGGACCAGCAACACCGCCTTGAACAACTTTGTCACCCAGACGCCGCTGGTGGCGGATCCCAACTTCCTCACTATCGGCGGCGAGCCGTCATCTCGGGCGTTCATTCCCTTTGAACTGCCGGTCGGGATTGCAGACTCTGCGACGATCGCTCGTGCCACGTTGGAGCTGATTCCGGCCACCCCCCTGCTGGGCCTGCCCACCGATCCTCCCGCCCTCGAAGCTCGAGCAATTTTGGCGGACCTCGGCCCCAAGTCGCCGCTGACCGATGTGCTGGGGGCCGACACCATCTCAGTGGGAACCAGTGATACGGTGCGGGTCGACGTCACCAGTATTGTCCAACTGTGGCAGAACTCCCCCGATCGGCCGCGGACGGTAGTGCTGACCCTCCTCCCGGAGGGGGCTTCCTTCACTCGCGCGGTGTTTGGCTCGACCCGGAGTCCCACGGTGGGACCTCCCCGGCTGCGCATTACCTACATGCTGTCCTTCCCCTTCGAGAATCCCTGAGTGCGCCGAGCCCTCGCTCTTCTTCTGCTGTGCGGCAGTACCCGGCGTGGCCGTGGCCCAGGCATCCCAATTCGGGGTTCGGGGACTGGGATATCCGGGCCGGCCCCTCTCAGCTCGCGGCGTGGCCACCGCCGGTGCATTCGGGATGTTCGATGGGGAGTCGAGCCTGAACCCCGCAGCGCTCTCCAGCCTCACGGTGCCGACCGCCGTGTTCACCGGTCTCCAGGATTTCCGGAACGTGGAGAACCCGGCCGGTAGCGAATCGGTACGCGAGTCCCGATTTCCCCATTTCGCCTTCATCGGCCCGGTAAAGCGATACCCGCTGGTGCTCGGCGTCAGCTACTCCAGTTACCTGGTTCGCGATTTTACCGTGGCCACGGTAGATACCGTCGATTTGCGCGGGGCGCTGGTGCCAGTGGCCGATACGCTGTCGTCGCGCGGTGGCATCAGCGATCTCCGGTTCGCGGGCGCCTACCGGGTGGGGCAACGTTGGATCGTGGGGGCTGGAGTCCATGTGCTCACCGGCTCCAACCGGTTGGAGTTTCGCCGAAGCTTCGCGGACACCTCCTACGATCTGCCGGGATCGCAGACCTCGGAGTTGTCGTACGCCAGCGTGGGTGCGTCCGTGGGCCTGATCCGCGAGTTCGGGCCCCAGTTTTCCGTGGCCCTCTTGGCCCGCGCCGATGGGGAAGCCAACGTCGATCGCGATTCGACCCGGGTGAACGAGGTCGATTTGCCCTACACCTTCGGCATGGGACTTCGCTGGCGGGCGACACCTCGGTTGGAGCTGGGCAGTCAGGCGGTCTACCGGACCTGGTCCGGTGCCAATAGCGATCTCCTGGCCCAAGGATCGCCGGGAGCAGACAACACCTTCGAGGTGTCCCTAGGAGGGGAGCTCACCGATCCCCGTCGGCCCTACCGGCGTCCGATCCGTTTCGGGGCACGCTACTCGACGCTACCCTTCCTGCTTACAGCCGGTGAGCAACCCAATGAGTTCACGGTGTCCCTCGGCAGCGGCGCCCGCTTCGCGCAGCAGCGCGCGGGAGTGGATCTCAGCCTGGAGCACACCTGGCGCTCGGCGGGAGAGTTTTCCGAGCGGGCGTTCCTGGTGACGGTCGGAATCTCGTTGAGGCCGTAAGAAGCTATCGGCTATCAGCTATCGGCTTAGCCTTGACCAGGGTCTACCAGCTGTGAGCCGATAGCCGATAGCCCACCCCGATATGCCTCCACTATAATTGTCCCATGCCCAAACGCGTCTACATCGAGACTTACGGCTGCCAGATGAACGTGGCCGACTCCGAGCTCATATTCGGGGTGCTCGGTCGCGAGGGATACGTGCGCGCGGACGAGCCGGGTGACGCGGACGTGATGCTGGTGAACACCTGCGCGGTGCGGGACAACGCGGAGCAACGGGTAATCGGCCGGATGGGCGAGCTTCAGCGCTACAAGCGGGCGGGTGGGGTGCTGGGTGTGGTGGGCTGCATGGCGCAGCGGCTCGGCTCGGCGTTGTTGGAGCAGGTGCCCCGGGTGGACCTGGTGGTTGGCCCCGACGCGTATCGCAACCTGCCGGACCTTATCGGGTTGGCCCAGAGTGGTCAGCGTACCGCCGATACCGAGTTCCGCTCGTGGGAACACTACGAGGATGTCCCCCCGGTGCGAGAAAACGGCCCGACGGCCTTCGTAACGGTACAACGGGGCTGCGACTACCGTTGCACTTTCTGCATCGTCCCGACGACGCGAGGGCCGGAGCGGAGCCGGCTTCAGGCGGATGTGGTCCGCGAAGTGGGCGAGCTGGCGGCAAGCGGCACCAGCGAGGTCACGCTCCTAGGGCAGACCGTCAACAGCTACCACGATGGCACCCACGATTTCGCCGATCTGCTGCGAGCGGTCGGGTCCGTCGATGGCATCCGTCGGGTACGGTTCACCAGCCCGTACCCAACGGATTTCACCGCTCGAGTCATCGAGGCCATGGCCACCACTCCGGCGGTGTGCGAGCACGTACATCTGCCGGTCCAAAGCGGCTCGAATGCCGTGCTCAAGCGGATGCTGCGCCGCTATACCCGGGAACGATATCTGGAGGTGGTCGATTCCCTCCGGGCGGCGGTTCCGGGAATCACCATCTCCACCGATATCATCGTGGGCTTTCCCGGAGAGACCGACGCACAATTCGAGGAGACCCTCACCCTGGTGGCCGACGCCAACCTGGATGACGCCTACACCTTCAAGTACTCGGTGCGGGACGGTACGCCGGCAGTTCGGCTGCGGGACCACGTGGCCGACGAGCTCGCCTCGGATCGTCTGGGCCGCCTCATCGAGGTGGTCCGGGCCAACACTCGAAGAAAGAACGCCTCCCGGGTGGGAGAGACCCACGAGGTCCTGGTCGAGCGTCCGGCCAAGAAGGGTGGTCTCATGCTGGCCCGCACTCGCACCAACCACCTGGTGTTGCTGGATCTTCCTCTGGCTGCCGTGGGTCGCTACGAGACGGTCCGACTCACCGGCACCACCGGCGCAACCTTCACCGGGGCGGTGGTCACGCCCAGCCTGGCGGTCCTGTGATTCGGAACATGATGGAGGAACACGTTCTGACGGCTTACGAGGCGATGCGGCGCCATTTTCCCGATTTCTGCGGGTGCGAGATCTGCCGGGACGACGCCCTCGTCTTTACCCTGAATCGGGTTCCAGCCCGCTACGTCTCGAGCCTTCAGGGATCGGTCGTTACCGAGGTGAACCTGGAAAAGGAACAGAATCGTGCCGCCATCGAGGTGGCGATGATGGAGGCCATGCGCAAGATCACCCTCGCACCGCGCTGCGGCGGACGAAGCAAGCTCCAGCCGAGTTAAGCCTAGGTAGGCCGCGATGAAGCCGCGGCCTTCCATCCTGCTCACCGCCGCTTACGGGGCCGGTCTCGCGACCGGCCTCTTGCATTTTCTGACCCCGGTCAGCGCGGTGGCGGCGGCGCTGGGAATCGCATTGACGGGCCGGCCCCTGTCGCTTCTGCTCGGGGCGGGGGCCCTGCTTGGTCGGGCTTCCGGTGAGCTTGCCTGGGTTACTGAACGATCCGGTTGCGCGACGCGGCTTCCCGAGCGGCGTATGCAACTCCGCCTTCGAGTGATGGAGCCGGCAGATGGCGGCGGCGGCAAGATCGCGGTTCGCCCGCTGGGCGCAGGGTGCGGTGGCCGGATCATGGCGAAATGGCCCCGCCACCTGCCCGTCACGTCCGGTACCGAGGTCACGGTCACCGCAAGCTGGGTCCCCCGGGCCGGACGGGGCGGGCGTCCCGGCGGCACTCTTTTCGTGACCGAGGTTAGGCTGCTGGCCTCCCAGCCCTCAGCAGCGGCGCGATTACGGACTCATCTGTTCATCGCCAGCCGAGAGCTCTATGGTGCCCGGGCTCCGATAGTCGATGCCCTGATTCTTGGCAGCCAGGGCGGTATCGACCCCGAGCTGCAGGATCGATTTGCCCAGTCAGGGCTGGTCCATCTGCTTTCGATCTCCGGCTTCCACGTGGGACTCATCACCGCGTGGGTGTTTCTCACCGGCCGGCTGCTGGGCATGGGGCGGCCGAGGGCCCTCGTCCTTGGCGCTGTAGTGAGTGCGGCATACGTAGGATTTCTCGGCTGGCCGGCGCCGGCCACTCGCGCCGCGGCGCTGGCCGGGGTGCTGGCCCGCTGCCAGATCCGCCAACGTCATCCCCAAGCCAATGCGCTCTTGGCCGGTACCTGCCTTTGTGTGCTGGTGCTGGATCCTTGGGCGGTACTGGACTTGGGTGGCTGGCTCTCGGCAACAGCGCTATGGGGTGCCACGACCTTCAGTCGTTGGACCGACCGTGCATTGGGGCAAAGCTTCTGGTGGCGAACGCTGGGCTCCTCCGTAGGTGCCACGCTTGCTACTGCGCCGATTACCGCATGGGCGTTGGGGACGGTGGCTTTGGCGGGCATCGCTCTCAACTTCGTCGCCATTCCGCTTGCGGCGGTCGCTGTTCCCGGCGTTCTTGCCAGCCTGCTGCTTCAGCCACTCTGGGAAGGTTCTGCCAGGGCGCTAGCCGCCGGCTCCGGTCTCACGCTCCATCTCCTGGAGCTGGCCGCGACCGCGGGAGCGGCAATTCCAGGTGGCCATACGCTCTCGGAGGCCGGTGACCCTCGATCATTCCTGCCCTGGCTGGTGACCCTCAGCTTGGCGCTCTGGGCGATGGGTGACCGCAACACCATAGGAGAGGCGGGGCGCCGCGCGGGATGGGCCGGCACCGCACTGTTGTGGGCCGGATTGCTCCATGGACTGGGCTCCGGGTCGGCTGACGGTGACCGTGAACTCGCGTTACATTTTCTCGATGTAGGACAGGGGGATGGGGCCGTGCTTCGTACCCCAGGCGGCCGCTGGGTACTTATCGATGCCGGCCCTTCCGGAGAGCGGAGCGACGCGGGTCGCCGGGTGGTGGCTCCCTTTCTGACCAGGAAAGGCGCGCGCGGGTTGGCGGTCGTGGTGCTTTCCCACGCCCACGCGGATCATCTCGGCGGCATTCCCAGCGTGCTGAAGCGCTTCCCCGCCGGCGTCGTGATCGAGCCGGCGGCGCTGGTCGCCGACCCTCTGTACGGCGACTTTCTCAAGAGCCTCGCCGCCAGCCGGACAGCCTGGCATTCGGCGCGCACCGGTGAGCGATTCGTGCTGGACGGCGTCGACTTCACCGTGCTCCATCCCGACCCGAAATGGGCCGAATGGGGCGAAGACGTGAATGAGGATTCGGTGGTGTTGCTGGTGGAGTACGGCCGCTTTCAGGCCCTATTCGCCGGCGACGCCGGAATTCCCGCCGAAGCGGCTCTCCGGAAGCGACTGATGCCGGTCGATCTGCTGAAGGTGGGACACCACGGTAGCCGGGGCAGCACTGGCGACGACTGGCTCACCGTGTTGCGGCCTAAGGCCGCCATCATCTCAGTAGGGCGCAACGAATACGGACATCCAGCGCCCGAGACTCTCCGCCGACTCGCCGCACACCAGGTCGAGGTGCGCCGCACCGACCTCGACGGCACCGTGAGCGTTACGACGGACGGCCGGCGGATGACGATCCAATGGGCGCGGGAAACCCGGACCTACGACGTAGCAGAGGAGTAACTCCCGTGGAGACTTCGGTAACCACCATCGAGCGGTTCATCTTCGATCAGGAACACCGCTACCCGGAGGCGACCGGCGAGCTGTCGAATCTGTTGTACGACATCGCGCTGGCTACCAAGATCATCGCCGCGGCGATCCGCCGGGCCGGCCTGGTCCATATCCTGGGCAAGGCCGGTGCCCGGAACGTCCAGGGGGAAGACCAGCAAAAGCTCGACATCTTCGCGAACGAAACCATCAAGAACTGTCTCAACCATACCGGCCGGGTATGCGTGATGGGGTCGGAAGAAGACGAAGACATCGTCCCGGTCCCTCCGGAATATCCAGTGGGCAAGTACGCGGTTCTCTTCGACCCTCTCGACGGCTCCTCCAACATCGACGTCAACTCCGCGGTGGGCACCATCTTCAGCATCTATCGCCGGATCAGCATGGAAGGGCGGGGCACGGTGGCAGACGTGCTTCAGCCGGGATGCAAGCAGGTGGCGGCCGGGTATGTGATGTATGGCTCCAGCACCATGCTGGTGTATACCACCGGCCAGGGCGTGCACGGTTTCACGCTGGATCCCACCATCGGCGAGTTTCTGCTCTCCCATCCCAGGATCATCACCCCCAGGGTGGGGACCTATTACAGCGTCAACGAGAGCAACTTCGGGCGATGGGACAAGGCGATGCAGACCGCGGTTCGCGGGCTCAAGGGTGACGTGCCCGACATCATGCAGCCCAAGAACAGTCGCTACATCGGATCGCTGGTCGCCGACTTCCACCGGAACCTGATCAACGGGGGAATCTTTCTCTATCCGGCCGACACCAAGAACGTGAACGGAAAGCTCCGCTTGCTGTACGAAGCCAGTCCTATGGGGTTCATCGCGGAGCAGGCCGAGGGCTCCGCCACCGACGGGCTCAACCGGATCCTGGACATCGTTCCCCAGCATCTCCACCAGCGTACCCCGCTGGTCATCGGCTCTCGGGAAGACGTGGGCTTCGTGGCAGACACCATTCGGCGGGCCACCGCCTGGGTGGGTGGCCCGGCCGTTCAGCCCGCGCTGTGAAGACGCTGTACGGCCCCGGTGATTGGTCCGGGAATCCCGGCCGCGACCTCGGCCGGCCCGGCGAGTTCCCCTACACCCGCGGGATTTATCCCAACATGTACACCGGCCGGCTCTGGACCATGCGCCAGTACGCCGGCTTCGGCACCGCGCAGGAGACCAACCGCCGGTTTCGCCAGCTCCTCGCCGCCGGACAAAATGGGCTCTCGACCGCGTTCGATCTCCCTACCCAGATGGGTTATGACTCCGATCACCCCATGGCGCATGGCGAAGTCGGCAGGGTA
Source organism: uncultured Gemmatimonadales bacterium (assembly GCA_963812755.1). GTDB lineage: Bacteria > Gemmatimonadota > Gemmatimonadetes > Gemmatimonadales > GWC2-71-9 > CAVVWJ01. The sequence goes on along the minus strand of CAWEWK010000006.1, from coordinate 99,746 downwards.
GGGGTCGCGATCGATACGGTAGACGACCTGGGCGCGCTGTTTCAGGGGATTCCGCTGGATCAGGTCTCCACCTCGATGACTATCAACGCCACGGCCGCGATCCTGCTCGCCATGTACATCGTGGTAGGCGAAGAGCAGGGAGTAGCGCGGTCCAAGCTCACCGGCACGGTGCAGAACGACGTGCTCAAGGAGTACATCGCCCGAGGCACCTACATCTATCCGGCCGGTCCCTCGCTCCGGCTGGTGGCCGACGTGTTCCGCTTCGTGGCCGACGAGGGCATGAGCTTCAATCCCATCTCGATCAGCGGCTACCACATGCGGGAGGCCGGTGCGACGGCGGTGCAGGAGGTCGGGTTCACTCTCGCGAACGCGCTGGAGTACGTGCGGCTCGCGGTCGAGTCGGGACTGGCGGTCGACAGCTTCGGTCCGCGGCTCTCGTTTTTCTTCGCCAGCCACAACGACCTGTTCGAAGAGGCGGCCAAGTTTCGCGCCGCGCGCCGGCTCTGGGCCAGGCTGGTGCGGGACCGGTTCGGGGCCAATGAGGCCACCGCGCGATTGCGCTTTCACACCCAGACCGGAGGAGTGACGCTCCAGGCCCAGCAACCGCTCAACAACGTCGTACGGGTGACCCTGCAGGCCTTGGCAGCGGTACTGGGCGGCACCCAATCGCTCCACACCAACGGGTACGACGAGGCCCTGGCGCTGCCCACGCAGCAGTCGGCCACGCTGGCGTTGCGGACCCAGCAGGTGATCGGCTACGAAAGCGGTGCGGCCGAGGTGATCGACCCCCTGGCCGGGAGTTATTACGTGGAGTCACTCACCGACGAGATCGAAGCCGGCGCCCGCGCATTGATCGAACAGGTCGACGGGTTAGGGGGCGCCGCCAAGGCAATCGAAGCCGGCTTCTTCCAGGACGCCATCGCTCGCAGCGCCTACCAGATCCAGAAGGCGCAGGAGTCGGGGGAGAGAGTGGTCGTGGGCGTGAACCGCTTCACCGACGACTCGCCGGCCACGGTCATCGAAGCGCCGGACTTTTCCGCACTCGAGGAGCGGCAGCGTAGCCGCCTCCAAGAGATTCGACAGCGGCGGGACGGCAAGGCCGTCCAAGGTGCCCTCGCCGGGCTCAGCGCCGCGGCGGAGGGGAGTGCCGCCCTGATGCCGCTTATTCTCGATGCGGTTCGGGTCCGCGCCACGCTCGGCGAGATCAGCGACACGCTCCGGGCTGCGTGGGGAGTGTATCGGCCGGCGTAGGATTTGTTCCTGCGTGGGGCATTGCGGGTGCGGCGGCCTTTGGGCGCCCGGGTCAGACTCCGGTGATGATTCACCACAGAGGCACAGAGGACACAGAGGGGGACTTTGGTGGTCTCTCGCACGCCATCATTGGAGCGGCAATCGAAGTACACCGCCATCTTGGCCCGGGTTTACTCGAATCCGTATACGAGGTAGGTCTCTGCAGGGAGCTGTGGCTGCGGGGATTCTGTTTCAAGCGACAGGTAGCGTTGCCATTGGAATACAAAGGCGTTCGGCTTGGAACCGGGGTGCGGCTCGACCTGATCGTGGAGCAACGGGTGATCGTCGAAGTCAAATCGATCGACAAATTCTCGTCCATTCACACCGCTCAACTCCTGACCTATCTCAAGCTCACCGGACTCCGGCTAGGTCTCCTAATCAACTTCAATGTCGAAGCCGCTCCGGCGCGGAATTCGCCGAGTCATCAACGGCTGACATCCTTCAGTGTCCTCTGCGCCTTCGTGGTGAATCAGCACGAGCTCAACCGCTTGAGCCTCACGGCAGGCCAGGATAACTTTAAGAGCTGGTTTCGTTTACCTGAGCGAGCGACGATGCCGACCTACGAGTACGAATGCCCCGAAGGGCACCTCTTCGAGAAATTCCAGAAGATGACCGACAAGCCGCGGGCCAAGTGTCCCCGCTGCGGGCGGGCTGCGGTGCGGAAGATCTCGGGGGGCGCGGGGTTGGTGTTTCGGGGGAGTGGCTTCTACATCACCGACTACGGCAAGGACGGCAAGGGCCCGCGGAAGCCGGAGACCGAAAAGCCGGCTGCCGAGACCAAGCCGGCGGCCGAGTCGAAGCCCGCCGGGGAGGCCAAGGCCGAGAGCAAACCCGCCGCAAAATCGGAATCCCGCGCTAAGAAGAAGGCCGCGGGCGAGTGAGCGACATGCTCCGCGCCGAGCTCGCGCGAGTGGCCGCGCGGCTCGGCGCCGATGGGATCGACTTCGTTCTGGAGCGCCCCCGCGATGCCGGGCATGGCGACCTTGCCACCAACCTCGCGATGGTGCTGGCCAAGCGGGAACGCGGTAACCCGCGGCACACGGCCGAGCGGGTGCTCCGCGAGCTCGACCTCCCAGCCGATCTCGTCGCCAAAACCGAAATCGCCGGCCCCGGCTTCATCAATTTCTGGCTGGCCCAGGATCAGCTGGTGGCGGTCCACCGCCGGATTCTGGAAGAGGGTCCGGCCTACGGGCGGTCGACGGCAGGGGCCGGTCTCAACATCAACGTCGAGTTTGTCTCCGCCAATCCGACCGGCCCACTCCACGTCGGCCACGGCCGCGGCGCCGCACTGGGTGACGCGATCGCCTCGCTCCTGGAATGGTCGGGCTGCAAGGTCACTCGCGAGTTCTACATCAACGATGCCGGAGTCCAGATCGACAAGCTCGGCCAGAGCCTCTGGGCCCGAGTGCGCCAGGAAGCCGGATTCCAGGCCGAGATTCCGGAAGGGGGGTACCACGGCGAGTACCTCCGGGAAAACGCGCGGCAGATTCTGGAGCGAGAAGGCCCCGGGCTGGCCCAGTTGCCGGAGGCAGAGGGTATCCGCCGTTGTCGCCAGCTGGTGCTCGACATTCAGCGCCAGGAACAGGATCGGGACCTGGAGCTCTTCGGGGTCAAGTTCGACGCGATCAGCTCGGAACAGGCACTCTACGACTCGGGCAAGGTGAAACACGCTCTCGATCTCCTGGCCGGGCGGGACCTCACCTACGAGGCCGAAGGGGCGCTGTGGCTGCGTACTGCCCAGTTCGGCGATGACAAGGACCGAGTGCTCCGGAAGCAGGACGGCAGCTACACCTACCTGGTCCCGGACATCGCCTACCACATCGACAAGCACGAGCGGGGCTTCGACCGTGCTTTCGACGTGTGGGGTGCCGATCACCACGGCTACATCCCCCGGATGAAAGCAGTACTGCGCGCGCTGGGTTATCCCGAGGAGTTCTTCGACGTCGAGCTGGTGCAGCTGGTGAAAGTGATGCGAGGCGGGGAAGAGGTGAAAATGTCCAAGCGCTCGGGGGAGTTCGTCACCCTGCGCGATCTTTTCGAGGAGGTGGGGGTCGACGCGGCGCGCTTCTTCTTCCTGCGCCTCCCGGGCGACACCCAGATGTCCTTCGACGTCGATCTGGCCAAGAAGCAGACCGACGAGAATCCGGTCTTCTATGTGCAGATGGCTCACGCCCGGCTGAGCGGCATCTTTCGCACGGCGGAGCGCGAGCCCGACGCGGTCACCGGTGAGCTCGATCCGTCGGCACTCCCGGCGCCGCAGGACATCGAGCTGTTGAAGAAGCTGGCGCTCTTTCCCGAGGTCGTCGCCAGGGCCGCCCGCGAGCGGGAGCCGCACCGGATCACCGTTTTTCTGTATGACCTGGCCACCACAGTGCACGGATGGTATCACCACACTCGCGCGGTAGGCGCTCCCGAGGGCGCCGCCACCGAGCAGGCCCGTCTGCTGCTCGCCCGCGCGGCCCGGATTGTTCTCGCTAACGCCCTCGCCGTTCTCGGCATCACCGCTCCGGACCGGATGTGACCCGATGAGCCTTCTCGTGGTGGGCAGCGTCGCGCTTGATTCCATCTTCACGCCCTTCGGCGAGACCGCAGACGCATTGGGTGGCTCCGCGGTCTACTTCAGCGTCGCCGGCTCTCTCCTGCACCCGGTTCAGGTCGTTGGAGTGGTCGGGGGAGACTACCCCCATGCCGAACTGGAGCGGCTCGCGCCTCGCGGTATCGACTGGTCGGGAGTGGAGCGTGCCGAGGGTGAGAGCTTCCGTTGGAAGGGCAAGTATTCCTACGATCTCCAGAGCCGCGAGACGTTGGAGACCCGCCTCGGCGTCTTCGCCGACTTTCAGCCCAAGCTTCCTGAATCGTTCCGAGCCGCGGAATTTCTCTTTCTGGGCAACATCGACCCGGAGCTGCAGCTCGGGGTGCTCAGCCAGGTCAAGCGGCCCAAGCTGGTGGCCTGCGACACGATGAACTATTGGATCCAGGGAAAGAAGGCGGCTCTGCTGGATCTGCTGGCGCGGGTGGACGTCCTCATGGTCAACGACAGCGAGGCCCGCGAGCTGAGCAGCGACTGGAACATCCATCGTGCGGGACGCTGGATCCTGGCCCACGGGCCCAAGCGGGTGGTGATCAAGCAAGGGGAGCACGGCGCCCTGCTGATCGAGCCCACCCGGACCTTCTACGTGCCCGCCTTCCCCTTGGAGGCGGTGTTCGATCCCACCGGCGCGGGCGACGCCTTCGCCGGCGGGTTCATGGCGTATTTGGCTCGCCGAGGTGTAGTGGACGAGGACAACATCCGTCGGGCCATGGTCTACGGCGCCGCCCTCGGGTCCTTTGCCGTAGAGCAGTTCGGGATCCGGGGATTGGAGCAGATCACCGTGGCCGACGTGGAGCGGCGGGTTCGCGCCTTCCAGGATCTCACCCACGTGAGCCTGGCGGAGGCGCTGACGTGAACAGCGGCGCGCGGGATTACGCCTCTGCCGGAGTGGACCTGGACGCCGCCGATGCAGTGAAGGCCCGGATCGGAGAGCTGGTAGCCGGCACCAGGACGCCGCTCTCTGCCGGCCGGATCGGTGCCTTCGGCGGTATGGTCCGAATTCCCGATGGAATGCGGAAACCCACGCTGGTGTTGAGCACCGATGGGGTCGGGACCAAGGTGCTGGTTGCCCAGATGGCGGGCCGCTACGATACGGTGGGCGAGGACCTGGTCAACCACAGCGTCAATGACATTCTGGTGCATGGCGCCGTCCCACTCGCCTTCATGGACTACATCGCGGGAGATCGGCTCGGCCTGGAGCAGATCGCGGAGATCGTGGAAGGCATCGCGAGAGCTTGCCGCGCCCACCGAATGACGCTGGCCGGAGGTGAGACGGCCCAGATGCCCGGCCTGTATCAACCCGGCACCTACGATCTGGCCGGAACCATCGTTGGCGTGGTGGACGAGGAGCGCGCGCTACACGGTGATCGAGTGGAGCCGGGTGACGTGCTGCTGGGTTACGCTTCGACCGGCCTGCACACCAACGGTTACACCCTCGCACGCCGGGTCGTGTTCGACCGCATGGGGCTGCGGCTGAGCGACCAGTTGGGCGATACCGGATCGACCGTCGCCGACGCCCTGCTCGCGGTGCATCGGAGCTACCTCAGGGCCGTCATGCCGACGATCGATCGCGTGCACGCGCTCGCCCACATTACGGGCGGAGGCATCGGGGGCAACCTGGTGCGAATGCTGCCCACCGGCTGTGAGGCGGTGATTGAAACCGACAGTTGGGAGCTGCCGCCTCTGTTCAAGATCCTGCAACAGGCGGGGTCGATCTCCACCGAAGAGATGCGCGAGGTGTTCAACCTCGGAGTCGGTCTCGTCGCCGTGCTGCCTGGCGATGCGGTGGGCGCGGTGCAGGCGGCGGCCGGTGCGGAAGGCGTCACCACCTGGATCATGGGTGAGGTCCGCCGGGGCAGTCGCGCCGTGCGATTCGCTTGACCTCGAGGGAGATCTAGCCCGGTGGACGAACGGGAGGCGATGGACCGGGCGCTGGAGCTGGCGTGGCGTGGATGGGGAAAGGTGCACCCCAATCCCTTGGTCGGCGCCGTGGTTCTCTCGGGTCGCGACTCGGTGGGCGAAGGTTGGCACGCGGAGTTTGGGGGCCGTCATGCTGAGCCCCAAGCGCTGGACCGAGCCGGACGACGCGCGGCGGGAGCCACCCTGGTGGTGAACCTGGAACCCTGCGTGCATCAGGGGCATCAGCCGCCCTGCACCGAGGCAATTCTTCGCGCTGGGGTGAAACGAGTGATCGTGGCGGTAGCGGACCCGAACCCGATCGCCGCCGGCGGGGCGGAGCTGCTCCGAGCGGCCGGCCTGGAGGTCGAGGTCGGCCTCCGGGGCGAGGATGCAGCGGCGCAGAACGCCGCCTTTCTGCATCGGATTCGGAACCAGTCCCTACCCTTCGTGGCGCTCAAGCTCGCCACTTCGCTGGACGGCCGGATCGCCGACCTCGAAGGTCGCTCCAAGTGGGTCTCCGGTCAGGAGGCGCGGGAGTTCGTGCACTGGCTTCGCGCCGGTTTCGATGCCGTCGCCGTGGGCGGACGCACCGCCCGGGCCGATGACCCATCCCTCACCGTCCGGGGCAGCATTCAGCCCCGCATCGCGCCGAAGCGAATCGTTTTCGATGCCGGCGCCGATCTCGATAGGCAGCTTGCTCTGGTACGAAGCGCGAGAGAGACTCCTACCATCTTGATCGCCGCAACGGCTGCTTCCGACGAAAGAGTCGGTGGGCTGGAGTCGGCCGGAGTGAGTGTACTCCGCTCAGCCGACCTCGCCGATGCCTTGCGCTCCCTGCGCACGATGGGTGTGAGCTCGCTCTTGGTCGAAGGTGGTGGCAGGCTGGCCGGGGCCCTCCTGGGCAACGACCTGGTAGACCGGTATTACTGGATTCAGAGCCCGCTCTGGCTGGGCGAGCGCGGCGTCCCCGCCGTATCCGGGCTCCCCAGCGGCCCGCTCGAGCGGGCGGAGCGTTGGCGGGTGGTGGAACGCCGCCCCCTCGGTCCCGATACCCTCCTGGTCATGGACCGACCCTGATGTTCACCGGCATCATCACGGCCATCGGAGCCGTGCGATCGGTAAATCGCACCACTCAGGGGCTTGAGCTCACCATAGAGTGCCGCTATGAGGGGCTCGCACTGGGTGAAAGCGTGGCGGTCGACGGGGCCTGTCTTACCGTACAAGCGGTTGAGCCGGGTGGCTTTACCGCCCATGTCATCGCCACCTCGCTGGAACGGACCCGATTTGGAGAGTATCAGCCGCAGCGGCGGGTGAATCTGGAGCGGGCGCTTCGGATGGGGGACCGACTGGGCGGCCACATGGTTCAGGGGCACGTGGATGGGGTCGGAATCGTGGAACGGATTGCCCAGCAAGACGATGCCCGCTTGATGGACATCCGGGCCCCAGCCGAAGTGGTCGCGGTGTCGGTCCCGCTGGGTTCAGTCACCGTCGACGGCGTCAGCCTGACCGTCAACGCGCTCCCGGCCGCCGGGGTAATCCAGATCTCTCTTATCCCGTTTACTTTACAGAATACGACTCTGGGCGACAGGGTAGTGGGTGACTTGGTGCATCTCGAGGGCGATACCATCGGGAAGTACGTCGCGGGCATGATGAGTAACCACTCTGAGAAATGACCACATTCGACACTATCGACCAGGCGATTGACGACCTGCGCAACGGCCGGATCATCATCGTGGCGGATGACGAGGACCGGGAGAACGAGGGCGACCTCGTCTGCGCCGCCGAGTTGGTCACGCCGGAGATGGTCAATTTCATGACCCTGCACGGTCGCGGCCTCATTTGCCTCGCCCTCACCGGCGAGCGCTGCGATCAGCTTGGCCTGCCCCAGATGACCGAGCGCAACACCGAGGAGCTGTCCACCGCGTTTACCGTGAGCATCGATGCCGGCCGCCGGTTTGGGGTCACCACCGGCATCTCGGCGAGCGATCGCTCTACGACCATCCACACCGCTATCAATCCTGCCACGGTTCCCTCCGACCTCCGACGCCCGGGGCACATCTTTCCCCTTCGGGCTCGGCCCGGGGGCGTGCTCCAGCGGGTAGGACAGACCGAGGCCAGCGTAGATCTGGCACGTTTGGCCGGGCTCAACCCGGCCGGTGTGATCTGTGAGATCCTGAGCGCAGATGGCTCCATGGCCCGGCGTCCGGAGCTGGCCGAGCTGGCCCGCCAGCACCGGCTCACCTTCGTGACCGTGGCTCAGCTGGTGGCGTACCGGCTCCGCACCGAGCAGCTGGTGCACCGCGTGGCCGAAGCCCGGGTTCCCACCGACTTCGGCGAGTTCACCATCATCGGCTATCAGAACGACGTCGACCGGGCGGAGCACATTGCTCTGGTCTATGGCGCCATCGCGGGCCAGCCCAACATCCTGGTGCGGATGCACTCGAAGTGCCTTACCGGAGACGTGTTCGGCTCCCAGCGCTGTGACTGCGGCGTGCAGCTTCACCGGGCAATGCAGCTGATTTCTCAGGAGGGCAGGGGCGCGATCGTCTATCTCGACCAAGAGGGTCGGGGTATCGGCCTGCTGAACAAGCTGCGAGCCTACGCGCTGCAGGATGCCGGCGCTGACACGGTACAGGCCAACGAGCGGCTCGGCTTCGCGCCTGACCTGCGCAACTACGGCATCGGAGCCCAGATCCTCCGGGACCTGGGCCTGTCTTCCATCCGGGTGATGACCAACAATCCCCGCAAGCTGGTCGGACTCGAGGGGTACGGGCTCCAGATCGTCGAGCGGGTTCCGCTCATCGCCGATCCCCATGGAGAGAACCGCGGCTACCTGCAGGTAAAGCGCGACAAGCTCGGCCATCTTCTCGCCCACTGACCTCGTGCCCGAATTCTCCTTCCGGCTGCGTCCCCCCGCGCCCGGGCGCGTGGCGATCCTGGTCAGCCGGTACAACGAGTTGATCACCGCGAAGCTGCTGCAGGGCGCCAAGGAGTGTTGCCGCGAGGCCGGCATCGACTCCGAGCGGGTCGACGTGATCTGGGTACCGGGCGCGTTCGAGCTGCCGGCAGCGGCGGCCGCCGCCGCGGCCACCGGCCGCTACGCCTGTCTGGTAGCGCTGGGTGCCGTGGTCCGGGGCGAGACTCCCCATTTCGAGTATGTGGCGGGCGAGGCTGCCCACGGGCTCACCCAGGTAGCCGTGGGCCACGGGATTCCGGTGGGATTCGGCGTCCTCACGGTGGACAATCTGCAACAGGCGATTGACCGCGCGGGCGGGGTCGCGGGCAACAAAGGCCACGAGGCCGCCGCTGCCGCCATCGGCACGGCCGACGTCATCGCCCAGCTCCGTACCTATCATGCTGAGGGCTGAGACCAAGAGCCGGGCGCGGGCGCTTCAATTGCTGTACGCCTGGGAGATGCAGGGAGAGCCGTCGCTGGCATCCATCGCCGGCGGTGTCGCGCGGCTCACCGGACCGGAGCCGAAAATCTTCGACCGGGCTGAGGAGCTGGCCACCGGCGTAGTGGCGGACTTGGGCGCGCTCGATGCCGAAGCGGCGCGGGGAGCGGAGAACTGGCGGATGAGCCGTATCGCGGTGGTGGAGCGCAACATTCTTCGGCTCGCAATCCACGAGCTCCGACGGGGCGAGGTCCCACCCAAGGTCGCGATCGACGAAGCCGTGCGTTTGGCGCACTGGTTCGGAGGCGCGAAAGCCCCGGGCTTCGTCAACGGCGTGCTCGACGGAATCGCCCGGGCGATCGGGCGGCTGTGAGGCAACGCGCGAAGATGGACGTCGAGTGATGGACATCCTCGTCGTCAACTGGCAGGATCTGGAGAACCCCCACGCCGGCGGCGCCGAGATCCATCTGTTCGAGATCTTCGGACGGTTGGCTCGCGCGGGAAACCGGGTGCGACTGGTGTGCTCCGGATGGCCGGGGGCCGCTGGGCGAGCCCGAGTGGGGGACGTCGACGTCGAGCGAGTGGGTGGCCGGCATACCTTCGCCCTGCTGGGTCGCGGCGCTGTGCGGCGCGCCATCGCCCAACGCCGACCCGACGTGCTGGTCGAGGACGTGAACAAGCTCCCTCTGTTCCTGGCTCGAGGTACCGATCTCCCGTTTTGTGCCGTTGTCCCCCATCTATTCGGCGAGACCGCCTTCGACGAAGCTCCGTGGCCCATGGCCGCCACGGTGTGGTTGGCCGAGCGGCCGCTCGCCATGGCGTACCGGCGGGCCGGGTTCCATGCCATCAGCGAAAGCACCCGTGATGACTTGGTGGCCCGCGGTGTCCGGAAAGATCAGGTGCGGGTCATTCATCCCGGCGTCGACAGCACCCGATTCATTCCGAGCGCGGAGGAGTGTCGCACGGCGACGCCAAGCTTCCTGTACGTGGGCCGCTTGAAGCGTTATAAAGGAATAGAGCTGGCAATTCTCGCCCTGGCCCAGGCGCGTCACAGTCGGCCTGACTTGCGGCTCGAAGTGGCGGGAACCGGTGACCATCGGAGCCAGCTCCAGGCAATGGTCAAGCGGCTGGGCCTGGAGCAGGCCGTGACCTTTCATGGACTGGTGACCGAGGAGGAGAAGGTTTCACTGCTCCGTCGGTCCTGGGCCAACATTTATCCGTCGCCCAAAGAGGGATGGGGCATTACAGTGATCGAGGCGGCGGCGTGCGGCACGCCCTCGTTGGCCTCGGATAGCCCGGGCCTGCGCGACTCGGTGCGCCACGGACAGACCGGGTTCCTGGTGCCTCACGGCGACGTGGCGGCGCTGGCCGACCGGATGCTGGAGCTGGCTCACTCTCCCGACCTGGTAGCCCGGCTGGGGACGGCTGCCCGGCGCTTCGCGGAAGGGCTGACTTGGGAGCGCACCGCGAATGCTACCTACGATCATCTCGCGCACATCATCGCCGGCTCAGCAGCAGTCTGAGCCAGGAGGAACGATCATGCAGACGACGATCACCGCCCGCCACTGCGAGATCACCGACGCGTTGCGTGAACGCGCGCTCGCGGTCGTCGAACGGCTGGGTAACATGGCACCCCGGCCGATCGAATCGGCCGTGGTCTTCGACACCGACGGGATTCAGCAGACTGCCGAGCTGCGGCTGCACGTGGCCCGGGGGGAGGTGCTCGTTGCCAAAGGGGAGGCCGAGGATCATCGGACCGCTCTGGATCGAGCCGAGGAAAAGCTGCGGCGGCAGGTAGAAAAGGCAGCGGACCGACCCCGCCGCTCCCGCCCCCAGCCCAAGCCACTCTGAGATGCTGCGACTCCGCGACTTCCTGTCTCGCCGGGGCGATCCGCTTCAGCTCGAGCCGCTCACCGGCGACGTCGGGCTCGACCGTCAGCTGCCCGACGCCGAGGTGGCGAGTCCGGGGCTCGCGCTGGCGGGATACACCGGGCGGTTCGCACCCAACCGGATCCACGTCTTCGGCGAGACCGAGATCACCTATCTCCACTCGCTGACGCCGGAGGAACGGCACCAGTCGCTGACCAAGTTCTTCAGCTTCGACTTGCCCTGCATCTTCGTCACCAAGGGACAGGATGTGCCGGTGGAGCTGCTGGAGCTGGCGCGGTCGCGCGGAGTGCCGGTGTTGCGCAGCAAGCTGAAGACGGCGGAGTTCTACCGCCGGGTCAAGCCCATTGTGGAGGAGGCCTTTGCCCCTCGCACCACCCTCCACGGCTCCCTGGCGGATGTGTACGGAGTGGGGCTTCTCTTCGTAGGGCGCTCCGGCATCGGCAAGAGCGAGTGCGTGCTGGATCTGGTCGAACGGGGCCACCGGCTGGTGGCCGACGACGTGGTCCAGGTCAGCCGCCGCGGCAACGACGTCTTGATCGGCAGGGGCCACGAGCTTGCCGCACATCACATGGAGATCCGGGGAATCGGCTTGATCGACATTCCGGCACTCTTTGGGGTGAGAGCAGTCCGCCAGCAAAAGCGGATCGAGGTGGTGGTCCAGCTGGAGGATTGGGGAACCACCAACGACGTCGATCGCACCGGGCTCAGCCGGGACGAGACCACTATCCTCGACGTCGGCTTGCCGCGGGTGGTGGTGCCGCTCAATCCCGGCAAGAACATCACGGTGATCTCCGAGGTGGTCGCGATGATGCACCTCCTGCGCTACTCCGGCGTGGATGTGGCAGCCGCCTTCAACGCCCGCCTGATCAAGCGGATGAAGGAGCAGCGGGGGGTCCGCGAGTACCTTCAGGAAGACTATGAGTGAAGAGCTGCATGGGGTCGTCGTCTGTCACGGGAAGCTGGCCGTGGCCCTGGTCGAGGCGGCCGAATCGATCAGTGGGGTAACCGGCGCGCTGGTGCCGGTGTCGAACACCGGCTGCGATCGGGAGTCGCTGGAGCAGCGAGTCATGGTGGCGGTGGACGGCAAGCCGGGCGTGGTATTCGTGGACCTGGCCAGCGGATCATGTCTCTTCGCCGTGCTCAAGCGGCTGCGCACGGCACCGGGTGTCAAGGTAGTGACCGGGGTGAACCTGGCGATGCTGGTGGATTTCATGTTCCACCGCTCGCTTTCGCCCGAGGAGGCGGCCGCCCGGGCGGCCACGGCAGGCGGACGGGCCATTCAGGTTCCTTGATGCCGATCGTTCTCTGCCGGGTAGACGACCGGCTGATCCACGGCCAGGTGGTGGTCGGGTGGGGCCAGCCGCTGGGTGTCGATCGGATCGTCCTGGTCGACGATCAGGTCGCAGGCAGCGCCTGGGAGCAGGACCTCTATCGCATGGGGGTGTCGCCCGAGATCGAAGTCTCCTTCGAAAGCGTCGCGAGCGCCTCGGCCCAGCTGGCCGGCTGGCGGTCGGACGGCCGGCGGGTCTTGCTGCTCACCGGTGACCTGGAGACCATGGCCGCGCTCCACGCCGCCGATCCGCTGGCAGTTCACCGGATCAACCTGGGTGGAATCCATCACCGGCCGGGTCGCCGGGAGCGGCTTCCATATCTGTATCTCACCGACGATGAGCTGCGGGCCGCGCTGGCGCTCGAAGCGGCGGGTGCCAACATCACCGCGCAGGACCTCCCGACCACTCAACCGGTATCCTTGAGAGCGCTGGGATGACCGAGCTTGGCGCGCAGCAGATCGTCGCCCTGATTCTCTGGGGCACGTTGGTCGGGTTAGACCTGGTGAGCGTACCCCAGGCGATGATCTCTCGTCCGCTGGTAGCCGGAGCGGTGGCGGGATGGTTGGCGGGAGACGTGAGTGCGGGCCTCCGGGTCGGGGTGCTGTTCGAGCTTTTCGCCCTGGATGTGCTGCCGATCGGCGCGGTTCGCTATCCCGACTATGGCCCGGCCACGGTGGCCGCCGTGGCCCTCGCGGCGGGCGCGCCGTGGGAACTGAGTCTGGGGCTCAGCGCGGCGCTCGGGCTGGTCCTGGCCGTGGTGGGAGGATGGACCCTTCAGCTGGTCCGTCGCGCCAACGCCCGCGCCATCCAGCAGCGGGCCGCGGCACTGGCGGCGGGTCAGAGCAGCGCCATCCGGCGTTTGCAGTACGCCGGACTGGTGCGCGACGGGGTACGGTCGGCCCTGCTGACGGCGGGTGGTCTGGCGTTGGCGTGGGTGCTCGCGATAGGGGTGAGGCTCGACCGTCCCACCGCGGTCGCGCTTACCCTGGTCACGGTAGGCTCCGCGCTCGCGGCCGTGGTGAACGGCGCGCTGCGCAGCGCCGGGCGCGGGGCCCGCCTGCGGTGGCTGGCGGTGGGTGTGGGTGGCGGGCTGCTCTTGGCGGTGCTGAGATGAACGGCCGCTGGCGTGCGCTGCTTCGGCTCTTCGCCGTTCAGGGCACCTGGAACTACGAACGGATGCTGGGCGTGGGGATGGGGTACGCCGCCGAGCCGTTGCTGGAAGACCTCAAGACGGTCGATCCGGTGCGGCACAGCGAAGCCGTGGTACGCTCCACCGAGTTCTTCAACTGTCACCCCAACCTGGCGGGCCTGGCCCTGGGCGCCACCACCCGGGCAGAATACGAGGCGGTACCCGGCGCCCAGATCGCGCGGCTCCGCACGGCGCTCTGTAGCCCGCTCGGTTCCCTGGGTGATCAGCTGTTCTGGGCCGGATTGGTGCCGGCGCTGGTGGGCGCCGCGCTCGTGGGGGTGGTGCTGGGAGCCGGTTGGTGGGCGATCTTTGGCCTGCTGGCGCTCTACAATCTGGCCCGGCTGGCGACCGGACTCTGGGCGCTCGGCACCGGCTACGGGGCGGGAATGCGGGTGGGCAGCGCTATCGGCTCTTCTTGGATTCCCCGGGCGATTGCGCGGGTCGGACCGCTGGCCGGGCTGACCGTGGGATTGGCGATACCGCTGGTGGCGAGCTGGTACCTGCGGGGCTTCGGCTGGGTCGGTGCAGCGACCACGCTCGGCGTCGCGGCCGCCGGCGCCGCGGTGACCCGGTGGTTCGGGCCCACGTTCACCACGATCCGGTTCGCCCTGCTCGCTATTCTCCTGCTCGCGCTGTTCCGTTGGGTGGGCGTGTGATCGAGCGCCAAGCCCACATCGTCAACCAGGACGGCCTGCATGCCCGCCCTGCCGCGCAGATCGTCAAGTTGGCGAACAGCTTCGCTTCGGAGATCGAGCTGTGCAAGGACGGAGTGAGCGTGAACGGTAAGAGCATTATGGGAGTCATGATGCTGGCCGCGGAATTCGGAAGCAGCATCACCATCCGGGCACACGGGCCCGACGCCGAGCAGGCGCTCGAGGCGCTGGTGCAACTGGTGGAAGGAGGGTTCGGCGAGCCATGACCGACGACCGCACTCTCCGCGGGATCGGCGTATCGCCCGGCGTCGCCTGCGCACCCGCCGTCATCGTCCGGTGGGACTTCCCGGAGGTACAGGACCGGACCGTTCGTCCCGATCAGGTGGAAGGAGAAGTCCGGCGTTTGCGGGAAGCGGTGGACCACGTGGTGTCCCACCTACAGGAGCTGGGCGAGCGGGTACTTCAGCGGGCCGGCCCGGAAGAGTCCCGCATCTTCGACGCCCAGATTCTCATGGCCCAGGACGAGGAGTTCCTGAAATCGGTCGAGACCCTGATACGCAACAATCACTTCAGCGCCGAGACCGCGTATGAGTTCAAGGCACTGGAGCTGCGGAATCTCTGGTCCGGCGCGGCTCGCCTTCGAGAGCGGCTGGCGGACCTGAACGCCATCCAGCTCCGCATGCTCGACCGCCTGCTGGGCCGAAAGGGAAGCGAGTTGTCCGCTATGCCGGCGGACGAGCAGGTGATCGTGGTGGCGCACGAGCTGTCCCCCGGGCCTGACGGTGCAGCTCGACCGGGAGCACGTGGTGGGTCTGGTGAGCGAAGAGGGCACTCGGACCGCCCACGCCGCGATCCTGGCCCACTCGTTGGGTATTCCCGCGGTGATGGGTGTGGGCGACGCACTGGGTCGAATCCCCAACGGAGCCACGCTGCTGCTGGACGGCCAGAGCGGCACCGTGGTTATCGAGCCGACCCAGGGAGAGCTGGAGGACGCCAAGACCCAGATCAGTCGGCGCCACAAGCTCGAGCTCCAGCTCGAAGCGGTCGTCGAACAGCCCGCGATTACGCCGGAGGGGCGGCCCATTCTCCTGATGGGCAACGTCGATTTGCCGGAAGAAATCGAGCCGGCGCTGCGGATGGGGGCCCAGGGCGTAGGGCTGTTGCGGACCGAGTTCTTGCTCACCGGCCGGACGAGTCTTCCCACCGAAGACGAGCAAACCGCCTATTTCAAGCGAGTAGTCTCCGCATTTCGCGATTCCACCGTGATCATCCGCTCCTTCGATCTGGGCGGTGACAAGTTCCCGGTGACCTTCAAGGCTCCGGTCGAGGCCAATCCATTCCTGGGCTGGCGCTCCATTCGGGTCTGCCTGGACGAGCCCGAAGTCTTTCGACCGCAAGTCCGCGCGGTTCTCCGGGCAGCGGCATCGGGGCGGGACATCCAGCTCATGCTGCCGCTGGTCACCCGAGTGGAGGAAGTGGAGGAGGCCCGCGCCATCGTCCTGGAGGAGGCGGCCAACCTCAAACGGGAAGGCAAGCCGGCGGCGGATAGCGTACCGGTTGGCGTGATGATAGAGACCCCGGCGGCGGTGATAATGGCGGACCACCTGGCCAAAGTCAGCTCGTTCTTCAGCGTGGGAACCAACGACCTCACCCAGTACACCATGGCGGTAGACCGGGGCAATGCCCGCCTGGCCGACCGCTTCACCCCGCATCATCCCTCGATCGTGCGTCAGCTCCAACGGGTGATCGAGGTGGGAAAGGCCAGCAGTTTGCCGGTGAGCGTATGTGGGGAAATGGCCTCCGAGGCATTGAGCGCCGTGCTGCTGATCGGATTGGGCTACGACCGGCTCAGCGTGTCGCCGCCGGCGCTCCCGCTGGTCAAGTGGGTGGTACGAACGGTGCCTGAAGCAGCCGCTCGCCTAGCTGCCGAAGCGGCACTGGCGGCATCCACGGCGGACGAGGTCTCTCAGGCACTCCGGCGGGTGGTGGCGGAATACATCGACGTCCGCCTGCTCGATCCCCATTCGGCGTTGCCCGGCCGGGGCCGGGTGGCTAGTTTGACGCGCGGAGTGTAGGCGCTACCCTGCGCTCAACCTTCATCGGGATCCCCATGGCTTCAAGCAAGCACCACATTTTCACCTCCGAATCGGTCACCGAAGGCCATCCGGACAAAGTGGCAGACCAGATTTCCGACGCGGTGCTCGATGCCATTCTGGCGCGGGACCCTGCCGGCCGGGTGGCCTGCGAGACACTGGTGACCACCGGCATGGCCGTGGTCGCTGGAGAGATCACTACCAGCACCTACGTCCACATCCCCGACCTCGTGCGGGAGACGGTTGAATCGATCGGGTACACCGACGCATCGTTCGGCTTCGATGGCCGGACCTGTGCGGTGCTTACCTCGATCGACCGCCAGTCGCCCGACATCGCGATGGGCGTGGATACGGGGAAGAAGAAGGAGCAGGGTGCCGGCGATCAGGGGATGATGTTCGGGTACGCCACCAGCGAGACCCGCGAGCGAATGCCTCTGCCCATCATGCTGGCCCACCGGATCGTCGAGCGGCTGGCTGCGGTGCGGAAAGGCCTCCACGGCTACGAGCGGATCGACTGGCTCCGTCCCGATGGCAAGTCGCAAGTCTCCGTCGAGTATGAGGACGACCGGCCGGTCGCGGTGCGAACCGTGGTGGTCTCGACCCAGCACGCCGAGCGCAAGGGCAGCCGGCAGCTCTCCTACGGCACGATTCGCGAGGCGGTGGTAGAAGAGGTCATCAAGCCGGTGCTGGACGAGCACGGGCTCGAGTATCGTGGGACCAAATTCCTGATCAATCCCACCGGGCGGTTTGTCATCGGCGGACCACATGGCGATGCGGGGCTCACCGGCCGGAAGATCATCGTGGACACCTACGGCGGCATGGCCCGGCACGGCGGCGGGGCGTTCAGCGGTAAGGACCCATCCAAAGTCGATCGGTCGGCCGCCTACGCCGCTCGTTGGGTCGCCAAAAACATCGTCGAGGCCCGGCTGGCCCGGCGCTGCGAGGTGCAGGTAGCCTACGCCATCGGCGTGGCTCGGCCGGTGTCGGTACTGGTGCAGACCTTCGGGACCGGTGTGTTGCCGGACCCGGCGCTGGAAAGGATCGTCGACGAGGTATTCGACCTCACGCCCAAGGGCATCATTGACGCCCTCAAGCTCAAAAAGCCAATTTACAAGAGGACCGCCAGTTACGGGCATTTCGGACGTAAGCCCCTGAGCGGTGTCTACCAGAACGGAACCAAAGACCAGAAAGTCGACTATTTCACCTGGGAACGGACCGACCGCGTGAAGGATCTGCTGTCGGCCGCCCGCTGAGGAGCGAATGGGCGTTCAGACCGAACTCGCAAACCACGACATCAAAGACATCCGCCTGGCCGACGAGGGGAAGCGGCGTACCGAGTGGGCCGAGCGGTCGATGCCGGTACTCCGGCAGATCCGAGCTCGCTTCGCCAAGGAGCGCCCCCTCGCAGGGGTAAAGCTCTCGGCATGCCTGCATGTCACCACCGAGACCGCCAATCTGATGAGCACCCTGCGGGCAGCCGGGGCCGAGATCGCGCTCTGCGCCTCCAACCCGCTCTCCACCCAGGACGACGTAGCGGCCCACCTGGTGCGGGATCATGGTGTGCACGTCTACGCCATCAAGGGTGAAGACCACGAGACCTACTACACCCACATCGCTCAGGCGCTGGCCTTCGGGCCGGACATGACTCAAGACGATGGGGCCGATCTGGTGGGCTCGCTTCACATGATCGCGCTCAACCGGTTGGACGACCTCGCGCCGCCGATCCGGCGGTGGGTCGAGGGACTCTCCCAGGACGAACGGCGCGCGTTGGTGGGGTCGGTGCGGGGATCTACCGAAGAGACCACGACCGGCGTGATCCGGCTCAAGGCGATGGCGAAAGAGGGCGTGCTCCAGTTTCCCATCGTGGCGGTGAACGACTCCAGCACCAAGCACATGTTCGACAACCGCTACGGCACCGGCCAGTCGACCCTCGATGGGATTGTCCGCGCCACCAACCTGCTACTCGCCGGGAGTAACGTGGTGGTGGCGGGGTATGGCTGGTGCGGCCGCGGGGTCGCCATGCGGGCCCGGGGCGCGGGAGCCCACGTGATCGTCACCGAGGTCGATCCGCTGCCCGCGCTGGAGGCGCGGATGGACGGGTTCGAGGTGAGGCCGATGGCCGACGCGGCGCCGATCGGCGACCTCTTCGTGACCCTGACGGGCAACATCCATGTGATTCGCCCGGAGCACTTCTCGATGATGAAGGACGGGGCCATCGTCTGCAACTCGGGTCACTTCAACGTGGAGCTGGATCTCGAGGGGTTGGGTCGGATCGCCTCCGAGCGCCGCTCCGTGCGTACCATGGTCGAGGAGTTCGTGGTCAAGGGCAAGCGCATCATGGTGCTGGGCGAGGGCCGGCTGATCAATCTCGCGGCCGCCGAGGGGCACCCGGCGAGCGTGATGGACATGTCGTTCGCCAATCAGGCCCTGGCTGCCGAGTTGCTGGCCAAGCAGGGGAAGACGATGAGCAAGTCGGTGCACCGGCTGCCGGCAGCCGTGGATCAGGAGATCGCCA
The DNA here is from genome assembly GCA_963812755.1 of uncultured Gemmatimonadales bacterium. Classification (GTDB taxonomy): domain Bacteria; phylum Gemmatimonadota; class Gemmatimonadetes; order Gemmatimonadales; family GWC2-71-9; genus CAVVWJ01. The sequence goes on along the minus strand of CAWEWK010000006.1, from coordinate 80,901 downwards.
GGCTGAAGCTCCAGAGCATGGGCATCGGCATCGATTCCCTTACCACCGAGCAAGTCAAGTACCTGGCGAGCTGGGACGCGGGAACCTAGCTCTTATGATCGAAGTCACGGTGGCTCATCTGGGGCTCGACCGGACTACCAACACCCCGGTTGTGATCCTGAGGGAAAAAGAGGGAGCGCGGGTACTTCCCATCTGGATCGGCCCCGCTGAGGCCAGCGCGATCGCGATGGAGCTCCAGGGTATGAAGGCCCAGCGCCCGCTGACCCACGACCTGCTGAAGCAGATTCTGGTCGGGCTGGGCGGCGACTTGCGCCGGGTGGTGATCAGCGCCGTCAAGGAGAACACGTACTTCGCCGAGCTGCTCATCCGGCGGGACGATCACGTCTTTCAAGTGGACGCCCGGCCCTCCGACAGCATCGCGCTCGCCCTCCGCATGCGGGCTCCCATCTTCACCAGCGACCAGCTGCTGGATCAGAGCGGCGTGGAGACCGACGAGCCCTCCCCCAATCCGTCGCTCGAGGCCGACAAGCTCAAGGAGTATCTCGAGAAGATGGATCCGCAGGACTTCGGCAAGTTCAATCCGTAGACGCCGGAGCAGCGCGGGTACGGGGCAGCAGCGCCGCCCTCGTCCTCATTGCGGCGTTACTGCCTTTTTCCGTGCTTGGGGCGCAGAGCGTGGCCGGTGGGACCGTCATCCGCCCGACTGAGCGAGACACCTCCAGAGTCCCGGGCGTTCGGATCGTGTTGCACCAGGTGGGACGCCGGCTTCAGGGTCCGGTCGATTCGACCTTCTCCGACGCACGCGGCCGCTTCCGGATTCGCTTCCGCCCCGACACGTCCGCGCTGTACCTCCTGAGCGCCCGCTACGGGGGCATCGAGTACTTCTCGCCGCCGGTGCATACCAATCCCGAGCGCCCCGACACCGCGATGCAGTTGGTGGTCTACGATACCTCCACCACCGCGCCGGTGAGTGTGGCAGCGCGGCACATCGTCGTGCCGCGGCCTGGGGAAGACGGCTCGCGGTCGGTTCTCGACCTCATCGTGTTGCGCAACGATGGGCTTCGGGCCAGGGTCGCCCCCGATTCGCTGCATCCGTCCTGGAGTGGACTGCTGCCCGCCGGTTCGGTGGGGCTCGAGCTGGGCGAGAGCGATCTTTCGCCCGACGCGGTCAGCCGCCGGGGAGACACGGCCCTCGTGGTGGCGCCCATTGCTCCGGGAGAGAAGCAGCTCGCGCTGCAATACCTGCTTCCCCGCGGTCTGCGACGCGGTGGACTTTCCGACGCCCGCCGGGACCGGGACACTCAACCTCCTGATCGAGGAGCCGGAGGTGAAGGTCGTGGGCCCCGCGCTCACGCTGGCCGATAGCCAACTGATCGAGCAGCGCTGGTTTCGCCGATGGTCGGGCGAGCCCGCCCCCGGCGCAACCATCCGGCTGCTGCTCCCCACAGCCGGACGGGCTCCGTTCTCCCTGCTGGCCGGATTGGTCGCCACCCTGGCGCTGGTGCTGGTGCTGGCCGGCTGGAAGGCGTGGGGGGGCGGTACCAGGCCTGTCTCGCCGGCGCCCGCAGCGTCGATCGATTCGCTCATCGGCAGCATCGCGGCGCTCGATCTTCGCTACGGCGGGAAGGAGGACGAAACCCCGCCTGAGGAATGGGCCCGATACCGGAAAGAGCGTGAGCGGCTCAAGGCTGTGCTGGAGGCTTCTCTTGCGGGGTCCTCCCGCCCATCCTAAACTTGCCGCGGCCGTACAATCGAAGACCCACGAACGGGGACGCTCGGAAGCCGGTGTAAAGCCGGCGCGGCCCCGCCACTGTAATGGGCAGTGCCGCGACTCGCGGCATACACTCCGCTCACGAGCCACTGGGCAACCGGGAAGGCGAGCGGAGGCCCGAAGCCAGGAGACCTCTCCGTTCGTGCCACCATCCGCGCCCTCGGGGGAGGGAACGATGGGACGTTTGATCCCAATCGGTGTCCTCGTGTTTCTGGCGCTGGCCTGCCGAGGCCAGCCCGCCGCGTCTCGACCGGTTCGTCTGGTCGACGATGCCGGTGATACCGTGGCCGTCACCGTTCCCGCCCGACGGATCGTCTCCCTCATTCCCGCATCCACCGAGCTGCTCTTCGCGATCGGCGCGGGACCCTCACTGGTTGGCCGGACCGAGTGGTGCGACTATCCGGCTGCGGCCGCGGCGGTGCCTAATCTGGGTGACGGGATCAACCCCAACGTGGAAGCCGTGCTCGCCGCCAAGCCGGATCTGGTGGTGCTCTACAACTCGGCGCAGCATGCCGGCGTGGCCCGCCGGCTGCGCGATCTGGGAATTCCCGCGGTACGACTCAATACCGACGCGCTGAGTGACGTCGGGCGGGTAGCCCGCCTGCTCGGAGGGCTGACCGGCCACCGGCGCACCGCTGACTCGATGAGCGCGGCGTTCGATACCGCGCTCGCCTCGGCAACGGTACCCGCGGGTGGTCACCGGCCGAAGGTGCTCCTTCTGGTGTGGGAGCAGCCGCCCATGACGATCGGAGCCGGCAGTTTTCTTCACGAGTTGGTCCAGAGAGCCGGTGGGGAAAACCTGTTTGCCGACGTAGCGGCGTCCGCGGGGGTCATCAGTATCGAGGCCGTTGCCGCCCGCGACCCCGACCTGATCTTCACCACCAGCGCCTCGCCCCCCGCGTTTGCCGGGCGACCCGAGTGGCGGGTGGTCCAGGCGGTACGCGAGCGGCGCTTCCTCAACGTGACCGGTTCCCAATTCGAACGGCCCGGCCCCCGATCTCCGGCCGCTATCCGGGAGTTGGCGCGCCGGCTCGGGGGCGGCGGATGAGACGGCTCCAGCCGCTGTTGCTGGCACTCCTGGTCATCGCCTGCATGCTGGTGGGGCTCGCCGCCGGCTCGGTTCCGCTCTCTCTCTCCGAAGTCTGGGACGGCCTGCTGCGGAGTGACGCGAGCGCGGCCGTCATCGTTCGCGACCTTCGAGCTCCCCGGGTTCTGCTCGCCTTCCTGGTAGGCGGGAGCCTGGCGGTCTGTGGCACGGCGCTCCAGGCCATGATCCGCAATCCCTTGGCGGAGCCGTTCCTCCTCGGCCTCTCCGGGGGAGCAGGGCTGGGAGCGGTCATCGCCATCGCGTCCCGGGCAGGCGGGCCGTGGGCCGTGCCGGTGGCGGCGTTCGTAGGCGCGCTGGCATCCATCGCCCTGGTCTATCGTCTCAGCGTGGTTGCGGGACGCCGGCTCGACCCGCGCGTGCTGCTCCTCTCCGGCGTAGTGGTGGGCTCCTTCGCCGGCGCGCTGATGAGTGCGATCATCGTGCTTTCCGATGCCTCCGGAGTACGCAATGCGTTTCTCTGGTTGTTGGGCGGATTCGGGGCGGCCTCCTGGCAGTCGCTCAGCGTCTTCGCAGCGTACGCGGTACTCCCGCTCGCGGCGATCGGGCTCAACGCCCGGGCACTCGATCTCATCGCCCTGGGCGAAGAGCCGGCCTACCATCTCGGAGCCGAGGTGGAGCGGACCCGCCGGCTGGTCTATCTGTGCACCGCGCTGCTCACCGCCGCCAGCGTTGCGGCCTGCGGAATCATCGGATTCGTCGGCCTGGTGGTACCGCACGCGGTGCGCACCGTGGCCCGGCCGCTCCACCGGGCCCTGCTGCCGGCGGTGTTCTTGGTCGGAGGCTCCTTTCTGGTGCTCTGCGACGTCGTGTCTCGCACCGTGGTGCGGCCCCTGGAGCTGCCGGTCGGAGTCATAACCGCGCTGGTCGGTGTGCCCCTGTTCGCCTTGCTGCTCCGCAGGACGATGGCGTGATCGTCGAGCTTCAAGGGGTCACCGTGCGGTATCGGGGAGCCGGCCGCGCCGCGCTGGAGCGGGTGAGTTGTGGGGTCGCGCAGGCCAAGCTGGTGGCGGTGGTGGGTCCCAATGGAAGCGGCAAGACGACGCTGGTGCGAGCGGTCTCGGGATTGGTGCCGGTGGAGGCCGGCTCGGTCCTGATTCAGGGAAAGCCGGTACGGGACTGGCGCCGCGGAGCGCTGGCCCGGGTCCTCGGCGTAGTTCCCCAGCGAGAGGAGATCGTCTTTCCCCTTCGGGTCGCCGAGACGGTAATGCTCGGTCGCTACGCGAGGCTAGGGCCACTCGCGGCACCGGGTCCGGCAGATCGGGCGGCGGTTGAGTCGGCCCTCCGGCGATGCGACGTGACCGATCTCGCGGATCGCTCGATCGACTCGCTCTCGGGCGGCGAATGGCAACGGGTGCGAATCGCCCGTGCGCTGGCTCAGGAGCCCGAGGTATTGGTCCTGGACGAGCCCACTGCCTCGCTTGATGTGCGCCACGAGATGGAGTTGTTCGAGCTCACCCGGCAACTGGTAGACGGCGGACTGGCGGGCATGGTCATCACCCATCACCTGAATCTCGCCGCCCGGTTTGCCGACCGGATCGTGCTCCTGAGTGGCGGTGTGGTCCTGGCGGAGGGTGCTCCGGTCGAAGTGCTGCGGCGCGACCTGTTGACCCAGGTCTTTCAGTGGCCGGTGGCAGTCACGACCTGGTACGACGGCTCGCCCCAAGTGGTCCCGTTACGGCCGGGTGAGGCTACCGCAGGAGCAGCAACCCGAGTGACAGTCTGCGGTTAAGTTTAGTCCCACAACCATGCGCCACCATCCTCTCGCGGTTCCCGCCTCGATGCTTCTGGGCCTGCTTCTCGGACCCCTACCGCTGTTGGGCTGCGCCGACGCCAACGCACCGCTTCCGGACCCGGAAGAAGTCCTGCTGGTCGTGAACCGGACCGGGAATACGCTGAGCGTCATCCCGGTCGAAGCTCCCGGGACCGCGGTGCAGGTTCTCCTCGGCGGCACCAGTCCCACGGCGGAAGGGGTCTCCGCTCGGGCCGGTATTGCGGTCGTCCCGCTCGGCGTGGACGATGCAGTGGACGTGGTCGACCTCCGGACCCGTACCGTACTTCGACGAATCCCTCTCCCGGAGAATTCCGGCGCCACCGGGTCGGCGGTGGTGGAGGACTCGATTGCGTATGTCGCCAACCCGAATCTCAATACGGTTTCCCGGGTGAATCTGCTCACCGGCATTACCTCGGAGATCCCGGTGGGCCAGCATCCGCAAGGAGTGGTGTTCACCAGAGGCCGGGTCTTCGTGCTAAATGGCAATCTCGACGAATCCCTCGAGCCGGTGGGGCCGAGCTGGCTCACGGTGATCGAGCCGGTCACCAACGCTCGTGCCTCCGGGATCGATTCGATCGCGCTCACCGGGCCGGGAAACGCCCTCTCCGCGACGGTGGGTGGCGACGGTCTGCTGTACGTGATGAGTACCGGTAGATCGGATGTGGGTGAGGGTCGGCTTTCGATCGTGGATCCGGTCGCCCGCACCGAGGTGGCCAGCTTCTCCGGGTTCGGCAACGCACCGGGTGCCGTGGCCTCCGATGGTGAAGCTCGAATCTTCGTGAGCTCGCCCACGGAAGGGCTGATGGAGTTCAATACCGACAGCAACCGAGTGGTGCGTGGGGCGGGGGAGGGGCTGGGCGTGCCGACCAACGCGTCGGTCGCCGTGGATAGCCGGCGCCGAGTCTATGCCATCGAATCGGGCTCCTGCCAGGGCTCTCAGCCCGGTACCCTCCACGTCCTGGACCCCGACCTCGAGGAACAGCGCACCATTCCGCTGGGAGAATGCGCCTCGGGAGCTATCGTTGTGGAGATTCCGCCTGAGGAGGTCGTTGATCGCTAGATGTTGGTGATCAAACCATGACCCTTCTTTCCACGCCCGCCATCGTTCTTTCCGCGCTGCGGTACAGCGAGACCTCCAAGATCGTGCGGCTCGCCACCCGGGAATTAGGAGTGCAGAGCGCCATCGCCAAGGGGGCCCTGCGTCCCCGCAGCCGGTTCGGCGCGGCGCTGCAACTGCTGAGCGAAGGACAGGCGCAGCTCCTCATGAAGGAGCATCGCGAGCTTCACATCCTCGCCGCGTTTGATCTGGTCCATCTGCCCGCCGGGCTGCCGGAGAACGTCGAGCGCTACGCCACGGCGTCCGCGCTGGCGGAGGTGATGCTTCACTTCGCCCCGGCCGACTCCCACCCCGAGAGCTACGATCTCTTCCGTGACGCGCTTCGCGGGCTGGAAGTCGCGCCGGCAGCTGAGATCGAATCCGTCGGCTTTCGGGCCCTCTGGCAACTCGTCTCCGTCTTGGGCTTCGCTCCCTCACTGAACTCGTGCGTCAGGGATGCCACCCCATTGCCTCCCGCCGGGCCGCTCCCCTTCAGTACCAAGGAGGGGGGCGCACTGTGCCCTACCTGCGCGGCGCAACATGGAGCCAGCGTCCTCCCCGATCGTGCCAGGGCCGACTTATCCGCCCTGCTCGACCCACAAGCCGATCTTCCCACCCTGGACCGCCGCCACGCCGCGGCACACCGCCGGCTGCTCACCCGTTACATCCGGTATCACCTGGGGGAAGGCGCAGAGCTGCCGGCGCTGGATTTCTGGATGCGGCGTCCCTGGGCGGCCGCATGATCATCGGCACCGCGGGGCACATCGATCACGGAAAGTCTGCGCTGGTGACCGCACTCACCGGGCGTGCCATGGATCGCCTGGCCGAGGAGCGGCGGCGGGGAATTACCATCGATCTCAACTTCGCTCCCCTGGACTTGGGCGAGGGACGGATCGCGGGCGTGGTGGACGTCCCGGGGCACGAAGACTTTGTGCGAACCATGGTAGCAGGGGCATCGGGCATTGATCTGGCGTTGCTGGTGGTGGCTGCTGATGAAGGGATCATGCCACAGACCGAGGAGCATCTGGCGATCCTGGAGCAGCTTGGCATCGGGGTGGGCATCCCGGTGGTGACCAAGGCCGATCTGGTGGACCCGGAGTGGCTCGAGCTCATCCGGGCGGAGGTTGCCGAGCGGCTGGCGGACTCGCCGATCGAGTTCGAGCCGCCCCTGGTGGTGTCGGCGCGAACCGGGGAGGGGATCCCGGCCCTCCGCGACCGTCTGGTCGCTCGCGCCGGCGCGGTGACTGTAAGGCCGAACGGTGATCTCTTCCGACTGCCGGTGGACCGAGCCTTCTCGGTGGCCGGGCGTGGGCACCGTGGTGACCGGGACCGCCTGGTCCGGCCGAATCGGGGTAGGGGACGCCGTAGTGCTGTTGCCCGACGGTGAACGCGGGAAAGTCCGGTCGATTGAAATCCATGGATCGGCGGTCGGGCGCAGCGAGCCCGGATCGCGAACGGCCGTGGGTGTCGCGGGATTGGAGCGATCGGCTGCCCGACGGGGGACGGTGCTGGTTGCGGATGGCGCGCCTTGGCTGATCACTCGCGCACTCGATGCCGAGCTGTCACTCGAGTCTACCGCACCCCGTGCGCTCGCCTCGCGGACCAGAGTTCGGGTGCATCTCGGCACCGCCGAGGTGATGGCCCGAATCCAGCCTCGCCAGCCGATCCCCCCCGGCGGGCGAGGCCTGGCGCGTCTGGCTCTCGAAACCCCTTTGGTTGCCCGCGGGGGCGATCGATTCGTGCTTCGCAGTTACAGCCCGGTCGTCACCATCGGCGGCGGACGGGTGCTGGATCCGGCGCCTCCGGCGCGGCGAACGACCTGGTCGCCCGAGCTGGCCTCCACCGACCCGGCAACTCGGCTGAAGGCGCTGCTGGATCGGCGGCCCGACGGCATTCGCGAGTTGATGTTGCCGGTGCTGGTCGGCATTCCCGCGGCTGCCGCCAGTCAGCTCGCCAGGCAAGCGGCCGATCTCCGCCTAGTGGGCGATCGGTGGGTTGCAGCGGTAACTCTGGAGCGCATCGAGGAACGCATACTCGACCAGGTGCGCCGGTTTCACCGGGCTCATATCAGCGACCGTGGAATGCCGTTGGAAACTCTGCGACACTCCTTCACCGCGCCGGTGGAGATGGTCGATGCTGCTCTGGGCGACCTCGGCAAGAAGGGACGAGTGCGGGTCGGGGACGGGGTTGCGGCACTGGCCGGTTTCGCCCCCCGGGTCGAGGGCGGACAAGCGGAAATCGACCGGATCGTGGAGCTGCTGGAAGCGGCCCAGCTCACTCCGCCGAGTGTGGCGGAGCTGGAGCGCTCGACCGGAAGACGCGACTTGGGCGCACTGCTGCGCCTGGCGGCGGCCAGCGGGCGGGTGGAGGCGGTGGAGCGGGACCGATATTACGCCAGGGGGGCACTGGATCGCTTCGTGGAAGCTCTGCGGGAAGTGGGGCTGAGGGCGGAGATCGTTCCGGCGGCATTGCGCGACCGGCTGGGAATCAGCCGGAAGTTTCTGATCCCGCTGCTCGAGTGGGCCGACGCCAAGGGTGTCACCCAACGAGTGGGTGAGGCTCGGCGCTTGATAACTTGACTCTACCCAAACCCCAGCCATCTTTAACGTTGCATCGCCTTCGTTCCACCATCTTGGAGGTGCCCACCGTTCGACATTTCGTATGAAGAGGAGCGCCCATGGTCCGCGTTGCGAGGCCGGGGTGGTGGCTCGTGCTTCTGGTGGGGGCCGGCTCTCCGGTGGCGGCACAAGCGAACGTGATCCCTCCCCGCATCGAGCTGAAGGAGAACTACCCCAATCCGTTTTTCCCGGCGACGACGATCCCGTTCGCCATCTCGAAAGAAGTTTGTGCCGGGGGTCATCAGCCGGTCGTAAGCCTGAAGGTCTACAACGTGCTGGTGCAGGTGGTCGCGATTCCGGTATTGGCCAATGGATCGGCCGAGCGGTTGGACAGTCTGCGGTTACGGTGTGGTGAATATCGGGCGTACTGGGATGGCAGATATCTCGACGGCAATCGTGAGGCGACTTCGGGGATCTACTACTACCAGCTCACGGTTGATGGCGAGCGGTTCACCCGAAAGATGATCGCGCAACGGAAGGTCGGCAGTCAACCATAGAGGGGCGACCCGCGAGGGGCGTCCCTCTTGGTTGTTTGTCAGTATGCGCGTGCTACGGCACGAATTCGCTGCCAATGTGACAGAACTTCCGGGCTCATCCCTTGCGCTCGCCTCCGGAAGATTCCAAGGTTTAACAGTTGCGCCACACCAGAGGACGGGATGATTCGACCCGAAAGACTGACCATCAAGGCCCAGGAGGCTTTTCGCGACGCCGGCGAGATCGCTCGGCAGCGGGGTAATCCGGTTATCAACGATGCTCACCTGTTCGCGGCCTTACTGGCTCAACCCGAGGGCGTCGTTCAGCCCTTGCTCCAGAAGGTCGGGCTCAATGTCGCTGCGCTTGCGGAGGCGACCGAGCGCGAGATCGCGCGATTTCCCACCCAGAACGGCGCGGGAGCGGAGCCCACCTTCAGCCGCGAGGTCAACCGGATCTTCGACCGGGCGGAAGCCGAGGCCAAGAAGCTGGGCGATGCGTACGTTTCGACGGAACACCTGTTGCTGGCGTTGGCCGAGGAGAAGGGCACCACGGCGCGAACCCTGTTGAGCGCCCAAAAGATCACCGCCGACCAGCTCCGCGCCGCGTTGCAGGAGGTCCGTGGGTCCCATCGGGTGACCGACCAGTCGCCGGAAGAGAAGTACCAGGCGCTGGACCGCTACACCCGCAACCTCACCGATCAAGCTCGCAACGGAAAACTGGACCCGGTGATCGGCCGCGACGAGGAAGTGCGCCGGGTGATGCAGGTGCTGTCCCGCCGCACCAAGAACAATCCGGTGCTCATCGGTGAGCCCGGGGTCGGAAAGACCGCGATCGTGGAGGGCTTGGCCCAGCGCATCGTCGACGGCGACGTCCCCGAGTCGCTCCGGAACCGCGAGCTGGTGGCGCTCGACATCGGGCAGCTGCTGGCTGGTGCCAAGTACCGGGGTGAATTCGAAGAGCGGCTCAAGGCCGTGATCAAGGAGCTGACGGAAAGCCAGGGCAAATACGTCACCTTCATCGACGAGCTGCACACGATCGTGGGCGCGGGCGCCGCGGAAGGGGCCGTGGACGCGAGCAACATGCTCAAGCCGCCGCTTGCGCGGGGCGAACTGCACGTGATCGGCGCGACGACGCTGGACGAATATCGCAAGCATGTCGAGAAGGATCCCGCGCTGGAGCGCCGGTTCCAGCCGGTATTGGTGGGCGAACCCAGCGTGGCCGACACCATCGCGATTCTCCGCGGCCTGAAGGAGAAGTACGAGGCGCACCACGGGGTACGCATCACCGACAACGCATTGATCGCGGCCGCGACCCTATCCGACCGCTACATCGGCGACCGGTTTCTGCCGGACAAGGCGATCGACCTGGTGGACGAGGCGGCCAGCCGGCTGCGGATCGAAATCGACAGCTTGCCCCAGGAGATCGACGAGGTGGAGCGCCGCATCGTCCAACTCGAGATCCAACGGCAAGCCCTGCTCAAAGAGAAGGATCGGGCGGCCAAAGAGCGGCGGGATGCGGTGGAACAGGAGATCGCCGAGCTGAAGGAACGAAGCGCCGGCATGAAGGCGCAGTGGCAGGCGGAAAAGAAAGCGATCCAGGAGATCCAGCAGATCAGGCAGCAGATCGATCAGCTGAGGGTGGAGGTCGACCAAGCCACTCGGCGGGGCGACCTGCAGCGCGCGGCCGAGCTGCGCTATGGAGAGATTCCGAAATTGGAGCGCCGGCTGGCGGAGGACGAGGCCCGCCTGGCCGAGGTGCAGGCCACGGCGAGATATCTGAAGGAAGAGGTGGACGCAGAAGACATTGCCGAGATCGTGGCCAAATGGACCGGGATTCCGGTGACCAAGATGTTGGAGAGCGAGCGCGAGCGGCTCACCAAGCTCGAGGATGAGCTGGGACGCAGGGTGATCGGCCAACGGCAGGCGATTACCGCGGTGGCCAACGCTGTACGGCGCAGCCGCGCCGGCCTGGGTGACGTCAACCGGCCCACCGGTTCCTTCATTTTTCTCGGGCCCACCGGAGTAGGCAAGACCGAAACGGCCCGGGCTCTGGCCGAATTCTTGTTCGACGACGAGCGGGCCATGATCCGGCTCGACATGTCGGAGTACATGGAGAAGCACTCGGTGGCCCGGATGATCGGCGCCCCGCCGGGGTACGTCGGCTACGAAGAGGGAGGCCAGCTCACCGAGGCGGTCCGCCGCCGGCCGTACAGTGTGATCCTGTTCGACGAGGTCGAGAAGGCCCACCCCGATGTCTTCAACGTGCTGCTCCAGATTCTGGACGACGGCCGTCTGACCGACAGCCAGGGCCGGCTGGTGGACTTCCGCAACACGGTAATCATCATGACCAGCAACGTCGGCAGCCAGATGATCGTGGAAGCCGGCGCGCAGACCAGCGATCAGGCCTGGGCCCGGGTGGAGCAAGGGGTCCGCGACGAGCTGCGCAACTTTTTCCGGCCGGAGTTCCTCAACCGGGTTGATGACATCATCGTCTTCCGTCCACTCAGCCAGGAGGATCTGAAACAGATCGTGGACATCCAGCTGCACAAGCTGGAGGACCAGTTGGCGGCCCGGCACCTCAAGTTGGAGGTGGCCCCGGAGGCCCGGGAGCTCCTGGCGGCGCAGGGCTACGACCCGGTGTACGGTGCACGTCCGCTCAAGCGGGTGATTCAGCGGGTGCTCCAGAACCCGATCGCACTGGAAGTCCTGGAGGGCAACTTCCAGGATGGCGATACCATCAGGGTGGAGCGCGACGGTGATCACCTACGCCTGGTTCACGGTTCCCCGGTGCCGGAGATGGTCAGTGCGTAGGGGAACGCCGTCGCCTACCGATCTCGCCGGTATGCAATCGGCCCTGCGTTTGGCGCGGGCCGCTTCAGTGCGGGAGGAGGTGCCGGTCGGGGCGGTCATAATGGCCGAAGGCGAGATTCTGGGCGAGGCGCACAATGAAATGGTGCACCGGCGCGATCCGACCGCGCATGCCGAGCTGCTAGCCCTGCAACGAGCCCTGGAGCGAGCCGGGGAGGATCGGCTGCTCTTTGCCACGATCTATGTGACCCTCGAGCCCTGCGCTCAGTGCGCCGGGGCGATGGTGCTGGCCAAGGTAGGACGGGTGGTCTTCGGCGCCCACGACGCTCGATGTGGCATGGCGGGCTCGGTGTATGATCTCCTGCGGAATCCGCGGCTTAACCACCGACCCGAGGTGGTCGGTGGTCTCTTTGCTGAAGAGTGCGGGGACCTGCTCAAGCGGTTCTTTCAGGCGAAACGGTAGGGCAGGGCTCCAGTAGCAGTTGATATGTCATCAGTCAAACAACTACTTCACATAGCGTTAGCTGCGACTGGCTTGCCCACCTCGATCTCCTGCAACATGCCGTGGGCGAGGTGCGCCTTGCCGTCCTTGCCGTCCGGAACGAAGCAGATCAAGGCGTACCTTGCCGGCGCCAGGTCTACAGCGAAGGATGACACCCCACCTACTGCCAAGGGGCTGACCCCACCGAGGGCAACTCCGGCGGCCGGTCCTTCCGGTTTCTCGATCCACGCCATCAGGTCCTGCATCGACTTGCCCGGTGCGAGCCTGACCAGCTCGATCTCGTGCGACTGTGGCCCGGCGTTTCGCACCTCGATCACCTGCTTACCCGGCACGAGCGGCTGGGACAGAATGAAGCCGTAGTCCTTGAGGGTCATCACCACGTCACTCTTGGGGAGGGCCGCAGGGGCGGCCGACTTCACCACTGTGAGGGAGCGGACCATCCCCTTCATCAGATGGGGCACGCCGTCCGAGCTGGGGATGAGACAGGCGAGGAGGTACCTGCCGGGCTTGAGTAGCATGGTGGCATTCGATTCGCCACCCATCGGCATCGGAGCGTTCGGTCCCCCCATGTCCTTAGAGTGACCGCCCCTTCCGCCACCGTGTCCGGGGCCTCCAGTGCAAACTCGCTCGCCGTGATGGTGACGGTCTGCGGCCCGGGCGGCATCTCCGGTGCCCGATTCCAGGCGCCGAGGGCGAGCGGAACCAAACCGAGGCCAAGCCAGGCAAGCGGGGCGGACGTCATGACGGGGGCTCCTTTCGGACAGAATGGTCGGGGAATTTTGTCGCGCGGCAATATGTCCGTCCCCCGTGAGACGGAGCAAGCGCCCGGCGGTTCTCACCCTGGCAACCGGTTTCGAGAAACCCGCTACTGGAAAACATGAACCATGCGATATAAACTTCGCGCCAGCAATCGGTTGACTAGTGTCTGGACAGGTGTCCGAGTGGCTGAAGGAGCCGGTCTCGAAAACCGGTATACCCGCAAGGGTATCGTGGGTTCGAATCCCACCCTGTCCGTTTCTTCCAGAGGCTCGTGCCCGCCACGATGACAAACCCGCGTCCCTTGTCGCACCTATGGCTCTCCCGGCGGATGATCCAGTGGGGGCAGCGGGTCGTGCCTTACTTGTGGGCAATGGCCGCGGTCTGCGTTGGAATCGCTCTTCGGATGTTGCTCAGTCCGTACGTGGGAAGGCGACTCCCGTTCATCACCCTGTTCCCCGCGCTGTTCGTCGCGGCAGTTTTCGGTGGGCTGGGCCCCACCTTGCTGGCCACCCTCCTCTCCATCGCGGCGGCCGTCTTCCTGTTCCTCGAGCCTCAGTTCGCGCTGCAGGATCCGCCGGCCCAGATCGGCATCGCGCTGTTTATAGTCTCCGGCCTCCTGACCGGATGGCTGGGTGAAGCACGGCTTCGGGCCGCGCGTCAGGCAGCGAAAGAATCGGAACGAATCGACCGGGTGCTCGGAAGCATCAGCGACGCTTTTCTGGTGCTGGGGAACGATTGGACGATCAGCTACATGAATGACCGGGCAGCGGCGCTGTGGGGCCGCAGCCGGTCCGAATGCGTGGGACGGAGTTACTGGGAGGCATTTCCAGGAACCACCGACGGGCCGTTCGAGCGGGCATATCGCCGAGCCATGGCGGATCGAGAACTCGTCCGGGTCGAGGCCTTCGAGCCGACGGTGGGCAAGTGGCTCCAGGTGACGATCTACCCCTCTCCCGAAGGTCTCACGGTCGTGGGACAGGACGTCACCGTTCGAACCGAGGCCCAGGAGGCGGCCACCCGGCTGGCGGCAATCGTCTCCTCCTCGGAGGACGCGATCATCGGGAAGGAACTCGATGGTACCGTCATCAGCTGGAATGCCGCGGCCGAGCGCATCTTCGGCTATTCCGCCGCGGAGATGGTTGGTAGAAAAGTTCACACGCTCATTCCGCCCGAGCTCCATGGAACGGAAAACGATGCGCTGAGCCGGGTGGCTCGCGGTGAGCCGGTCGAATTCTCCGAGGCCGAGCGGATTCGCAAGGACGGGCAGCGAATCTTCATCAACCTCAGTGTCTCACCCATCCGCGATGCGTCGGGGAAAGTCGTCGGCGCCTCCTCCATCAAGCGCGACATCACCGAACAGATGCGGATCCGGACCGAGCTTGCGACCGAGACTGCTCGAAGCCGCAACCTGGCGCAGGCGCTGGATGCCGCCCAGACGTTGATGCGGGACCTGGATGGCCGGATCACCTACTGGAGCTACGGGTCGGCCCGGCTCTACGGCTGGTCGGCCGCGGAGGCGATCGGGCGGGTGTCTCACGAGCTGTTGCACACCCAATTCCCCACGACGGTCGAAGCGATCAATGCCGCTCTTGAGGAAAAGGGGCAATGGGAGGGGGAGCTGACTCAAACCACAAAGGATGGACGCACGATCTATGTCGCCGCCTACTGGGTGCTCCATCGGAGCGACCAGGGCGCGCCTCGGACCGTCATTGAAGTGAACAGCGATGCGACCGCACGGCGGCAGGCCGAGCAGCGTATTCGCCAGAGCGAGCGCATGGAAGTGGTCGGTCAGCTTGCCGGCGGGGTTGCCCATGAGGCGAACAACCAGATGACCGTGGTGATGGGGGCGGCCGATTTTCTGCTCCGGCGCAGCGATCTCGCCGACACGGTGCGCCGAGACCTCGAACAGATCCGGGGCGCGGCTGAACGAACCGCCGCCGTGACCGCGCAGCTCCTCGCGTTCAGCCGTCGCCAAGTGCTCCAGCTCCAGATACTCGACATCGACGACGTCGTGCGAGGGCTCGACGGCGTGCTTCGCCGCGCGTTGGGGGAGCGGTCCACGCTAGTGCTCCAGCTTCGAGGCAAGCCCGGCAAGGTGAGGGCCGACCCGGGCCAGCTTGCCCAGGTCCTCTTGAACCTGGTGCTCAACGCTCGCGATGCCATGCCGCTGGGAGGCCGGGTCACTATCGAGACCGATCGAGCTGTGTTGACCGATCAGTATTTGAAGCAGCATCCCGGCATCGGCATTCGGCCCGGTCCTTATGCGGTCCTCGTCGTCAGCGACACCGGTCACGGGATGACCCCAGACACCATGCGCCACATCTTCGAGCCGTTCTTCACGACGAAAGAGGTTGGCAAAGGAACCGGACTGGGCCTCGCCACGGTGTACGGCATCATCAAGCAAAGCGGGGGGTACGTTTGGGCCTATAGCGAGGCGGGCCAAGGATCGACCCTCAAGGTCTATCTGCCGGTGGATCAAAGCGCGCCAGTCTCCCTTACGGGGCGCGCGACGCCCCCACCGGCTCAGGGTGAGGTCATCCTCCTGGTGGAGGACGAGCTCGCGGTACGCGAGATGGCCTCCCGGGCTCTGCAACGGCATGGCTATGGCGTGATCGAAGCTGCCGAGCCGCATCAAGCGCTCGGCTTGCTCACCCGACGGGGCGGCATCATTCACCTGCTGGTAACCGACGTGGTCATGCCGGGAATGGACGGTCCGGAGCTAGCTCGCCGGGCATGCCAGCTGCGACCCGGACTTCCCGTGCTGTTCATGAGCGGGTACACCGATGACGAGGTCGTCCGCCGCGGCCTGCTCGACTCGGGACGCCCCTTTCTCCAGAAGCCCTTCTCTCCCGAGGTCTTGGTCCATCGGGTCGCCGAGCTGTTGGCGCACCGGGACCGTTCGTTAGAACCCGCATGAGTGACGTCGACCGGCTGCCCCGCCGGCTCGGCGTGTGGTCGATGGCGGCCATGGTGGCTGGTACCATGATCGGCAGCGGGATTTTTCGGGTGCCCGCCGCCACTGCCGCTGAAACCGGCGCGGCCGGCGCTATGATGCTCATCTGGGTGCTGGGAGGAGCGGTGGCCTTGTTCGGGGCTCTCGCTCTGGCCGAAGTCGCGGCGCTGTATCCCCGTGCGGGGGGGATGTACGTCTATCTCCGCGAAGCGTATGGCCCGCTTACCGGTTTTCTCTTCGGCTGGCTCTCCCTCATCATCATCCCGTCGGGTTGCGCCGCTATCGCGCTGGTCTTCGCCGAGTATCTGGGCCGGCTGTTCCCTGCCGTGGAGTCGCAGGTACGCCCGCTCGCCGCGGTCGCCATCATCGTGCTGGTCGGATGCAACTATCGCTCGGTGCGCTTCGGCGCCGGTATTCAGAACCTCTCCGCCGCGGCGAAGATCTCCGCGGTGTTGATCCTCACGGCCGCCGCCTTTGCACTGGGCCCGGCCGGTGGGGGTGCCTGGTCCAGCTCCTCCAGTTTGACCCCGACCAGCTGGGGCGGCTTCGGGCTGGGCCTGGTGACCGTGCTGTGGGCCTACAATGGCTGGCAGGATGCCGCGGCGCTCGCGGGGGAAGCACGAGACCCCGGCCGCACCATGCCCAGGGCCCTGATCGGCGGCAACCTGGCCGTGGCCGCGGTGTATCTCGCGGCGAATGCGGCGTATCTCCGGGTACTCTCCTTGGATGAGATCGGGCGGAGTCCTCTGGTGGCGGCGGACGTTGCGGTGCGGCTCTTCGGGCCGGTCGGGAACACCCTGATCGCGGCGCTGGTCTGCGTGTCGACCTTCGGCGCGCTCAATGGGGTACTGATGATCTATTCCCGAGTCTTTTTCGCCATGGCGGACGACCGGCTGTTTTTTCGCATGGTGGCCGCGGTGCACCCGCGGTACGCGACACCCTATGTTGCCCTGCTCCTGCTCGGCGGTCTCAGTGTCGCCTATCTGGCTTCGCGGACCTTCGAGCAGCTGATCGAGACCTTCATCCTGGGGAGTCTGCCGTTCTGGGCGCTCGCGGTGGGCGCCGTCGTGGTGCTGCGGTGGAAGCGGCCCGAGTTGAGCCGCCCCTATCGGGCATGGGGCTACCCGGTCGTTCCGGCGGTCTTCGTGTTGGCGATGCTGGCGCTGATGCTGAACTCCCTGTACCAGCATCCGGGGGCCACCATAGCGAGCCTGGGCGCGGTGCTGGCGGGAGTGCCGGTGTACTTTGGGTGGACCCGAGCACGGAGGAGCGGGTGAGCTACATCGACGATCACCTGTTGGCCGACGAGCAGATCGTTCACCGCACCCGCCCGCACTGGATCATGTTCGCGGGCCCGCTGACACTGGGGATTGCGGGCCTGGTGCTGGGTATTGCGCTCCAGGTGTTCCAGCGGGACTACTGGTACGTTGGCGCTGCGGTCATCGTACTGGCATTGGTCTTCGCCGTGGGCCCCTGGCTGCGCTATATCAGCTCGGAGTTCGCCGTGACCGACAAGCGAGTGCTGGCCCGGCTGGGACTGATTCAACGCCATTCGTTGGAGACCCTGCTCAGCAAGGTCGAGGCAATCGGAGTGGAGCAGGATCTGACCGGCCGGCTGCTCAACTATGGAACCATCACCCTCACCGGTACCGGCGGCACCCGGGAGACGATCACTCGGATCCCGGCGCCGCTGGAATTCCGCCGCCAGGTGCAGTCGCGGATCGTCGCCCTGGAGGGCCGGCGCGATCCTGGAGCATCGCTTTCCCAGCCGGACGCAACCCGGCGGGAGCGCGAGTGTCCCTACTGTGCCGAACTGATTCTGGCGCGCGCCAAGGTCTGCAAGCATTGCGGTCGAGATGTCCAGCCCGTATGACCCGCAGTCGCGGGGTGCCGTCCTGGGCGAAGCCCTGGCCGGTGCCCTGTTGGGGCAGGCGTTGGGCGATGCTCTCGGTTTCGTCGTCGAGGCCGAGCCTCCGGCTGTCGCGCAGGAGTACGTTGCTGACTGGCTGCTCGCGGGGCGTGCCGGGGAACGGGGCCACTCGGACTATCCCTTCGGCCAGTACAGCGATGACACCCAGCTCGCGCGGGAGCTGCTGGTCGGCTTTCATCGAGCCGGGGGATGGGACCCACGGGTCTTTGCTGGCCGACT
The DNA here is from genome assembly GCA_963812755.1 of uncultured Gemmatimonadales bacterium. GTDB lineage: Bacteria > Gemmatimonadota > Gemmatimonadetes > Gemmatimonadales > GWC2-71-9 > CAVVWJ01. The sequence continues at coordinate 62,893 of CAWEWK010000006.1, read as the reverse complement.
GGCGGCTCTGTTTCGCGACGGGCGCGACGTGGGGGCGGGGAAAGGGACCAGGTCGGCGGCGCTGCGAATTCTGATGGGCGTGGCGTGGCATGAAGCCGGGACACCCGCGCCATACGCCGGCAACGGCAGCGCCATGCGAGCCGCGCCCCTCGGCCTGATCTTCAGCGACGACCCCGACGGCATGTGCCGAGCGGCGGGCGAGCAGAGCCGGGTGACCCACCGCGATCCCCGGTGCGCGGCCGGGGCCATCGCGGTCGCGGGAGCGGTGGCCCTCGCCGCCGATCATGGTCCGCTCGAACGCCGCGGCTTCCTCGAGCAGCTGGCCGATTGGGTGGAGCGGGAGGACCTCTCGGTGGCCGCGTCGATTCTCGAGCTGGACCAATGGGCTTCGCTCGATCCGGGTGCCGCTGCCCGGCATGTGCATTCTGCCGGTCTCGATCCCGCCCATCTCGACCGCTGGCAGGGAATCTCGGCCTTCGTCATCCCCAGTGTTCTCTGGAGCCTGTATGCGTTTCTCCGTTCACCGGACGATTATTGGGCCACCGTCTGTACTGCGATTGAAGTCGGCGGCGACACCGACACGATGGCGGCGATTGCGGGAGCGATCAGCGGCGGCCGGCTCGGAGTCGACGCCCTTCCCGCTCCCCTCTTGGGGCGCCTGACCGATCAGGGGAGCTGGGGCGCCGCCGAGTTGGCCGAGCTCGCCAGGGCGTGCGGGAGGGTCATCGTCGGTAGCTCATAGCCGATAGCCGATAGCATCTTGTAGACACACATCCGTCACGAGGACCGTATGCCGCACGGAAGGATCTACCAGGACGTCATCGACACGGTCGGAAATACCCCGCTCATCCGGCTCAACCGAATGGGGCAGGGCATGCCGGCCCGCATTGCCATGAAGCACGAGGGGTATAACCCGTACAATTCGGTCAAAGACCGAATCGGCGCGGCGATGATCAATGACGCGATCGAGAAGGGGCGGCTCCGGCCGGGGATGGTGATCGTGGAGCCGACCAGCGGCAATACGGGAATTGGTCTCGCCTACGTTGCCGCGGCTCGCGGCTACCGGTGCATCTTCACCATGCCGGACACTATGACCCTGGAGCGGCGGCATCTGCTCCGCGCGCTGGGTGCCAAGGTTGTGCTGACCGAAGGTGCCAAGGGCATGAAGGCGGCCATCGCGCGGGCGGAAGAGATCCTCGCCCGGCTGGGCGACCGGGCCTGGATGCCTCGCCAGTTCGACAATCCCGCCAATCCCGCCATTCACTACCGCACCACCGGTCCCGAGATCTGGGCCGACACCGAGGGCAAGGTGGATATCTTCGTGTCCGGTATCGGCACCGGCGGGACCATCACCGGAGCGGGTCGCTATCTGCGGGAGCAGCATCCCGGCATTCATATCGTGGCAGTGGAGCCGGCCGAGAGCCCGGTGCTCTCCGGTGGACAGCCTTCGCCGCATCGGCAGCAGGGCATTGGCGCCGGATTCATCCCCTCGATTCTCGATACCAAGATCTACGATGAGGTCGTCCGGGTCACCAACGAGGACGCCATCGCCACCGCCCGGCGGCTGGCCCGGGAAGAGGCGATCTTCGCGGGCATTTCGACCGGGTCGATCACCTGGGCCGCGCTCCAGGTTGCCGCCCGCGCTGAGAACGCGGGAAAGCTGATCGTGTCGATCGGCTGTGACTTCGGGGAGCGGTATCTGTCGAACCCGGTGTACACCGAGCTGCCCGATCCAGATTTTGCGGACCTCCTGGAGGCCCTCGAGCCGGCCGCGCCGGTATGATCGCGGTCGGCTTCCCGTCTTCATCGCGAAGGCCTCATACCATCTAGACTCCCCTGGCCTCCGGCCCTGTCATTATCTTCCGGCCTTCTCTCACTCCACTCCAACTCGTGAGGCGCAGGAACCCGTGACCGTCCCTCCACGTACGTTCGACGGTACTGTCCCAGCAGAGCGGATCGATTCCATCTTCGGCAGTGATGTGTTCTCCAAGACCATGATGCGGCAACGGCTCCCCAAAGAGGTGTACCGGAGCTTGCTGCGCACCGTCGACCAGGGTGAGCCGCTCGACCCTGCCGTGGCCGACGTGGTCGCTGCCTCGATGAAGGACTGGGCCATCGAAAACGGAGCCACCCACTACACCCACTGGTTTCAGCCGCTCACCGGCTTGACCGCGGAGAAGCATGACTCGCTGGCCGCTCCCGATGGTGCGGGGGGCGTGGTCTTCAACTTCTCCGGCTCCGAGCTGGTTCAAGGCGAACCCGACGCATCGAGCTTTCCGTCGGGAGGCATTCGGGCGACTTTCGAAGCCCGGGGCTACACCGCATGGGATGCCACCAGTCCCGCGTTCCTCATGCGGGGCGACAACAACGTCACCCTCTGCATTCCCACGGCCTTCGTTTCCTGGACCGGTGAGGCGCTGGATACCAAGATCCCGCTGCTCCGATCGGTCGAGGCGTTGTCCAAGCAAGCGCTGCGTATTCTCCGCATCTTCGGGACCCACGAAGGGGTCTCCCGGGTATTCACCACGGTGGGCCCGGAGCAGGAGTATTTCCTGGTCGATCGGGACCTCTACTTCAAGCGGCCCGATCTGCTGATCTGCGAGCGTACTCTCTACGGCGCCAAGCCGCCCAAGGGACAGCAGCTCGAGGACCATTACTTCGGCACCATCCCGCCCCGAGTATTGGCCTGCATGGCGGAGGCGGAACAGGAGCTGTACCGGCTGGGCGTGCCGGTGAAGACCCGGCACAACGAAGTGGCTCCGGGACAGTATGAGATCGCGCCCCTGTTCGAGCCCAGCCACATCGCCAGCGACCATCAGATGCTGATCATGGAGACCCTGAAACGGGTCGCGCCGAGGTACGGGCTCCAGGCGCTGCTCCACGAGAAGCCCTTCGCGGGGGTGAACGGGTCGGGCAAGCACAACAATTGGTCGATGTCCACCGACACCGGGGTCAATCTGCTCGATCCCCGGGACGAGACTCATACCAACATGCAGTTCCTGGTGTTTCTCTGCGCCACCATCCGGGCGGTGGACCTCCACGCCGACCTGCTCCGCGCCTCCATCGCCTCGGCGGCGAACGACCACCGGCTGGGCGCCAACGAAGCGCCGCCGGCCATCATCTCGATATTTCTGGGCAAGATGCTGGGCGACATCCTGGACCAGGTGGAAAAGGGGCTGCCCAAGCGCACCATTCGAGGGGGGACGCTCGACCTTGGCGCCAAGACGCTCCCGCAGTTGCCCCGCCACTCCGGCGATCGCAATCGCACGTCGCCCTTCGCGTTCACCGGGAACAAGTTCGAATTTCGCGCGGTAGGCTCCAGCGCCAGCATCGCCTGGCCCAATACGGTGCTCAACACCATCGTCGCCGAGTCGTTGGACTATGTCGCCGGAGAGCTGGAGCGGGCGGTGGGAGCACGTCCGACCGTAGCCAAGCTGCAGGCGGCGGTGCTCTCGGTGCTGAAGAAGCTGATCAAGCAGCACCGCCGGGTCATCTTCGATGGGGACAACTACGCGGAGGAATGGCACGCCGAGGCAAAGCGGCGGGGGTTGCCCAACCTACACGATTCGGTCGAAGCGTTCGCGGTGCTTCGAGCCCGCAAGAATGGAGATCTGTTCCGGAAGTACGGCGTGCTGGGCAAGGCGGAGTACGAGTCCCGGATTCACATCGCCATCGAGAAGTACGTCAAGCAGATCGGCATCGAAGCGGAAACCATGGTCTCGATGGCCCGAGGCCAGATCCTGCCTTCCGCGCTGGAACATCAACGGCGGGTGGCGGAAGCGGTGGCGGCCACCAAGCAGGCGGGGGTGGAGAGCAAGGACACCACCCGGTCGCTGCGCGAGTTCGTGGATCTGGTGGACGAGTTCCGCCGGCGGATCGGGGAGGTCGAAAAGCTGGCGGCGCACCACGAGCCCGACCCCGCTCGCCACGCCGTCCAGATCGCCCGCCAGCTGAAGCCGGCAATGGCCCGCCTGCGGGAGGTGGGAGATAACCTGGAGAGTCTGGTCGCGGCCGAGCTGTGGCCGTTGCCGACGTATCGCGATCTACTTTTTCTGAAGTAGAGGAGAGCTATCCGCTATCGGCTATCAGCTATCGCCCCTTAGTCAGCCCATCCCAAACGCGAGCGACCCTCCCCTGATCTCGAGGAGGGTCGTTCACAATAGCCGATAGCTGATAGCCGATAGCGGCTCGCCTCTACAACGGCCACCCCGCAGGCCGCTCCTTGGTCAGCACGAAGAGCTCAGAAGGACAGCGGGCCGGGGTGAGCACGCCGGCCATCGCCTGGAAGGCCAGGACCTCTTCGGGCGAGGTGTCGGGATCGAAGTAGACGGCAAGAGCTTCGACCAGCGGGGCCCGGTTGGGGCGGGAGAGGGTACCTAGCCAATGCGGGCACTCCGTCAACTTGCGGCACTCCAGGCGAACCCGCACGGCCCCGTCCAACCAGCAAGCCATCCCGCCCAACTCGGTCAGCAGCGCCTCGGTGAGCAACAGGCTTTCACCAAACGGCGTTACGGCCCCGAACCGCAATCTGCCGCGTTCGTTGCGCCGGTGAATCACGGCTCCCCAGCGGAATCGCGGCGGGGAATGCTGATACCAGTCGATAACCCGGAGCAGTTGTTCGCGTAGCGCGTCGACGACCAGTGGTGATGGCATGTCCGGTCACCAGCGAAAAGAGGTTGCCTCGCCAGTTCTCAGGAGGCGGTGGCCGGACCGCTATGTTGCAGGATGTGGGCCAGTCGCCAGTCCCCCTGGCGTAGGCCCTTGAACACCCCCACATTCCGCGCTCGGGTCACGCCCCGGCCGCCCGGCCGGCCTCTACGCCAAACCCTCGAGCGCATGGTCCAGCCCGTCTCTCCCGGGTCGCACGTCTTCTATCGCAAGTTGACGCGACGGTATCCCCGCATTGTGCGAGGCGAAGGCTGCTATCTGTACGATGCCGACGGCCGCCGCTACCTCGATGCCTGCGGCGGGGCATTCGTAGCGAACCTGGGGCATGGCGTCACCGCCATTGCCGACGCCATCGCGGCGCAGGCGAGTCGGCTGGGCTACGTGAGCGGGATGACCTTCACCCACGACCCGGTCGAAGAGCTGGCCGCAGAACTGGCGCGCCTCGCGCCCGGCGACCTGGAGCTGGTCTACCCCCTGTGCAGCGGGTCGGAGGCGATCGAAGCGTCACTCAAGCTGGCGCGCCAGTACTGGGTCGAGTCGGGACGCAGCGAAAAACGAAAGCTCGTCGCGCTCACCCCGGCCTATCACGGGAACACGCTCCTGGCCCTCTCGGCCTCGGCCCGCGCGCATTACACCACCTACTTCCCCGACTGGTTGGTGCAGGTCATCCGGGTTCCGGCCCCATACTCATATCGCTGCGAGTGCCGCGGTACGCCACCCTACTGTGCACCATGCAGCGGTGAAGCGGTGGAGCAGGCGATCCTGCGGGAGGGTCCCAACACCGTCGCCGCATTCATCGCCGAGCCGGTGGGCGGCTCGTCGACTGGGGCTTCGGTACCGCCGCCGGAATACTGGCAGCGGGTTCGCCGTGCCTGCGACCGCCATGGGGTGCTCCTGATCGCCGACGAGGTCTTGACCGGTGCCGGACGCACGGGAACCTGGTCCGCGCTGGAGCCGTACGGGGTGGTACCGGACATCATGACGCTGGGGAAGGGCATCGCCGGTGGCTACGTACCGCTCTCCGCGATGGTCGCACCCCACCGCATCGCCGACGTGCTGGCGCAGGGGTCGGGTGCTCTCCTGCACGCGCAGACATTTTCCCACCATGCAACCCTCTGTGCCGGCGGGGTCGCCGCGTTGCGCTACCTCAAGGCTCAGGGCCTGATCGAGCGCTCCAATCGGATGGGCCGCGTGCTCCACGCCAGGCTACAGGCCCTCCGCGAGCACCCACTGGTCGGCGACGTGCGCGGCCGGGGCCTCCTGGCCGGCATCGAGTTCGTGGCCGACCCGGGCACTCGAGAGCCGCTCCCTCGTGCCGCCGGCTTTGCGGAGGCCGTGACCACGGCCGCCTTGGAGGTAGGTCTTGTCGTCTGGCCCAACGTAGGGCACGCCGACGGACGCAATGGAGATCTGGTCATGCTGGCGCCGCCGTTCATCATCACCGAAGAGCAAATCGACGAGATCGTGGGCCTGCTGGGAAAGGCGCTGCGCCTCGCCGCCGACCGTATCGGTGTCACCCGATGACTGCCGCCACCAAGATTACGTACACTACGGCGGGTGGAGACCTCGACCAGTTTCACCGTCGCTTTGACCAGGCTTTGGATACTCTGCGCGCCGACACCGGCCGCCGGTATCCCTGCTACATCGCGGGCGAAGCGGTGGAGACCACCGGCGAGCCTTTGGACGATTACTCGCCAATCGACAGCGGGTTGCTGCTGGCTCGCTTCGCCGCCGCGGGGCCGGCGGAAGTAGATCGGGCGGTCCGGGCCGCGCGCGGCGCTCAACGTCCGTGGGCCGCTCGCCCGTGGCGGGAGCGGGTGCGCCTCCTGCGCCGGGCGGCCGAGCTGGTGCGGGAGCGAAAGTACGATCTCGCGGCACTCATGAGCCTGGAGGTAGGGAAGAGCCGGCTGGAAGCGATGGGAGACGCCGAGGAGTCGGCTGACCTCATCGACTATTACTGCCAGCAGGTCGAGGACGCGGATGGATTCGTCCGGCCCATGGGCCAGGTCACGCCGGTGGAACGGAACACCGACGTCTTGCGGCCCTACGGAGTGTTCGCCTGCATCGCACCGTTCAACTTTCCGTTGGCCCTGTCCGCCGGGATGTCGTCCGCCGCATTGGTAACCGGCAACGCGGTGGTCTACAAGCCGGCGGAAGACACCCCGTGGACCGGTCTTCGGCTCTATGAGGTCTACCGCGACGCCGGCCTCCCGGCCGGGATTTTCAACTTTCTCGTCGGCCGGCGAGAGGAAATCGGCGACCCGGTCTGGCAGCATCCCGGGGTCGATGGCGTGGTCTTCACCGGCTCCAGAGCGGTGGGCATGCGGATTCAGCACGGCTTGAGCAGCCGATGGATCAAGCCCTGCCTCATGGAGCTGGGAGGAAAGAACGCCGCCCTGGTGATGCCTACGGCCGACCTGGACGCCGCGGCAGAAGGGGTGATGCGGTCCGCCTTCAGTCTGCAGAATCAGAAGTGCAGCGCAACGTCGAGGGTATACGTCCATCGCGACGTCGCAGCGGACTTCGTGGGACGGTTGTTGGAGAAGACGCGCGCCATCCGGATGGGGGATCCTTCCCAACGCGACGTCTACTTTGGCCCGGTGATCAATCAGCGCTCGGTCGAGCGCTTCGAGCGAGCCGTGGCCCAGGCGCGCCAGGAGGGAGAGATTCTGCTCGGCGGCCGGCGGTTAACCGGCGGAGTGTTCGATCGAGGCCACTTCGTCGCGCCCACCGTGGCTCGGTTACCTCTGGACAGCACGCTGTACCGGGACGAGCTGTTCGTGCCGTTCCTCGCTATCGGTGAGGTCGAGAGCCTGGACCAGGCGATCGCCGAAACCAACGCGGCCGACTACGGCCTTACCGCCGGGATCTTTTCCGCCATCCCGGCCGAGGTCGAACGCTTCTTCGATGAGGTGGAGGCGGGGGTCTGCTACGCCAACAAACGGACCGGCGCGACGACCGGGGCATGGCCCGGCGCGCAGCCTTTCACCGGGTGGAAGGCGTCGGGGTCGAGCGGCAAGGGCGGATGCGGGCCGTACTACGTTGCCCAGTTCATGCGGGAACAGAGCCGGACGGTCATCGAAGGCTAGAGAGGACGAGACGTGCGCGACTACCCGAAGATCGTGGTGTCACCACCCGGACCGAAGGCCAAGGCGATCGTCGACCGTGACGAGCAGTGGGCCTCGAACGCCTACATCAAGGAGTACCCGCTCGTCGTCGCCCGGGGCCAGGGCGCCATGGTGGAAGACGTCGACGGCAACCGCTTCCTCGATTTCATGGCCGGCATCGCGGTGTCCGCCACCGGCTACGGGCATCCCAAGGTCGTGGCCGCGGTACAAGAGGCCGCCGGACGGTTCCTGCACATCTGCGGCTCGGACTTCTACTACGAGGCCATGGCCACGCTGTGCGAGCGTCTCGCGCGCCTGGCTCCCGGCCCCTCGAAGAAGCGGGTGTTTCTCACCAACTCAGGAACCGAAGCCACCGAAGGGGCGATCAAGCTGGCGCGCTACTCGACCAGGCGCACCGCGATCATCGCTTTTCACGGCGCTTTTCATGGCCGGTCCACCGGTGCCGTGACCCTGACTTCGAGCAAGGCCAGGCAACACGCCGGGTTTGGGCCCCTGCTTCCCGACGTCCACCACGTCCCTTACGCCTACCGGTACCGCTGCCAGTTCTGCGCCGACAAGCCGGCGTGCACCCGGGGGTGCATCGACGTGCTGGAGAACGAGCTCTTCGTGCGGCAGCTGGATCCTCGGGACGTCGCCGCGATCTTCATCGAGCCGGTGCAGGGTGAGGGAGGATACGTGTTTCCGCCGGAGGGCTACCTCCGCGACCTGCGGGCGCTGTGCGACCGCTACGGCATCCTGCTGGTGGCCGACGAGGTGCAGTGCGGGGTCGGGCGCACCGGACGGATGTGGGCCTGCGAGCACGACGGCGTGGAGCCGGACATCCTGCTCACCGCCAAGGGCCTGGGATCGGGAATGCCGATCGGCGCGATGGTGGCGAAGGAATCGATCAGCACCTGGGAGAGCGGCTCGCACGGGTCCACCTTCGGCGGCAACCCGGTGTGTTGCGCCGCGGCACTCGCGACCTTGGACCTAGTCGAAGGTGGTCTCATGGAAAATGCCGTGCGCATGGGCGAGCGGCTGCTGGCCGGCGCCCGAAGTCTGGCCGAGCGCCACGCCTGCATCGGCGAAGTGCGCGGCCGGGGCCTCATGATTGGGATCGAGTTCGTGCGCGACCGTGCCACCCGGGAGCCCGCTCCCATCCTGCTGCGCGATCTGGTATTGGGCGCCTTCCGGGAAGGGCTGCTGCTGCTCGGCGCGGGCAAGAGCACCCTGCGGCTGGCGCCACCGCTGGTGGTCGACCAGTACGACGTGGACACTGCTCTTGGCATGATCGACGCGCAGCTGGGCAAGCTCGATTGAGCACCGGCTCCAAGGTTACAACTATGCGGGAGGCGGTCGCCGCTCTGGTCCGCGACGGCGACACAGTGGTGATCGAGGGGTTTACTCATCTCATCTGCTTCGCGGCCGGGCATGAGATCATCCGCCAGCGCCGACGCGATCTCACGCTCTGCCGGCTGACTCCGGACCTCATCTACGACCAGATGATCGCGGCGGGCTGCGCCCGGAAGCTGGTGTTCTCCTGGGCCGGCAACCCCGGTGCGGGGTCGCTGCACGCGTTTCGCCGAGCCGTAGAGCAGGGCCAACCCCCGTTGGAGCTGGAGGAGTATTCCCACTTTGGAATGGTCGCCCGGCTGAGCGCCGGCGCGGCCCGACTTCCATTCTGGCCACTGCGCGACTACATGGGAACCGATCTGCCCGCGGCCAATCCCCGGATTCGTTCGGTCACCTGTCCCTACACCGGTGAACAGCTGGCCACGGTTCCCGCGCTCAACCCTGACGTCACCATCGTGCACGCCCAAAGGGCCGACGCTCAGGGGAATACCCAGATCTGGGGCCTCCTCGGGGTCCAGAAAGAAGCCGCCTTCGCATCGCGGCGGGTGCTGGTTGTCGTGGAGGAGCTGGTGGACGAATCGGTGATCCGAGCCGATCCCAATCGGACGCTGATCCCTGGACTGGTGGTGGATGCGGTGGTGGTCGAGCCGTGGGGCGCCCACCCGTCGTACGCCCAGGGGTTCTACGACCGTGACAACGAGTTCTACGTCGCCTGGGAGGCCGTCTCCCGGGAACCGGCCGCCCTGGAGCGCTATCTCTCGGAGTTCGTGTACGGCGTGGCGAACCGGGAGGAGTACGCCGCCAAGCGCGGCGATCTCGAGCGGCTGCGCGCCGGCGATCGGATGTGCGCCGGCGTGAACTATGGGTACTGAGCTCGGATGACGGCCTACACGCCCGCCGAGCTGATGGCCTGCGTTGCATCGCGAGAGTTGCGGGACGGTGAGGTCGTCTTCGTCGGAATCGGGCTCCCCAACCTCGCCTGCAACCTTGCCCGCGCCACCCACGCACCGCGGCTGGTCCTGATCTACGAGTCGGGAGCGGTAGGAGCAGAGCCTGAGCGACTTCCGGTGTCGATTGGCGATCCTTCGCTGGTCACCGGAGCCCTCATGGTGTGCGGCATGGCCGACGTCTTTCAGTGTTTCCTTCAAAACGGCCGGATCGAAGTCGGCTTTCTCGGCGGAGCGCAGATCGACCGGTACGGAAACATCAACACCACGGTGGTGGGCAAGTACGAACGGCCGACAGTGCGGCTTCCCGGCAGCGGCGGCGCCGCGGAGATCGCCATTCACGCTCGCCGCACCCTGGTGATCAGTCGGCTGAATCGGCGCGCGTTCCCCGAGCGGGTCGACTTCGTCACCAGCCCGGGGCATCGGATCAACGGCCGGACCCGGCGGGACTTGGGCATGCCGGGTGCGGGGCCCGTCAAGGTGGTGACCGACAAGGCAGTGCTGGGGGCTGACCCGGAGAGCGGTGAGCTGGTGGTTACCGCACTGTATCCCGGAGTCACGGTCGATGAGGTAAGCGCCGGAGTCGCCTGGCAGCTGCGCTGTCGCCCCAGTCCGGAAACGGTCGCCCCGCCTTCCAAGCAAGAGCTGCAACTGCTTCGCGACGTGCTGGATCCCAAACGACTCTATCTCAAGGCCTGATCAATCTCCTATGACCGCCGTCGCCGAAGCTCCGCATGTCGCTCTCCCGCGCGCCCTGGGTCTGCGCGATGTGGTGCTGTTCAACATCGTCGCCATTCTCAGCCTTCGCTGGTTCGCCACCGCGGCCGCGGCCGGACCCAGCTCGATCTCACTGTGGGTCTTGGCCGGACTGCTCTTCTTCGTGCCGCAAGGACTCGCGGTGGGCCGGCTCTCCTCGAAGTATCCCGAGGAAGGGGGGATCTACTTTTGGACCAAACGCGCCTTCGGGGAAGGACACGGCTTTCTCTGCGGCTGGTGCTACTGGGTCAACAACATCCTCTATTACCCCAACCTGCTGATGTCCACCGCGGTGATCGGGACCTACGTCATCGGACGAGGCGATACCTCGTTGGCCGGTAACTGGGCCTACGTCCTCCCCGCCACGCTGACCGCACTATGGATCGCCGTGCTGCTCAACATCGTGGGCCTTCAAACCGGCAGATGGCTGCAGAACCTCGGCGCCTTCGGCACCTATATCCCCGGCGTGATCCTGGTGGCGCTCGGCGTGCACGCAGCATTCACCCGTCCTCCGGCGACTCCGTTGAACTGGCAAACGATCATCCCGGACCTGGGAGATTGGTCGGAGCTCAATCTGTGGGCATCGATCGCCTTTGCCTACGCCGGAGTGGAGCTTTGCGCGGTGCTGGGCGGGGAGGTTCGAGATCCCCGACGCACCCTTCCGCGCTCCATCTACATCTCTGCACCGCTCATCGCGTTCCTCTACATCGCGGGCACGGCCTCGGTGCTCTGGCTGATTCCGACCGGCGAGGTCAATATCGTGTCGGGCTTCCTCCAGGCCCTCGCGGCCGGCGCCAGGGATGCCGGCGTGAACCTCGTCTGGCTGGCTCCGTTCGCGGCCGCGCTCTATGTCCTGGGGAACGTCGGGGGCGTGGGAGCCTGGCTCACCGGTCCGGCACGGGTCGCCTTCGTCATCGGCCTCGATCGCTATTTCCCGCCCGCGTTCGGCCGGATTCACCCCCGCTGGCAGACGCCGTACGTCGCCATTCTCACTCAGGCCGTGCTCGCCAGCGTCTTCCTCCTGCTCACGGTACTGGGGAAGGGCACCACGGTGGAGAAGGCGTATCTCATCATCCTCGACACCATGCTGCTGGTCTACTTCATCCCGTACATCTACCTCTTCCTCTGTTATCTGGTTGCCCGCCTGCGCGATCCCTTGCCCTCCGAGTCCGGCGTGCTCGCCCGTGCGACCGGGGCACTCGTCGGAGTGGCGGGGCTCGGTCTGACTCTCTTCGCCATGGTAGTCGCGACGGTTCCTCCCTCGGGAACGACCGATCCTTGGGTCTTCCGAATCAAGGTGATCGGCGGCGCCGGCCTCTTCGTTGTCGTCGGCTTGCTGATCTATTGGCGGGGAAGGAAGTGAGCCGAACCCGAAGCCGGGCGCTGGTCTGCGCCTGGCTCGGGCTCCTGCCGTGCGTCCTGGCGGCGCAGCGGGCGCCCGTGCTCCAGCAGGTGAAGGTGCCCCACCCCTATTACTACCGCGAGATGTTTATCCCCCAGCCGACCAGTGGCCCCAGCTCCGCAACCTGGTCGCCGGATGGGCGCGAGCTGATCTACTCCATGCAAGGCTCGCTCTGGCGCCAGACGGTGGGGAGCGATGAGGCCCGGCAGCTGACCAGCGGCCCGGGGTACGACTACCAGCCGGATTGGTCGCCCGACGGGCGGCGGATAGCCTACGCGTCGTATCACGACGATGCCATCGAGCTGCGTCTGCTGGACCTCGCCAGCGGTCAGTCGGCGTCACTCCTGTCCAACGGGGCGGTAAACCTGGAGCCCCGTTGGTCGCCCGACGGCGGCCGGATTGCGTTCACCTCGTCGATATCCGAGGGGCGTTGGCACGTGTTCGCTCTGCGTCCCGATTCGGCCGGGCCGCGAGAAGCCGTGCAGGTAACCGAGGAGCATGACAGCAAGCTTCCGCGCTATTACTACCACCGCTTCGACCAGTACTTCTCGCCCACCTGGTCGCCTGATGGACGTGAGCTGCTGCTGATCTCCAACCGGGGCCACATCTGGGGCTCAGGCGGATTCTGGCGTAGCGCGGCGCAGTCCGGCGGAGCGCTCCGGGAGATCCACTACGAAGAGACCACCTGGAAGGCGAAACCCGACTGGAGCCGGGATGGCCGCCGAGTGGTCTACAGCTCGTACCTCGGCCGACAGTGGCACCAGCTCTGGCTGATGACCGCGGAGGGCGGCGATCCCCTTCAATTGACCTACGGTGAATTCGACGCGACGTCGCCGCGCTGGTCCCCAGACGGCGGCCGGATCGCGTACATCTCCAACGAGGGTGGGAACACCTCCCTCTGGATCATCCAGGTCCCCGGCGGACAGCGAGAGCGGGTGGTGATTCGGCGCCGGAGCTACCGGATGCCGGTGGGCCGCCTGCGGGTTGCGGTGACCGAGCGATCGACCGGTAGGTCGATACCGGCCCGAGTGTCGGTGACCGGCCCAGACGGCCGCAGTTACGCGCCGGACGGCGCGTGGCGCCACGCGGACGACGCCTACGACCGCTCGGAGCGGAAGTTCGAGTACGGCTACTTCCACCTGGCCGACAGTGCGACCCTCACGGTTCCGGTGGGCGCGGTGCAGGTCGAGGTGTCCCGAGGCCCGGAGTACCGCGTCGCCACTCGCACCGTGGACGTGCGCGAAGGGACCACAACATCCGTGCGGGTGCCCGTGGACCGACTGGCCAACCTGGCAGGGCAGGGGTGGTACAGCGGCGACCTACACGTGCATATGAACTATGGTGGTGCCTACCGAAATGATCCGGCTCGCCTGGCGTTTCAGGCTCGGGCCGAGGATCTCCATCTGGTGGAGAACCTCATCGTGAACAAGGAGGGCAGGGTTCCGGACGTGAGCTACTTCCGGGCCGGGCCGGATCCGGCCTCCTCACCCGGCACGCTGATCGTTCACGGGCAGGAGTATCACACCAGCTTCTGGGGTCACGTCGGACTGCTCGGGCTGCGGCGCAATCTCGTGTTGCCGGGTTACACCGCCTATGCCAACACCGCGGTCGCGAGTCTCCAACCCACCAATGCGGATGTGTTCGACCTGGCTCGCGATCAAGGCGCGGTGACCGGCTACGTGCATCCCTTCGATGTCTTTCCCGATCCGGCCGACAGTACTCGGCCCCTCACTCACGAGCTCCCGGTGGACGTCGCACTGGGCAAGGTGGACTATTACGAGGCGCTCGGCTTTGTGGACGATCCCATGGCCACGGCGGAAGTCTGGTACCGCCTGCTCAACTGCGGCTTCCGGCTGCCGGCAGGCGCGGGCACCGATGCCATGGCAAACTTCGCCTCGTTACGGGGACCGGTGGGGATGAATCGAGTCTTTGTTCGAAGCGGAGCGCCGCTGGAGCACCGGCGCTGGCTCACCGCGCTCAAGCACGGGCGCAGCTTCGCGACCAATGGCCCGCTGCTCGAGTTCAGCCTCGAGGGCCACGGGCTCGGCGATGAGGTCGCGCTGTCGGGTGGCCGCAGGCTGACGGCTCGAGTGGTTCTCCGATCCAATGTCCCGGTCGACCACCTGGAAATCATCTTCAACGGTGAAGTTATCCGGGAGATCGACCTGCCCGGCGCCCGAACCGCGGCGGACACCACGCTGTCGCTACCGGGCGAGCGGAGCGGCTGGTACCTGCTGCGGGCCCGGAGCGATCGAGCCCACTACCCGGTGCTCGATCTCTACCCTTATGCGACGACCAGCCCGATCTACCTGACGGTGGGAAACGCGCCGGTCAGGTCCAGGAAGGACGCGGAGTATTTCCTCGCCTGGATCGACCGGCTGCGGGGCGCAGTCGAGGCGCATCGGGATTGGAATACGCCGGCGGAGAAGGAACGGACGGTGGAAACCCTGAATCAGGCGCGGAGGGAATTCGAGCGGCGGCTGGTCGATTAGAGACTGCATTGACTTCGCTCCCAGCAGGACTTAGAAATCCTGCGCCGTCGGGACAGGTGGCCGAGCGGTTGAAGGCGCACGCCTGGAGAGCGTGTAAACGTCAAAAGCGTTTCGAGGGTTCGAATCCCTCCCTGTCCGTTCCACTTCTCTATCCGCCTTGGTGGCTGTACCTTAGGTTCCGATGATCCGGTTCCTGCGCCGCCTGCGGCTCCTGCCACTCACGCTGTTGCTGGCCACCCCCGGCCTGGGTGGGGCGTGGCTCCAGGCCGTGCATCCCTGCCCGGTGGACACGCCGTGGCTGGCGGCTCATCAGCAGGCACAACACGCCTCGCACCACGGCAGCGAGCCGGGCAGCGTCCCATCCGGCCAGACCTGCCACTGTGTCGGAGCCTGTCACATTGCCGGTGCGGCCCTGCTATCCACCGGGGCCAAGATCGCAGCGGTCGCCATTGCAGCCGACCGCCCGGTTTCCACTCCCGCACCACATCTCGATCCGCCGGTCCAGCGTTCCACCGACCGGCAACCTCCCGCCACCGCTCCACCGCTGGCCTGAGCGCGCTTCGGCGCGCCTTACGGCCTTAGCGTCCGGCGCACCTCCGCGCCGGCCCATCTGGACCAGGTCCGCCCTCGGGCGGCCCAGCGGTGGAGACTCCTATGAGATGCAGTCCTTCCGTCCTTCGCGGCGCGGTGTTGCTGCTATGCGCCGCCGCGGCCCCGACCGTCGGGCACGCGCAGGATCTCTCAGGCACGATACGCGGCATAGTTGTCACCGGTGACGGCGGCCGACCGATCGCCGACGCCACTGTCGGTATTGCCGCGCTCAACCGGTATGCGACGTCGGACTCAGCCGGACGCTTTCGCCTGGGCGGCATCCGGTTCGGCAGTCAGCTGGTGGAGGCCCGCGCCATAGGCTACCAGCCGGCGTGGCAGTCGGTCACGGTCGTCCCCGGTGACTCTGCGACGCTGGAATTCCGGCTCAAGACGGCTGTGGTGACCCTTCCCGAGGTGGTGGTGAGCACTACCCGGGAGGAACGGCTCGCCTCGACCACGCCGCTCAGCGTGGGGGTCATCGGAGAAGCAGAGATTCGCGAGGCCCGGGGTCATCACCCGGCGGAGATCGTGAACCGATCGCCCGGCGTGTACGTGAGCAACTTCGGCGGCGAGGGCCATGCAACGGCCATTCGCCAGCCGATCACCACCAAGGCGGTCTATGCCTACCTGGAGGATGGGGTCCCGATCCGATCCACCGGTTTCTTCAATCACAACGCCCTGTACGAGATCAACATTCCTCAAGCGGGGCGGCTCGAAGTGATCAAGGGTCCCGGCTCCGCGGTGTACGGCAGCGATGCCGTGGGTGGCGTGGTGAACGCTTTCACCCGCGACCCGGCGGCCCGCCCTGAGGCGGAGCTGTTCGTGGAGGGAGGCAGCAGCACCTATCTCCGGGCGCTCGGCTCGGCGAGCACGACAGTGGGCCGGAGCGGGTTCCGGGCCGACGTCAACGTCACCAAGGCGGACGGGTGGCGCGATGCAACACCGTACGACCGGCAAAGCGGTACCCTGCGCTGGGATCTCCAGCTGAGCCAGCGGAGCCGGCTGAAGACGGTTGCCGCGTTCTCCCACATCGATCAGCCGGGCGACGGCGGAAGCGATCTCACCGCGGAAGACTTCGGCAACCTGCCGAGCCGGACCTACACCCCCATCGCGTTCCGCCGAGTGAAGGCGGGAAGGCTCTCCTCCGAGTTTCAGCTGCAGGGGGAGTCTTCGTCCTTCGGCGCAACCCTGTATGCCCGCTACAACGAGCTGGACCTGCTGCCCTCCTGGCAACTGACCTTCGATCCGCAGGTGTGGGAAAGCCGGCATCGCTCGGTCGGCCTGCTCACCCGCTGGCGTCGCTCGATTCTGCCGCTGCGTACCAGTATCAGCACCGGCGTCGACCTGGAGTACAGTCCGGGAAGCCGGCTGGAGACCGAGATCCTGCCGGAGCGCGCCGGACAGGCATTTACCGGCTACGCCGAGGGCGAGGTGCAGTACGACTACGACGTCGCCTTCTGGCAGGCCTCACCCTATGCTCAGGCGGACGTATCGCTGCCGGCGCGAGTCCAGCTCAGCGTCGGCGCGCGGTACGATCGACTGGGGTACGACTACGAGAACCGGCTCAGCGACCTGGCCACGGGAACCCACCGGCGGCCGGGGTCGACCGGCGTGAGCTTTGACCGGCTCAGCCCCAAGCTGGGCGCCACCTGGGAGGTCGCGCCCAATGCCAACCTGTTCGTCTCCTACCGCACTGCTTTCCGGGCGCCCTCGGAAAGCCAGCTCTTCCGCCAGGGATCGGCGGTGAGCACGGTGGACCTCAAACCGGTGCGCGCCCGTAGCTGGGAAGCCGGAGTTCGTACCGCGCTCGGTGGCGTGGTGACTCTGGAGGCCACGGCCTATCGAATGGATCTGCGCGATGACATCCTGACCTTCTTCGATCCCGGTAGCGGCCTGCGCCTTACCCAGAACGCAGGCGCCACCAACCATCGCGGGGTGGAGTTCGGCTTGGGCGTCGCACTGCTCCGGGAGCTTCAGCTCAACACGGCGTTGTCCTACGCCAAGCACACCTACGAAGCCTGGCAGCCACGCCCGGACGTGGACTACAGCGGGCACGAAATGGAGCTGGCGCCGCGCGTGCTCGGCAACACCCGCCTGACCTACCGCCCCGCGTTCCTGGAATCCGGGGCGCTGAGCGTCGAGTGGGTGCGATTGGGGTCGTACTGGATGGATCCGGAGAATACCCACAAGTACGACGGGCACGACCTCTTCAATCTGTACGCGACGGTGCCGGTATCCGGACATCTGGAGCTGAGCGGTCGAGTGGCCAATCTGGGGAATCGTCGCTTTGCCGAGACCTCGTCGTTCAACGTGCAGCAGGGTGAGCGATTCCGTCCCGGTGCCCCGCGCCAGTTCTTCCTCGGCGCGCAATACCGCTTCAATTGAGCACTCGGAGCATCATCATGGTTCGACCGATTCTACTCGCTCCCGCCGCCGCGGCGCTGGTGGCCGGCTGCGGCGCGGGCTCCGGCGGCGACAAGCTGGACTTTACCCCGGCGCTGGTAGTTTCCCACGAGACCGAGAATGGGGCCACTCCGATGTTCCTCGCCACGCCACGAGGTGACCGGGTAGTGGCCTGGGTCTCCGCTCCTAATGGCAGCGCGGACGGCACGCTGCATCTCTCGGTCACCGAGGTCGGAACTGGGCGGGCGGGACCTACTGTCTCGGTGCGTGACCCGCTGGGCCCTATCGAGGCGCACGGTGAAGCGCCACCGCAGTTGGCGGTCGACTCCAGCGGCGGATTGGCGGTGCTGTATCTGGTGGGGAAGGAGGTTCCGGGGGAGCGGTTTCCGGTGAGCGCGCTCCGGTTCATCCGCTCCGCCGACCTCGGCAGGACCTGGAGCGACCCGGTCACGGTCAATGACGGCGGCCGCTTCGGGGCCTTCGGCTCCCACAACTTCCACGCCCTCACCGCTTCGTCGGACGGCTCGTACCTGGCCACCTGGCTCGATGGGCGGGAAGGCAGCTCGGGCGTGTGGATGAGCCGCTCCACCGACGGCGGGAAGACCTGGGAGCCCAACCGTGCCATCTACTCCGATCCGACGTGTCCCTGCTGCCGCACGGCCGTCGCGGTGTCCGGCGAGGGTGCCATCTATGTGGCCTGGCGCGCCGTGCTCCCTGGCGATGTGCGGGACGTGGTGGTGATGAAGTCGGAAGACGGAGGCAAGAGCTGGCGAGCGCCGGTTCGAGCGCGGGCGGACGGGTGGGTTTATCCCGGTTGCCCCCATGCCGGCCCGGCGATGCGAGTGGATGGAAGGGGAGCGGTGCATATCGCCTGGTGGACCGGAAAGTCGGGGGAGGCAGGAGTCTTCTACGCCCGATCCAGCGACGGTGGGCGGAGCTTCGAAGCCCAGCCGGTGGCAGTGAACGACCGGTCGCAGCCGGCACACGTGCAGCTCGCGCTTTCCCCGGCCGGCTCCGTGCTGGTGGCATGGGACGACGGCCATGGCGAGATGCCGGGCGTGCTGGTCCGCCGCTCGTCGGATGGAGGGAAGTCGTTCGGCGAGCCTTCGCTGGTCAGCGATCGCGGCGTTGCCGCCGGCTACCCGGTGCTGGCGGTCTACGGTGATTCGGTGGCGGTCGCGTGGAGTCAGACGACAGCCGCGGAGCACCGGGCGAAGCTGGCTGCCCGCGCGGAAAAGCCCGGCTCCAAGGCCCCGATGCCGCTGCCGAGAGTAGGACAGTCGGAGATCCTGATGCGGGCGGCCCGGTTGTAGCGCGGCGTCCTTCCGTCTTTCCGCACTTCCAAGTAGCTTCCCGGCCCGATGCCCTCCAGGACGCTGCTTCTCGACGAGCGCGCGGTCGCCCGAACGCTGGCGCGCATGGCTACTGAAATCGTCGAGCGGTCCGGCGGCACCGATGGTGTGGTGCTGGTCGGCATCCAGCGGCGAGGCGTCGAGCTGGCCGACCGGCTCAAGCGACTGATCGACCAATCCGAAGGCTCCACCATCCCCGCCGGCAAGCTCGATATCACCCTCTATCGCGACGATCTCCAGACCGTGGGTCCCCGACCAGTCGTGGGGGAGACTCGACTACCCGACCTCGACGGGAAGACTGTGATCATCGTAGACGATGTGCTGTATACCGGCCGAACCATCCGCGCCGCGCTGGACGAGTGCGCCGACTTCGGCCGTCCCCGGCGAATTCTGCTCTGCGTACTGATCGACCGGGGTGGCCGGGAGCTGCCGATCCAGGCCGACATCGTGGGTAGCACGGTGCGCGCGGGCTCCTCCGAGCGGGTGGATGTGCTGGTATCCGAGCTCGACGGCCGCGACGCGGTCGAGTTGGTGCGGAGCGACTCATGACCCCTACGCTGGGGAAGGACCTCGTCGGGCTCGAGCCCCTTAGCGCGGAGCAGATCCGGCTGATCCTCGATACCGCCGAGCCCTTCAAGGAAGTGAGTGAGCGGCCGATCAAGAAGGTGCCGGCACTCCGGGGCAAGACCATCGTCAATCTCTTCTTCGAGGCGTCCACCCGCACCCGGATTTCCTTCGAGTTCGCGGAGAAGCGTCTCAGCGCTGACACGGTCAACGTCGCCGCTGCGGGATCCTCGGTGAGCAAGGGCGAGACCCTGGTCGATACCGCCCGCAACCTGGAGGCCATGCGAATCGACATGGTGGTGATCCGCCATGGCGCTTCGGGGGCGGCACAGTTCCTGGGGCAGCGCATTCGCTCCAACGTCATCAACGCCGGAGACGGGAAGCACGAGCACCCCACCCAGGGCCTGCTCGACATGCTGACGCTGCGCGACCGGTTCGGTCGGCTGGAAGGACTCAAGATCGCGATTTGCGGGGACGTGCTGCACAGCCGGGTGGCTCGGAGCAACATCTGGGGACTGCTCAAGCTCGGCGCAGAGGTCGGGGTGTGCGGCCCGGCCACGCTCCTGCCCCGAAACGTCCACGAGCTGGGAGTCACCGTTCTCCCCCGCATCGAGGACGCGATCCAGTGGGCCGATGCACTCAACGTGCTGCGGCTCCAGTTGGAGCGGATGGAGGCTGGATTTCTCCCCTCGCTCCGCGAGTACAACCGGGTCTTCGGGGTGACCAACGATCGGCTCTCCAAGGCTCCCAAGGATCTGTTGATCCTGCATCCCGGCCCGATGAATCGCGGGGTGGAGATCGACAGCGATGTGGCCGATGGTCCTCACAGCGTCATCCTGCCCCAAGTGACCAACGGCGTCGCCGTCCGGATGGCGGTGCTCTATCTCCTGGCCGGCGGATCGCCCGACTGGGCCCATCCCGGCGGGGGAGGGGACTAGCAGTGCGGCCGATTCTGATCCGGGGCGGTCGGGTGCTCGATCCGTCTCGCGGGGCCGATGAGGTAAGCGACCTGCTCCTGGCCGACGGCAAGGTCGAGGCGCTGGGACGGGACCTCGGCCGGCCGGAGGGTGCCACCATCGTCGAGGCCGCAGGCATGGTGGTGGCACCTGGCTTGATCGACCTGCACGTGCATCTGCGAGAGCCGGGGCAAGAGGATCTGGAGACCGTCGCCAGCGGGGCGATGGCGGCGGCGGCCGGGGGATTCTCCGCCGTCTGCGCCATGCCTAATACCGATCCGGTCACCGACAACCAGGCCGCGGTCGGGTTCATCGTGAGCCAGGCTCAACGCGCCGGGAAGGCCCGGGTGTATCCCATCGGCGCGGTCTCGCTCGGTCAGAAGGGACAACAGCTCGCCGAGTTCGGGGAGCTGGTGGGCGCCGGCGCGGTGGCGGTGAGCGACGATGGAAAGCCGGTGGTTTCCAGTCACCTCATGCGCACTGCCCTGGAGTATGCCCGAACCTTCAGCATCCCGGTGGCGGACCACTGCGAGGATCCCACGCTGTCGGCCGGCGGGGCCATGCACGAGGGATTGGTTTCCACCCGGCTCGGGCTCAAGGGCATCCCCGCGGCCGCGGAAGAGATCATGGTGGCGCGCGACATTCTGCTGGCCGAGCTGACCGGCGGCCAGGTGCATCTCTGCCACATGTCCACCCGGGGATCGGTGGAGCTGATCCGGCGAGCCAAGGAGAAGGGGCTCAGAGTGACGGCGGAGGCGTGCCCCCATCACTTCAGCCTGACGCACGAAGCGTGTGAAGGCTACGACACCAACGCCAAGATGAATCCGCCGCTCCGGGAGCCGGAGGATCGAGAAGCCATCCGTCAGGGCCTGCGTGACGGAACCATCGACGTGATCTGCACCGACCACGCGCCGCACCACTACGACGCGAAGGAACGGGAGTTCGACGACGCTCCCAACGGCATCATCGGTCTGGAGACGGCGTTGGGACTCGCCGTCACCGAGCTGGTAGAGACGGGACTGCTCTCCCTGGCTGTCTTGGTGGAGCGGATGAGCGTGGCCCCGGCGAAGATCTTCAATCTGCCCGGTGGATCGTTGAGCCGGGGGTCGCCGGCGGATGTCGTGGTGTTCGATCCGAAGGCCAGGTGGGTGGTACGGCCGGAGGAGTTCTTCTCCAAGAGCCGGAATACGCCGTTTGCCGGACGGGAGCTTCGGGGACGGGCCATCGCGACCATCGTGCGGGGGCAGGTGGTGTTCCAGCGGGGGGACTGAGCCCGGCCGCCAGGCCCTCGAATTTCGACCCCGGGCCTGGCTCCCATAAGCGGCCCACCGAATTACATTTGCAGTAACGGGGCCCATCACCTGGGCAACAACCCAGCGCATTCGTCCGCGCATCCCCCAATGGGAAGTCACGCCATGGCCAAATCGACGCCGGATACCGGCACCTCGATCGAAGCGCTTCTGGAGCAACGGGGCCAGTACGAGCAGTGGCTCGCCAAGCTCGATTCGGCGGCGGAAAAGGCGCCGCCCGCAGTGCGGCAGAGGATCCGGGGCGACTATGAAACCCGGCTGCGCGGAGTCATCGAGCAACTCCGCAGCCACACGGCAACTATCACCGAGGAGCTGGAGCGACACCAGAGCACCCAGTCGCGGCTCGACAGTGAGCGCCGCCAGGTGGAGGAGGAGCTCGCGGAGGCAGAGATCCGGTATGCGGTCGGGGAGTACACCGAGGATGAGTGGCAGCGGTTCAGCCAGGATAGCCACGGTCGTCTGGGGGGCCTGCGGGACCAGCTCAAACAAGTGGGCAATGAGATCGCCCGGTTGGCCGAGGTCCAGGCGCTGATCGCGGCAGCTCCCCGTCGCACCGAAGCACCGCCGGCGCCGACTCCTCCACCTCCGCGCGCCGAGGTGATCGAGCGGTCTCCTCCACCTCCGCCGCCACCACCAATGCAGGAGCCGGTCATCGAAGTGCCACCCTCAGCAGCGGCCTCGGCCCGCCCGGCACCGAAGCCGCCGGCGCCGCCACCCCGTCAGCGTGAGCCCGAGCCGGTGGACGAGCTGGCCTTCCTCAAGTCCGTCGCCGACGACGAAATCAAGCCGTCCTCTAAGCGGGTCAGTAACCCGTCGATGGGTCCGCCGAGTCAGGGGTCACCCCGCGCGGTCGAGACCCAAACGGCCCCGCCGCAAAGCGCTCCGGGAGGAAAGAGCGGAGCACCAGGGGTTGCCAAGACCCTCAAATGTGGGGAGTGCGGAACCCTGAACCGGCCTACGGAGTGGTATTGTGAGCGGTGCGGGGCCGAGCTGGCTGGGGTGTAGCGCAGTAGCGTACAAACTGTTCTACAAACGTCGGTTGCGTAATGCCACTTAAAGTAAAACCAAGGGCCCGGCTCCGGCCGGGCCCTTGGTTTTCTACTTCTTGCCTTTCAGCGCCTTCCCCAGCCGGCTCTTCTGGCGCGCGGCGGCGTTGGGATGGATCAGCCTCTTGCGGCCGGCGCGATCGAGCAGTTTAACCGCCTCGGCGTAGGCCGCCGCGGCTTGGGCGCCGGTCGCGGCGCGCACCTTCTTGAGCGCCGTGCGCAGCTTGCTCTGCTGGCTACGGTTCTGCGTGGTGCGGGTGCGGCTCTGGCGCATGCGCTTGGCGGCGGACTTGATGCGGGGCACGGCAACCTCTACTCAAAGGAGAACTCGCTCCGGGCCAGCAGGCCCGGTGATGAGCGGGCAAAGCTAGACGGCAGCATGCGCAACGTCAAGCGGGAACGCGCTTTGACTTGATCCACCTCGGTGTTAACCTTCTGCCCAGCCTACCGACAGGGGACTACCTGGAATCCCAGATCAGCGACTTCATTCTCGCGCTGCCGATGCTCGTCTTCGCCATGGTGGCGCACGAGTACGCTCACGCGGTGACCGCGCTTCAGCAAGGTGACGATACCGCCTACACCCTTGGGCGGGTGACGTTGAATCCCCTTCCGCACATCGATCCCTGGATGAGCATTCTGTTTCCCGCGCTCCTCTGGTTCGGCTCGGGTGGTCGGTTCACCTTCGGCGGGGCCAAGCCGGTACCGGTCAACTCTCGGAAGTTTCGCAACTATGTCCGCGGTGACCTCATCGTCTCCGCCGCAGGGGTGACCACCAACCTCATCCTCGCAATCGTCTGGTCGGTGGTCTTCGTGCTGCTGGGCATGCTCGCCGCCCGCACTCCTGGAATCGCCGGGGCACTCGACACGGCGCAGCGGATGATGGTGTGGGGTATCTGGCTCAATCTGGTTCTGTGTTTCTTCAACCTGATTCCGATCCCACCGCTGGACGGCTCCCATCTCCTGTATCATGCGCTGCCGCCCCGCGCCGGGAACTGGTATCGCGGACTCAATCGCTTCGGCTACTTGCCGCTCTTCGCCCTCATGTTTCTCTTTCGGCCGGCGATGGATTTTCTGCTCACCCCCGCCAGGTATGGAATGCTGTTCCTGCTGCGGCTCATCTATCCCTTCAGCGTAGGGCAGGGATGGAACATCTTCTCCTGACCGAGCCTCCCTTCGAGGCTCCCACTGTCGCGTTGGGGGCGGGACCCGGCTTCGTGGTCCAGCTGGACGCCTTCTCCGGGCCGCTCGACCTCCTGCTGCACCTGCTGCGAGAAGAGCAGATCGAGATCGCCGAGATTCCGATCGCCAGGATTGCCGATCAGTTCCTCGGCGTGATTCACGATCTCGGCCTGAATCAGGCCGCCGACTATCTCGACATGGCGAGCCGGCTGGTTCGGCTCAAAGCGCAGATGCTTCTCCCCCGGGGCTCCGAAGAGGACGGGTGGGAGGATCCGCGGGCCGAGCTGGTCCGCCGACTGCTTGAGTATCAACAGATCAAGGAGATTGCCCTGTGGATGGGCCGGTCCGCCGAGCGCCGGGCGGAACGATTCGCTCGCGGTTACCTGCCGCCACCGCCCGAGCTCCCACCTGCGCCGCTCACCCTCGACCTGGTGGAGATGCTGCAGGCGGTCGAGCGGGTGATCGCCGGGATTCCTACGCCGGTGTTCCACCGCGTGGTCGCCCGGCCGCTCGACGTCGAAGCGGCGACGCTGCGAATCGAGTCCCTGCTGGAAGCGCGCGAGGAGATCGGTTGGCTGGAGGCGTTGGGTGACCATCCGACCATCGTAGATGTGCTGTCCACCCTGCTCGCCCTGTTGGAGCTGGCCAAGCGCGGGTCGCTTCGGATCCTGCAGCCGGCTCCGTTTTCACCGATGGTGATCGCCCGTGACCCCGCTCGCACAGCTGCTTGAGGCGGCGCTCTTCAGCGCCTCCCGCCCGCTCACGGTAGAGGAGCTGGCCACGCTGGATCAGGACGCCACCCTGGCCGACGTCCGGGTCGCGCTGGAGCAGATCCGCGAGCACTACGACTTCGAGCAGCACGGGGTAGAGCTGGTCGAGCTGGCGGGCGGCTACCAGGTGCTGACTCGCGCGATCCACGCCGCCGCCATCGAACGAGCCCAGATCTCGGTACGCACGCCCAAGCTCACGGCAGCCGCCCTCGAAACACTGGCCGTCATCGCTTACCGGCAACCGGTAGGGCGAGCCGAGATCGAGGAGATCCGGGGCGTGTCCGCCGGCGGCGTGCTGCGATCGCTCCAGGAGCGGGGGCTCATCGAAGTCGTGGGCCGAAGCGAGGCCTTGGGCCGGCCGATGTTGTACGGCACAGCGCCGACGTTCCTCGAGCTGCTCGGCCTGCGTGATCTCGCCGATCTGCCTCGAGCGGAAGAGTTGACCATCGCGCTGCGGCCGCATCGTGCGGTGGCGGAGGGAGCCGACGATGCGGCGGCCTACGTCGAGGCCGAATCGTGAGCGAGATGCGGCTCCAGCGGGCGTTGGCCCGCGCCGGAGTCGCCTCCCGTCGAGCCGCCGAGGAGTTGATCGAAGCAGGTCGCGTCCGGGTGGACGGCAAAGTCGCCACCATCGGTATGAAGGTGGACCCCGAACGCCAGCGCATCACCGTCGCCGGGCGGGCGGTGAAGCCGGTCTCCCGACGCTGGCTGGCCTTCCACAAGCCGCTCGGTGTGGTCACCACCGCCGAGGACGAAGCCGGCCGACGCACCGTCTTCGATTTCATCCCCAATCATACCGGTCTCACCTACGTCGGCCGACTCGACGTGATGACCACCGGGCTTCTGCTCCTCACCACCGACGGTGAAGCGGTCCACCGCCTCACCCATCCGCGCTATCGCATTCCCCGGCGGTACACCGCCCTGGTGCATGGCTTGCCCACCGCCGAGCTGACTCAGGCAGTGCGGCGGAAAGTGGTCATCGACGGCCGACCCGTGGTGCCGGTTCAGGTACGAGTTCGCCCCGGCACCGAAGGGCGCAGCATCCTCGATCTGACCCTGGAGGAAGGACGCAACCGGATCGTCCGGCGATGGTGCGAGGCGCTGGGCCTGAGAGTGGACCGGCTGGCACGGCTGTCCTATGGCCCGGTGCGGTTGGGAGATCTCCCACCCGGCCGCTACCGCCCCCTGACCCCGAGGGAGGAGACGGCGCTGTACAAGGCCATCCAGATGAAGGAGTGAAACAGGCCGATGCCGGGTGACGTAACGCTATCAGTTATAGCCGATACTGATAGCCGATAGCTGATAGCCCCTCACGGCACGCGTCCTGCTATTTTTCCCCGATCAATCCCTGGGAGCCAGCCAGCGTGAGCGCGCCGAAGCTGACGGAAAAGCCGTCGGAGACCCTGCCGGTACAGCCGATCCTGAGAGAGGTATCGCGCCGGATCGTGGGGCAAGATGCCATGGTGGAGCGGCTTCTCGTCGGGCTGCTCACCGGCGGGCATATCCTGTTGGAAGGGGTGCCCGGCCTGGCCAAGACGCTCGCGGTTCGGACCCTCTCCGAGATTATCCACGCTTCGTTCTCTCGGATCCAGTTTACCCCCGATCTGCTCCCTGCCGACGTCATCGGCACCATGGTATTCGATCAGAAGACCCAGGAGTTCCGGGTCAAGAAAGGCCCGCTGTTCGCGCAGATCATTCTGGCCGACGAGATCAACCGGGCACCTGCCAAGGTTCAGGCGGCCTTGCTGGAGGCGATGCAGGAGCATCAGGTGACCATCGGCGGGAACACCTTTCCGCTGGAAGAGCCGTTCCTGGTTCTGGCCACGCAGAACCCCATCGAGAATGAGGGGACCTACCCGCTTCCGGAAGCGCAGCTCGACCGCTTCATGTTGAAGGTGCGAGTGGGGTATCCCAGCCGCGACGAAGAGAAGGAAGTGTTGCTGCGGATGAGCGGTGGACGAGAAATCCCGGTGGAGAAGCTGCTCGAGCCCGGCGCAATTCTCGCCGCCCGGTCGGCGATCGCCGACATCTACATGGATCAAAAGGTGGTGGATTACATCGTCGACCTGGTTCGGGCGACCCGCGAGCCGGGTGGTGTGGGCCTGGCCGACCTCCGGCCCCTCATCGCCTTCGGTGGCTCGCCCCGCGCCTCGATCGCTCTGGCCCAGGCGGCTCGGGCCCACGCGTTCCTTCGGGGCAGAGCCTACGTCGTCCCCGAAGATGTGCGCGCCCTGGCACCCGACGTTCTCCGCCACCGCATCGTCCTCACGTTCGAGGCGGAAGCGGAGGATGTGACGACTGATGATGTGGTCTCCAGAGTCCTGGCTGCGGTAAGAATTCCGTGATGCGAGTGCTGAACGTCAGCACCCTGCACTAGCCACTCAGCCCCAGCGGGTATGTCCGTCTCCCCCGAAATCCTCAAGCAAGTCAAAGCCATCGAGCTCCGCACCCGGGGGCTGGTAGGCTCGCTGTTCGCCGGCGAGTACCGCTCGGTGTTCCGGGGGCAGGGGATGGAATTCGCCGAGGTGCGGGCCTACCAGCACGGCGACGATTTTCGCTCCATCGACTGGAACGTCTCCGCCCGACTGGCCAGTCCCTATGTGAAGACTTTTACCGAGGAGCGGGAGTTGACCCTGATGCTGGTGGTCGATCAGTCGGGCTCGACCCGCTTCGGGGAACCGGTCAGCAAGGCGGGGCTCGCGGTCGAAGTGGCGGCGGTCCTCGCACTTGCCGCGGCCTACCACAACGATCGAGTGGGCGCGCTGCTTTTCGCCGACGAGGTCGAGCGGGTGATCCCGCCGCGGAAGGGGCGCCGGCACGCGCTTCGAGTCATCCGCGATCTGGTGGCGTTCGAGCCCATGGGCCGTCGCACCAACCTGGCCGCGAGCCTCTCCTACGCCAGCCGGCTGCTGCGCCACCGCAGCATCGTCGTGGTACTCTCGGATTTCATCGCCGAGGGATGGGAGCGACCACTGCGGCGATTGGCCGCGCGGCATGAGGTAGTAGCCATCATGGTGGACGACCCCCGCGAGCACCAACTTCCCGAGTCCGGCTGGATCGAGATGCAGGACGCCGAATCCGGCCGCCGGGTCCTGGTGGACACCGGAAGCCGGGAGGTGCGGGCACGAGTGAGTGAATTGGCGGCCCGGCGCCGGGAAGAACGCGCGCGCGCTCTGGCCGGAGCCAGTGCGGACCAGGTGGCGTTGGAAACCGGCGTGCCCTACGCCCTACCGCTGCGCCGAGCCTTTGCGCTGCGCGCTCGGCGGATTCATCGAGGATGATCCTTCTCGCGCTGCTGCTTCAGGCCGCCCTGCCTACCGTAGGTGACACGATCTGGGTGAGCCGCACGGTAAGTGTCCCACCGGGCAACACGGTGCGCGCAGTTGACTGGGAGCTCGCCGATTCCATCGAGCTGCTGGGCCCGGCCCGAGTCTCAGTGCGGGGAAGCTCCGCCGTGGTTGCCTATCCAATCGTGATATGGCGGCCGGGCGCATACACACTCAATCCACCGGGTCCGCTGCTGCTCGGGGCCGACGGCACCGTCGACTCCCTGGCCTCCGAGCCGGTGGATATGTTGGTTGCGAGCGTTCTCCCCCGGATCCCTCCGGACTCCACCCTGCGGCCACAGCCTCGTGCGGAATTCGTGCCCCGGGTCGCAACTACCCCGATTCCCCTCCTCCTTTTCGGATTGGTCGCGATCCTCCTACTCGCCCCGCTGCACTGGTGGTGGCGCCGGCGCGGACCGCCAGCCGGCGCCATCCTCCGCCGGGAGACCGACGAGCCGATGTCGGAGCTGTTGGAACGCTGGGCCGATGCCGGTGAGTTCCGGGCAGTCGCGGCTGCCGCCACCGCCCGGCTCCGGGCCGCCATCGGCCGCGTCCTTCCCGCGGCCAACCCGGCGTTGGACACCGAAGCGGTACTCAGCCACGTGACCGAGTCACGGGCCGATTGGCCGCTTGCCGAAATGGGGGACTTGCTGCGCTCGCTGGACGAAGCCCGCTTTGGCGGGACCACGTTCCCTGATGCCATCGGCCTGGCTCGCTGGGCGGCGGAGATCGAGCCCAAGCTTGGGCGGGAGGCGGCGTGAGCTTCGCCCGGCCGGTGCTGCTCCTCCTGCTCCTACTGCTTCCGCTCTGGTGGTGGCGCAGGCGCCAACGGAGCCAGCCGGCGGCTCCTTTCAGCGACGTGAGCTTGCCGGCCGCCGCGTCGGTCCGCCGGTGGTGGGTCATCCTTCCGCCCGCGTTCCGGCTCATGGCTCTGGCGGCGCTGCTGATTGCAGCCGCCGGCCCGCGAATCGGTGGCGACATGGTGGAGGTCAAGAAGGAAGGTATCGCGATTGTCATCACCATCGACATCTCCAGCAGCATGCTGGCCGAGGATTTCGCGCCCTCCAACCGGCTCGAGGTGGCCAAGCGGCAAGCGGTCGGGTTCATCCGCGGACGCTCGGCCGACCGGATAGGACTGGTAGCATTTGCCGGCGAGGCGCTCACCCAGGTCCCGGTGACGCTGGACTATCCGGTGATCGAGCAGGCCGTAATGGATTTGAAGATCGGCAGCCTGGAAGACGGCACCGCCATCGGGAGCGGCTTGGCGACCGCGGTGAACCGGCTTCGGCGTGCGCCCGACAAATCCAAGGTGATCTTGCTGCTGACCGACGGCGAGAACAACCGGGGCTTGATCGATCCGCGCACTGCGGCGCAGACCGCGGCTGCGTTCGGCATCAAAGTGTATACCATTGGAGTCGGGACTATCGGCGAGGCTCCGATCCCCACCGGACGCGGGCTGGGCGGCTTCCGCTACGAATTGCTGCCGGTACGGATCGACGAGCCGCTACTGAAAGAGATCGCCCAGCAAACCGGGGGGCGTTATTTCCGCGCCCGGGATAGTGAGGCGCTGAGCCGGATTTTCCGGCAGATCGACGCGCTGGAGAAGACTCCGATTCAGGTGACCCGCTACACCCGTTACGACGAAGCTACCCGCCCGCTCATCCTGCTCGGGTTGGGCGCGCTGGCGCTGGAGCTGTTGCTGGGTAGCACCCTGGTGGTGAGAGTGCCATGAGCTTCGATGCCCCGTTGCTGCTGTTCCTGGCCCCGGTGTTGGCGCTGGCGGTTGGCCTCGGCGCGTGGCTTGCCCGTGGGCGCCGCATCCGTCTCGCCCGGCGGTGGTCGCCGGCACTGGGCCGGGTGGCGCGGGCTCGGGGGCGCTGGGCGCCTATCGTGCTCGGGCTGGTGGCGCTACTCGCCTGCTTGGGACTCGCCGGTCCGCGCATGGGCAGCCGACACATCAAGACTCAGACCAGGGCCTTGAGCCTGGTGTTCGCCGTAGATATCAGCCGGTCGATGCTGGCCGAGGACGTCGCTCCCAGCCGGCTCCAGCGAGCGGTGCGAGAGGCCCGCCGGCTGATTCAGGACTTGGAGGGCGATCGTCTGGGATTGATCGCCTTTGCCGGCCGGAGCTACATCCTTGCCCCCCTTACCGTAGACGGCGGGGCGATTCGGATGTACCTCGACGCCCTCGATCCCGACCTGGCAAGCGAAGGCGGGTCGAACCTGAGCTCGGTGTTGGGCCAGGGAGCCGAGCTCCTGGGTGCAACGACCGACGCCGCCGATCGGGTGCTGGTCGTGTTCACCGACGGCGAGGCGCACGACACCCTGCCGGAGATCGTCACGCGAGCCGAGGCCCTCAAGGAGATGGGAGTCAGGCTGATCATGGTCGCGGAAGGTGCAACCAGGCCCTCTCGCATCCCGATCCGCGACTCGGCGGGAACCGTCACCGAGTACAAGCAGGACGCCAACGGCGCACTGGTACGGACCCAGCGGCGAGACGACATCCTCCAGGCAGTCGTGGATGCGGCGGAGGGCACTCTGGTACCAAGCGAGGTACCGGATCAGGCCGGGGCGGTGCGGGAGCTGATGGCGGCGATGAAGCGCAGTCCGTCGTCGGAAACCCGCACCGCCGATCTCATTCCACGAGCATGGATCCCGGTGCTCGCCGCGGCCGTGCTGCTCCTGGGCTACACCCTGGTGCGGCCGGGTCCCGCTCTCGTGGGCATCGCGGGCCTGCTCCTGCTCGGGCAAAGCGCAGTGGCGCAACGGCCGACCGAGGGCGCCCGCGAGCTCGCTGCCGGCGACCCCGCCGGCGCTGCGGCCATCTTTCTGGAGGAAGCCAAGGGAGGGAACGCGCGGGACACCGCGTTCTACAACGCGGGGACCGCGGCGCTCGAGGCTGGGCGGCTCGACGTCGCGCGCGGCGCGCTGCTGCAAGCCACCAAGTCGCTCGACCCCGAGCTGCGATACCGTGCCTTGTACAACCTGGGATTGGTCGGGTTGCTAGGAGCGGAGGCGGATACGACTCGTCGGGAGGAGTTTCTGGAGGACGCGGTAGAGCGGTTGCGGCAGGCCCTGCTGTTGGAGCCGTCGTCCCGGCGGGCCAAGTGGAATCTCGAACTGGCCGACCAGCGACGGCCCCCGCCTCCACCGTCGGGCGGTGGCGGTGGTGGTGGAACGCCGCCTCCCAGCGGTGGTGGCCAGTCCAAGCCGGAGAGCCAGCCCCCACCGCGCAGCCAGAGTCTCAGCCAGAGTCAGGCCGAGCAGATCCTCAGCTCGATGGAGCGGCGCGAGCGGGCCACCCGCGCCGAGCAACAACGGCGACTGCAGAGTGGCTCCGCCGGCGGAGTGAAGGACTGGTGATCGGTCTCACGCTCTGGCTGCTGGTCGGCGCGGGGCTCTCGGCGACCCAGGGCGAGAGCCCCCGGATCGAAGTCTCGGTGGACGAGGATCGGGTGGCGGTGGGTGAAGAGATTCTTTTCGTCCTGCGCGCGGTGAGCCATTCGCCGGTGCCGATGGAGGTGACGGTGGCCCCCTTCAACGGCCTCGAGATCGTATCGCGCAGTGAGCGAACCGAGATCGCGCGTAGCCCCGATCCCACGCGAACCACGCTGCTCGAAGTCCGGCTTCGCGCGGTCCGACCCGGACGCTGGCAGCTGGGACCCGCCCGCGCGATCCAGGGGCGCGACACGGTGGAAGCGGCGGCCCTGGTGGTCGATGTCACCGCCAACCGCGCGGCCACCGCCTCGACCCTCAACCCCCGGCTCCGGCGGCTGCTGGACCGTGCGGTTCCACCGACACCGGGCCAGGCCGGGGTGGATCTGCTGGTGTCGACCGATTCAGCCCAGGTGGGAGAGCAAGTCGACGTGGTGACCGCGGCTTGGTTTCCCCGCGATCTTCGGCTGCAACTGCGCCGGCCTCCGACGCTCCAGCCGCCGGTCATCGACGGAGTGTGGAGCTATCCGCAGGCCACGCCTTCCGGAATCGCGGCTACCCGCAACATCGGCGGCCGCTGGTACGACCTCTTCGTCGCCCACCAGGTGGTCTTTCCTCTGGTCTCGGGGCGGGTGGACGTACCCAGAGCCACCCTCAAGTACGGAGTGCCGGTGGCACTCCAGTTCTTCAGTCAGGAGGAACGCTACGCGATCACCAGCCGCGCCGAGACTCTGCTGGTGAGTCCACTGCCCGAAGCAAGCCGCCCGGCCGGCTTCGCCGGTGCGGTGGCTTCAGACCTCCGAGTCGACCGAAGGGTCAATCCGCCGGCGACACGAGTAGGCGAAGGGGTGTCGGTAGAGATCACCGTTGCTGGAGAGGGGAACATCGCGTTGTGGCCGGCTCCGGAGACCCGGTGGCCGAGCCATGCGCGCGCGTATCTGGAGCGAGTCGATGAACAGGTATCCAATACCAACGGCCGCGTAGGCGGGACCAAGACCTATCGCTTTCTCGTGGTGCCCGACTCGGCCGGTGCCTTGGCGCTTCCTGCGATGGACTATCCCTACTTCGATCTCGCGGCGCATCACTACCGGCAGGTGCCGGTCGCCGCTGCTTCGATTCCAGTGGCGCCTTCCGGCGAATCCGCGGTATCGGCCGCCCTACCCCCCGGCTTGATGGACGGAGATGCACCGGCGCTGAGCCGACGATTGGTCCATGACCTGCCGGACTGGGCGTGGATCGCCTTGATCCTGGTGCCGCCGCTCGCGGCGCTCGCGCGGGGCCGCGTGCCCTCGTTCGGCAAGCGCCGTGCGCCGCCAGTGCGGCACACCCGGCTCCGTGAGGCGGAGGAAGAGCTGGACGCGCTGGTACGAAATCTCGTGCCCGATCCAGACCGGCGCTCCGGCAGCCGACTGGTTGCCGCGGTCCGAGCCGCAGGTGCCGATGCCGAGTTGGCGTCGCGGGTGGCCGCAGCACGGGAGCGGTTGCTGGCCCGGCGATATGGCCCCGGCCTCTCGGTGGCGGAAGATCCGGTCCTCGCCGCGGAGGTCCACGAGCTGGTCCGCCGGCTCGGCGGCTCGCTGCGCGGTTGGGTCTCGCGGGGGGCGGCCATCCTGTTCCTGACGGTTGCGGCCGGTAGGCTCGCCGAGGCGCAAGCACCCGCGCCGGAGGAGCTGTACCGGGAGGGCTCCTTGGCCGCGGCCGCGGCCGGATTCGCCCGCCGGACCGCGGAGTCCCCTGCGGTCGCGGCCCATTGGTACAACCTCGGCGCCAGCTACTATCGCTTGGGTCGGGAGGGCCGGGCCGAGGCGGCCTGGCTCGAAGCCCGCCGGCTGACGCCGCGGCAAGGCGCGATACGCCGCGCGTTGGCGCTCACCCCACCACCGGATGCGACGTCGGCGCGGTGGTTCTGGTCGCCTCCGGTGACGCCGGAAGAGCTTCTCCTGCTGGGGGGGATCGGTTGGCTCGCGGGCTGGATCGGATGGTGGCTGCGGCCCCGGCTCCGCGATCGCTGGTCCGCCCTGCTGATCCTCTCCCTCTGTGGAATAACCGGCGGGCTGGCCCTCCGGGCATGGTATCGCCGCCCCCTCGCGGTCGTCCTCGATCGGACCACGCTGCGGCTATCGCCTCACGGCCTGGCCCCGGCGGTGGCTCCCCTCGAGCCGGGCAGCGCCGTCCGGATCGTCCGGCGAACGCCGGGATGGCTCATGATCCGGGCGCCGGGGCGGCAGGAGGGATGGCTGGCCGAGGAGGCGGTGGCGGCGGTCGGCAGCTAAATTCTCCCGATGCCTCGCCGCATCGCTATTCTGCCCGACGCGGTTGCCGATCAGATCGCCGCGGGCGAAGTGGTCGAGCGCCCGGCGTCGGTAGTGAAGGAGCTGGTGGAGAACGCGCTGGATGCCGGCGCGACTCACGTGAGAGTCGAGCTGGAGCACGGTGGCAAGACCCTGATCCAGGTGAGCGATGACGGCAGCGGCATGGGTCGGGAAGATGCAGTGCTCGCCCTCGATCGCCATGCCACCAGCAAGGTACGCAGCGTCGCCGATCTGATCGGTGTCTCTACCCTGGGCTTTCGCGGTGAGGCCTTGCCCGCGATCGCTTCGGTTTCCCGATTCTCCCTCGTCACCCACGAAGGCTCCGGTACCGGCACCGAGTTGACCGTGTCCGGCGGCCGGCTCGATCGAGTCGGCGACGCGGTGCGCCAACGGGGTACCACTGTCACGGTCCGGGCGTTGTTCTTCAACACTCCCGCCCGCCGGAAATTTCTTCGGTCGGTGGCCAGCGAGACCCGGGCGGCACACGAGGTGGTGGCGACGCTCGCCCTGGCCCATCCCGAGGTCGGATTCGAGCTGCACGTAGACGCCACCTGCCGGCTCGCGGTGCCCGCGGGTGAGAGCGCTGACCAGCGTCTGGCATCGGTATGGGGCAGGGATCTCGCCGCTACGCTGGTTCCGGTCAGCTACGCGGCCGGCGCCTTCCGGGTGGAGGGCTTCGTGCAACGCCCGGGTGATGCCGGTCCCAGCGGGCGACGTACCCAGTTGTTGGTCAATGGGCGTCCGTTCAAGGACCCGTTCCTCGTACGAGCGGCGGAGGCGGGATACCGCTCGGCGATTCACCCCGGCGACCGGCCTTCCATTTACCTGCGGGTCGCGGTAGCGCCGGAGGACGTCGACGTCAACGTCCATCCGGCCAAGCTGGAGGTGCGCTTCCGCGATCGCATCGGAGTGGAGCGAGTGGTCGAGGAAGCGGTGCGCCATGCGCTGGGGGCGCTGGCTGCCGCGGTAGGCGCAGTGACGGGCGGTCAGTCGAACGGGCAGTGGATGGCACCGGTTGGGGCTATGGGCGCCCCGCTCGCGGATCTGTTCGCCCCGCCTGAGCTCGCGGGCGCCGCAGGGACCACCGGTCAACCACCAGAGGTCGACCTCGGCTTCCAACAGCCTCTCCTCCAGATTTTCGACACCTACATCGTCTACGAGTCGCCCCAGGGTCTCATCATCGTAGACCAGCACTCCGCTCACGAGCGGGTTCTCTACGAGCAGGTCCTGGCTCAGCTCACCGGGGGGGCAGCGCCGGCTCAGCGCCTCCTGCTGCCTCTGACGCTGGAGCTGACCGACGAGGAACTGGATGCGGTGGAAGCGCATGGTGAAGAGCTGCGGCGGATCGGATTCGAGACCGAAGGTTTCGGTGGCCGCACCGTGGTAGTGCACGCGGTGCCGGCGCCACACCCCCGTTTCGATGCCGGCGCGTGCTTCCGGGAAATGATCGCCGACCTGGCGCGCGGCCGCTTTGGTGGCTGGGCCAACCGGCTGGAGCGTTTCGCGGCTACCTTCGCCTGCCGTGCGGCGATCAAGGCCGGCGCCCGACTGGAACAGAGGGAGATGCGCGAGCTGCTCCTGCGCCTGTTCGCGAGCGACCTCCCACCCCACGACGTGCACGGACGCGCCACCATCGTACAGTTACCGCGTGAGGAGCTGGAGCGCCGCTTTGGCCGGCGCTAGGATCCCGGTCCTCCTGGGCCCCACCGCGGTGGGGAAGACCGCAGTGGCGCTGGCCCTGGCAGCACACTGGCCACTGGAGATCATCTCCGCCGATTCTCGCCAGGTGTACCGCCGGCTGGACGTCGGCACCGCCAAGCCCACCAAGAAGGAACGAGCCCGGGTCCCGCACCACGGTCTCGACGTGGTCGAGCCGGGCAGCCGGTACAGCGCCGGGCACTTCGCGCGGGATGCGGAGCGGTGGATCGAGGGGGTACGGAACCGGAAGAGGGTCCCCGTCGTCGTGGGAGGGACCGGTCTCTACGTCCGGGCCCTGGCCGAGGGGCTGTTTCACGAGCCGCCACTGGACTTGGCACGTCGCCGCTCGTTGGACGCATTCACCGCCCGGCTCGAGCCCCTGGAGCTGCTCCGCTGGGCCGGCCGGCTCGACCCCGGTTTCAGGGGCGGTGGGCGGCAGCGAGCCAGCCGCGCCATCGAGGTGGCGCTGCTCACCGGTCACGCGCTGACCCATTGGCAGCAGTCGGCCAAGGCACGTGGGGCCATCGACCCGTGGTACATTGTCTTGACCGCACCGCGGCCGGTGTTGCACCAGCGGATCGCCCGACGGGCTGAGGAGATGATCCGTCGGGGCCTGATCGAGGAAGTGGCGTCGGTTCTGGCGGAAGGCCATTCCCCGTCGGCTCCGGGATTGGATGGAATCGGGGTTCGCGAGGCGGTCGACTACCTGCAGGGCCGCCGTCCGCGCGAGAGTGTGGCCGAAGCGATCGCCACCAGCACCCGGCAGTACGCCAAGCGGCAGGAAACCTGGTTTCGCCATCAGCTCGACCGGGAGGCGATCATGCTCGACGCGACCAGAGGGGCGGAGAAAGTGGCAAGGGAGATCGTCGAGCTCTGGCAGAAGCAAGGACTCACCGCTGACTCATGAAGATCGGAATCACGTGCTACCCGACCTACGGCGGCTCCGGCGCCGTGGCCACCGAGCTGGGACTCGACCTGGCGCGGCGGGGCTACGAGGTTCACTTCATCACCTACGACTCTCCCTTCCGTCTGCGGGGATATACCGAGCGGGTCTTCTACCATCAGGTGGAAACCAAGATGGGACGGTATCCCCTGTTCGATCACTTTCCATACACCCTCGCGCTGGCGTCCAAGCAGCACGAGGTGGTGGTTCGCGAAGGGCTCGAGATTCTTCACGTGCACTATGCTATCCCCCACGCGACCACGGCCTACCTCGCGCGCGAGATGCTCAACGGTGAGCGGCGGCTGCGGGTGATCACCACTCTGCACGGCACCGACATCACCCTGGTCGGCCAGGAGTCCAGCTTCTACGCCATCACCAAGTTCTCCATCGAGCGTTCCGACGCGGTGACCGCGGTATCCACCTATCTGCGGGACGAGACCTACCGGGCGTTCGGTTGTGTCAGCTGCGACCTCAAGGTGATTCCCAACTTCGTGAACCTCAACGAGTACCGGCCGGGAGAGCCGGGGGCGCGAAGCGCGGTCGCGCCGGAGGGGCACAAGGTGATCACCCACGTCTCCAACTTTCGGGAAGTGAAGCGGGTCAAAGACGTGGTTCGAGTGTTCGCCCGAATCCGCCGGGCCCTGCCGGCAACGCTGGTGATGATCGGCGACGGCCCCGAACGGGTCGATGCCGAGACTGAGGCCCGGGAGCTTGGCGTCGACACCGACGTTCGCTTCCTCGGACGGCTCGACTCGGTCGCCTCGCTGCTTCAAGCCAGCGATCTCTTCATCCTGCCTTCTCAATCGGAATCGTTTGGGCTGGCCGCGCTGGAGGCGATGGCCTGCGGATCGCCCGTGGTCGGCAGCCGGGCCGGCGGGCTGCCCGAAGTGGTGGACGACGGGGTCAATGGAATCCTGGAACCGCCCGGCTCGGTGGAGGCAATGGCACGGCGGGGCATCGAGCTGCTTCGCGACCCGGAACGTCACGCCGCCATGCGATTTGCGGCGATCGCCAAGGCACGCGAGTTCTCCGCCGACCGAATCGTCCCCATGTACGAGGAGCTGTACCACGAGGTTCTTCGGTGAGGCCCTGGTATGTCGCCTGACCTCCTCATCAAGGCGGTGGTTCTGGGCCTGGTCGAGGGGGCGACGGAGTTCGTTCCGGTCTCATCCACCGGCCACCTGATCGTCGTCAGCGAATGGCTGGGCCAAGTCGATGCTCGCGCGAAGACCTTCGACATCTTCATCCAGCTCGGAGCCATCCTGGCGATCGTGTGGCTCTATCGCCTGCGACTGACCCGAATCGTCCTCGCCGCCCGGCACGATCCGTCCAGTCGCCGCTTTCTCGGCAACCTGATCCTGGCATTTCTTCCCGCCGCCATCGTGGGGCTTCTGGCCCACGACTGGATCAAGGAACGACTCTTCAATACCAGCGTCGTCGCCTGGGCCCTCGTGGTCGGCGGGATCTTCATTCTCCTGATCGAGCGGTGGCGCCCGACGGTCAGGATAACCGAGGTAGGAGAGGTCCCCGCTGGAACGGCCATCGGCATTGGCCTGGCGCAGGTCCTCTCGCTGATTCCCGGGACATCCCGCTCCGGCGCCACGATCATGGGCGGCTATGCCCTGGGACTCTCTCGCACCGCGGCGACCGAGTTCTCCTTCTTTCTCGCGATCCCGGTCATGTTCGCGGCCACGCTCTATGACTTACTGAAGAGCTGGGGGGCGCTGTCGGCCAGCGACTTTCCGTTCTTCGCCGTTGGCTTTCTGGTCTCGTTCCTCTCCGCTGCTCTGGTGGTCAAAGCCTTTCTGGCCTACGTCTCCCGGCACAGCTTCACGGTATTCGCCTGGTATCGCATCGTCCTGGGTGTGCTGCTGTTGCTGATGGCCAGGTGATGGGCCGCATCCATCGGTTCGACCGGGTCGACTCCACCATGGACCTGTTGCACGAGATGGCCGCTGCCGGCGCCGAATCCGGGACGGTCGTGGTGGCCGCGGAGCAGAGCACAGGACGAGGCTCGCGAGGACGGCCCTGGCACTCGGCACGGGGGGGACTCTGGTGCAGCATCCTATTTCGCCCGGAGAGCGGTGTCGAAGCCGAGCTGGCCAGCATCCGGGTCGGGCTGGTGACGGCGGAGACGCTGGGAGCCATGGGCCTGGGCGAGCGGGTGAGACTCAAGTGGCCGAACGACGTGATGCTGGCCGACCAGAAGCTGGGCGGTATCCTCTGCGAGGCTCGGTGGCAGGGGGACCAGTTGAGCTGGATCGCAGCAGGCATCGGCATCAACGTGACGAACCCGGTGCCGGGGCCGCTCGCCGGGACGGCGACCAATCTGGAGCAGCATATGGCCGGGGTAGGTGTGGAAGACGTTCTCGAAGCACTCGTCGCCCGGCTCTGCCGGCTCGACTTGGTCGGTCCGCGACTGAGGCGAGATGAGCTCCACCGGTGGGCCGCGCGTGATTGGCTCCGTGGTACGTCGCTGCGGGCGCCGGTCGCCGGCATCGCAGCAGGATTGGGTGACGACGGCAGCCTGTTGATTCAAGCAGACGATGGCTCGGTGACCAGGTGTCGCGCCGGCACTGTAGAGTTGGCCCGGCGCCCGGTCCTCCCGTAACTTCGACCCCATGCTCCTTACCCTCGACATCGGCAACACCGAGATCACCCTGGGTCTGTTCCAGGGCGATGAGCTTCAAGCTCACTGGCGGCTCACCACCAATCCCGATCGCACCCCGGACGAGTGGGGCAGCGCCGTCGGCGGCTTCCTGATTCAGGCCGGTCATTCGCCCAACGAAATACGAGCCGTCTGCCTGGCGTCGGTGGCACCCAGCGTCACCCAGAGCGTGGTCGAGGGCGTGGCCAACGCCACCGGGTCCACCGGTACCGCGGTGGACGCGCGCTCTCCGCTTCCGGTGACGTTGGACGTGGACGAGCCGCTCACGGTGGGCGCCGACCGGATCGTCAATGCGCTAGCGGCGGTGGAGCTGTATCGCAGCGACACCATCGTGGTCGACTTCGGTACCGCCACCACTTTCGACTGCGTGACGGCCGATTGCCGCTTCATCGGCGGCGTCATCATGCCGGGGCTCCGGACCGCCGCGGATCAGCTTACCCGGCGCACCGCCAAACTGCCGGCGACCGAGCTGAAAGTTCCCTCCCGAGTCATCGGGCGCCGTACCGAAGAGTGCATCCAGGCCGGAGTGCTCTACGGCACCGCCGACGCCGTCGATGGAATCGTGACCCGCATCAAGGCCGAATGGCCGGGCCCCGGTCCGGTTCGGGTCGTCGCCACCGGGGGACTGGCCACCAGCGTGGTTCCCATCACCAAGACCATCCAACAGGCCGAACCCCACCTCACCCTTCAGGGACTCCGGCTCGCCGCCGGACACTTGGGACTCTCCTGGTGACCTTCGCCCGCCAGGCGGGGTACCGCCTGCTCGGTGCTCGGCTCGACTACCTGCTCCACCTGCGACCGGCCGAGTGGCCGATCATGGCGGCCCACACGGTGGTGGGGTATCTCCTCGCGGTAGGCATCGATGGCGCCTCACGCGGCGAATATCTCGAGTCGGCGCTGCTCGGGCTGGCGCTGTGGGTGATCTGTCTCAACGGCGGTACCCTTGCGCTCAACAGCGCATACGACAGGGACGAGGGAGACGTGGCCTATCTTCGGCGTCCGCCACCCCCGCCACGGCATCTCGCCGGATTCAGCCTCGGCCTGATGGCCGCCGGACAGCTGCTCGCGTTCGCCCTTCCGCCGGCCTACCGGGTGGCCTACGGGATCTGCTTCGTGCTTTCCGTTCTCTATTCGGTCCCGCCGGCTCGGCTCAAAGCCGTGGCCGGTGCCGATTGGGTGATCAACATGTGGGGGTTCGGGACTCTCACGCCGTATGCCGGCTGGGCCGCGACCGGACTGCCGGTGAGTGGGGCAGGGCTGCTGGTGCTGCTCGCCTTCTGTCCCCTCTTCGCTGCGCTCTATCCGCTGACGCAGCTCTATCAGGTGGAGGAAGATTCCCGCCGGGGCGATCGCACACTGGCCTGCGTGCTCGGCCTCGGCCGCAGTCTCGACGCCGCAGTGGCGGCGGTGGTCGTCGCGTTCGCTTTGTTCGTGGCGGC
This sequence comes from uncultured Gemmatimonadales bacterium, assembly GCA_963812755.1. Taxonomy (GTDB): domain Bacteria; phylum Gemmatimonadota; class Gemmatimonadetes; order Gemmatimonadales; family GWC2-71-9; genus CAVVWJ01. The sequence goes on along the minus strand of CAWEWK010000006.1, from coordinate 22,176 downwards.
GGGTCTGCGGGCCGGCTGGCGGCTGGGTCCGGGAGACCTCCCGCGTTGGGGTGGCCTGGCGCTGGCCCTGGCGGTGTGGGCGGCGGTCCTGATCCCCTGGCGGGCGCGCTATCGCCGGATGGCACCCTCGGATCACCAACGGCGAATGTATTTGGCGCTCGGCGCCTGGGCCGTTACCGACACAGCCGTAGTGCTGGGCTGGGGCAGGTAGGGGCGCCCTTGGCCCCTCGCGCGAGCCCCCGGTATACTTCCCGCCACCCCTTCCGGAGACGGCATGCACGCACCGGTGGATCATCACGGCATTCATGACCTGACCGATGTTCCGGCGATCGTTCGCGGCTCGGTGAAGCTGGGCCTGCTCGAGGCCGTGCTGGTGCTCCTCCTCTCCCTCGCGTCTCGCTTTCTCGAGGGACCGGTCGAGACCATAGTCCTGAGCCTGCTGTTGGTGGCGGGTCTGGCAGCCGTGACACTGCTCCCGGGACTCTGGACCCGAGCGTTTACCATCGAGGGCATTGCCGGAGCAGCCGGGATCGGGCTCGGCGCGACTTTGGTCTTTCTGCTGATCGATGTCTCCCTGCTTCAGAACATCGGGACCTACACCAATCGGTGGCAGGAGATCGGCGGCAGTAACTGGTGGTACCATCCGGTCTGGTGGATGGTGGGCACCTTCCTGCCCTGGATGGGGGCCTGGATTCTCGCCAATCAGGAAGCGCGAAACGGACGGGTCTCCGTGCTCGGGGCATTCGGCATGGCCGCCGCGTTCGCGATTCTTGCGGCCGTTCTCGGGATAGTGTTGGGCTTCCCGGGCGCGCGATGGACCGTGGCGACCTTCGGCGTCGCCTTTTTACCAGGCGTCGCACTCGCCACCGCGCTCTCAGCCCTGGGAAGTCGCCGGACCTGAGCTCATGACCTGGGTTCGGCTGCTCTTTCGCATCTTCGGCTGGCTGCTCACGCCTTTCCTTGCGTGGGCAGCTTCGTTTTTCGGGGCGGTCGGCGGCGCGCTCCTTGCAATGCGAGTGAGCGATCCATTCGAGGGGCTGGCGATCACCGCGCTGTGTGGTGCACTCACCGGTTTTGCGGCGCTGCTGGGGTGGCTCGAGTACCTGCGGCAGTCACCCGAGGTCAGGGAGGTTCTGGCGGTGACGGAGGAGGGGATTCCGGATACGCTGGAGAAGGCGCTCCCCCTGATAGGCGAGCCCGACTCGAAATGAAAGCGTGGCCGATCCGGCTGGCGCTGCTCCTGGCGGCCTGTGGTGGTCCCGACGGCCCCCGGCAAGAACCCCCGGCCCGCCAACCGGCCACGCTTCCCGACTCCCTTGTCGCCACAGCACCCGGCGGGGTCGAGATCTGGTTCACCCTGGCCCGTCCCGGCAAATCAGTGGACGGCGTGCCCTGCGTCGATCGTACGATAGAGATCCGAAGGGGGGACACCCGCATTCCGGTCCCGCTGCTGTATACCGCCACTGCGCCCGAGCTGGTGAACGACACCACGCTTCGAGCCCGCCTCTCCGATCGCTGCCGGCCGGGTGACTGGTACCTGGTCGATCTCCGCAGCGGGCGTCCGGTCAGGGAACGATGATCCGCCCGGCGGCTCTACTGCTGTGTCTCGCAATGCTTCCCTCAGCGGCGGGCGGTCAAGGCGTCGAGGGACAGGTCGGGCGGTTCTACGATGGGGGAGGATGGACGGTCTACCGGCTCGGCTTTTCTCAGCAGTTCAACAGTGTGCTGGGCAGCACGGTGCACGGCGACTATATGCGTCGCGTGGGGGGTGAGGACGGTGGATTCGCCGGGATCGGCGCCGATCTGACCGCTTTCCGTGGTGGCAGTGAGGGTCCCTACCTGGTCGCCGGACTCGGCGGCGGAGTCGGCTCGCCGCACTCGTGGAACTTCTCCAGCTTCTGGGGCTCCTGGTCGGCCGGCGCGGGGTGGGAGCTGTTTCCGGCTTCGTTTCTGACGGTCGGCGCGGAGGGCCGGTGGCGAGAGCTTTCCCTGGACGGCAGGGACGGCTTCGAGCTGGCGGCGGGGGTATCGATCCGATGGGGAGGCGGCCGGTCCCGCGGCCCGGCCGAATCGCCCCGAGAGCCCCAGCCGGTTCCACTCGCGGATTTTCCGGACACTCCGGACACCCCCGGCGTGACCCGACCGATCGGAGCCAGGGTCACCGATTCGGTGATCGCCACCGCGACCGAAGTCATGGGCCGGCCCTATCAGTTCGGCGGCACCGGCGAAGACGGCGAAGGGTTCGACTGCTCCGGCCTGATCCAGTACGCCTATGGGCGACACGGAATCACGCTGCCACGACGGAGTGCCGAGCAGGCCCGTCAAGGAACCAAGGTGCCCAAGAAGCTGGCCCAACTGGCGCCCGGCGACCTCCTCACGTTTTCCAATCGCGGTGGCCCGGTCACCCACGTGGGCCTGTATCTGGGTGACGGGCGCTTCATCCACAGCGCAACTCGGGGCGTGCAGGTGAGCGCGCTGAGCGCGGAGGATCCTTACGGGCGCTGGTGGTACAAGCGGTGGGTGGGTGTGAGAAGGATTGTGAAGTAGGCGATTGGCTATCGGCTATCCGCTATCGCTGCGCTTGAAAACGATTGGCCGTTAGGCGGATAGCTGATAGCTGATAGCTGATAGCCGTAGCTAATGCCCACTATGCCCGTGATGTACCATCTCTCCCCGTACCTGCAGCGAAGCCATATCCCGCTTGTAATCCGGATTCGAGGGATCGATCGCCGGCCAGCGGCTCATATCGTCGGGCGTGAATAGACCGACCATGTGCGCCATGGCACCCTTGATCAACGTCTCGTTGGTTGGGTTGTCATACTCACCCACCACCCGATACTGGTGATTGGCCTTCAGCTTGAGCCCCTCACCGGTAACGCCGAAGAGCTTTCGGCTCATTCGCTCCAGCTTCCCGGCGGAATCCCGAGTAGCTACGACGCGGGCCAACACCTTACCGGTCTCCACGTCCTCCAACCTGACCCGGACGCCGTAATCGTGCATGTGCCCGCCCACGCCTAGCAGGCGGCCGCCGACCGGGAGGGTGAAGACATGCGACTTGCTGGACTTGCCGGGGGGCACGTCGAAGGTGTTGCTCCCGCCCACGGTCAGGTTCACATCCATGTAGATCGGCAATGCGTTGACCGGCGGCGGATTCTGATTCTTCGGCGTCCACAGCATGGCCAGCTTGAGATACACGCCCTTGAGATCCTGCCCGGTGTCGTTGTGCCAGGCGACGTACATGCCGAGCTTCATGCCGGGCTTCATCGGCACACCGATGGTCTTGGGAACGCTGATCTCGTCGTCGGTCTCGGTGCCCGCTCCCATCAGCCGCTCGGCGGCGGCATAGACCAGCTGGCGGCGGCTGAAATTCACCATGATCAGGTGGTGCATCACGTGTCGGGGGACCGGTCGTCCGGCAGCGTCCGTGAGCTCTACCCTGAAGCCGCGGAACCAGCCGTCAACCGGCCAGTTGAAGTGCTGTACCGGGGTGTCGTGCGACATGCCCAGGTCCATCATGGCGTGATCTTCCATCGGCGGCATGTTGGGTAGATCGAAGGGACCCGCCGTGATGATCAGTTCCTTGCGGCTGGAGTCCACCGCCACCGTGACATTGGGCGTGGAGTCCGCCGGACCGGGTGCCGACAGCAGGGAAGCGGCGAGGATCGAGCTCAACAGCATGGTGCTTCACTCCGCGGTGGAGAGGAGTAAATTCCACGACGACCGGCGGGCCATTGGAGCCGTCGGCCCGCGGATAATCTTGGAGCGGGTGAGCAATGTCAAGCATCCGAACGCCGGCGATCGCGATAATCGTCGGGTCGATCATGGGGTGCCTGGCCAGCCGTGCCGCGGCGCAGGAGCGGTTCTTTCCCCAGGTCCTGAGTTTCGAGCTCCCCGAGGCGTCTCCTCGGGTGCATGGCCTGGCAGGACGCCTGCTCTCCGCGCGGCATGGGGACAGCCGGTTCGGCCAAGAGTCGGAAGCCGAAGTGGCGCTGGGGGAGAACTTTCCCGTCCTGGCCCTGCGGAGCGGCGATCGCCCGATCACGCTCGGGTTCGGCTCCCAGGTGTACGCCCGCTTCAGCCTCTCCGACACGCGCAGTGCGTTGATCAGCAACGATTGGGTCGTAGGCCTCAACACCACAGCCATCGAAGGCCCCTGGGCGCTGACCCTCGAGCTGTACCATGAAAGCAGCCACTTAGGCGATGAATATCGCGACCGCTTCAACGCGGCGCGGCTCGACTGGAGCAGGGAAGTGGCGGTCGGCTGGGCCAGCTATCGAGCCGGCGCCTGGCGGCTTACCAGCAGCGTCAGCTACGTCCTGCTTGACGAGCTGGGATTGGAGCGGCCGGGGGCGTCGCTGGCCGTCGATTTCCGCGGCCGCCCGATCGGGGGAGTACTGGGCGAGTCGCTCCGCCTGGTCGGTGGGGTGTACTTCGAAGGCAACGCCGCCACCAGTTGGCGGGTGAGCACCTCGGCCAAACTGGGTATCTCCCTCGGCTCGAGCGGGGTGGGACGTGACCTCGGAATCGCCTTGATCGCCCACGATGGGCTTTCCACCCAGCGGCAGTTCTTCCGGGAAGAGAGCCGGTACCTGGGGGTAGAGCTCCGCTTCGACTTGTAGTGGGATCCTGCCCTTGCGCCAAGCCCATACCCGCTTTACCCTTAGCGGCTAACTTTCGCTCACGACTTTAGTCTACAGGTTCAACATGTACGCGATTTTTCGGGCCTTGGGCAAGCAGTTCCGGGCCGAGAAGGGCAAGACGCTCCGGCTTCCGCTGATGGATGCGGCGGCCGGGTCCAAGGTCACTTTCGATGAGGTGCTGCTCTCCTCCGATGGGGACACCATTCGAACCGGAACGCCGCTGGTAGCCGGGGCGTCGGTTGAAGCCGAGGTGGTGGGCGAGGGGAAGGAGCCCAAGATCTACGTGTTCAAGTTCAAGCGGCGGAAGAACTACCGCCGGAAGACCGGACATCGGCAGCGGTTCACCGAGGTTCGCATTACCGATCTCAAGTTGGGTCGAGGCAAACATGGCGCATAAGAAGGGTGTCGGCTCCAGTCGCAACGGCCGAACCAGCAACCCGCAATACCTCGGCGTCAAACGGTTCGGCGGGGAGCGGGTCATCGCCGGCAACATCCTGGTGCGCCAGCGGGGCACCAAGTTTCACGCCGGCAAGAACGTGCGGCGCGGCAACGACGACACGCTCTTCGCGGTGATCGACGGAGTCGTCAAGTTCGAGTTCAAGGACAAGGACCGGCAGAAGGTTTCGGTCTATCCTGCCACCGAAGCGGCGGCGTCCTAGACGGAGCCGGGCCAACTCCGCAGCCAATCTCGGAAGGAGGGACGCGACGGCCGCGTCCCTCCTTTGCGTTTATCTTGCGAAAGGGTCAACTGGGAGGAATCGATGACGAAATCCACTCTGTTCGATCGCCTGAACCAGGAATTGGAGGCGTTCGGCAAGAAGGCCCGGGGTGCATTGGATGAAGGGAAGATCCAGATCGAGTTGCTGCGCCTCCGTCGCAAGCAGGACAACGTGGCGCGAGACCTGGGACTGCTGCTGCACCGGCGCGAGCGAGGCGGCGAGGTCGAGCCCCGGCGGATCGACGCGCTCATGTTCCGGTTGGACGACTTGAAGGCGGAAATTGGCCGGCTGGAGGGCCAGCTGGCCGAAGCCCGGCGGAGCCCGGCGGCGGCGCCCCCCGCTCCGCTGGATTCGAGTGGCGTAGCCTAGCCGTCCTAGGTCCGGGATGGCTCCTCTACCCGCGCGGCGATGGCGACCCGGATGCGGTCGGGGTAGTTGCCACAGAGCCCGTCGACGCCCAAGCGCGCCATCCGCTCGAGGTCGCCGATGTCGTTCACCGTCCACGCAATGATGGTGCAACTGGCATCGTGGACCCGGCTCACCAACTCCCGGTCGACCTGTTGCCATTCCTGCCACAGCGTGGTTGCTCCCACGGCTCGCATCGCGGCTACCGGATCCTCTAAGTAGGCCGAGAGCAGGATTCCCCGCCGCAGCTCCGATCGCTCGGCTCCCAGGCGGCGCACGATCCGGTGATCGAAGCTGTGAACCGCGTACCGTTCAGGTGCCGGCCCCCGGTCGAGAATCGACAGCAGCTCGTGGTCGTGGCTCTCCGGCAGGGTCTTGACCTCGATCCAGACATCCCGATCACCCATCAGCTCCAGGATATCCCCCAGCAGCGGCAGGGGCTCCCCGTTGCGCAACCGCACTTGCCGCACGTCGCTCAATGAGAGCTGGCCGATGGGCCCGAAGCCGGGAAGCTCGGGGTCGTGATGCACGACGATCGCCCCGTCCCGAGTGGCGTGCACGTCCAGCTCCACTCCGTCCGCATCCATCATGACCGCGCGCCGAAAGGCGGCACGCGAGTTTTCGTACTCGTAACCGGAGGCTCCGCGGTGGGCGATGATGCAGGGTCGTCTCATCAGGCTAAGATAGCAGGCTCCCCGCGCCCCCACTACATTTCCACCATTCTCCCGCACAGGATCGTGTAATGCGCCGCGTGTTCCTTGCGCTCGCCTGGCTCACGGCACCCCTCCCGATGGTCGCGCAAACCCCGGTGGTGTACCGCATCAGCGTGACCGGCACCGTGGAGAACGGCCTGGCGCCCTACGTGGCCCGCAGCCTCCGCGAGGCCCAATCGGCCGGCGCCCAGGCTGCCTATCTCGACATCGACACGCCGGGCGGCCGGATCGATGCCGCCGAACGCATCGCCGACGCCGTGCGGGAGGCCACCACACCGGTCTACGCCTTCGTGAATCCCCGGGCCTTCAGCGCGGGTGCCCTCATCGCGCTCTCCTCCAACGGCATCTACATGCGTCCCGGCGCAGTGCTCGGCGCGGCCACGCCGGTCGATGGTGAAGGAGTGCGCGCCTCGGAGAAGCTGGTGTCCGCCATGCGGGCGGAGTTCCGGGCCATCGCGGAACAGCGCGGCCTCGACCCTCGCATCGCCGAGGCGATGGTCGACGAGAACGTGGAAATCCCCGGGTTGGTGGCCAAGGGTCAGCTGCTCACCCTCAGCACCTCCGAGGCCTTGCGGGTCGGCTTCGCCAAAGGTGAAGTGGCCAATGAAGCCGAGCTGCTGGACGCGATCGGGCTTCCCGGAGCAACGGTGGTTTCCACCCAGCCCAACTGGGCGGAGCTGGTGGTTCGGTTCCTCACCAACCCACTGGTGTCCCCGCTGCTGCTCTCGCTGGGCATTCTGGGGTTGGTCTTCGAGATCAAGGCCGGGGCATTCGGCCTGGGGGGAGTGTTGAGCCTGGCATCGCTCGGTCTCTTCTTCGGTTCCAGCTTCCTGCTCGGCCTAGCCGGATGGGAAGAGATCCTCCTCCTCGGCTTGGGGACCATCGCGCTGCTGGTCGAGATCCTGGTGTTGCCCGGTTTCGGTGTCGCCGGGATTCTCGGCATCGTGGCCATAGCCTCGGCGATGCTCTTGGCGATGGTCGGAGGAACGCCCAGCGGCGGCGACGTCATGCAAGCGCTCGCGGTCCTGGGCGCGAGCCTATTCATCACCGCGGTGGTGATCTACGCCTGGCTCCGCCACCTGCCCAACAGCGGACGCTTTGCCGGGCTGCTTCTCCGCGGCCACATGGGCCAGGCGGAAGGCTACACCACGGCGCTGGCCCTGACCGAACTGGTGGGGCAGGACGGCGTTGCCTTGACCGACCTCAGGCCGGCCGGAACCGCCCGGATCGGCAGCGAACGGGTAGACGTCGTGACCGAAGGCGAATACGTGAGCCAGGGGAGCGCGGTGCGCGTGATCAGGAGCGAAGGATACCGGCACGTGGTTCGGGGAGCCTGAAGCTGCTTTACACTAATCACCCGGGAATTTCCAGTGGATGATTCCATGCTGAGCCTCGGGGTGGTCGTGGCGCTGGTGTTCATCGGCGCCCTGCTGCTCGTCCTGTTTTTCCATTTCATCCCCATCGCGCTTTGGATCCGCGCTGTCGCCTCCGGGGTGCATGTGTCCTTCCTGACCCTGATCGGGATGCGCCTCAGAAAGGTGAACCCATCGGCGATCGTCGATCCTCTGATCACCGCTCGTAAGGCGGGGCTCGATCTGACCATCAACGAGCTGGAGATCCATTATCTCTCCGGCGGCCACGTGCAGCGGGTGGTGAACGCGCTTATCTCCGCGGACAAGGCCCAGATCCCGCTCTCGTTCAAGCAGGCGGCCGCGATCGACCTGGCCGGACGGGATGTCTTCGAGGCGGTGCAGGTGAGCGTGAACCCCAAGGTGATCACCACGCCCAAGGTGGCGGCCATGGCCAAGGACGGAATCCAGCTGCTGGCGTTGGCCCGGATCACCGTGCGGGCCAATGTGAACCGGCTGGTCGGCGGGGCGGGGGAGGAAACTATTCTGGCCCGGGTGGGAGAGGGCATCGTCAGCACCATCGGATCGGCCACGTCGCACAAGGCGGTGCTGGAGAATCCCGACCTGATCTCCAAGACGGTCTTGTCGAAAGGGCTCGACGCGGGAACGGCGTTCGAGATTCTCTCGATCGACATCGCCGACGTGGACGTGGGCAAGAACATCGGGGCCGAGCTGCAGACCGACCAGGCCGAGGCCGACAAGCGGATCGCGCAGGCCAAAGCGGAGGAGCGCCGGGCGCTCGCCGTGGCGATGGAGCAGGAGTACAAGGCGGAGGCACAGAACCAGCGGGCCAAGGTGATCGCGGCGGAGGCGCAGATCCCGCTGGCGATGGCGGAGGCCTTCCGCAGCGGAAATCTCGGCGTCATGGATTACCAGCGCTACAGGAACGTTCAGGCCGACACCACCATGCGGCAGGCGATCGCCGGGCACGGCGATTCCGCACCGACGGGAGGGAGCTGAGACGTGGGAGACTTCGGCGGCCTCCTCCTGCTCGGCTTGTTCTGGCTGGTGGTGAATGCGCTGGTCAAGAAACGGGACCGGCCCGAGCCAAGGCGGCGCGTGGGGGTTGGAGTGCCGCGGCGCCCCGGAGGTTGGCGATGCGACCCAGCGGGAGGGGAGCCGTCTCGAGATGCTCTTGCGGGAGATGGAACGAGCCTTGGACCAATCCTCAGGGCCGATGGGACGGCCGTCGGGCACCGAGCACCCGCAGGAAGAGGAGGTCGAGGAGCTGGAAACGCTCGAGGCAGCGCCCGAGGTCGAGAGCCTGGAGACCGAGGTGCGCCGGCCGATGCGCGTCCGGGTAGACCGCGACGATCAGGCCGAGGCGGTGGAGGCCGGTCGCGTCGCGGCTGCGGCAGCGCGGGGCGGGTCGGTCACCCGGGCCGACCATGCGGCGTTCGATCAACGCATCCGGGTCGAGCCTGCCGACCATACCGCGGTGAAAGGCTTTACCGCCAAGCAGCTCCGCGATGCCGTGGTGTGGCGGGAGATTCTGGGGCCGCCGAAGGGGCTGGAATGACGCGTTACACCTCCCGGCGTCTATAGTTTTCCATCGCCATCGTAATGGCGTGCCGGCCGCGTCCGCACCCTCGAACCCGCGGGTCACCGTCCGAGTTCCCTCCAAATCTTTGTACACCTGGAAAAAGTGCTCAATTTCCTTGAGGTAGTGCGGCGGGATGTCGCTCAGATCGTTAAGCCCATCGGAGTAGGGGTCGCCGGTGGGCACGGCAAGCACCTTTTCATCGGCGGCGCCGCGGTCAACAAGGTGGAATAGCCCAATCGGACGGGCATCACCAGGCAGCCAGTGAACACCGGGATGGTCATGAGCACCAGCACGTCCAGCGGATCGCCATCGTCCCCAGGGTGCGAGGGTGAAAGCCGTAGTCACCAGGGTAGTGAACCGCGCTATAGAGCACCCGGTCGAGCCGGAACATGCCGAGCTTCTTGTCGAGCTCGTACTTGTTGCGCTCTTGGTTGGGATCTCGATAACGGCGGTCACCACTGTGGGTGGGTTGGGCCCGGTGGGGATGTCATGCCAGGGGTGGAACCTGTTGGGCCGAACGACGGACACAGACGCACCCGGGTCGAGGTTGGGAACTGTACTCCGACGCGGAGCACTACCAAGTCCAACCTTAGCTTGCGCTCCCTCCCAGACGCGCATGGACGAACATGGCGCGCGCCAGATCCGCGTGCCCAGCCGCGCCTTGCGTCCCGCGAGATACCCTGCTCAGAAAATGGTGTAGATGAACGGAGCCAGGGCCGAGCCTTGAGCGAACACGAGCAAGGCTCCCATCAGAAGAAGGACCAGGATGATGGGGAGGAGCCACCACTTCTTGCGGACACGCAAGAACAGCCACAGCTCATGTACCAACGAGTTTCCTGCCATACTGCCCCCTAGAATTGACGCTCGAGGTCGCTGCGGCGCACGTGAGAGTCCCGCTTTTGCCACGCGCTGCTCGCGTGCGGTGGGAGGCGCAGCGGAGATCGCCCCAGCGCGCGACGTACCAGGCCGACGGGTGCTACTAGCAGAAAGTAGACGACACCCATGAAGATCGGCGTGGTGACCTTGGAGAGCGCGGTTGCAAACCCCATCCACCCGCGATAGATCGGCCCCATCCGGGTGGGGACCGCGAGTCCAGCCAGGCCCAGCAGTCCACCGACGCAGACTAGGACCACGGCCGTGAGCGCGTGGCCCCGCCAGGCCGCTAGCGCTCCGAGCGCGATGAAGGCCCCGCCCACCAGGAAGCCGAACCGACGGCCCTCGCGAGCGGTCAGTCGAGCTGATACTCCTGTTGCCACGCCAGGCTCTCCTCGGCCACGCGGGCTGCGCCATCTTGTCCAGCAGGAAGGGCCCAAGCACCAGGTAATCGATGTGGGTACGCATGAAGCACCGATGGGCGTCCTGCGGCGTGCAGACGATCGGCTCGCCCCGAACGTTGAACGAGGTGTTCACCAGCACCGGGCAGCCGGTGAGCCGCTCGAACTCCACCGAGCAGATCGTAATAATCCGGGTTGTCTTCCCGCGCGACGGTCTGAATCCGCGCGGAGTAATCGACATGGGTGACCGCGGGGATATCCGAGCGCGGAACGTTCAGCTGATCGATTCCCCAGAGACTGCGCTGCTCATCGGTCATCGGGATCTGGCGCTCCGGCCGTACCGGCGCCACTAGAAGCATGTACGGGGAGTCGCACGTCGATGTCGAAGTACTCCCCACCCGCTCCCGCAGCACGCTGGGGGCGAACGGGCGGAAGCCCTCGCGAAACTTGATCTTGAGGTTCATCTGGGCCTGCATGCGCGGGCTGCGCGGGTCGCCCAGAATGCTCGCGCGCGCCGAGCGCGCGGGGGCCGAATTCCATACGACCGTTGAACCAGCCCGACCACCTTCTCATCCGCCAGGATGCCGGCGATCCGCTCCAGCAATTCCTTGCGGCCGAGCCGCTCGTACTCGGCTCCCAGCTCCACTCAGAGCCGCTCGATGGCCTCGGGCGAAAAGCCGGGCCGAGGTAGAGCACCCTGCATGCTGTCGCGACCGGCGATGACCCGGCGTGACTGGCGGTGATGTCGGTGCCAAATGAGCTGGGCCACGCCTAGGGCGCCGCCGGCGTCTCCAGCAGCGGGCTGGATCCATAACTGCTTGAACGGCCCTTCCCGCAGCAGACGCCCGTTCCCGACGCAGTTGAGCGCAACTCCTCCAGCGAGACACAGATTTTCCGCCCGGTCTCCCGATGCGCGGTCCGCGCCATCCGCAGCATGATCTCCTCGCAGACCACCTGGACCGAGCGCGCGAGATCCATCTCCTTCTGAGTGAGCGCCGTCTCAGGCACCCGCGGAGGCCCGCCGAAGAGCTGGTGGAGCGCCTCGCTGGTCATGGTGAGGCCGCTGAGGTAGTTGAAATACCGCTGGTTGAGAGTGAAAGAGCCGTCCTCTCGCAGTTCCACCAGCTCCCGAAGCATCAGGTCGACGTAGTGGGGCCCGCCGTAAGGCGCGAGCCCCATGACCTTGTACTCGCCGGAATTCACCTTGAATCCCGTGTAGTACGTGACCGCGCGATAGAGCAAGCCCAGCGAGTTGGGCCAGTGGAGCTCCTGGATCATCTCGATGTCACTACCGGATCCCAGGCCGATCGAAGCGGTCGCCCACTCGCCCACGCCGTCCATGGTGAGAATCGCCGCGCTCTCGAACGGCGACGGAAAGAAGGCGCTCGCGGCATGGGATTCGTGGTGCTCCGCATACAGGATGCGTCCATCGTAGCCGAGGGCCTCGCGGAGGCCCCGGTCCATGTAGAGCTTTTCGGTGATCCAGAGTGGACCAGCCTTCAGGAACGAGCGGAATCCCCGCGGAGCCACCGCCGAGATAGGTCTCGAGGATCCGGTCGAACTTGAGAATGGGCTTGTCGTAGAAGCCCACGGCCTCGACATCGTTGATCGAGATCCCGGCGTGCTCGAGGCAGAAGGCCACTGCGTGGCTGGGGAAGGAGGCGTCGCCCTTCAGTCGCGTGAAGCGTTCCTCCTGGGCTGCCGCAACAATCACGCCATCGCGCAGGAGGCACGCGGCGCTGTCGTGGTAGTAGGCCGAGACGCCGAGAATGTACCGCGCTCCCGTCATAAGCCGGGTACCGGTGACTGATAGAGGTTTCGATGTGAACGCGCGAAGGTAGTGGCGCGGCGCGGAGATCGCGATGCTGTGTTTCAAGCTAGCAGCTTCCGTGCCTGCTGGCTATATCGCCGGCTGACTCAGGCCGCCGCGCCGGTGCGTTTGCGATTGGTTTTCGGGGGGAAGCTATCGGTGGCCGAGTGGCGGAACGGCACGTAGTGGACTCAAAATCCATCGGGGACAACCCCCGTGCGAGTTCGAATCTCCCCGGGCACCCTCCATTCGCTGAGAACAGGCAGTGCAAAACTTTGCGCCACCTAGGAGCATCCGCTACTGGCGCCCACGGGAATTGCACCATATTGGTAGACTCAAAGCTGCCAGCTCATGCCATCTACTGACGCCAGTCGATCTGCGTAGCTCCGGAGCATGCGTTCTGTCCCACCCCCCTTCCTCAGGCGGTGGGTCGAGTTGGTTAGAGGTTGCGCCATGGCCGTAGAGCTAGATACCGCCTGTCGCCGATGCAGCCTCCACGAGGGGCAGGTAGATTCATCATTCCCGCACGGTTGCTCCTGGCCACTTCCGCTAGAATATCATCCGCTGCTAGGAAATAGGCGACATCCATGCGAAAGATTCTTGTCTGTCTTCTGGTCGTTCCCCTGATCCTGGCGAGCATCCTTCTCCTCGACAAGATCTTATGGGATGAATCGGTCGGCCCGACGGCTACCCTGGTCCTGGCTACGCTGGGAGGCGTCTCACTGCTTTCGCTGCTGTCGCTGCTTCCATACGGAAGTCGGACCCAGCAACTCATAGCAAACGTGTGGCTAACCGTCATCGCCGCACTGGCTACTTATGTAGTCAGTGACCTCGTCGCGGGCTACTTCCTCCTTAAACCTCTCTCCGCGCCCCAGGTTGCCGACCCTGTTCTCCACCACAGGATGAAACCACGCACCTTTTCGCGATTTCAGGCCATGGACTATGACTACGTTCAACGAGTCAATAATCTCGGCCTGCGCGGACGTGACATCGAGCCGGCCAAGCAGCCGGCCAGCTATCGCATCCTGATGCTGGGTGACTCGTTCACAATGGGGTATGGCGTGGCGGACGATGAAACGTTCTCGGTAGCCCTGGAACGAACTCTCCGTGCTAAAGGGCTGACATTCAAGGGCAAGAGCGCTGAAGTGGTGAATGCCGGGGTCGGGAGTTACGCACCCATCCTTGAGTACCTGCAACTGACAAGGTACTTGGGGCGGCTGGACCCTGATCTGGTAGTGCTCAATTTCGACATGAGCGATGTGGAACAGGAAACAGCCTACCGGAGTGCCGCGCGCCGAGGGGCGAATGGCGAGATTGTAGGGGTCAGCGGCGTAGAGGAGCCTGGAAGACCCATTTCAATGGTCAACAAGATCAGGGACTGGATCAATCGCCACTTATTCATCACCCGACTGGCGCTTCACTACATCGATATTGGCACTGGGGCGGCAGCGCCTCCCACCATCGCAAACACCGTGACTGTGTTGAACCCCATCGTTCTCCTGCACACGCTAGCCGCCGACACCGTGGACAGAACTCGGGAGTGGCAAAACATCTTTGACAGTATCCTGAGGATCCGGGACTACTGCCGGGGTCGTCGGATCGATTTCCTGTTGACCGTCTATCCCTGGGGTCATCAAGTTAACGCGAGAGAATGGGTGCCTGGAAGAAGCGGTATGGTGGCGAGTGGAGCGATCATCAGCGATCGCAGCCTGCTCAAACTGCGCCAATTCGCCAGGGAGAATGACATCGAGTTGCTTGACGTGTTTCCAGCTTTCCGCGCGTACACCGGCAGCGACCTTCTCTACTTCAAGCATGACGCGCACTGGACCGCCCAGGGGCACAAGCTGATGGCCGAGCAACTCGAGCACTACTTGATCGGCAGGCCTTCCGCCAGCGATTAGGCTGTGAGGGTTAGATCCTGGCCGACCCGCGAATGAGCACCAGTACGTCCAGAGGAGGTGAAGGGTACGTCTCGCCCAATGGGTCAGCTCGCTTGCGAACCGCGCGGAGCCGGGCGAAGTTACCCGCCCGGCCCGAGTGGCGGAACGGCAGACGCAGTGGACTCAAAATCCACCGGGGGCAACCCCGTGCGAGTTCGAATCTCGCCTCGGGCACTGGTGTAGAGCCTCAGTTTCATCCACGAACTCCAGCCGCATAGCTGGATCAGAGCGCTCGCGGTTATCTCCTCGTCGCGGAGCCACTGGCCTCTGACTCAACTTTCCTGCCCATCGCCTTCCAGCCGGCCTCCCGGTAGGTGCTCGTTACGGACTGTTCCATGCTCGAATGCTGCGTGGCGGGCAATCTCTGGGTAACCGCTCATCCCCGGAACTGCAGGGTACCACGCCACCACGGCGCAACGCATCTCTCGGAGAAAGTATGCCTGCGGTTACGCCGCTCGTCCTGTTCGTCAACTTCCATCACGTGCGGCCCGCGAACCCGACGTGGTGCCCGGGCCTACCTTTCGTCGAGGTAGCAGCCTTCGAGCGGCAAGTCGACCTGCTGAGCGCACGCTTCGATTTCCCCCACCCCGACCGGGTGCTCCGACTGCTGAGCGAACGCGATGGCGCGCCCTCGCGGCCGCTATGCGTGCTGACTTTTGATGACGGGCTGGCGGATCACCCGGCTTACGTCGGCCCGATACTCGCCGCGCGTGGAATCTCCGGAGTGTCCAACGTCAGTACCGGCTCCTGGCGGTCGCGCCGGCTGCTCTCCGTTCATCAGGCGCATCTGCTGGCCGGGGCCTTCAGCTATCGCGCATTGGCACAAGAATTCGAGGAAGCAGCGCACGCCTCCGGGTGTAGCGCCCCGACTGGCCGACGTCGATCCCATTGCCGCCGCGAGCCAGTATCGCTACGATGACCAGCCCACGGCCCAAATCAAATACTACCTCAATGCCATCGTCCCCCAGGCACCGCGCAGCCAAGTGGTCTCTCGGGTGTTTGCCACGCGCTTCGATAATGAGCCCGAGCTCGTGGCTAGCCATTATCTCGACCCTTCAGGGTTGCGCGACCTCCTCGCCATGGGGCAGGTAATCGGGCTGCACGGTCACGAGCATTTGCATCTCGCCTCGGCGAGTCCGGACGAGTGTCGCACTGATCTGGCAGCGAATTTCAACTCCCTCCGTGAGGCACTCCAGGCTGATGTCCCGCGCTTTGACTGGATCAGCTATCCCTACGGTGGGCCGGCCAGCTACAGTGACATGGTCATCGGCATAGCGCGATCACTGGGGTGCTGCGCCGGCCTTACCATGCGACGCGGTATCAACCGTTGCGACGGATCGCTGGACTCCATGCGGCTGGCTCGGGTCGACACCAAGGATGCCCCCGGCGGACGGTCACCGCTGCCGCTGGAGCAGCTGTTGGAGAGTTGAGCCACCGGCGGCCAAAAGGCCCAGTGGATGGCGCGGCAGCAGGGGGGCGGCCACCGCAGGTGTAGCGGCGTGGCCACACGACCCGTCTGCGGAGCGCACTATCCGGGTCACAGACGAGAAGTTTCTACGGTTGGTAACCCATTAATGCATTCACGTTTGGAGTTTACATCTCAAGTGGGTTCTCAAGTCTGAGCCATACCCCCCCGCCGGGCCTGGATGTTGCCTGTTGCACTGTGCTAACCCAATTCACCATGGAGCCTCGACGCTGGACGACCCTCTACGGCTCTGCTGTGCCGCGGCCGCCGCGGCGTCCCGGCTCCACCCTAAGTTCGATGGAGCTTTTTGATGGGCACCCCGCCAGAGGAAGGCATCCTCGATCTCGCAGGCGACCGTTGCCTCGTCATCGGTGAGGTGGCCCAGGCTCATGACGGGAGCCTGGGATTGGCTCACGCCTTCGTGGACGCGATTGCCACGGCCGGCGCGGACGCGGTGAAGTTTCAGACCCATATCGCCCGCGCCGAAAGTACTCCGGATGAGCCCTGGCGGGTGCAGTTCAGCCCTCAGGATGAATCCCGTTTCGCCTACTGGCAGCGAATGGAATTCACTGCAGACCAGTGGCAGGAGCTTCGCCGACACGCCCGCGAGCGGGGGCTGCTGTTTCTCAGCTCGCCCTTTTCGATCGAAGCGGCCGAGCTACTGAAGCGTGTTGGGGTGGCCGCCTGGAAGATTCCGTCCGGCGAGGTGGGAAACGGGCCTTTGCTCGATGCGGTTCTGGAGAGCCAGCTGCCCGTCCTGCTGTCCACCGGGATGAGTGGCCTGGCCGAGATCGATGCCGCGGTCGAGCGGGTTCGCCGGCGCGGCAATCCGCTCGCCGTGCTGCAGTGCACGTCGTCCTACCCCTGTGCACCCGAGCAGGTGGGGCTCAATCTGCTCGAGGTCCTGCGCCAACGCTACGACTGTCCGGTGGGGCTCAGCGACCACTCGGGGTCGATTTACCCCGCGCTCGCCGCCGCAACGCTCGAGGCCAAGCTGGTCGAGGTTCATGTGACCCTCAGTCGCGAGATGTTCGGTCCGGATGTGACGTCGTCCGTGACGACCGGCGAGCTCCGCCAGTTGGTCGAGGGCGTGCGCTGGATCGAGCGGATGCTGGCCTCGCCGCTTGACAAGGACGCCATGGCGACCGAGCTGCTGCCACTCCGACGGCTCTTCACCAAGAGCGTGGTGGCGCGGATCGATCTCCCCGCTGGCACCGTCCTTCGCGCGGAACATTTGGCGGCCAAGAAACCCGGGCATGGCATCCCGGTAGCACGAATGCCCGCCCTGATCGGTGCCCGTTTAGTGCGTGATGTGCGAGCCGACCAGCGTCTGGAAGCCAGCGATCTGGCGAGCGGCGTATGACTCGCAAGGTCTGCGTGGTGATCACAGCGCGGCCGAGTTACAGCCGCATCAAGACGGCGTTGCGCGCCATCCAAGATCACCCCGAGCTGGAGCTGCAGCTGGTCGTCGCTGCCTCCGCCTTGCTCGACCGGTATGGCATGGCCTCTCGATTCATCGAGGCCGACGGTTTCCCGGTCGCTGCCCGGGTGCATATGGTGCTCGAAGGGGGGAACCTGGCGGCCATGGCAAAGACCACCGGCCTCGGGCTGCTCGAGCTGGCGACGGTGTTCGACCATCTGGAGCCCGATGTCGTGGTTACCGTAGCCGATCGGTTCGAGACCATCGCGACCGCGATCGCCGCCTCCTACATGAACCTGCCCGTCGCCCACGTGCAGGGGGGCGAGGTGACCGGCTCCAGTTTGGCGCACTCACGATGGGAAAGGAACTCGTGAACAGTTTTGATCAGCGTGTCGATGTCGGGCTTGCAGACGAAGGCGTGCGCCCCGGCGGCCATGGCCTGTTCACGATGCACTTCGTAGACATCGCCGGTGTAAACGATGTTGGGAATACCGGGCGTTAGTTTTTCCAGTTGCTTCAGCAACTCCAAGCCCGAGCCGTCAGGCAGACGCTTGTCCACGACGTAGAGATCGAACTCAAACTTCGAACACATTTTAAGCGCCTGCTTTACCGTGCGCGCGGACTCAACTTCATAGTCCGCGTCCGCCAGCACAAGCTTCAGCATCTCAGCACTATCATCATGATCGTCAACGTAAAGGATGCGGCATTTGAAGTCAGACATACCTACCTCCTATCGGGTCCAAATCCTCTCAGTTTCAGAATGAAAGTAGTACGGTTAGCGCGCCAATTATAGTCGAAGAATGTCACCCGCTGGCAAGCCTTTTTTGGAAGGCCCGGCCGGGCTCGTTTGCCCTGACGCCATAATGCTATTATGCGCCGGAAAAGGAGTATCCCATGCCGTTGCACCGAACGAATCTTCACGCTGACACTCACGCTGGAATGCCCAGAATCGGTTTTTTGCTGGCGCTTTTCATGCTCGCCGCCGCTGTGGCCGCATCAACTTTCCTGACTGGCCGCACGGTCGGCGCCCAACAACCGAACGGCGCGACTTATGAGGAAGAGATCCTAACTGGGCGCAATTTCATGCGACAACGGAAGTATGAAGATGCGCTCAAGGCTTTCAAACGGGCGAACGATTTGAAGGGCAAGACATCGCCCCGAAGCCTACTTGTTGATGGCAAATGCCTTCATGGGTCTCGAGGCCTACAAGAATGTTGCGCAAAGCGCCGACAAGGTGATCGAGTTCGCCGCCAACAATCCCGATTTGCAAGCGCAGGCTTACAACTTAAAAGGCATCGCGATTCAGAAACAATCCGAGGGGAAAAAATCAGAAGAAGCTGCAAGAAGCAGAGGCGGCCTTGCGCCTGGCCGTGACGGTGAAGGCGGATTACGCTGAGTCGCACTATAACCTGGGTGTCGTGCTGCTTCAGCAAAACCGCGACCCGGAAGGACAGGCTGAGTTAAAGAAGTTTGTGGAGCTGGCGCCCGATCACTTTAACGCAGCCGATGCGCGAAAGATTATGAGATCCGCGCCGCGCGCGCGAGGCGTTCGCGCCGGACTTTTCGATTACAACTTCCGGGGGCGAATATATTTCGCTCGACGATCTTAAGGGCAAGGTTGTGCTGCTGGATTTTTGGGGGACATGGTGCCCGCCATGTGTGGCTTCAGTGCCGGCGTTGCGCGATCTAAACAAGAAGTATTCGAGCGAGACGTTCGTCATGCTGGGCATCAGCTCAGATGGCGACGAAGACAAGTGGAGTGAATTTATCGCTAAAGAAAAAATGGTGTGGCCGCAGTTCCTCGATCGGCAGCGTGCCGTGCAACGCGCCTTTAAAGTAAGCGCGTTTCCGACCTACATCGTTCTCGACCACGAAGGCGTCATTCGCTTCCGCACCAGCGGATCGAGCTTCGAAAAAGAAGCCGCGCTCTCGGATGCCATCAACAAACAAATAAAGATTATCCAAAAAGGCGCGTCACCATCCAACTAGGTGAAAGGTACGCGCGCCTCTGGCGCGCTTGAGCACGCCTGAGGCGTGCGTACCGAAACCTCTTTACTGATCGTCTGAGTCGCTGCCGGCTCTTCTCGGGGCGGCCGGCGCTGGTCGTTCAGTGTTCAGCGAATCAAAGTTCAGCGCGGCATTGAAGATCAAAAAGAAGCTGCCTTGCGTCTGATGCCGCCACATCGGATTGTTCGCAAACATCACCACGTGGCCGCGGCCCACCGGAACATCGATTACTGCCGGAGCATTTGCCAGCTCTGATCCGCCGGCGAGCATCCCGCTCATCAACAGATTCTTTTCATCGGACGCAAAACGCAACACAACACGCGGGCGCTCTGCTCGGTGGCGTGTAAAACGCGCCCAGCTGTCGTCGCTGTTCCGCGGTCTGTCTCGCCCGGGTCCGGCGCGGTCGTTGCGCCGGCGCAGCCTGCGGCATTCCCTGCACGATGTCCGGATCGGTCAAGCGTCCGCGTCCAGACGGCCCGCTGCCCGCGCCGCCTTCGCCGCCACCACCACCGCCGCCACCACCGCCGCCGCCGACCGCCGGCGGCTACCTGAAACAGCGGCGCCTGATTGAAATAGATCGGCAGCGTCTCGTCATAACCATAAGCGATCGGACTCTTGCGATCGCTGAAGCGTGCGTTGAAGATCGAGCCGCGCGCCTGTAACTGGCGCGCCTCCTGAATCGCGACGCCGGTAGTCAATCCGTAATCGATCGGAATGCGTGCGTGTTGGCGACAACAATGAACAGCCCGCCATCCTCGACGAACTTCTGCAGATTCACGACGCCACCAATCCCATTCCGCCACGCATATCATCGGTTTGATCCGGCGAAGATCCCATGTTCGGCGTAAGCTCGACTGCTTCCAGGGAATCGGATCGCCACGCATCGGGATGCCATTGACGATCGACTGTGCCGAACCACCGAGCGGTGGAAAAATAATCACGTCATACTTCTCTCGCAGGTTCGGCGTGTTGCGCACCACCTGATCCGAAATGTAGGCGTAAGGAATTTGCAAACGATCAAACTCGATTCGATACCAGCCCTCGTTTTGCGTGTTGGTCCACGTGTGCAGGATCGCAATGCGCGGCACGGCGAGAGCGTGCGTCTTTACGTCCGGCAGCTTGTCGACGCCGAGGCAGTCAATCCCAACTCTGTCACCGCCGCCTCGAGTCGTTGCCGCAGATCGTGCCGATTGCCTTCAGTCTTGATGATGAACGATCCGGCATTGAACTGCTGGTCGCCGACCTTGAATGAATCTTCGGCTGCGCTCAATCTTCACGTCCTTCAATTTGAAGCGCAGTGTCGCCAGCGTGTTCTCAGTGTTGTGATTGATGATGTATGCGGCCGGCGCAGCGAACCCGGTGATCTTGCCCGTCACGCGCGCATCCGCCGTCAACAGCGTCATCGGCGCTTGCAGGACTGGCCTTATCAGTCACGCGCACGGTCTT
This sequence comes from uncultured Gemmatimonadales bacterium, assembly GCA_963812755.1. Lineage (GTDB taxonomy): Bacteria > Gemmatimonadota > Gemmatimonadetes > Gemmatimonadales > GWC2-71-9 > CAVVWJ01. The sequence continues at coordinate 1,385 of CAWEWK010000006.1, read as the reverse complement.
GACGTTGCGCAATGCGCCCAGCGTCCAGCCGGTATCGTCGTAAGGCCGCGGATCGTTTACGTTGTAGTACTGCGTATCAAGCATCATGTCGGCCATGCGCGAATAGGGCTGATCCATGCGCACGACGTATGAGCCGGCCGGAAACTTCTGATCCTTCATGGCGATCTCTTTGTCCGCCGTGTGAACCTCGACGCCCATCAGCCGCAGCAGATTCACCATGTCGGCAGCTTCCACCAGTCGCGACTGATCCGCCGGAATCACGTAAGCCGCCGGGCCTTCGTTCGTCGCTTTCGCCACCGAGCGTTTGCTCTTGAGGTAGAAATTCTGCAGAAAGCGTTCTTTGTTATTGGCGACAAAGTTCATCGCCAGGAGAATCGCCGACTGCTGCATGTTGACGTTGTTGCGCAGCGACCACTTGACGCGCGGATGCGGCGGATTCGGGCGATACCAATCGCGCTGCGACTGCTCGCCGACGGTGCGATCCATCGTGTCAGCGCCGCCGTTCCGAACGTTTCGTAGAAACGGCCGATCGCGTTGTGGCCGTTGGCGACGTAAAACATGTAGTTTGGCGCCCAGCCGTCGTAAAAGCCGTGCGTCCAAACGCCTGGCACGCCGCGCTTAGTCATCTCTTCGATCTCGTGATAAGCAAGCAGGTGCCACTCGTCGATCGTGATCGGATCGAGCCACGCGTTATACGGTCCAGTGCCTGTCGAGGTGTAAAGAAACGGCACCGACTCATGCAGGTCGTGCAGGATCTGCGGATGGTATTCGAGGAACGTCTTCATCTGATTGCGCGTAAGCGCGAGCGCCATGCCCAGACCGTCGCGATTGTTGTCGTGCGCGACATACTTGCCCCAGAAGATCAGCGGCGGGCGCATTCTTGCCCGGGTTGGCTTTGCGGTAGTTGTACACATCAACCATGCTGTCGCGGCCATCGACTTCCAGCACAGGCGTTATCAGCACGATTACGTTCTTTCGAATCGCCTGAATGAAAGGACTCTCCTCGACGGCGAGTCGGTAGGCGAGTTCCATCAACATTTCAGGCGAACCGGTTTCCGGCGAATGAATCGAGCCGGAGGCCCAGTAGAAAGCTTTGCCTTCGCCAATCAGCTTCGCGCTTCCGCTTCGTTAATCTTGCGCGGGTCTGCAAGCTTGGCAGTGATCTCCTTGTAGCGATCGAGCTTGGCAAGGAAGCTTCATCGCCAACTGCGATCAGAAGCTGTTCCTTGCCTTCTTCGGATTGCTCGGCGCGGTGAACACGCGCACGCGGGGATGGCTTTGGCCAGCTCGCGGTAATAACGATAGAAGTCTTTCGTATAGGTCAGCTTGTTCGGCGTGCCCACTACGTAACCCAGAACTTTGTCCGGAGACGGCACCGTGTTCGA
>CAWEWK010000005.1:0-851215 GCA_963812755.1 uncultured Gemmatimonadales bacterium | reverse complement strand
GAGTCCCGACGACCTCGCCACCCTGTACCACAACCTGGCGGGGGTAGAGCACGCGCGCGGCGCATTCGCGGTGGGAGAGAGGATCGCCCGGCAAGGGCTGGCGATCCGGCTCGCCGGGCCGACGCCGGGGGCGCTTGGCGTCGCCGCAGACCTCATTGCGCTCGCCGGGCTCGTCGATGGTCAGGGACGGTGGGAGGAAGCGGAGACCCTGTACCTCGCCGGGCTGGCGCTCCTCGCGCGCCTGCGCAAGGAGCCGACGCTCGAGATCGCCGTGGCGCTGAGCGGGCTGGGGTCGATGTACGTCCGGTGGGGTCGTCGGGAGGAAGCCGCCCGACTCCTGCGGCGCGCGGCCCAACTCAAACGGCGGCTGCTCGGCCCCGCCCATCCAGACCTGGCTCTCACGCTTCACAACCTCGCCGTGGCGCGTGAAAGGCACCGTCAGGACAAAGCAAAGCGCCCCGAGACATTCTCGGGGCGCTCGCCGTAGCACATGACTGCCGGGCTTAGTACATCCCGCCCATGCCGCCGCCTGGAGGCGCCGCCGGAGCCGGCTTCTCTTCCTTCTTCTCCACCACCACGCACTCGGTGGTCAGGAGAAGCCCGGCGATCGACGCCGCGTTCTGCAGCGCGGTCCGAGTGACCTTGGTGGGGTCGATGACCCCGGCCTTCACCAGGTCCTCGTAGGTGTCGGTCTGGGCGTTGTAGCCGAAGTTCTTCTCCTTCGACTCCTTGACCTTGGCCACCACGATCGAGCCCTCGGCGCCCGCGTTCTGGGCGATCATCCGGATGGGCTCCTCCAGCGCGCGACGGACGATCTCGACACCGACCTTCTCGTCCTCGGTGCCGCGGATCTTGTCCAGGGCGCTCTGTGCCCGGATCAGCGCGACGCCGCCGCCGGCCACGATGCCTTCCTCGACCGCGGCACGGGTGGCATGCAGCGCGTCCTCGACCCGAGCCTTCTTCTCCTTCATCTCGGTCTCGGTGGCCGCGCCGACGTTGATGACCGCCACGCCGCCGCTGAGCTTGGCCAGCCGCTCCTGCAGCTTCTCCCGATCGTAGTCGCTGGTGCTCTTCTCCACCGCCGCCTTGATCTCGTTGATCCGGCCCTGGATGTCGTTCTCCTTGCCCTTGCCATCGACGACGGTGGTGTTGTCCTTGTCGATCACGATCCGCTTGGCCCGGCCCAGGTCGTTCAGGGTGGCGTTCTCCAGCTTGAAGCCGACTTCCTCGGAGATCACCTGGCCACCGGTGAGCACCGCGATGTCGCGCAACATCTCCTTACGACGATCGCCGAAGCCGGGGGCCTTGACCGCGGCGACCTTGAGGGTGCCGCGCAGCTTGTTGACCACCAGCGTCGCCAGGGCCTCGCCCTCGACGTCCTCCGCGATGATGAGCAGGGGCCGTCCACTCTGGGCCACCTTCTCCAGGATGGGGAGCAGCTCCTTCATCGCCGAAATCTTCTTGTCATGGATTAGGATGTAGGCGTCCTCCAGCACGGCCTCCATCTTCTCCGGATCGGTGACGAAGTAGGGGGAGAGGTAGCCGCGGTCGAACTGCATGCCGTCGACCGTCTCCAGCGTGGTCTCCAGGCCCTTGGCCTCTTCGACCGTGATCACCCCGTCCTTGCCGACCTTCTCCATCGCCTCGGCGATCAGGTTCCCGATCTCCTTGTCGTTGTTGGCGGAGATGGTGCCGACCTGGGCGATTTCCTTCTTGCCCGCCGACGGAACCGAGAGGGTTCTGAGCTGCTCGACGACCGCCTCGACCGCCTTCTCGATACCCCGCTTCAGCTCCATGGGATTGGCGCCGGCGGTGACGTTCTTGAGGCCTTCGCGGAAGATCGCCTGGGCCAGCACGGTGGCGGTGGTGGTGCCGTCGCCGGCGAGATCGGAGGTCTTGGTGGCGACCTCCTTCACCATCTGGGCGCCCATGTTCTCGATCGCGTCGGCCAACTCGACTTCCTTAGCTACCGTGACGCCGTCCTTGGTCACGGTCGGGGAGCCGAATTTCTTGTCGATGACGACGTTCCGGCCCTTGGGACCGAGGGTGACCTTCACTGCCTCGGCCAGATGATCCACGCCCCTCTTGAGCTTGGCGCGGGCCTCGGTATTGAATAGAAGCTCCTTCGCTGCCATCTGTCAGTTCTCCTTAGTGTATGCGAGCGGGTTCGCTATCCGCGAACGTCGTTAGCCTAGCTTGGCGAGCACGTCGGTCGCCTTGATGATCACGTACTCGTCGCCCTCGAAGGTGTAAGGGGTGCCGCTGTACTTCCCGTAAATCACCAGATCGCCGACCTTGAGCTCCATCGGGATCCGCGCACCCTTCTCGAACCGCCCCGGTCCCACGGCTATGACTTCGCCCTGGGTCGGCTTTTCCTTGGCCGTGTCCGGGATATACAGGCCTCCCCGCATGGACTCGGCCTCCTCGGCCGGAGCGATGACCACCCGGTCCTCCAGAGGGTGAATCTTCAGGGAAGGCTTGGCTTTGGTCGCAGTCGCCATCGTACTACCTCCACAGCGATGATGTGTTGTGTTAACGCCTTGTGCGGAAACCACTTGGCACTCAAACGTCTAGAGTGCCAACGCTTGGGCGCAAAGATAAGATGAAGCCGACGGCTGTCAAGCGGGGGAAGGGCGATCGGCTAGGCGACGGCGTAGAGCTCGGTCACGTCCCGCCCCGCCGGCCGGCTCATCAGCCGGAACTCGTCCAACCGGATCATGGGGTCGTCGCGTAACTCGAGGTCGAGGCTGGTGAGCTTGGAGAGGGTTTGGAGCAGCTTGGGTTCTTCTTCCAACAGATACAGGGCCACCTCGGGGTGAAGCCGCACGGTCAGCTGGCGTTCCCGGTGCTCATGGCCGGCCCGTTTGAGCGCCCGCTCCAGCCGCCGGGCGACAACCTCGGGGGTAAAGACCCGGCCGCTCCCGCCACAGGTCGGACAGTCGGTCGTCATGGAATGCCACAAGGACGGCCGAACCCGCTGGCGCGTCATCTCCACCAGACCCAGCTCCGATACGGCGAGGGCCTTGGTGCGGGCGCGGTCCCGACCCAGGTGGGTGCGCAGCTCCTGGAGCACCTTGTCCCGGTTGGAGCGGGTCTCCATGTCGATGAAGTCGCAGACGATGATCCCGCCGATGTCCCGCAGCCGGATCTGCCGGGCGATCTCCCGCGCCGCTTCCAGATTGGTGCGCAGGATGGTCTTCTCCGGGTCCTTCTTCCCGGTATAGCGCCCGGTGTTGACGTCGATGCTGATCAGTGCTTCGGTAGGCTGAATGATCAGCGATCCCCCGGTGGGAAGCTCCACCCGGGCCTTGAATAGATCACGGATCTCCGATTCGATGTCGAACTTATCGAACAGCGGGATGGCCTCACCGTACAGGTGGACCCTGCTCATCAGCTCGGGATCGATCTGATTCAGGTATTGCTCGATCTCGTTGTACAGCTCCTTCGAGTCAACATGGAGCGCGTCGACCTTGCTGCTGAAAAGGTCGCGGATGATGCCCCGGGTGAGGCTGGTCTCCCGCTGGAGCAGGGCCGGGGCCCGCCGGACGAAGGTCTTCTTCCGGTTGATCTTGCGCCACAACGCCAGAAGCGAGTCGATCTCCCGGCGGAAGTGCTCTTCGGTAACCCCCTCGGCCACGGTGCGCACGATGACTCCGCCGGCATCCTTAGGCAGCAGCTTGGTCACCATCTCCCGCAGCTTGGCCCGCTGCTCCCGGCTCTCGATCTTGCGGCTCACCCCGACCTTCGAGGCGTAGGGCATGTAGACCAGGAACCTCCCGGGCAGTGAGATCTGGGCGGTGACCCGGCAGCCCTTGGTGCCGATCGGCTCCTTGGTGACTTGAACCGGGAGGTTCTGACCCTTCTTGAGAATGTCCTGGATGTTGGGGAGGGCCCGGCGGGGGGAAATCTCACGCTGGCGGATCTCGGTCTGGGCCGGACGTTCCATCGCGGCCCCATTCCCTCTGTTGCGACGGCGGCGATCCCGTCCTCGCCACCCGGCCTTACGCTCCTCGACCACCTCTTCCGGCACCGTGGCGATCGCTTCCGGCTGTTCCGGATCGGGGTCGTCCTCGGCTTCCTCTTCGGGCTCCTCGTCCTCGTCCGGCTCGAGCAGGTCGGAGGCGTGGAGAAACGCGCTCTTCTCCTGGCCGATGTCCACGAAGGCGGCTTGGATGCCGGGAAGCACGGCCTCCACCCGCCCCAGGTAGATGTCCCCTACCGTGCGGCGATGGTCCGGCCGATCCACCAGCAACTCCACCAACCGATCGTCTTCCAGGATAGCCACCCGGGTTTCCCGTTGGCTCCCGTTGATCAGGATCTCGCGTTTCAAGAAGCCTCGCTATGAGCTATGGGCAGTGCCCACAGCTAATCCACTAGACCACCCAGAATCTGCCGCGCGATCACGATGCGCTGGATCTCGCTGGTCCCTTCGCCGATCTCGCACACCTTGGCGTCGCGCATCATGCGCTCGACCGGATACTCGGTGGTATATCCGTAACCGCCGAACACCTGGACTGCCTTGGTGGTCGTGCGCATGGCCAGCTCGGAGCAGAAGAGCTTAGCCATGGCCGCTTCCTTCTTATAGGGCTTGCCGTGCTGTTTGAGCCAGGCGGCGTGATACAGCAGGTGGGTGCCCGCCTCGATCTCGAGGGCCATGTCGGCCAGCTGAAAACTGATTCCCTGAAAGCTGCCGATCGGCTGGCCGAACTGCTTGCGCACACCGGCATACCGCAGCGCTTGTTCGTAGGCCCCCTCCGCGATTCCCAGCGAGAGCGCCGCGATCCCGATGCGGCCGGCATCGAGCGTCTTGAGAAAGTTGCGGAACCCGTCGCCCGGCTTGCCCAGCACGTTCTCCTTAGGTACCACCGCATCTTCCAGGATCAGCTCGCGAGTGTCGCTTGCCCGCCAGCCCATCTTGTCTTCTTTCTTACCGGCCCGAACTCCGGGGGTCTTGGGCAAATCCTCGGCGTGGCCAACGCCCAGCTTCCGGCAGGCATCCAGGTCTACCGTGTCTTTGGTGACGATGAAGCTGGTGATGCCCTGATTGCTGCGTCCGGGCTCGGTGCGGGCGGTAACCGAGAATATCTCGCCCACCCCGCCGTGGGTGATAAACACCTTGGAGCCGTTGAGCAGATAGTGGTCGCCCCGGTCAACCGCAGTGGTGGCGGTCCCACCGGCATCGCTCCCGGCCCCAGCCTCGGTCAGTCCGAAACCACCGAGCACCCTGCCCGTTGCCAGCAGCGGAACGTAGCGGCGCCGCTGCTCTTCGGTGCCGAACTGGACGATGGGCGAGGTGCCGAGATTGGTGTGGGCGCTGACGGTGAGCGCATGACTGGCGTCCACCTTGGCCATCTCGTGGATGGTGATGTAGTAGGAGAGGTAGTCCATGCCGGCGCCGCCCAGCTCCTCGCTCCACGGCACACCCAGGAGGCCCAACTCGCCCATGGCCTTGATGTTTTCCCACGGAAATGCCGAAGTCTGGTCCAACTCCTTAGCGACCGGCGCGATGTTGCTATGGGAGAACTCTCGCACCATCTCCCGGACCTGATGATGGTGTTCGGTGAAGTACAATGAATCGTCCATAATCGTCCCGAGGTATTCCCGGCTGAGTCGGGCACAATATAACCAGGCGGAGCTTGCGAGGCGCGGACGCGGACCTGATCTTCCCTCGACACCCCGGAGGCACCATGACTCGCTGCCTGCCCGCCGCGCTCGGCCTGGCCCTCCTCGCAGGCGTCTCCGCCTGTGGAGACACCGCTCCTGCCGTGGGAAACAATCCGCTGGCCCAGCTCAACGCCGCGGTCGACCAGATGCAGAAGGCCGCCGAGGGCCTCACGGCTGGCGACCGAAAGCCGGTGCCTCCGGTCGCCTTTCGCGACCTGATCGGATTTCTGCCCAAGAAGGTGGGCGGAATGAAAGGAGAGGAGCCCAAGGGAGAAACCACCAAAGCCGGAAACTGGCAGTACTCCCAGGCCGAGATCGATTTCCGGAGTCCGGACCGGAAGCGGAGCGCCGAGGTCGGCATTTTCGATTATGCGCACATCCCGTTCCTGTACGTACCCTTCCGGATGGTGCTCAACATGAACGTGGCTCGGGAGAGCACCGAGGGATACGAGCGCAGCGTGCAGATCGCCGGCTTTCCTGCCTACGAAAAGTGGCACCGGGATGGGAGCAGCGAGGTGGTCGTGCTGGTGGGCGAGCGGTTCGTGGTAAAGACGGGGACTACTGGCGTGGGCGAAGGGTCAGCGCGCCGAATCGCGGAAGCAATGAATCTCAAGGCGCTGGCCGCGAAGGGGACGAACTGAGCTGGAGCAGCCGGAGCAGCTCGGCACCGAACTTTTCTCTCGCGCGAGGACCCAAGCCTGGAATCGGGCCGAGTGGATCGGGTCCCGCAGGATCCACCCGGGCCAGGACGCGGAGCGCCGTATCGGAGACGATCGCATAGGCCGGCACTCCCATCTCCCGCGCGACCTTCTCCCGCCACGCCGACAGCGCAGACCCCACCGGACCCTCCCTCGCTTCCTGGCCCTTGACCGCATCGACGCCGAGTGCGTCGAGGATCGTCGCACCGTACCGTTCAGCGAGAGCGGGTCCCACGCCGGGAACGTCGGCCAGCGCTGCCGCGCTCGACGGCGGATCCACGGCCAGGTTCAGCAACACCTCCGGTTCCAGCAGACATCCGCCCCACGGCCCGTTCCGGCCCGCCATTGCGCGGCGCAGCCGGGACAATCGCTGGGCGACTTCCGATGGCAACTTGCGCGCGCTGGTGGTTCCCTTGCAGCGGTCGCAACCGCTACAGCGTTTCAGAGACTCTCCGAAATAGCCTACCAGGGCCCGTCGCCGACAGCTCGAGCGCCTCGCATACGCTTCCATCGCATCGACCCGAGACTCGGCCAGTTTCCTGCGTTGCCGCACCGGCGTCCAGTCGACTGGCCCCACATCCGGCCGAAGCTCGTGTCGCAGCCGTTCGGCCGATGCGCGAACATTCATGGGCACCCGGGCACCGTCAGCGGAGTGGGCCCAGAGCCGCTCCACCAATCGGATCGGCGGAAAGGTCACGTCCAGTTGGCGCCGGTGTAGCGTGGCGTCTCCCTTCCGCCACAGCAGCACGCAGCGGGCAAACTCGCCGTCACGGCCGGCGCGGCCGGCTTCCTGGTAGTAGGCCTCCGGCGTGGGCGGGAGAGTCCAATGCACCACCAGCCGAACGGTGGGCTTGTCGATGCCCATTCCAAAGGCGCAGGTGGCAACGATGACATCGACCCGATCCTCCAGAAATGCTTCCAGCGTGCCGGCGCGCCGGCTCTTGCTGAGACCGGCGTGATACGGCGCGGCGCGATGTCCCGCTTCGGCAAGCCTCCGGGCCAAAGCCTCGGTGACACTGCGGGTGGGCGCATACACGATGGCCATCCGATCATCGCCGGCCAGCAGCTGGCGAAGAGCGGCCAGTCGAGCGGCCTCGCTCGCCACCGGCACCACACCGAACCACAGATTGGGCCGGTCGAACGAGCCGAGGTGCTCGCAGAACCGTCCGGCCGCAAAGCCCAACGTTCTGGCGATCTCGGCCCTGACTGCCGGCGTGGCGCTTCCGGTAAGGGCGACCGTGGGAGGCCGTCCCAGGCGATAGCGGACTCCCGTCAAGGTGCGATAGCTGGGCCGAAAGTCGTGCCCCCACTCGGCGATGCAGTGCGCTTCGTCGACCGCGAGCAGCCGCGGCAGGATGCCGGCGCTTCGTAGCTCAGGCGCCAGACGTCGCAGTCGCTCGGGAGAGACGTAGAGCAGGCGGATGGCGCCGGCACGCAACCGCTGCCACACCTCCTGGCGCTCGATCTCGCCCAGGCTGCTGTTCAAGCACGCCGCTGAGACGCCGCGTGCGTTGGCCGCGGCCACCTGGTCCTGCATCAGGGAGATGAGGGGAGAGACCACCACGGTCAGGCCACCGAGTACCAGTGCGGGGACCTGAAAACAGACCGACTTCCCTGCTCCGGTGGGGAGGACGGCGAGCGTATCGCGGCCGGCGAGGACGGATTCGATCACCCGGGCTTGGGCGGGGCGGAAGTCGGGGTAGCCGAAATGGTGGTGGAGGAGGCGGCGGGCTTGCTCCATCGAGGCAGACATGCAGCAATCATGGCCCCGGGGCTCGGCGCTCCGGCATCGAGTTCACGCGGCACGTGCCTCGAATTTTCGGAACGCGCCCAGGACCAAACAACAAGGCCGCCCCGCACCAGGCGAGACGGCCCGTTTTGAGAAGCAGTGGAACTAGGCGCCGCGTCCGCCGAAACGGATACCGATGTTGATGGGAATGAACGAAGTGTTGGAACCTTCGGTGAAGACAGTGTGAAAACGGCCTTCGATGAACAATCCGGCATTTCCCGCCGAGAAATTGAAGCCAGCACCAGCGTTAATCCCAAATTTGGTTTCAGAATCAATACCGGTGGGCACGTCGTCACCCTTGAAGTCGATGTTGTATACGCCACCGCCGCCAATAAGGTACGGGCGGAACTTGGAACCCTCAGCTGTCTGGAAGTTGTAAACGATGTTCCCAGTGCCGTAGATCAGTTGCACCTTCTGATCCAGTGGCGTGTCGTCGCTAAATCGGCCAAAGTTCCCGTCGATTTGAAAACCCACAGGTATCGACGCCGGGACGATCGATACCAACGCTATTCCGTCGAAGCCGGTCTTGGCGAAATCGCCGAAGTCACCAGTAGGAATAGCAAGTCCGCCACCAATACCGAACTCGACTGCAGTGCCACCGTCCTGCGCCTGGGCCGGCGAGGCAACCAGTAAGAACACGAGTCCCACACCACCTATCACTAGCTTCCGCATAGCTATCCTCCTTCAGGCTGGCTTCGCCAGCGTAATGGTTATCGGAGACGAGGTGCATACAGTCGCCCCTCAAGCACAGGAGCGAGGTCAAAGTAGCTGCTCTTATACTGCGTACTTGTGATCCAAGTCACATGCCATTTCGACGGTGTTGTACCAAACGGATGACCAGGGAACCAGCCAGAAGCACTATTCCCACCCACGCTCCGGCCCCGCTGTCGAAAACCACCGCCAGTGCCGCGACGACTAATCCAGCCAGCCCCAATCCGATCCGGACCCGGCTCATCGCTCGAGAAACCGGGCGACCGCCCCCCGAAAGTCCGGCGTCTGCCGGGCCAGCGCGTTGACCCGCGCACCCAAGGCGAGCCCCTCCTCCAATGAGAGACAATCGAGCTGGTAGAAGGTCTGCTTGGTGAGCGCCAGTGCGGTGGGGCTGAGCTCGGCCATGCGGACGGCCAGCGCCGCACCTTCGCCTTCGAGCTGGTCGTCGGGCACCACCCTGGCAAGCAACCCGGCGGCCCGTGCCGACTCTGCTCCGAGCACCCGCCCGGTGAGCACCAGATCGAGCGCCAGCTTTTCTCCGGTCAGTCGACGGAGCAGCGTCATGACCATGGCGGGGACGAAGCCGCGCTGAATCTCGGGGTACCCGATCTGGGCCGAGGATCCAGCGATGGCCAGGTCGCACGCGGTCACCAAGCCGGCTCCTCCGGCAAGCGCGCGACCCTGCACGATTGCCATCACCGGTTTGGGAATACTCCGGATGCGGGCGAAGAGGGCTCCCAGACGTAGGGCGGCCGCCTCGTTGTCGGCGAGGGTTGCATCGACCGATGCGAGCAGCTCGTCGAGGTCGGCCCCGGCACAGAAGTCCTTACCCGCGCCGCGGAGCACTACGACTCTCACCTCGGCGTCGAGGTCGGCCCGGTCCAGTGCCTGGTGCAATGCCTCGATCGCCGCTGCGTTGAGCGCGTTGCGCTTGTCGGGTCGGTCGAGCGTCAAAGTGAGGACACCGGCGGCAAGCTCGACACCTAACAGAGAGGACATGGGGTCAGGCGCGCCGCAGCCGGCGGGCAAGGGTGGCAGGCACCGGGATCTCCATCCGGAGCAGTGCCGTCGAGTACACCTTTCCCTGGGCGTCGGTCTTGAGCGAGATGGTACCGCCGCCATCGAGCGCATCGTGAAGCAGAAAGTTCAGCGCGTTGAGATTGGGCAGCTCGAACCGCTCGACTGTGCTCACCATTCCCTTGAAGTGCCGCGCCACTCTCGCCGCGGTCACCGCCTTTACCAGCAAGGGATAGTACTCGGGCTCAAGGGCAATCAGCCCGACGTTCGCGGTATTGCCCTTGTCGCCCGAGCGCGCGTGGGCAAGGAAGCGGAGTTGCAGGCTAGACGCCGCCCGCTTCATGCCTCCAGGATCTCCACCTTCACGAACGGCTCGATCTCCCGGCGGTCGATCAGGGCCGGCCAGTAGGCCACGACCTCTTCCACCGCCGGACGCCCGCCGGCGAAGCCGGTGACGCTAGGCGGTCCGGTCAGGACCAGGGGCGCGATCTCCCGGGTGAACCGCTCGATCGGAGCCCGTTCCGGGGCCCGAACTCCGATCCGTAGCTGGACCTCGGGCAACTCGGGATTCGGCGCTCCACTCAACCTGCCATGGGTGGCGTCCACCCCGACGAATTCAGTGAGGATCTGCTCGTACCGGAGCCCGAGGTCGTTCAATCGCTGCCGGAGAATCCGATCCGCGGCCCGGGCCTTCTCGTACGCCTCGGGCCAGGCATACACCAGGGTCCCGACCGCCTTGTATCCATAGAAATACGCGATGGACACCTTGAGCATTGGGGTGCGGGGCGCGCCGCGGACCCCACTCACTCTCACGCGGTCGCGCCCGGCCTGCCGAAGCTGGATGGTGGTGAAGTCGGCGATCCCGTCCGGCGTGATGTAACTGCGGGGATCGCCCATCTCGTAGACCAATTGTTCGGTCACCGAGGCGACCGAGACCACGCCACCCGTGCCGGGATGCTTAGTGATCACGAAGCTGCCGTCGGGCGACGCCTCGACGATGGGGAAGCCGGGGTTGGCCATTCCCTTCACCGCGCGCCATCCCTTCAGCAAGTTTCCGCCCGAGGCCTGGGCCCCGCATTCGATGATGTGCCCCGCCACCGTTCCGGCGGCCACCTTGTCCCAATCCTCGGGCGACCAACCGAACTCGTGGAAGATGGGCCCCAGCGTCAGGCCGGTATCGGTGACCCGGCCCGTCACCACGACGGTAGCGCCTCCGCGGAGGGCCTGGACCATCGGTGCCATGCCGAGGTAGGCGTTGGCCGAAAGCACTTTGTCACGGATGTCGCTCAATGGACGACCGGTCTCCATGTCGCTCAATGAGTGACCCCGGGCGATCAGCTCGTCCAGCCGCCCCAGGATGTCGTCCCCCGAGACGAGCCCAACCTTCACCCTGCCCTGAAGTCCCAGCTTGCGAGCCGTTTCCAGCACCGCCTCGGCGCAGCCCCTCGGGTTCACGCCACCGGCGTTGGAGGTGACCTTGATGCCACGCTCTGCGACATCGGGCAGGATCCGCTCCATCAGAGGAACGAAGTCCCGAGCGTATCCTGCCCTCGGGTCGCGCGACTTCTGCTTCTGCAGGATGGACATCGTCACTTCGGCGAGGTAGTCCATCATCAAGTAGTCGATGGGTCCCCCTCGCACCTGCCGCACCGGTGCCTCGAGCCAGTCGCCCCAGAAGCCCTGCCCCGCCGCGATACGAACTACCCGGTCGTTCATCGCGCTGCTTCGGGACGGGTGACCGGTAGCGCGGTCTCCCGGGTCCAGACCTGAGAGCCGGTGCGAGCGATCAACACGCCGAGAGGGGAAAACCCGTCGCTCAGCGACCAGGGACTCTGGGGCACCACGAACGAGGTTCTCCCCCGTGCGCCCGGCGCGATGGTGAGCAGGTTGGGAGCGCCGCTCGCCGGACCGATGGCCACCGAGGAGTCGGCGTAGAGTCGAATCGAGGTCTGGAGCGACCAGCTCTCGCCCTCCGCGGAATCGGCAAACCCGGGCGAGAGCCCCAGGGTCACCGGCATGGTACCATGACCGTTGGGCAGCTCTACCTGGAGCCGGCCGAACGCGTAGTTCAGCGGTTGCTTTCCCAATACCCGGCCGAGCGAATCGAATAGGGTGACCCCGAAGTCGGTGAAGCGGCCCCACTGCTCGCGATCCATGCTGACGTCTACCACCACACCCGACACCCACGCTGGAGCGATGAATGGAATGCGGTGCATGGCCGAGCCCTGCGTAGCCACCCTGTCGCTTCGCTCGCCACCGGCGAGCCGCAGGCTGAGGGCAGCGTTGACCGGCTTGGTCGTGAGGTTGTGCAGTACGGCGGAGGCGCCGCTGGCACTTTGCTCCACTTGAAGAGTGAAGGGCGCTTGAGCCAGCGAGACGGTGGCGGAGGTACCCTGGTTAGGCGCGGCCGCCGCCACGATCTCGTACGCCCCAGGCACTACGTCGCGGGCATCGACATGATACACCGCGGCCTGCTGGCCGACCGATGCCGTGCGGGCACCCTGGTCACGGTAAGGCACCCCGTGAGGTTCATGCAAGAAGGTGAGTGTTTGCTCGGCGCGGCTGGCGGAAGACACTCGAACAGCAAAGGGACGCGCACTGTCGGCCACGAAGAAGCTACGCAGCACCTCACCGGGCTTCACCGGCACTGAGGAGCGAAGCACTTCCGGCGCCGTTCCCACTACCGCAGGTGCAACGACGGTGACCACCAGGCGAAACGCGGGACCGGCCAACGGGTCCGCAGTCCATCCGGTGATGCTTCCGGAGTAGCCGCCGGGCGCCGAGAGCTCCGCCGTGGAGTAACCCACATCCACCGTGAGCGGGGCGTTTCGGAGCGTCACCTTGGCCGGCGACGAGAGCCACGGGACGTCGCTCTTGAGGGTGAAGGTAGCCGGCCGTCCTGATTCCGCACGGGTCAACCGGAAGGACTGAACTCCGGACCTGGCCTTCGAGCCGGGGGCGAGGCTTATCCACGCCGCGGACGACCCGGTTCCCATAGCGCGGACCTCGACATCCGGCACGCTCCGGCCGGCCTGAAGCCACTGAAACGCGGCATCCAGGTCCGGTAGACCTTCGCCCTCGTCGATGAAGCCGGCCCCGGCGGTGGGACGCGCGGTGACGAGGAGGGCCTGTTTGATCGCGCGGGCATCGGCCTGCGTTCCTGGCTGTCCAGTGGAATCTTGGGCCGCGGCCGACATCAGGATCGCCACGAGGCCGGCGGCGTAAGGCGCAGCCATGCTGGTGCCCTGTTTGACCTCATCGCCGGCATTCCACAGAGGCACGCTGCTGTAAGCCATTCCCGGCGTGACGATCTCCGGCTTGGCCAGCTCACCGCCTCGTGAGCTGAAGTACGCGACTGCCTCCGACGCCGGGGGGCCGGCCGATGGCGGGGGGAAGAAGCTGGCTGGAAAGGTGGCTCCCACGGTGATCGCGCGAGTCGCCGAGCCGGGAAATCCGATGGTGGACAGTCCGGGTCCGTCGTTGCCGGCGCTGGCCGTTAGGGCCACGCCGGGGTGACGCTGGAGCACCGAATCCATCAATTGGTCGATTCGGGCGCCGCCCTCGATCTCGTTGCCGACGCCGAAGCTCAGATTGAGGACCAACCGCATCCGGCGCGCCTCGGCGAACCGAACGGCGTAATCGACGGCCGCCATCATCGCGCCGGTGGTCGAGACGCTGCCGAGCGCGCTCTTGGCAATCTTGAGACCCAGGAGCTGTGCTCCGGGGGCCACCCCATCAAAGCCGGTCACGTCGTACAGGTTGTGCGCCGCGGCGATGCCCGCCACGTGGGAGCCGTGAGCACCCAGGTCAAACACCAGATCGAGGCGCGGCTGCCCACCGGCCTCATTGAAATTGGCGGCCATGGTGAGCCGAGGCGTGCGCCCTCGCGGCGCCCAACCGAAGGTTTCCCGAGCTTGCAGGTAGTCATGGACCGGTCGCTCGCCGGCGAGTGACCCGTCGCCATCGGTGTCGGCCAGCACCACCCATCCGTCAGGCGCCCGGATGACAACCACCGGCAGCGTGTCGGCCACGGCGCCGTTGCCGTTGAGATCCGAAGCCGGCGGCTCACCCAACGGGATCTCGGCGATCACTCCGGCGTAGTACGGCCCATCGCCATCCAACGCCGCCACCCGGCCGAAACCCCGAAGCCAGCGCCCGGCGATCTCGACACTATCCCCGATGGGAGTGATCGGGGTGAGTCCTATCGTGCCCTCGCCGGAGAAGTCCCGAAGGTCTACCACTTTCGGTTCGCCGGTGGTCGTCGTGGAGAGTCCCGGGATCCCCGGATCGATCCCAGTGTCGAGGATCGCGATCAACACGCCTCGCCCATCGAAGGCGGGATGCGCGGCGAGAAACTGGTCGACTCCGGTGCTGGCCAGTGGCATGAGACCGTGAGCGTACGCGGCCTCGGGTGGAGCGACTCGAGTAACCCGCTCCGGCGGCAGCGGCTGGGGAGGCAATGGCACCGGCTCCGGCGCGGGGCGAGGCCTTGTAGCCACCGGTTCTGTGGTCGGCTTGGGTGCCGTCGGCGCCGGCTTGCGCTGCGCCGGGGCGCAGGCTGCCGCCAGCGCCAGTACGGCCGTCAACAGTCGGGACATGCTCATGTTTCGGTTAGCGGCTTGGCGCCGAGTCGAGGGGCGGCAGGACGAACGGACCCAGGTGAGCGCCCCCATAGTTGGCGGAGACCCGCAGGGTAAACGCGAGCAGGTCGCGAGTTTCCTCGGGTGTGACGATGGCATCAACGAAGCCCCGGGCGGCGGCGAACTTCGCGTCGAGTTGGTGCTCGTAGTCGGCCCGCATGGACTCGACCGCGGCCTGGACTCCGGCGGCGACTTCACGCTTCTCCCGCTGCGCCCGTTCCAGCTCGGGGCCGTGCACCGCCATCACGGCGGATTCCCCTTCCATGACTCCCATGCGACCGGTGGGCCAGGAAAGGATGAAATCGGGATCGAATCCCTGCCCTGCCATCGCGTAGTATCCCGCTCCCGAGGCGTGATTGACGGTGAGCACGATCTTGGGTACCACCGCGGTCGCCATCGCCTCGACGAAGCGGGCACCGGCCCGAATGATCCCCGAGTGCTCGGCCTCGGGACCGACCATGAACCCGCTCACGTCCTGCACGAACAAAATCGGCATCCGTTCCCGGCTCGCGGTCTCGATGAAATACGCCACCTTCTCGGCGCTGCCGGTATAGAGGATCCCACCGAAGCGCGGCCGCTCGCCGGGCTGCGCCTTGATGATGCCCCGCTGGTTGGCGATGACCGCCACCGGCCAGCCTTCGATGTGGGCGTGTCCGCAGAGCATCTCGCGCGCGCTGTCGGGTTGGAACTCGTCCAGGACACCGCCATCCAGCAAGCAGGCGAGCACCTGGTGCATGTCGTAGGAGAGGCGGTGATCGGCCGGCAGGATATCGTACAGGTCTCCCGGCGACCGGGCCGGTGGTCGGGCCGGACGCAGGCGATGACTTACACCTTCGGCCCGCGGCAGACGGCCCACGTACTCCCGAATCCGGGCCAGACACTCCGGATCGTTGGCGGCGCGATAGTGGGCCACCCCGCTCACTTCGGTATGAGTACGGGCGCCGCCCAGGGTTTCGCCGTCGATGGTCTGGCCCGTGGCCCCTTTCACCAGATTGGGCCCGCCGAGCCCCATGAAGCTGGTCCCCTCCACCATGAAGATCACGTCGGAGAGCGCGGGCAGATACGCCCCTCCGGCGACGCAGCTCCCCATGACCGCGCTGATCTGGGGTACATGGAGATAGTGCCGCATGATCGAGTTGTAATAGAAGATCCGGGCCGCGCCGTACTGTCCCGGAAATACGCCGCCCTGATAGGGGAGATTCACGCCGGCACTATCCACCAGGTAGATGATCGGGATTCGCTGCCGCATCGCGACTTCCTGGGCCCGCAGGATCTTGCGGATGGTCTCGGGCCACCAGGATCCCGCCTTCACGGTCGCGTCGTTGGCGACCACCACCACTTCCCGCCCTTCCACCACGCCCACCCCGGTGATTACTCCAGCCCCGGGCGCCTGACCATCATACTGGTCATAGGCCACCAGCAGACCGAGCTCGAGCCAAGGGGCCCCGGGATCGAGCAGCTTCTGGGTCCGCTCCCGCGGCGCCAGCTTGCCCTGCTGGTGCATCTTGCTGACCCGGCTCGGCCCACCGCCTTCCTGAAGCCGGGCGGCGAGCCGCTGGTATTCCTCGGTAAGCAGCCGGAGCCGGCTGCCTTTGGATGGTGTGGTTGAGGTGGTCATAGGATCGAGCCTACCGGTCCAGGTGGGCCGCGGCCCAGGTCTCGATGTACGAGATCAACTCGGAGGTAGGCGTCCCGGGACCGAAGAGGCGCCCGACCCCCTGCTGCTGCAGCGCGGTCATGTCCTCGGTGGGAATGATGCCGCCTCCGGTGATCAGGACATCGGGACGGCCCATGTCGTTCAGGAGCTGCCGCACGCGAGGAAAGAGCGTCATGTGCGCGCCGGAGAGTATGGAGAGGCCGACCACGTCGGCGTCCTCCTGCACGGCTGCGGTGGCGATCATCTCAGGAGTCTGGTGCAAGCCGGTGTAGACCACTTCCATCCCCGCGTCGCGCAGCGCCGCGGCCACCACCTTGGCTCCCCGGTCGTGCCCATCCAATCCTGGCTTGGCGACCAGTACTCGGATCGGACGCGAAAGCGAGCGTGCCATCAGTTCATCCTTTTCCCAGCAGGTCGTCGGCCAGGGCGCCGAGTGAAGGGGCGCTGCGACACTCCACTCCCGACGGGTGCTCCGCCGCCAGCAGCACGGCATCGATGCCGGCGGCCCGGGCGCCTACAACGTCCACTGTGTAGAGGTCGCCGACGTACACCGCCTCCTCCGGCTGCAGGTCCAGTGCCGTCAGCGCGGCACGGAAGATAGCCGGATCGGGCTTCTCGGCACCCACCAGGGCCGAGTCCACGACGACGTCGAAATAGTCTCGGAGTCCGGACGCTTCCAGAGCCGCCTCCACCCGCCCGTCGCTGTTCGACACGACGCCCAGCCGAAGCCCCGCCCGGCGCAGGCGGTCCAGGGCGTCGCGGGTGTCAGAGGCGATAGAGCACCAGAGGTGCCGCTCCTGGTGCATCCTCGTGAGCGACTCGCGCACCTCCCCCATTCGATCGCCGGGAACGCCGGCCAGCCGGAACAGGGTCTCCAGGTAGATATCCGCCCGTTCGCGGTCGGGCCCGGACGCGCCTTCCATGGCCCGGGCCGCTTCGGCCGCGCCAGCGGTCAAGGCCTCTGCCGTAAGCGGGATCCCCAACGAGGTGCCGAGTCCGGACGCGATCCGGGCGTGATCCAGGAACAGCAGCGTGTTCCCCGCGTCGAACAGGACTGCCCGCAGCGTCACCGGATGACCGGCACCGGTTTCAACGGAATCGGAGCAACCCGGCGAGGCCGTCGATGGCGCCCTGCGCCTCGGCCTCGTAGACCACGTCCACATTCACACTCTGACGCAGGGCTTCCTCTATGGCGCCGTCCACGACGTCGAGAATCGGCACCGGCTCACCCTCGTCGCGGCATTCCCGCTCGGTGAGCGCCAGCCGGCCGGAGTCACCGCACCGGAAACCAGGCTCGCTGGCATCGGCGTGCACCAGGAGGGCTCGCACCTGCCCCCGGGAAAGCGCCCGCAGCGTGGGTGTGATGCCGTTCACTGCCCATCCGGTGCCGAGCACCTCTTCCATCTCGTGCACCAGGCTTCGCTCCGACTGACGCTCGTAGGCCTCACGCACCGCCAGCGTAGCCGCGTGCACTGCCGCCGCCGTGGCCTCCTTGGGATTGAGGCGCGCGGTACCGATGACGCGCTCGACCAGATAATTGTGCAGGAAGGGCTCGACCGCGGCGGCGTCGGGTCCAGTCCCGGCGAGCACAATGCCGTGGGCCGGCTGCCGGCGGTCGATGGCGAAGAGCTCCCGGGCTATGGCCTCGAAATGCCGCTGCTTCTCCGTCCGGATGCGATTGTTGTAGCTGTGCTCTCCCCACCCGTGGCCGGCCTCATCCCCCCGGAATCGCTTGCCCCTGGTACTGTCGGCCCGGAGGCCGGACAGCTCCCGGCTCTGGTACGCGGTGACCTCGAAGAAGCGGGCACTGGTTCGGTCCAGCACCACGGTGAGCAGCCGGCCGAATTCGTCCTCCACCGATGCGAGCTCGCGAACCAGGGGCGTGGCGTCCACCGCGAGGCGGGATCGATGCACGACCGGTAGCGGCAACGCCTCGAAGAGATCGATCCCCGAGCAGGCGAACAGCGCGAGACCTTGAGTGGCGGGGAGGTTGTCCGACGTCCGCAGGTACTGCTGAATGCGCTCGAGGTCTTCGTTCACCTCTTGCTGAACGTGACGGGGCAGGCCCAGACGCCCCAGCGCCTGGGTCACACTTCGCACCCGATTCTTGAGCTTGATGAGATACTTGCCACGGGTGCGGTCCCGCGGCTCGAGCTTGAGGTAACAGGTGACGACTCGGTGCTCGCCGCCGGACACTCCGGTTAACCGCGCCAGCCGCTCGTCGAGCGAGGGGACCAACTCTTTCGCCCTGCCTCGTCCGTTGCCGGTACGCTCCCGCGTTTCAACCCCACGAGGTCTATCAGAAGAAGACCGGCTCGCGATAACTGCCATAAATCTCCTCCAGCACATGCCGGATCTCGTACAGCGTGCAGTAGGCACGCGCGCAGTCCAGCATGGCGGGTATGATGTTGCGATCTTCGGCGGCGGCGTGTCGTAGCGCTTCCAGCCGCTCCGACACCAGCTTTCCATCCCGAGAGGCCCGTAGCCGGGCCAAGCGTTCCCGTTGGGTTCGTTCGGCGGCGTCGCCTACCTTGAGGATTTCCAGCGGCGGCTCCGCCTCCTCCACGAAATTGTTCATCCCCACGATGGTGCGCCGGTCCTGTTCCACTTCGGCCTGGAACCGCATTGAGGAGTGGGCGATCTGCCGCTGGAACCAGCCGGACTCGATCGCACTGACCACGCCGCCCTGGGCCTCGATCTCGGCGAACAACGCCTCGGCCTCCCGCTCGAGCCCGTCGGTGAGCGCCTCGATGTAGTAGGAGCCGCCCAAAGGATCCACCACGTTGGGCACCCCGGTCTCGTAGGCCAGGATCTGTTGAGTGCGGAGCGCGATTCGCGCCGATTCCTCGGTAGGCAAGGCGAGGGTCTCGTCCAAGGCGTTGGTGTGCAGCGACTGCGTTCCCCCCAGCACCGCAGCCAACGCCTGGTAAGCCACCCGAACCACATTGTTGTGCGGCTGCTGCGCGGTGAGCGTGACACCGGCGGTCTGGCAGTGGAACCGCATCTTCCAGCTACGGGCGTCGCGTGCGCCGTACCGGTCGCGCATGTGCCGGGCCCACACCCGGCGAGCGGCCCGCAGCTTGGCGATCTCCTCGAAGAAATCGTTGTGGATGTCCCAGAAGAAGGAAAGCCGGGGCGCGAAATGATCGACCTGGAGTCCGCGGGCCATTCCGTGCTCCACGTAGCAGAAGCCGTTGGCGAGGGTGAAGGCCAGCTCCTGCGCCGCGGTGGCGCCGGCTTCCCGGATGTGGTAGCCGGAGATCGAGATCGTGTTCCACTTGGGAGTATGAACCGACGCCCACTCGAACAGATCCACGATGATCTTGAGGGCGGGCTCCGCGGGGAAGATCCAGGCGTGCTGCGCCATGTACTCCTTGAGAATGTCGTTCTGGATGGTTCCCTGGAGCTGGTCGATGGGCACACCCTGACGCTCGGCGGCGGCGACGTAAAAGCAGAACAACATCGCCGCCGGCCCGTTGATGGTCATCGAGGTAGAGACCTGGTCGAGCGGGATGCCGTCGAACAGCGTCTCCATGTCGGCGAGACTGGATATCGCCACGCCGCATTTGCCGACCTCTCCCTCCGAGCGCGGGTGGTCGGAGTCGTAGCCCATCAGGGTGGGAAAGTCGACCGCCACGGAGAGCCCGGTCTGGCCCCGCTCCAGCAGAAACTTATAGCGCTCGTTGGTGTCTTCCGCGGTGCCGAACCCGGCGAACTGCCGCATGGTCCACAGCCGGCCGCGGTACATGTTGGGATGGATCCCCCGGGTATAGGGGTAGTCCCCCGGCAAGCCCTCGTCTGCGGCGGCGTGAAGGGAACGATCGAGCGCAGTATAGACCGGCTGCACCTCGCGGCCCGACACCGAGCTGAGCTCCGCGTCGTGCCGAACCGGGAGCTGGGCGGCACGGGCACGCCAGGCGGCCAGCTCGGCCCGCAGCCGCTCGAGCTCGCGCTCCTGATCCGCCACCCGTCCCGTCAGATCCCGAGTGCGGTCGGATCTCGACGCCGTCATATCCGCTCCCCCTGTTTGAGACCCTCCAGCACCTCGGCTGCTACGTCGTATGGACTCACCCGTCCGGCCACCAGCTCGTCCAGCCGCTCGGTGACGAGCTGTTCCGCGCGGGTCTCGTCCCACAGCCACCGCCGGGTGGCCCGATCGACCACCTCGCGGGTGCGGTCGAGCAGACGCTGCCGGCGGCGTTCATCGAGGGTTCCACTCTGGGCGAGCCACTCGTGGTGGCGGTCGAGCGCGGAGATCACCTCGTCCAACCCTTCGCCGCGGGCCGCGATCGTGGTGATGACGGGATGATTCCACCGATTGTCCGGAGGCGCATCGCGGCGCGCCGTGACCCGGCCGCCACGCTGCCCGTGGTGCGCCGGCACGTTTCGGAAGGCGTTCCCCCGGCGAATGCCCAGGGTGATCTCGATTTCCTGACGCAGTTTGTCGGCACCCGGGCGGTCGGCCTTGTTGACGACGAACAGGTCGGCGATCTCCATCACCCCGGACTTGAGGGTCTGGATGCCATCGCCTGATTCGGGGACCAAGACGAGGATCGTGGAATCGGCCATCCGCGCCACGTCCAGCTCCGACTGCCCTACGCCCACCGTCTCCACAATGATTCGGTCGAACCCGGCCGCATCGAGTAGATCGGAGACTTCCCGGGTACTGGTGGCGAGGCCGCCGAGGGAGCCGCGGCTGGCCATGGAGCGGATGTAGACGCCCTGGTCGAGGGCGACCGACTCCATGCGGATGCGGTCGCCCAAGAGGGCGCCGCCGGTGAAGGGGCTGGTGGGATCGACGGCGACGACGCCGACCCGAAGACCGGCCGCGCGATAAGCCCCCACCAGGCGCTCGACCAGAGTGGACTTGCCTGCCCCCGGTGGCCCGGTGATGCCGATGCGCCGCGCCCGGCCGAGCGAAGGATGCACCCCCGCCAGCAACCGCTCGAAGCCAGGCCGACCGTTTTCGACCACCGAAATCGCACGGGCCAGGCCGGCCGTCTTACCGGCCAGCAGCTCCGTGAGCAGGAGGTCGGGATCCATGCCGAAAGGTCGCTCGGGGCTGGGGGAGAGGCAAGCGCGGTGGGTAACGCAAGAATGTGCAGTCGAGTCTTCGAAATGATGGTCATCCCAGGTGCGTGTGCGCCGCCGCCAGCGCCTCATCCACATCGCCGAACAAATGGCCTTCCCCGAGCTCGTCCAACAGCTCGGACCGGCCCAGCGCAAGCAGCGGCTGGGAGTGGACATCCGAGAGGAAGACCAGGGTCCCGTCCCGCCGGGTTTGCCGGATGAGATCCTTCAACGCGTGGATCGCGGTCGAGTCGATCGCCGGGACGTTCCGCATTCGAAGGATCAGCACTTTGGGCTTCCGGGACACCTGGGTCAGGGTGTCCTTGAACTTCTCGGCGGCACCGAAGAAGAAGGGCCCGTTGATCTCGTAGACCTCCACCCCCTTCGGCACCTGGCGCCGGTAAATCGCTCCCCGATCATCGCCTTTGGCCGTCTGCTCCTCGTCGAGCTCGCGAGTCACCATGGTGACGTTAGTGACTTCCGCCATCCGCTTCATGAAGAGAAACGCAGCGAGCACCATGCCGACGCTGATCGCCGCGGTGAGGTCCACCAGGATGGTGAGGAGGAAGGTGGTGACCATGACCGCCGCGTCGCTCCGGGGTGCGCGGAGCTCGCTGCGAAAGACTCGCCACTCGCTCAACCGGTAGGCTACCACCAGGACGATGGCAGCGAGGGTGGCCAGCGGAATGAGCGCCGCCCAGCGGCCGAAGAAGAGGGTGATGAGAAGGAGGGTGAGCGCGTGTACCATCCCCGCCACCGGAGTGCGCCCACCGCTCTTGATGTTGGTCGCGGTCCGGGCGATGGCGCCGGTGGCCGGCATCCCGCCGAACAGAGGCGAGGCCACGTTGGCGATCCCCTGCGCGATCAACTCCATGTTGGAGCGGTGCCGGCCGCCGATCATGCCGTCGGCCACCACCGCGGAAAGCAACGATTCGATGGCACCGAGCGCGGCAATGGTGAACGCGGGCCCTACCAGCTCGCGCAGCTCGGCCAACGAGAGGGAGGGCAGGACCGGGCGAGGAAAACCCGCGGAGATCTCGCCAAACCTGCTGCCGATGGTCTCCACCGGCCATTGCAGCGCGTGAACCAGGATCGTCGCGGCCAGCAGCGCCACGAAGGGAGCCGGGACCCTGAGGCTCAGGCGGGGCCAGGCCAGCAGAATGAACATGGTAAAGGCGGAGACCGCGACCGCGTAGGGATTGATGGTGTCCGCATGCCGGAGGTATGCGGCCAGCCGCTCGATGACCTCCGCCGGTGCCACTGCCAACTGAAGCCCGAGCACGTCGCGGAACTGCTGCACCGAAATGATGGCACCGATGGCCGCGGTAAAACCGGTAACCACGGGGAAAGGAATGAACTTGATGGCGCCGCCCATGCCGGCGAGACCGAATCCCACCAGGATCACCCCCGCCATCAGGGTCGCGGCGAGCAAGCCGTCCACCCCGTAGCGTTGGACGATGCCGTACACGATCACGACGAACGCCCCGGTAGGCCCGCCGATCTGGACTCGCGAGCCACCCAAGGCTGAGATCAGGAAACCGGCGATGACCGCCGTGTAAAGCCCGCGGTCGGGCGTCACCCCGCTGGCGATGGCGAACGCGATCGCCAGCGGCAGAGCGACAATGCCGACGATGATTCCGGCGGTCAGGTCTGCGGTGAACTGGCTTCGGTTGTAGGTCTTGAGTGTGGTGACCAGCTTGGGAACCAGCAAAGGCCCCCCTGAGGTCAGGCCCCCGGCCACTTGCGGCGGAAGCGGAGCGGATTCTGGAACAGATGGGTCGGCAGCAGAAAAATCACCAGAAACATGCCGAAGGAAAGCACCAGGCCTATGAGCAGCACCCACAGCCGCCGGGTGGCCAGGTACATGACGCTGGCAATCAGGCCAACGGTGAAGGCAAAGAGGGCCAGCAGCGCACGCCGAACCTGCTGGGCCAGAAATCGCTGAAGCTCGAGAGCATCACGTGGATGCCAGCGAATCCGCAGCTCGTCGCGCTCCATCCGGCGCACCAGATCCCTCAAGGTCCGCACCGCGGACGCCGCCTCCATGCTCCAGTCCGCCAGCCGGGCCCGAGGGTCCTGATCCACCACACCCTGGATCAGACGGACGGCGGAACGATCCAGCACCGGGCGAGCGACGGCCAGCGTGTTGAAGTCGGAGTCGTACCGGAGGCCGATGCCCTCCACCAGTACCGCGGTTCGGCCGAAGTAGACCAGGTTGGAGGGCAGCATCAGCGGCCACTCGTAAAAGGTCTGCAGTACCTGTTCCACCAACCGTTGGATCTGCCGGGGCGAGACGTCGTCCCGCAGGGTCACACTCATCAGACTCTGGGCGGCATCGCGCACCGTCCCCCGATCGACGTCGGGATCGAGAATCCCTAACTCGTAGAATCCATTGATCACCCCGTCCACATCCTTGCGCGCCGCGGCCAGAACGGTCTGCACCAGCCTCCGGCGCATGTCGCGATCCACCTCCAGCACCATCCCGAAGTCCAGCAGAACCAGCCGGCCCGCGGCGTCCACCAGCAGATTTCCGGCGTGGGGATCGGCGTGAAAGACGCCATCCTCCAGCATCATCTTGATGTACACCTCGACTACCAGGGCCACCACAGCGTCGAGCCGTAGCTCACCCTCGGCCAGCCGCTCGTGCAGCCGGTCGATCCGGGTGCCCTCCACATACTCCAGCACCAGGACTCGCCGCCGGGTGAGCTCGGTGATCACGTCGGGCACCACCACTCGGGGCTCGGCGGCGAAGTTGCGCCGGAGGGTGGCGGCGTTCTTCGCCTCTTCCTGGAAATCCAGCTCACTCGCAATCCGCTTGGAGAACTCACTCACGATGGCGCCGATGGCCCTGACCTGATGGCTGGGGAAGAGCAGATTGAGGAGAAAGAGGATGCGGAACGAGACATCCAGGTCGCGCCGCACCATCTCCTCGACACCGGGGCGGAGGACCTTGACCACCACTTCGCGGCCCTGGTAGGACGCGCGGTGCACTTGACCCAGCGAGGCAGCGGCGAGGGGCTCGGGATCGAAACGATCGAACAGCGATCCGGCCGGCTCGCCCAGCTCCGACTCGACGACTCGTTCGGCAACCCCCGGTGGAAGTGCCGGGACCTGATCGGTGAGCGTGGCCAGCGCCGAGAGATAGGGCTCCGGCAGAATATCCGCCCGGGCGGAGAACACCTGAGCCAGCTTGATGAAGGTCGGTCCCAGCTCGGCCAAGGTCTGGGTCAGCCGAACCGCGCGTCGCTGGTGGCGGGCGTCGTTGCGGCGGGGTGGACGGCCGAACACGATGAAACGCCGGCGATCGTGCAGGAAGGCGACGACAAACGGAAACAGCCGCGCGAAGATCAGCAGCGCGCGCATGCGCCCCGCCGGTGCCTCGCGGTCATAGTAGGAGCCATCCCGCCAGGCCCAGCAGGAGCAGGAACCCGCAGACGTCCGTGAAGGTGGTGACGAAGATCGACGAGGCGATGGCCGGATCGATACCGGCCCGCTCCAGCACCACGGGAATGAAGGCGCCGGCAAAGCCCGCAACCAGCAGGTTGCCCGTCATGGCCAGGAACACGACTACCCCGAGCATGATCCCTTCGCCCAGGAACGACGCCACGATCCCAACCACCAGGCCGATCGAGAGGCCATTGACCATCCCGACCAACACCTCTTTGCCCACCACCCGGACTAGGATATCCCGGGGGATGAGGCCCAGGGCCAGCCGCCGAACGGTGACCGCCAGCGCCTGAGTGCCGGCGTTGCCACCCATTCCGGCAATGATCGGCATCCATGCCGCCAAGGCAACGGTCCGCCGCACCGTGTCCTGGAAGAGCCACACCACGCCACCGGCTACGAAAGCAGTGAGCAGGTTGACGTAGAGCCAGGGGAGCCGGCTACGGACCGCGCTGGTCCAACCTGCCGCCAGCTCCTCGTCCGGCGAGACGCCACCGAACTTGAGCAAGTCCTCCGTGGCCTCGGCCTCGAGTACGTCGGTCACGTCATCGAAGGTGACCCGTCCCAGCAGCCGCCCGGCCTCGTCGACGACAGGTACGCTGGGCAGGTTGTAGCGGGCCATCAGGCGGGCGACCTCTTCCTGGTCGAGCCCGGGCGGCACCGAGACATCGGCGTCGGACATGACTTCCCGCACCCGCCTATCCTGCCGGCTGATCACCAGATCCTTGAACGTCAGCAGCCCGACCAGACGCCGGTCGGCATCCACCACGAACACCTCGTAAAGGTTCTCCACTTCCTCCGCCTGCCGCCGGACTTCCTCCACCGCCTCCGCCACGGTGTCGGTGTCGCGCACCGTCACCACATGAGTGGTCATCCGCCCGCCGGCGGTCTCCTCGTCGTAGCGGAGCAGCCGGTCCACTTCGGCCCGGTGCTCTAAGGTGGAGAGGATCTGCTCCTGTTTCTCGGGATCCAGCTCGCCCAGGATGTCGGCCGCGTCGTCGTCTTCCAGCTCCTCGACGATCTCCGCCGCCTTCTCCGGATCCAGGGCGGCGAGAGTGTCGCCGGGGTGGGCTTCCTCCGGCAGCTCGGCCAGTGCCTGGCTGGCCAACTCCGGCGGCAGCGCCTGCACCGCCACCACCCGCTGGGCTTCATCCAGCGATGCCAGCACGTCGGCCAGATCGGCGGGGTCGAAATCCTCGGCAATGCGCACGAAGGTCGCGATCTCGCCCTGGCGCACCAGCTCCGCCATTCGCTCGATGCGATCGGCGCGGGCGCTCATGAGACGTTGGTGAGTAGCGGGACCGGCGGGGTGGCTCCGGAGCGGATCAGCAACCGCTCGATGCGGGTGGGAGAAGCTTGGGTGACGTCGAACTCGAGGCCGCGGACCAGAAATCGCTCGCCGGCATTGGGAATGCGTCCGGCCCACTCGACCAACAATCCGGCGACGGTGGTAGAGCGGCCGGACGGCAGGGACACCCCAAACCGCTCTTCGATCGCCTCGGGAGAGACGTTGCCGTCGGTCTCGAAGATGGTCGGGCCGCCGGAGGGATGGGCGCGCACTTCTTCATCGTGCTCGTCGAAGATCTCGCCCACCAGCTCCTCCAGCAGGTCCTCCAGTGTGGCGATGCCGAGGGTGCCGCCGAACTCGTCGATGACCACGGAGAGGTGGCGCCGCTCACGCTGCATGTCGAGCAACAGGTCGCCGCAGGCCCGGCTTCCCGGAGTGACCGCCACCGGACGCACCGGCAGCGGGTCACCCGGTTGCAGCTTGAAGAGGTCGAACGCGTGGAGCATCCCGACGATGTCGTCCAGGGTGCCGCGGATCACCGGAATCCGGCTGTAGCCGCTCTGGGCGAAGACCAGCCGGATGTCGTCCAGGGCGCTGCTCTCGTCGATCGCGACGATGTCGGTGCGCGGCGTCATCACCTCACGCACCGGGCGGACGGTGAACGCCATGACTCCAGCCACCATCACCAGCTCGTCGTCGGCGCGAAGCCCGACCGCCGCCCCCTCGCGCCATATCGACCGAAGGTCGGTAGCTCGAGTGGCCACCCTCGCCGGAAGCACCAGCCCCAGCACCCGCGACCAGGGCCGTAGCACCGGCATCACTCGGCGAGCCACGGTCTGCGCCCGGGGCTGGGTGAGCCAACGGGGCACCAGGTACGCGCCCAACAACACCAGAGGCACTCCGACCAATGCCAATAGAGCTACCAGGCGGGTGGCGTCCGAGCCGGCCAACAACCCCGGCAGCGCCGCGCCTACCAGCAACACACCGAGCGCGGTAGTCGCCGATGCTGCGGTGAGGTCCGCATCGATCTGCGCCAGCCAGGCGAGCGAGGGAACCGCGCCTCGGAGCCGCCGCCCCACCGCCCGAGTGAGCTCGGCGCGGCTCACCGTGATCAGCGCGGCCCCCGCCATTGCCCCGAACACGGCCACGCCGAAGCCGACCAGCACGACGAGCCAGATCACGACGACCGCTCCGAGCTGCCGACCGGTTCTGCGGCCAGCCGCTGGACCGAGACCCGGCGGACCCGCCGGCGCACCACCTGCTCGACGGTCACCCGGTAGCCTTGGAGGTCGAGTGATTCACCGCTTCGCGGCACCCGCCCGAGCTCGGCCAGCACCAATCCTCCCACGGTGCTCACGTCCTCGCGGTCGAAGGTGTGACCCAACACTCCCTCCAGCTCGCTCAGCGCGACGCCGCCCTCGACTCGGAGCAGGTCCTGCCCCAGCACCTGAATGGGCGCGACCTCGTCGGTATCGTACTCGTCCTGGATCTCACCCACGATCTGTTCGAGAATATCCTCCAGCGTGACGATTCCCGCGGTACCGCCGAATTCGTCGACCACAACCGCCAAATGACTGGGCCCTCGCTGAAAGTCGCGCAACTGCCGGTCGAGCGTCTTGCCTTCGGGCACGAATGCCGCCGGGCGGATCATCGCGTGCCAAGGCCCTCCCTGGTCTTCGATTGCCAGGATGTCTTTGGCGTAGATCACTCCTGCCACCGCATCGGGATGGCCGTCGTACACCAGAAGCCGGGCGTGCTCCGAGCGCCGCAGTGTGGTGATCACCTCTTCGCGACCGGCGGCCGAGTCGACCGCCACGATGTCGATCCGCGGAGTCATCACTTCGGCCACGGTGGTATCGGCCAGGGAGAACACGCCCAGCAGCATGTCACGCTCTGCCGGACCGGCGTGGAGCGCGGGGTCGGTGGGAATGCGGGCGCGCGCTCTGCTGTCGGCCCACGCGGCGAGCCGAAGCAGGGGCCGAAACGGCGCCAGTGTGGCAGCGGCGGCGCGGCGTGCGGGAGCGGTGAGCTCGGGCGCCACGGCCGCCAACAGCCGCGGCAAGAGATCCCCGATCACCCAAACCAGGGCGATGGCGAGCACCAGGCGGATCAAGCCCGGCACCGGGCTGCGGACCCACCAGGCCACAGCGCCGCCCGCGGCAGCACCGGCCAACACCAGGAGCGCGAGGTGGGCTATGTGGAGGTTGCGGGAGAGCGTGCCCGCTCCCACCGCGGTGGAGAGCTCGCCTCCGAGTGCGCGAGGGAGATCGGCGTCCGACTCGGCCGCGAGGGCGAGCCACGCGGCCCACAACGTGAGTCCCGCGGCCACCAGCGGCGCGATGAAGAGCTGAAGCATCGCGATCACGCCAAGGCCTCCACGTATCGCTCCTGTCGCCGCCACATCGCCGACCGCTCGCGGGTGGAGTCCTCGGGGTGTTCTCGTCCCAGCGCGTGCAAGGTGCCGTGAACCACCAGGCGGATGATTTCCTCTCGCGGAGGAATCCGCCGGGCGCGTGCCTCCCGCCGGGCCACCCAGGGACAGACGTAGATGTCGCCTACCACCTGTCCCGACGCGTCGGACCAGGCGAAGGTGAGCACATCGGTGGGCCGGTCATGCCCCTTGTGCTCGGCGTTCAACCGGCGCATCGCGTCACGGCCGAGAAACGTCACCGAGACCAGGGCTCGCCGCCGCTCCCCGGTCAGGACTGCGCCCACTACCCGGCGGATCAATCCGGCGGGTAGCGGAAGACGGCGGCCGTTCACCGCCACCTCACTGGCGCTCGGCGGTCTGGAACTCTGAAGTGATCCCGCCGCTGCCACGCGGATACCCGATGCGCTTGTGATACGTACCCGACATCACCCGGGCGAACTCGCGCTTGATCCGATCGAGATCCCGCAGCGTCAACGGAGCGTCGTCCAGTTGGCCGGAGGCGACCTTCTGTTGCACCAAATGCTCGATCGCTTCTCGGACCCGCTCGGGCGTCCGATCGTCCAGCACCCGGACCACGGCCTCCGCCGAATCGGCCAGCATGGCCACCGCCGTCTCGGCCGACTGCGGACGCGGTCCCGGGTACCGGAAATCTGCAGCATTGACCCGGCCGTCGGGCGCTCCACGTCGAGCTTTGCTCAGAAAAGAGGTGATATCAGTGGTCCCATGATGTTCTGGGATAAAGGCTTTGACCACAGGCGGCAGGCCGGCAGCCTCGGCCAGCGCGATGCCGTCCA
Organism: uncultured Gemmatimonadales bacterium; assembly: GCA_963812755.1. Taxonomy (GTDB): domain Bacteria; phylum Gemmatimonadota; class Gemmatimonadetes; order Gemmatimonadales; family GWC2-71-9; genus CAVVWJ01. Next base: position 822,012 of record CAWEWK010000005.1, on the reverse strand, counting down.
GCACGTGACTGCGGATGATCCGGGCCGAGTCGATGGGCTGGAGATCGTCGTGCGGGTTGGGCCCCCCGCCCTGATTCTCTACGAAGTAGCCTGGACTGGCCAGTTTTCCGATGTCGTGATAGTAGCAGCCGACCCGGGCCAGCAGGCCGTTCGCCCCGATAATGTTGCAGGCCGACTCGCAGAGGTTGGCCATCGCGAGACTATGAGCCCAGGTCCCCGGAGCTTCCAGCGCCAAGCGCCGAAGCAACGGCCGGCCCAGATCGGAAAGCTCCAGCAGCGTGAGGTCGGTGGTGATGCGGGTGGCCGACTCGGCGAGCGGCATGACGATCATCGCCAAGGAGGCACTGGCCGGGGCCATCAGGATGCCCAGCAGCGCGCTCGCCACGATGGTCAGCGTGGACCATCCCTGGCTCAATCCAATGGTGAGCGACGCCAAGATGGCGGCGACGGCCATGACGCTGATGGTGAGATAGAGGTGCCGGCGCCGCCGCACGACACGGATGCCCACTGCCCCGGCGACGCCCCCCACCAGCCCGAAGAACAGGACGTAACTGTCGCGCAGGGCCCACTGGCCATCGAGCAACACCGCCAGGGTCAGGGCCGCGAACACCCCGATCCGTCCGGTGAAGAGGAGCGTCACCACGATGGCCGCGAAGGGGATGGGGACCAGCTCCGGACGGTCGGGAAACGACTTGGCCAGTCCCGCCGTCATCAGCAACACCAGCGAGAAGAGAGCGGCGAAGAACACCATCTCCCCCAGCTGGTTGTAGCTCTCCCGTCGATAAAACAGTACCAACAGCCAGAACGAGCTCAGCACGATGCTGTTGTAGAGCAGGGCCCCGAACGTGGTCCGGAACCAGAACTCGCCGGTATCCCGGCGCTGGAGCTCGTCCTGTAGCGCGGCCAACTTGGCGCGGGCTTCCTCGGCGACCGGCTGTCCTGCCGTGAGGATTCGCTGTCCGGCTCGCACCGTGTAGCGCACCGGGTCTACGCTACCACGCAGTTGCTCTCGCCGGGCGGTGGTGAGCGGAACATCGAGGACCACCGTCGGATGATAAAACGCCCCGACCAGCCGACGGAGCGTGCGCTGGCCCACGACGCTGGGAATGTCGCTTCCCGCAGCTTCGGCCTGCTCCATCAGATCGGCGAAGGTGATGATGGAGTCGCGGGGAACCACCCGCTCACTCTCGCCCCGGCGCAGGGAGACGAGACGGCTGGATTCGCCCCGGATCAATCCGGCGTCGGCCACGCCGCGGGAGAGGGCTTCGCCGAGGAAATGAGTGACGACTTCCTGGAGCTTGCGCCGCTGGGCGCCATCACTCAGGTACTCGGTCTCCTCCGGGCCGAGATGGACCCTGGTGGCGGCGACCGCCCGCAACAGCGCCGGCCCCTGCGCCTGGGCCCGCTCCAACTCGGCAAAGAACGCGCGTGCAGCCGAGAGCGCGGAATCGTAGGCAGTGGGACTGAAGCGGTAGACCGGTTGGGCCGAAAGCGCGCGGGACTCACCCTCCCGGGCCATTTCCTCGGCGGTCTTGCGAACTTGGAAGGTGAAGGGCGCGATGATCGTGCGCTCGGCACGGGTACCCACGGCCGGGGGTGGCGCCACCACACCGGCCGGAGGTGGAAACAGGATATAGGTGAGAACCGCGGTCGCGAAGAGCGGAAGCCAGCGAAGCGCGTGAAATCGGATTCGCTCACCGGCCGACCCTCGGGCCCAGCCGTTGATCTCCCTCAATACCTCGCTACGTGGCATCAGCCGTTCTGGTCCTCCGCATACGCTCGGATAATCTCCCGCACGAGCCGGTGGCGCACCACGTCGGTCTCGTGGAGATAGCAGAAGGCGATTCCCTCGATCCCCGGAAGTATCCGCTCTACCTGCACCAGGCCCGACTCCTCCCGGCGGGGGAGGTCGATTTGGGTCTTGTCACCGGTGACCACGGTCCGGCTGTTCACGCCCAGCCGGGTAAGGAACATCTTCATCTGGGCGCCGGTCGCATTCTGCGCCTCGTCCAGAATGATGAAGGCGTCGGCCAGGGTGCGCCCTCGCATATACGCCAGCGGAGCGATCTCGATGGTGCGGGTTTCCAGGGCGCGCTGCACCCGGTCGTGCGGCATCATGTCTTCGAGAGCGTCGTAGAGCGGCCGTAGATACGGATCCACCTTGGCCTGGAGGTCACCCGGCAGAAAGCCGAGCGACTCGCCGGCCTCCACCGCCGGCCGCGCCAGGATAATGCGCCGTACGCGCTTCCGAGCCAGCGCTTCGACCGCCTTGGCCACGGCGAGATAGGTCTTACCAGTCCCTGCCGGGCCGATCCCGACCACGATGTCGTGATCGGTGATGGCGTGAAGGTAGTCTCTCTGACCCTGAGTCTTGGGGACGATCGCCCGCCGAAGGCCGGGGAGCACGATCTTCCCTTCCTGCACTTGAGCCGGGACCTCGGCGCTGGCGCCTTCCGCCGCCAGGCGAAAAACGTCATCCGGGGTGACCGGCTCACCCATCCGTGCCAGATCCAACAGCCCCTGCACTACCGGCCCGGCGCGCTCGACCTGCTCGGCCGAGCCCGATAGTGTCACCGAGTCGCCCCGGAAGGAGATCCGAACCCCGAGCGCCCGCTGGAGCTCCTGGAGGTTGGCGTCGTTCACCCCGGAGAACAGGAGCGGATCGGCACCTTCTGCCGAGAGGCGTTGTTGAGTGTCGTCAGCCATGCGTCAGGTGTCGGTCTTCAAGTGTAACGCCCGTAGATCCGCCGGGTCGACCGGCGTGGGGGCTCCCTCGAACAGCGCTCGCGCCGCCGTCGTCTTGGGGAACGCGATGACGTCTCGCAGCGAGTCGGCACCGGACAGCAGCATCACGATGCGATCCATGCCGAAGGCAAATCCACCATGGGGCGGAGCGCCGGCCTGGAGGCCCTCGAGCAGGAAGCCGAAGCGCTGCTCCGCCTGGGCTTCGGGAATTCCGAGCACCCCGAAGACCTTGCGCTGAAGCGCGGGATCCGCGATCCGGAGGCTTCCGCCTCCCAGCTCCGTACCATTGAGCACCATGTCGTAGGCCAGGGCCCGAGCCTGCTCGGGGGCGGTATCCAGGAGATGGATGTCGTCGGGATGCGGCGCGGTGAACGGGTGGTTCACCGGACTGAGGGCCCCGGTGGCCGGGTCCCGATCGAACAACGGAAAATCCACCAGCCAGACCAGACTGTCGGTGCCTGGGGGAATCAGGTCCATCCGTCTGGCTGCCTCTTGTCTCACCCGATCGAGCGACGGACCGGATACCCGGTCGGGGCCGGCGATCAAGAGACCGAGGTCCCCTTCCCCCAGGCCTAGCCGCGCCGCCGCATCGGCCGGCAGGAATTTGGCGGGAGCGCCTTCCAGCGCTCCGCTGGAGACCTTGAGCCGGAGCAGTCCCGCCGCGCCCATCGTCTTGGCAGCGGCCTCGATCTCGTCCACCTGCTTCCGGGTGAGCCCGGCGCCGCCGGGGATTCGGATTCCCCGTACCCGCCCGCCGGCCGCGAGGGCGTTGCGGGTGATCGCGAACTCGGCCCCGCGGAAGACCTCGCTCGCATCGAAGATCTCGAGCCCGAAACGGAGGTCGGGTTTGTCGGTGCCGTAGCGCTCGATCGCTTCCGCGTGGCGCATCCGGGGGATGGGAGTCTCCAGCCTCCGGCCCGCCTCCGACCACAACGCCTTGATCAGCCCCTCGCCAAACCCGAGTACATCCTCCACTCCAATGAACGACGCCTCGATATCGATCTGAGTGAATTCCGGTTGCCGGTCGGCCCGCAGGTCTTCGTCCCGGAAGCAGCGCGCAATCTGGAAATAGCGATCCAGCCCGGCGATCATGAGCAGCTGCTTGTAGAGCTGCGGCGACTGCGGCAGGGCGAAAAACTCGCCCGGGTGGACCCGACTGGGCACCAGGTAATCCCGGGCCCCCTCCGGGGTGGGCTTGGTGAGGATCGGGGTTTCAATCTCGAGAAACCCCAGGCCGTCGAAATAGCGCCGGGTGGCCTGCATCAGGCGGTGCCTGAGAGTGAGGTTACGCTGAAGCTCCGGACGGCGCAGGTCGAGCACCCGATGACGAAGCCGCAACTCCTCCGCCGGCAGGTCTTCCTTTTCCTTCCGTGCCACCGGAATCGCCGGAGTTCGCGCCGGTCCGACCACTTCCAGCCCGGTGACGTGAACCTCGACGTCGCGCGATACCAGCGTGAGGTCCCGCGACGGCTCCGGCCGGAGCTCGACCCTGCCGGTGGCCAGCACGACCGTTTCGGCCCCCAAGCCGGCGGCCCGTTCCATCACCTCTCGGGGGGTCCAGTCGGGGTTGCAGGACAACTGCACCAGCCCGGCGCGGTCGCGCAGGTCGATGAAGACCAAGCCTCCCAGATCCCGGCGACGGTGCACCCAGCCGCCCAGCCGGACCTCTTGACCGACGTGGGCGCGGGTCAACTCGCCGCAACGATGAGATCGGAGTGCGGTGACGCTCATGCCGGAGGACGGTTCAACGCGCCTCGGCGTCGACAAGGACTTGGTAGAACTCATCATTGGATCGGGCGTCGACCAGCCGCTGGCGTACACCTTCCCGCCTGACCAACCGCGCGATGCGGCTCAGGATCTTGACGTGGAGCCCGGCGGACGACTCCGGGCCGACGATGAGAAAGAACAATCGCACCGGTTCACCATCGATCGAGTCGAAGGCGACCGGCGCATCGCTGACCCCTCCGATTATGGTAAGCTCTCGAACCCCGGCCGAACGAGCATGGGGTATCGCCACCCCGAACCCGATGCCGGTACTCAGCACCGACTCCCGCTCCTGCACCGCACTGCGCACCTCGTCGAAGGTGCCCCCGGATCGATCAACCAGATGCCCGACCAGTTCGGAGATGATGCCGCTCTTGTCCCGAGCGACGAGAGGAACCACCACCCGGTCCGGCGTCAGGAACTCGGTCAGGAGCACGGCGCGGCCTGGGAGGGCATGGCACAAACGTAACACGGAAAGTGCTTGGTGCTAAGTGGTTAGTGCTGAGTCAAGAACCGTTATCTTGGAGGTATGCGGCAGGTCACTCGTCCCGACATCGCAGCCTCGGTGAATTTGCTCGACCAAACCCCCGACCAGGCCCGGGAGCTCCTCCGGGCATGGACCGCCAAGGCTGGTTTGCCGGCCTATCGAGTCGCCCAGATCCACCGCCGGCTCTGGCAGGCCCCGCTGGCCAGTTGGAGTACCGCGACCGAATTGCCGGTGGCTCTTCGGGGCGAGCTGGAAACGGCCTTCCCCCTTTCCCGCCTGGTTGCCGAGGTGGTCGAGGAGTCGCTCGACGGCACCCACAAGTATCTGTGGCGCCTGGCCGATGGCGAGGCCATCGAGTCGGTCCTGATCCCCAGCGGCAGCCGGCGAACCCTCTGCATCTCCTCCCAGGCCGGCTGTGCGTTGCGTTGCTCCTTCTGCGCCACCGGCCGGATGGGTTACCGGCGGAATCTCACCGCCTTCGAGATCGCCGGGCAGGTGCGGGAGATCGTGCTGCGCGACGCCGCCGACAAACCGACCAACGTCGTCTTCATGGGCATGGGCGAGCCACTGCTCAACTGGCCGGCGGTGGATTCGGCGCTCACCATCCTTAACCGCGCCGATGGCTTCGGCATCGGTGCCCGCCACATCACCGTGTCCACGGTCGGCATCCTGCCGGGAATGGCCAAGCTCGCCAGTCGCCCCGAACAGTTCCGTCTGGCCATCTCCCTTCATTCGCCGGATTCGGGCCAACGCCAGGCGATCATGCCGATCGAGAAGAAGTACGGTCTCGAGGCCGTACTCCAAGCGGCGAGTGCGTTCCGCAAGCGGGTGACGTTCGAGTACGTGCTGATCGGCGGGGTCAATGATCGCGACACCGACGCCGACCGTCTTGCCAAGCTGAGCCGGCGACTGGGCGCCCTGGTGAACCTGCTCCCGCTCCATCCGGGCGGCAATCCCGATCTGACTCCGACCCCGGGGCCGCGCATCCGCGCGTTCGCGGAGCGGCTGCGGAACCAGGGCATCGAGGCCACGGTCCGGCGCAGCCGGGGGCTCGACATCAACGCGGCATGTGGACAGCTACGAGTGCTGAGCGGTTAGCCCGTCGCACCAAATCCCGCCGCTATGCAGTTGATCGACAGGAGCAGCGCCGAGAGCTGCTCTTCCTGCGAGCGATCGCTGCCCGACTCACGGAATCTCCGAAGCAGCTCGATCTGTTGCCGGGAGACCTGGTTGATGGTCGCGAGCCGGCGCGCCAACCTCCTGCGGAACCGGGGAAACCGCTCCGCCGGCTCCTTGCCGCCACTGATCCGCAGGACGGCCTCCACGGTGCGGTGGTACTCCTCCTCGATCAGGCCGAAAATTTCCTCGCGAGTCTGCTCGTCGGCGACCAGCGCGGCGTACTCCCGTGCCAGATCCAGGTCGACATATGAGAGGGTCTTTTCCGCTTCGTCCACCACCAGGCGGAACATCCGGGAGTCGTTGAACATCCGCCCCAGCATCGCGCTGCCTCGCTGGCCCCGGACCTGAAGAAAGGTCAGGATCCCGCTCCCCACGCCGTACCAGCCGGGGACGAAGTGTCGGTTTTGCGACCAGGCAAACACCCAAGGGATGGCCCGGAGATCGCTGAGCGACCTCGCCCCGAACCGGCGCGCCGGCCTGGAACCGAGATTGAGCAGCGAGATCTCCTCCAGCGGACTGGCCTCCTGGAAGTACGGAAACAGCCGAGGATTGTCGATCAGCTGGCGGTACGAAGCCTGGGCGGCACCGGAGAGCGCTTCCATCGCCTCGTCGAACTCCGCGGTCGGGACCAGCGCTTCCTCTCGCTCCGACTTCAGAGAATGCTCGAGGACGCTGGCGGCCAGCAGCTCGATCTGGTACTGCGCCGTGCCCCGGTTGGCGTACTTGAACGACACGACCTCACCCTGCTCGGTGAGCCGCATCCTGCCTCGTATCGATCCTGCAGGTTGGGCCGCAATGGCACGGCCGGTTGGGGCGCCGCCCCGGCTCACCGAGCCACCCCGGCCGTGAAAGAAGGCGATGGGGACGCCCAAGTCCTTTCCCAACCGGGTCAGCTTGATCTGAGCCTTGTACAGCTCCCAGTTGGAGGTCAGGAACCCGCCGTCCTTGTTCGAATCGGAGTAGCCGATCATCACCTCCTGCACGCCGCCCTGGGAGCGGACGCTTCGGCGCACCACGGGTACGTTCAGCAGCTCGCGCATGATGGCCGGAGCGCGCTGGAGGTCCTCGATGGTTTCGAACAGCGGCACGATCGGAAGGGTGCAGCTCTCCACCCCGGCCGAATCGGCGAACAGCCCGGCGTGCTTGGCCAGCACGTACGCGCCCAGCACGTCCGAGACGCTCCGGGTCATGCTCAGCACGAAAGTCCCGAATGCCTCCCGATCGATCTCATCCCGGAGCTGGCGTACCAGCTGGAACATGCCGAGCGTCTCGCTCGCCTCGGGAGCCAATTGGGCAGCGCTTCCCTCTCCGCCGAGAGGGCGGGCCAGCTCAGCCGCAATCCAGCCGTGCCAGTCCTTCGAGTCGGAGCCGGGAGGGTCACCGCTGCCGCCGAGACTCCGCCACAACTCGGCTAACGCCTGGTTCAGTCGAGTGGTGTTCTCCCGCACGTCCAGTCGCACGGTGCTGAAGCGGAAGGTCTCGACCTCACGACGCACCGGCCGGACGATCGTGGCCGCGAGCTCGACCCGGCCGCTGTCGACCAGCTCGGCTTCGATCAGCTTGAGGTCGCCGATCAGCGCATCGGCCGACGGGTACCCGGTGGCGTCGCACTTCGTGTGACCCTGCTCGGTGGCGACGATCATGACCTCGAGGCGGCGAAGCATGCAGGCGAGGTACTGGCGATAGATCTCGCCCGGGTTCCGTGCCGCGATCTCGTCGCCTTCACCAGTGGCCGTCAGCTCGCGCTCCAGCGCCTGACGAAAACGATCGGAGAGGGGGAGCGACCGTTCGGTAATGCTCAGGGCCCGGACCAAATCGCCCAGCCGGCGCTGATACCGGCGCAGGCCGGTGAGCCGGTTTTCCAACAGCGTGCTACGGGTGACCTCGTTGGTGACGAATGGATTGCCGTCCCGGTCGCCACCGATCCAGGACCCGAACTGGAAGAATGACGGAACGGTGAATTGCTCGCCCGCGTAATACTGGGCCAGCACTCGCTCGAGCTTGTCGAGCAGATCCGGTACCGCCTCGAACAGGGTCTCATTGAAGAAGTGGAGTCCCCAGAAGACTTCCTGGGGCACGGTCGGCTTGGCGAGACGCAGCTCGCCGGTCAGCCACAGCAGCTCGATTTCGTTTCGAAGGCCGTCGACCAGGGCTTGCCGTTCCCGTGGAGTCCACCGGGGCGACTCCAGATCCACCAGCCGGCGATAGATCCGCCGGTGCTTTTCCAGTACGGTCACCCGCTTGGCTTCGGTGGGATGGGCCGTGATCACCGGCCGCACCCGCAACTGCTCCAGCAGCTCCCGGATCTGGCTCGCGGGCGCCCCGCCGGCAGCGGTGCTGGAGACGACCTGGGCGAAGGTGCCGCGCAACTGGTCGTAGCCCCGATCGGCCTCGATCTGGCGTCGCCGCCGCATCGCGGCGTTCTGTTCCGCGATGCTCAGAAGCTGAAACCACATTCCCTGAACCTGGAGAGTACGAGCCAACAGCTCGGGGGAAAGACCCGCGACATCACGCTCGCCTCGAAGGATCGGCTCCACTTCGGGGGCCCGCCGCCGGACCAGACCGAGGAGTAGGCCGGACAGCAGCTCGACGACCTCGGTGGCGTAGGCGGCGGCGCTCGCCGCGGCAGGATCCACCGATTCGGGGAGGGCTCCCGCCGAAAAGGGCTCGAGCGCCACCTGGGTCACACGACCCGATCCCGCAGCGGAGCACCGCTGAAGAAGAGCCGGACGTTCTCCAGCGCGCGCATCCCCATAGCCACGCGGGTCTCTCGAGTGGCACTGCCGAGATGAGGGAGAAGCACCACGTTCTCCATGGTCAGCAGCTCGCGGGAGACGTAGGGCTCGTTCTCGTAGACGTCCAGCCCCGCGCCCGCGACTCTCCCGGTACGCAACGCCTCGACCAAGGCCGCTTCATCGACCACGTCGCCCCGGGCGGTGTTGATCAGAAACGCTTCCGGCCGCATGGAGGCGAGTCGCTGGGCGTCGATCAGGTGCCGGGTCTCCGGTGTTGCCGGACAGTGCAACGACACGAAATCGGACTCCTGCAGCAGCTCGGCCAGGGTCGCTCGCGGCTCGGCCCCCAGCTCGGCCGCCACCTCGGGTGGCGGGGGAAAGGGATCGTGGTAGATCACCCGCATGCCGAATCCCTGGTGCGCCCGTCTCGCCACCGCCCGGGCGATTCTCCCCATGCCGACCAAGCCCAGAGTCTTGCCGGCCACCTGAGTGCCCATCATGTGGGTGGGGCGCCACCCGGTCCACTCACCGGAGCGAAGGTGCCGCTCGCCCTCCCCGGTACGGCGGGACACCATGAGCAACAGGGTGATCGCGAGATCGGCCGTGGCGTCGGTGAGCACGTCGGGGGTGTTGGAGACCGCCACTCCCCGTGTCTTGGCGGCTTCGACGTCGATGTTGTTGAAGCCGACGCCGAAGTTGGCCAGCAGCCGGGCACGGCGCGGTTCGGTCGCCAGGACGTCGGCGGTGAGCTTGTCGGTCACCGTGCAGAGCAACGCGTCGGCCGAGCGGAGCGCGTCCTTGAGGCCGTCGGGGCCCAGGGGACGATCCTCCCGATTCAGCCTGGCGTCGAAATCGTGGGCGATCTCACGCTCCACCAGGTCCGGCAGTCGCCGGGTTACGACGACGGTGGGACGACCGGTCATTTCGCGCCTACGGTCCGCCGCCCTGGCCGCTGCGCCAGTGCGGCCGCCACCGTCGAGCCCAGCTCGGCCGGGCTGGGCGCCACCGTGAGTCCGGCCGAGCGCATGATTTCCGCCTTCTCCGCCGCGGTGTCACCGAATGCAGAGATGATCGCGCCCGCGTGACCCATCCGCCGGCCCTTCGGCGCGGTCAGTCCGGCCACGTAACCGATCACCGGCTTGCTCATGTTCTCCTTGACGAAGAGCGCCCCTTCCGCCTCCTGCGGGCCGCCGATCTCGCCGATCATCATGACCGCGTGAGTCTCCGGGTCTTCCTCGAACAGCTTGAGGATGTCGACGAAGGAGCTGCCGTTGATCGGGTCGCCGCCGATCCCGACGCTGGTGGATTGTCCGATGCCCAGCGCGTTCATCTGCGACGCGGCTTCGTACCCCAGGGTGCCCGAGCGGGTGACCAGGCCGACATTGCCCCGGGAATAGATGTGCCCCGGCATGATGCCCAACATGGCCTTGCCCGCGCTGATCATGCCCGCGCAGTTGGGGCCGATCAGGGTGGTCCGTCGCTCCTTGGGAAAGCGCCAGAGGTAGCGCTTCACCATCATCATGTCCTGGGCCGGGATGCCGTCGGTGATGGTGACCACCAGCCGGATGCCCGCATTGGCGGCTTCCATGATGGAGTCGGCGCAGAAGGCGGCCGGAACGAAGATGATGCTGGCCGTCGCTCCGGTTTCACGTACCGCTTCCTTGACCGTGTTGAACACCGGGCGGTCCAGGTGGCGGGCGCCCCCTTTCCCGGGGGTGACCCCGCCCACCACGTTGGTGCCGTAGGCGATCATCTCGCGGGCGTGAAAGGTGGCCTTGTCGCCGGTGAAGCCCTGGATCACCACGCGGGTGGTCTCGTCGATGAGGATGCTCATGACTGTCCGTTGCCTCCGCGCGACTTGAGCGCCTCGACCACGCGGTCGGCGGCCTCTGAGAGCGTGTCGGCGGTGATGATGGGAAGTCCGCTTTCCTTGAGGATCCGGCGACCCTCCTCGACGTTGGTGCCGGCGAGCCGCACCACCAGGGGAATCTTGAGCTGGGTCTCGCGGGTGGCCTGCACCACACCCTGGGCCACCCAGTCGCACCGATTGATCCCGGCAAAGATGTTGACCAGCATCGCTTCGATGTTGGCGTCGGAGAGCACCAGCCGGAAGGCCGCCGCCACCCGGTCGGGTGAAGCCCCGCCGCCGATGTCGAGAAAGTTGGCCGGCGAGCCGCCGGCGTGCTTGATCATGTCCATGGTCGCCATGGCCAACCCGGCTCCGTTGATGATGCAGCCGATATTGCCGTCGAGGGCGACGTAGTTGAGGCCGTATTCGGCGGCCTGGGCCTCACGCGGGTCTTCCTCCGCATAATCCCGCAGCTCGCTCACGTTGGGCCGGCGGAACATGGCGTTGTCGTCGAAGGTCATCTTGCAATCCAACGCCAGCACCTGGCCGTCGGTGGTGAGTACCAGGGGGTTGATCTCCACCATGGTGGCGTCGAGATCGCGGAATGCGCGATAGGCTCCCATCAGAGTGATGACCGCGCGGCTCACCTGGGTGGGAGTGAGTCCCAGCCCGAAGGCGATCTCCCGGGCCTGAAAGGCGGTCATCCCCACCGCCGGCTCTACCACCTCGCGGAGAATGGTATCGGGTGAATTGCGGGCGATCTCCTCGATTTCCATTCCCCCCTGCCCCGAGCTCACCACCATGATGCGCTCACTCTTCCGGTCGAGTACTAGGCCGATATAGATCTCCCGTTCGATCGGGACCGCAGCCTCGACGTAGAGCCGATGAACCACGCGGCCTTCCGGTCCGGTCTGGTGGGTGACCAGGCGCCGGCCCAGGAGCGCTTTGGCTGCTTGCCGGACCTCGTCTTCATTGGAGCAGAGCTTGATACCGCCGGCCTTGCCCCTGGCCCCGGAGTGGATCTGCGCCTTCACCGCCCATCGGGCGCCACCGATCTCGGAGGCGCGATAGACCGCTTGCTCCGGGCTGTAGGCCACCCCTCCGCGCGGGATCGCGACGCCGAAGCCGGCGAGAAGCTCTTTGGCCTGGTACTCGTGAATGTCCACGACAGCCTCCGTCGCTATGCTCGGGATGACATGGCGGGTGCTCGTGCCTCGATTGCCGCCGCCATATCGACAATGTTTTTCGCCATCCGGGCCGACGCCGCGTCGATCATCCTGCCATCCAGCTGGGCCGCGCCCCTGCCCTCCCGTGCGGCCTCATCCAGCGCCGTGAGGATCCGCCGTGCTCGCTCGACCTCCGCAGGCGGTGGCGTAAAGACCTCGTTGGCCAGCGCGAGCTGGGAGGGATGGATCGCCCATTTCCCTTCGATGCCCAACGCCGCGGCGCGGCGGGCAGCCGCGCGATATCCGTCCGGGTCCTTGAAGTCCCCAAAGGGACCGTCGATCGCGCGAAGCCCATAGGCGCGGCAGGCCACCACGACCCGGGAGAGCGCGGCATGCCATTGATCGCCGGGATAATCGGGGTTGAGTCCACCGATACTCACGGTGCGGGCCCGGCAGCTGGCCGCGAAGTCGGCCACCCCGAAGTGCATGGCCTCCAGCCGGGGACTCGACTGGGCGATCGCTTCCACGTTGGCCATACCCAATGCGGTCTCGATCAGCACGTCGATGCCGATGCGGTGGGGAATGGCCTTGGCGGCCTCGATCTGAGTGAGCAGTGCATCGACCAGATAGACATCCGCCGCCACGCCCACCTTGGGAATGAGAATGGCATCGAGCCGATGCCCGGCCTGCTCCACCACATCCACCACGTCGCGGTACATGTAGTGGGTATCGATTCCATTGATTCGCACGCAGATGGTCTTGCCCTGACTTCGCCAGTCGTGCTCCTGCAACCCGGCGATCACGTTGCGGCGAGCTTGCTCCTTGTCGGCCGGGGCGACTGCATCCTCCAGGTCGAGGAAGACGTAGTCCGCCTCTCCGTCGAGCGCTTTGCGAAACATTCCGGGCTGCGACCCGGGCACCGCCAGCTCGCTGCGCTGGAGCCGCTGGCGGGCGGGCTCGTAGCGGGTATGGCTCATCGTCCGGCGCCTGCGGTGGCTTTCTCCTTGGTCGTTGAAGCGGACGGCTGCGCGTCCGGGGCGCGGGGAGGCAGCTCCCGCCGCTCGAGCGGCCGGGCGCTCCCGCGCCAGTACTCCTCGGCCGCCGCGACGCCGCTGCCCGGCGTCACTTTGATGCCGACGTCGCGCATCGCCATCTCCGCGCCGGCGATGCCGCCCAGCAACATGAGCTCGTTCAGGTCGCCCAGGTGCCCGATTCGGAACAGCCTGCCCGCCATGCGGGCGAGCCCGGCTCCGAGGGCGAGATTGTACCGGCGGTACGCCACGTCGATCACTTCGGCGCCGTTGACTCCCGGCGGCACCATGATGGCGGTCACCGTATCCGAATGCCACTGTGGCGCCTTGGCGCAGAGCTCCAGCCCCCACGCCTTCACCGCCTGGCGGGTGCCTTCGGCCAACCGGTGGTGGCGGGCGAAGACGTTCTCCAGTCCCTCCTCCTCCAGCATGTCGATCGACTCGCGCAGCCCGTAGAGCAAGGGCAGCGACGGGGTATAAGGGAAGTAGCCGGTCGCGTTGGCCTTCCGCATGTCACCGAAGTCGAAGAAGCACCGAGGCAGCTTGGCCTGCTCGTACGTGGAGAGTGCCTTCTGACTGGCGCAGACGAGGCCGAGGCCGGCCGGCAGCATGAGCCCCTTTTGCGATCCGGTGACGGCCAGATCGACACCCCACTCGTCCATCCGGAAATCGATGCTCGCGATCGAGCTTACCCCGTCCACCATCAGCAGCGCCGGATGCTTGACGTCGTCGAGCGCCCGGCGCATGGCGGCCACGTCGCTGGTGACCCCGGTTGCGGTCTCGTTGTGGGTAAAGAGCACCGCCTTGATCTGGTGGCTCTTGTCGGCGGCCAGAGAGTGACGGTAGCGCTCGATCGGCCCGCCTTCACCCCATTCGGTCTCCAGGATCTCCACCTGGAGACCAAGGCGTTGGGCCATGTCGATCCAGAGATGGCTGAACATCCCGAACCGGGCCGCCAGGACCTTATCTCCGGGTGAGAGTGTGTTGCTCAACGAGGCCTCCCAGGCCCCGGTGCCGCTGGCGGGGAAAATGAAGGCTTGCCCCGAAGTGGTCTTGAAGATCTTTCTGAGATCCTGGAGCACGCCGTTGGCCAGCGCCGGAAAATCCGAGGACCGGTGGTCCTCCATGGCGCGGTGCATTGCGCGCAGGATGCGGTCGGGCACGTTGGTGGGCCCGGGAACGAAGAGGAAGTTGCGGCCGGCCATACGGAACCTCGAGGAAAAGAGAAAGCTATCGGCTATCGGCCATCCGCTATCGGCCGTTGAGCTTGTGGTAGCGCGCCGGACAACGGCGTTGTCGTCTAGGCTCATAGCCGATAGCTGATAGCTTACTAGATTCGTGAATACTTATGCGCACCCCTTGAATAACACTTTGTGAACTTTTTCACAAGACCCCGGCTGTGAACCGGTCCCCGTCGGGATCTGAGTTCACCCTCCTCCTGGACCTCTACCGCTCGGCCACCCGCGCGGTCGCGCCCGGACCTGCCCTCACCACCCACTTGGCCCGGCTGGGCCGGCCGGGCCGCCCCCTCGGGGCGGCTGTGGCTCCTGTCCCTCGGCAAAGCGGCCATCCCGATGGCCCAGGCCGCGGTGGAAGTGCTCCGCCAGTGGGGCGCGCACCCGGCCGGCGGACTGGTGGTCGCGCCGGCGGATGAAACCCACGTCCATCCTGAGATTCCGGTCATCCAGGGCGACCATCCCGAACCCGGCTCGCACTCCCTTGCCGCCGCGGAAGCGCTGGGCGACACGGTGCGCAAGATCGGCCCGGATGACGAAGTATGGCTCCTCCTCTCGGGAGGCACTACCAGTTTGGTCGGTGCCCCGGTGGAGGGGATCAGCCCGGCTGACCTCACCTCGCTCTACACCATCCTGCTCGGCTCCGGACTCGACATCACGGCGATGAACCGGATCCGCAAGCGCTTCTCCCGCTGGGGTGCCGGTCGCCTCGCGCGGGCGCTCAGCCCTGCCCGGGTGAGGGTCTACGTTGTTTCCGACGTCATCGGCGACGACCTCGCCTCGATCGGATCAGGGCCCTGCGTGCCCGATCCCGGCACCGCGGCGGAGGTCCGGCGATCCCTCGAGGGAGCCCACCTCTGGGATCGAATCCCCGAGGCCGCTCGGCGTCAGCTCGCCGCCGCGGAAAATGGAACGATGGCCGAGACGCCCAAGCCGGGCGACCGGGCCTTCGAGCGGGTGAGCATCGAGCTGATCGCCAGTAACAGGCTGGCACTGGAAGCTGCGGCCAGCCGGGCGGCAGAGTTGGGCCTCGAGCCGGTTATAGCGGAGGCGCCGCTCGCCGGGGAGGCGTCGGCGGCCGGATCGAGTGTAGCCGCTACACTCTTAGATAATTGCGCCCGCTCCGACATCCCGCAACCAGAGCGGAGGCGGTGTCTGATTTGGGGTGGCGAGACCACCGTTACTCTGGGTCCAAGCCCGGCCGGGCTGGGCGGCCGGTGCCAAGAGCTCGCACTGGCCGCGGCGGAAGTGCTCGCCGGTGCGGCGTCGGGATGCGCCCTGCTGGCCGCGGGCACCGACGGACGCGACGGACCCACCGACGCGGCCGGCGCAGTCGTTGACGGCAGCACCTGGCGAGCGATTCTCGCCGCCGGTCGCAATCCGGCCCGGGACCTGGCCGCGCACGACGCCTACCATGCGCTCGACGCCGTGGGAGGGTTGCTGCGGCCGGGACTCACCGGAACCAACGTGATGGATGTGGTGATCGGGATAGCCAACGGCGTTTCGTAGTCGCTACGGCAGTATTCCAACCTTGGGCCGAAAATCCCGGCCGATGATCACACTCACATCCACTCTTCGCAGCGTGTCGGGCTCGACCACGATCCGCCCCACGCCGAGTGCCGCGCGGACCTCTCTGCCCCGCCCCGGGTCTCCGCGACGGACCACGATGCTGGTCGAATCGGCGGCTGTCTCGGAATTACCGAAGAAGACCACGTCCAGACCTCGTCGGCGGAGCATTCGGGTCGCTACCCGTGCGGCGCCTTGCCGGCGGGTGCCGTTCAGGACTTCGACGATGATGCGACGCTCGGGCGAGGGAATCGGGTAGGCGTGTCCCGCCGCCGGCTCCTGCGGCGCCGGCGCCAGCAGCAAAACGATACCGGCCAGCGCCACCAGCAGTGCGGCCATCAGCGCGATGCGGAGTCGGCGGCGGCGAGGCTGTTCCAGAATCGGAACGTGGGTTCGGGAATCGGCCATCCGGTGGAGATCAGCTTGCTCAGGCGGGCGGCCGCTACTTCGCGCAGTACTTCCCGTGGATTCTGGGGAAGCCTTCGAGCCAGCTCCGACCGCCACTCCTGCTTGGACTCGCGGCCCGGCTCGAGGTAATCAGCGCAGTACAAGATGCGGCCCACCATGTCCCACTCGGCAAGGCCCAAGGAATGGTAGCGTACCGCATCCAGCACTCCTCGATCGGTTTCGCCCTCCGCTTTGGCCCTGGCGGCGCTGGCCGGTCCGTGCCGCAGCTCGGCAGGCCCAGCAGCACTCGAGGCCCATTTGGCCAGCTCGTCGGGGGAGGCATCGCGGAGCGCGTCGTGCAGCCACACCGCGCGGAGCCACCGGTGCCGTTCGTTGTCGGGCACCCCCATCTCTTCCGCCCACCGTGCCGCCAGCTCGGCCACCCGCTCGATGTGAGCGAGGCGCTCCGGCGTGACGACGGCCCACTCGGGGAGAGTAGGCCGCAGGCCCGGCGGGGTCAGCCGTGGGGAATACGACGATGCGCCGCTCAGTTCTCGGCCCTCAAACCAAGCCTTCCCCCAGGATGATGTTGTCGATGAGTCTGGTGCGGCCCAGCCGGGCAGCGATGGCAACGACCGTGGTCCCGTCCACCTCCGCAACCGGCGCGAGCGATGTCGGTTCGGCGATGGAAATATACTCGGTGGCGACCAGCGGATGCATTTCGAGCACGCGGTACATGGCACGCTCGATCGCGGCCGATTGGCGCTCACCCTGACGCCACGCCTGGTGTGCCGCGCGCAACGCGCCGCTCAAGGCCACTGCTTCACTCCGCTCCTCCGAACTCAGATAGGCGTTGCGACTGCTCAGTGCCAGCCCATCCGCCTCCCGAACCGTGGGGATGACCCCGAGTTCGATGGGCCAATCGAGATCTTCCACCATTCGGCGAATCAGGGTGGCCTGCTGAATGTCTTTGCGGCCGAAGCAGGCGAAGTCCGGCTCGATCAGATGAAACAGCTTGGCGACCACGGTCAGTACTCCGATGAAGTGCCCCGGTCGCGCGGCGCCCTCCCAGCGCTCCGAGGTCGCTCCCGGCACGACCCGCACCTCGGATCCCGGCGGATACATCATGGCCTCGGTGGGCAGGAATAGAGCGTCCACACCCCTGGCCGCTGCCAGGCGCCGATCTCGGGTCAGGTCGCGCGGATACCGCGCGAAGTCCTCGGTCGGACCGAATTGGAGAGGGTTGACGAAGAGGCTCATCACCACCATGTCGGACTTTCGCCGGGCCTCGTCCACCAGCCGGAGATGCCCTTCATGGAGATACCCCATGGTCGGCACCAGGCCTACGCGGCGGCCGTGCTTGCGCTGCTCCGCGCGCCACTTGCGGAGATCGGGGATCGTGGTGAGGTCGATCATCCTCTGGACGTCGCCGGACGACGCAGGCACCGCCCCTACGGCCCTATTCAAAACTGTGTTCCTTCCCCGGATACCCGCCCGCCCTCACCTCCTCTGCAAACGCCCGCACCGCCCCCTGCACCGTTTCACCCAGCTCGGCGTACCGTTTGAGGAACTTCGGATTGAATCCCTGGTTCAGCCCGAGCATGTCGTGCAGGACCAGGACCTGGCCGTCGCAGCCGGGACCCGCTCCAATGCCGATGGTGGGGATGGTCAGCGCCTGGGAGATCTTCTTCGCCAGCGAGGCCGGTAATAGCTCGAGCACGACGGCGCAGGCGCCGGCCGCCTCCAGCGCCTTGGCATCGTCCAGCAACCGGTCGGCCGACTGCTTTTCCCTGCCCTGCACCCGGTAACCGCCTAGGGCGTGGACTGATTGCGGGGTGAGCCCCAAGTGGCCCATCACGGGAATCCCGCGTTCGACCATGGCTTGAACGGTCTCCGCCATGTGGCGACCACCTTCCAGCTTCACTCCGTGGGCGCCGCTCTCCTGGAGCACCCGGCCGGCATTGCGAATGGCTTCGGCCACCGTCACCTGGTACGAGAGGAAGGGCAGATCCACGAAGAGCAGCGCGCGCGGCGCCCCGCGGTGAACCGCGGCGGCGTGGTAGATCATCTGATCCAGGGTCGCACTCAAGGTGCTCTCCTGTCCCGCAAGCACCTGATTCAGTGAATCCCCCACCAGCAGCACGTCCACCTCCGCCTGGTCCAGGAGCCGGGCGAAGGCCGCGTCGTAGCAGGTGAGCATGACGATACGCCGGCCGGCCGCCTTGAGGGCGAGCAGATCCAGCACGGTGCGCGGGCGCGCATCAGCGTTCATAGGGTCGCAGTTCCGCCAGCTCTCGCAGCCAGAAGTCGCGGTGAGGTAACTCGGGATGGGGAATGATAAGGTCTGGGTCGGCGAGCTGGCGACGGCCGTAGCGTACGATGTCCAGGTCGAGCGTCCGGGCTCCCCACCGCTCACCCCGCACCCGGCCCCGCTCCAGTTCGATCGCCTGGCAGGCCTGGAGCAGCTGGTGGGGCGCGAGTCCGGTCTCCAGCAGCACCATCTGATTGAGGTAGGGTGGTTGCTCCATCCCTCCGAGGGGCGGGGTCTCCTCGATCGCCGAGGCGGCGATCAGCCGGCTCTGGGGAAGCCGGGCCAAGGCGTCCCGCGCCGCGCGCAAATGTTCGACCCGGTCGCCCAGATTACTGCCCAGTGCGACGTACGCCCGCTCGCGGCCGCCCACGGTCAGGTCTCGACGGCGAAGTGTCGCGCGATTCGCTGGAGGTCCGCGGCCACCTCGCCCAGGTGGCGGATCGCACCCTCGAGCTCGGCCTGGCCCGCCGCCGCCTCCGAGGCGCGGCGCGCGATGGCGTCGGTTTCGGTCCGGGTGCGGGCGGAGCCGACCGCGACCTGCTCGATCTGGCCGCTCAGTCCGGTGACCGCACTCAGCTGGTCCGCCGCGGTCGCCGCGATCGCTTCGGCGTACCTTTCGGCTTCACTGGTGGTGCCCACGATGGCGTCGAGCGCCTGCGCCGCGTCCGCGCTCAGCTCTTCCACGCCCGCCACCGCGTCGCGTCCGCTCTCCATGCGCTGGGCGACGGCAGCCACCTGTCCGGCGATTTCCTCCAACAGCACTCTAGCCTCACCGGCGGCGTGCAGGCTCTGAGCCGCGAGGTCCCGGACCTCGTCGGCCACCACCGCGAATCCACGCCCCTCCTGCCCGGCGCGCGCCGCTTCGATCGCCGCGTTGAGTGCGATCAGGTTGGTGAGGTCCGCGATTTCCCGGATGGTGCTGATGAACCCGGTGATCCGAGCAGTCTGGCCGCCCAGCGTCGCGACCTGATCGGCGCTGGCCGAGACGAACTGCTTGAGGCCTACCAACCGTTCGATCGCCTCGCCGATGACTACCCGTTTCCGGGTCGCGACCTCCGCGGCGTTCCCGCTGGCCTGGGCTGCCTGGGCCCCCCGCTCGGCCATCATGCGAGAGGCTTCCGACAACGATCCGGTGGCCCGCAGTCCACCGGCCACGAAGCGCTCCAGCTCGGTGGTGCCCTGCCGCATCCGCTCGGAGGCGTCGGCCAGCGTCGACGCGGACGCGCGGAGCGACTCGGTCACTCGCGCCAGGGCGGTGACCTGGTGGCTGATCTGTTCCACGGTGCTGAGCAACGGCCGGCGCAGCTCGGCGATGTGAATCGCCGTCGCCATCTGGTTGGCCAGGGTGGCGAGCGCGACCAGGTCCTTCGCCCCGTAGGCGTGGCGCTTGGGATGGTCGACCTCGACGGTGCCGAGCAGCTCGTCTCCGAAACGAATGGGATGGATCACCGCGCTGCCCACCTCGGGCATACTCTCTCTGATCCGGGAGTCGCGCCGTACGTCGCGGACTACCGCGGCCGCGTTGGTGGCCAGTACGTCTCCCCGTACGGCATCCATCGCCGCCGTGGGAGCGCCGCGATCGGGCCGACCGAGTGAGCCCCGGTAGGTGAGGACCGGACCGGATTCGGTCACTCGGTAGATCCGGAAGTCACCCCAGTCGATCAGCCGGTACGCCAGCCGCTCGATCTGGTCGAACGATCCCTGAAGCGTCGCATTGCTCGCGATCGCGGCCTCCATGAGGTGCACCTTGTTGAGGTCCTCGGCGCCGATCGCCTCCTCCAGAATCTTGCGGGTCAAGACCCCCAGCACACCGAGGGCGAGTCCCACCGCCAGCCAGCCCGCCGGGGCGAGCAGCTGGAGGGTGGCGACCACCATCACGGCCGCGATCAACGTCAGGAGATACCCGATGATCTCCCAGCGCAGGATCAACACCTTCTCGGCGTGCTCCAGCTTGTCCCGGTACAGCAGCGTGAAATAGAAGAGCAGCCGGGTGCTGAGGAAGTTGATGACCACCAGGATCGCGGCGGCGGGCAGGAAGTCGAGGGTCAGACCGGGAAACTCGGTGAGCCAGAGGACCCAGGCGTAAAACCCGAAGGCGCTTACGAATCCGATCACCTCGCGTCCGGCATTGATCAAGCCTGCGCGAACCAGCTTGCGCAGCCAGACCACGTCGGACAGGAACACCCCGGCCCAGAGGGCGATCACCGTGGGTGCGGGCCCCAGGCAGACGGCGCCCACCAGGGCGGCAATGCCCGACTGCGTGAGGTAGGAGTACTTGCTCAGCCGCACCGGCACGGCCCGCAGGAGGAACACGCCGGCGACCAGAATCAGGGTCGCGATCGGTTGATCCAGCCACCGCCGGTCGGCGGCCATGATCACCACGGTCACCAGGGCCCCGCCGTAGACCAGGATCCGGGCGTAGCGATCGACCACCTGCTGGACCGTGAGCTTCATATCGCCGCCGGCGCTCCGTCGAGGACGGTGCGAAGGTCTTCCAGGAACCGCCGGGCGGCACCGACGCCGTCGCTGCCGAGCAGGTCGACCAGCGCGCTACCGACTACCACACCATCGGCCAGCCGGCCGACCGTGGCGGCCTGCTGCGGCGTGGAGATCCCGAACCCGACCGCCACCGGGAGTGAGGTCGCCCGGCGCACCATCGCGATGGAATCCGCCAACCCGCCGGCCAGCGCCGGCGTCGCACCGGTGACACCCAACCGAGCCACCAGGTACACGAACCCCTCCGCGCCCACGACCGCTTCTGCCAGTCGCTGCTCGCGAGTGGTGGGCGCGACCAACCGGATGAGATCGAGCGGGCTCTGCTGCACCGCCGCTTCAACCGCCGGATCACCGCCCGCGGGAAGATCGGTCAGCAGGAGGCCCGCAACACCGAGGTCGTCTGCCTCGCGGAGGAAGCGCTCGACCCCGTAGCGCAGGATGGGATTGAGATAGCTGAACACCACCACCGGGCAGCGGAGCCGGGTCCTGGCGATGAGCTGGAGCGTGCCGGCCAGGGTCATCCCTTGATGCAGCGCCTCGAAGGTGGAGCGCTGGATGGTCGGCCCATCGGCCAACGGATCGCTGAAGGGAACGCCGACCTCGAGGATGTCCGCGACCTCGTCGGCGGCGCGCAGGGCATCGGCGCTGGCGGCGAGCGTGGGATAGCCGGCGGTGAGATACGGGATGAGCGCGGGGCGCCCCTGGGCCCGGAGTGCGGACCAGGTAGGGGCGAGCCGCGACTCAGACAAAGTAATCGCCGACGGTGAGCCCGTACCGGGACGGGTTGGTGACTTTGACGATGGAACGACGGTACGCACCGCTGTCATCCTGTTCGGCGAGATTGACCAGGTCGCCGGGCGGCGGCACCGTGCCGCCATCCACGTTTACCGCGATGCGGACCAGCGGGCGATTGAGCTGCCCGCCGTCGGGATTGGGCGCGGCGACGATCCCCACCTCGAGGGTGTCCAGAATGACGCAGGTGCCCACCGGATAAATCCCGATGAGGTTGATCAGCGCCTTGACCAGTACCACGTCGTACCCTCGCCTGGGGTTCTGCCACATCTCCCGAAGGACCTGGTCCGGCTCGATCGGCACCGTCTGATAGCTGCGCCGCGTGGTGGCGGCGTCAAAGCCATCGGCGACCGACACGATTCGGGAGAAGATGCCCAGCGCGCGCGGCCGGATGGTCTTGGGATAGCCGGTGAGATCGGTCTTCATGTGGTGCTCGTGGGCGACCAAGATCGAGCGATAGGGAATCTCGTCGTAGGTGCGCATGCCGAAGAGCGTCATCGCCCCCAGCCAGGGATGCGCCTGCATGATCTGCCATTCCCGCTCATCCAACCCGGTCGTCTTGTTGAGTATTTCCACCGGCACCCGTGCCTTGCCCACGTCGTGCAACAGCGCCGTCATTCCCAGATCGTAGAGCTGGAGCCGGGACAGACCCAGCTTCTTGCCCAGCGCCACCGAGAAGATGCACACGTTGACCGAGTGGGTGAAAGTGTACTCGTCGTAGTCCCGGATGGTAGTGAGCCCGACCACCGAGGTCTCGTTGTTGAGCACCTGATCCACGATCAGCTGCACGGCCCGCTTTACCCGCTTGACGTTGGTCGCCCGGCCCAGCCGCGCGCCGGTGATGACGTCCTTGGTGACCGCCACGCCCTGGGAGTAGACTCGCTTGGCCGCCTGCTTGGCCTGCTCCTGGTCCCGGTCGTTCTCGGTGTGAATCGCCCGTTCGATCTCCAGTCCTCGCACGTCGCCGGTACCCATCCGGCCGGCCAGTGCGTCGAAGCGCTCCTCCGGTTGGCCGCGCTCGCTCAGGCTGAGCAGCAAGCTCAACAGGATCTGCCACTCCCGACGTTGGGCGCTCTCGTGGATCCGCAGCACGCCGATCTCGAAGGCCCGCAACATGCCCAGGATGTGACTGAAGGCCGCGTAGTTGTCGAGCTCGAGCCGGAGCCGGGTGGCGTTGACGAAGATGAAATCTCCCGCCAGCCGCACCTCCAGATCGCTTTCCAGAGCCAGCAGGGCCCGCGCCGACGAATCGAGATCGTCCAGCGCTTTCTGTACCGTGGCGTTCTCGACCGGATAGAGCTTGAGGCTCCGGAGTGCGGTGTAGAGGGTGAGCAGCAGGGCCCGGCCTCCCTGCCGGAGCTGTCCCTCCGGTGCGGTCCGGGCGGCGGCCTCGGTCACGTCGCGCTCTCCCGCAACGCCCGACTGACGGCGTTGCGGACCACCAGGTCCTTGTCGTCCGCCGCCCGCTGGAGCACCTCGCGCGACTCGGGGGTTCGCACCCGGCCGAGCGCGATCGCGGCGCAGGCCCGGGTCTCCGGCGATTCCTTGAGCCGCATGAGCCCCCGCACCAGCAGCATCCCGCTCATCGGCTTGATTGCCGCGGCTCCCGCGATCGACCCGTAGGCCTCGAAGAAGGCCATCTTCTCGGTGAGATCAAGCTCCTTGACTCCCTTGCCCAGGACAATCGACTCGACCCGGCGGAGCGCTCCCTTGTAGCCCCGAGCGCCCGCCACCCGAACGGCGGCGAGCCGCACTCCGCGATCCGGGTCTTCGATGGCCTTGTCGATCATCCCCAGCGCGGCCGGGGTGCCCAATTGGGCCAGCGACTGGACGGTCGCGAGCCGAACCTCGGGCTTGGCATGCCCGATCGTTTCGGTCAAGCCGGGAACCGCCTGGTGCTGCCCCAGCCGTCCGCACAGGGCCACCACCGCGACCAGCGCCTCCGACTCCGGATTGCGCAGGATGCGAAGCACTTCGGTGGTGTTGCTGCCGGCGAGCTTGTCCGCCACATCTTCCAGCAAGGTGCGGAGCGGAGCGGAGGAAAGATTGGGAATCCAGCTGAGGACCGGCTCCAGCGCGGTAGCGCGCAACTCGCGCAGCACCTCGGCGACGTCGGCCTCCACCGCGAGACTCGAGCTCTCGTCGACCGACTGGAGCAACTGGCTGACGATCCCGGGCTCGCTCAGCTTGGAGACGAAGCTGGCCAGCCGGGTCGAATGCTCCGGCGTGAGACCGGCGGTCCGCTGCACCAGCAGCTTGCATTCGCGGAGCACCCGGGCCGCGGTGCGGAAGTCGCGCGCATTCAGGAAATTGGGGAACAGCTGCTCGAGGACACTCAGGAGCTCGGAGCGAATCGCCGGGTCCGGCTGAAGCTCGAACAGATCGAAAAGCGCGTCCAGCGAGATCGCCCGGACGTCCCGTTTGTACTCCAACTCCACTTCCTGGGCGATGAAGTTGATCTCCTTTTCGTCAAGGAAGTACAACGTCGAATCGAACTCCTCCAGATCCACGACGCCTTTGGGACGGGGCGGAGCCTCCTCGGCGGCCTGAGCGTGGCGTTGGTTGGCCGCCTCCTGGTCCGCCCCTCCGGAATTGTAGGTGCCCCTCTGCTCCGGTCCGGTACCATCGCCGGAGAACTCGACGAAATGGTACTGGATGAACTGGTACTCCTGCTCCCACAGCAGGGTCAGCAGGTCGTCGCCGGCATCGGCCGGCAGATACCGGGCCTGATTGATCGTTTCCAGCAGCCGCGGCAGCTCCTCGTGCTCCGCGCCGCGCCGAATGGTCAGGGAGCGCATCCCGTCTTTGAACAATCCCCAGGCCAGGCTCTCGCTCTTATTCAGCTGGTGGTAGACGACCTGATCCTCCCACACGAAGTCGGTCTCCGCTACCGTGAGCACGACTTCGTCCATCGCCCCCCAGATCGGAAGGAAGGCGGTCCGGAGGTGTTCGGTGGCGCGTTGGTAGATCGGGTTGTTGGGCAGGTACATGTGGTAGGCGCGCAGTGCCTTCACCAGGCCGTTGATCAGCTCGGCGACCTGAGTGGCCGGCAGGGTCTCGGTCGGCGGATTCCCGGTCGTCACGCCGGGTTTCCCAGCAAGCGAGCCACGTGAGCCACGTCCTTGTCGCCCCGACCGCTGAGACACACCAGGATGGAGTCGGTCTCGCTCCACCGACCGGCGGAGCGGCGCAGCCAGGCGAGGGCGTGTGCCGTTTCCAATGCCGGAATGATTCCTTCGAGCCGGCACAGCGCTTGAAACGCGTCCAGCGCTTCCGCGTCGGTGGCCGACTCGTAGCGGACCCGGCCGGTGTCGCGCAGCCAGCTGTGCTCCGGCCCAACGCCGGGATAGTCCAATCCGGCGGAGACCGAATGCGCCGGCGACACCTGGCCGTCCGAGTCCTGGAGCAGGTAGCTGAGACTCCCATGAAGCACGCCAGGCGTGCCGGCGCTCAGGGTCGCGCTGTGCTGCCCGCTGGTGATTCCCTTCCCCGCCGCCTCCACCCCTACCAACGCGACCTCGGCGTCGTCCAGGAACGCGGTGAAGATGCCGATGGCATTGGAGCCGCCGCCCACGCAGGCGACCACGGTATGAGGCAACCGACCGTAGCGCTCCTGCACCTGCTCCCGCGCCTCGCGGCCGATGATCGACTGGAAGTCCCGCACCATCCGAGGGTACGGATCAGGACCGACCACGGAGCCGATGATGTAGTGGGTGGTAGGCACGTTGGTGACCCAGTCTCGCAGCGCCTCGTTGGTGGCATCCTTCAAGGTCCGCGTTCCCGAGTTCACCGGAACCACGGTGGCACCGAGCAGGCGCATGCGGTAGACGTTGAGCGCTTGGCGCTCGACATCTTCCGCGCCCATGTACACCACGCACTCCAGGCCGAACCGGGCGCAGACCGTCGCGGTGGCGACGCCGTGCTGTCCGGCTCCGGTTTCGGCGATGATCCTGCGCTTCCCCATGCGTAGAGCGAGGAGGGCCTGGCCGACCGTGTTGTTGATCTTGTGAGCGCCGGTGTGGTTCAGGTCTTCCCGCTTGAGCAGGACTGCCGCACCGACCTCGGCGCTCAGACGCGGTGCCTCGGAGAGGGGCGAGGGCCGTCCCACGAATTCGGCCAGCAACCGGTCGAATTCTCCCCAGAACGCCGGATCGGCACGCGCGGCGTCGTAGAGCGCTGCGAGATCGTCCAGCGCAGCCACCAGCGTTTCGGGGACGTAACGGCCTCCATACGGGCCGAATCGCCCCTGAATCGCGCGCTCAGGGGAAAGGGCTATGGCCAAGCACTGCCTCCAGGAAAGCCGCGATCTTGTCTGGGTCCTTGATGCCGGGAAGGCGCTCCACCCCGGAACTTACATCCACTACATCGGGCCTCACGAGGGCGACCGCGGCTCCGACCGTGGCGGGAGTCAGGCCGCCGGCCAAGACCATCGTGCGGCCCGATAGGCGGGCTCGCGCCTCGCGAGCTACCGCGAGGTCCAGCGAAACGCCTGTGCCCCCGAGCGCGTGGGCAACCCGGGGTTCGACCAGCACTGCATCGGCGTCCTCGGTAACCTCGGGTAGGCTGTCGAGTTCTTCCGATCCCGCGATTCGGGTTACCCGCCAGACCAGGAGGCCTTCCTCACGGAGCCGAGCCGCGGCCTCCCGGGGGTAGGGACCATGCAGCTGGGCTCCGGCTACTCCTGACTGGTCTCGAATTCGAAGGATTTGGGACACCGATTGCCGGCCGAACACTCCCAGGACAGGCACCCCCTGGGCCGCCGCAACGACGGCCGCCGCTTGCGAGGGGGTCGCATCCCGTGGCCCTCCAGCAAAAACGACGCCGAGGTAGCCAGCCCCGGCCTGGGCCGCGGCGGCACCGTCCTCCGGCCGTATCAGCCCACAGATCTTGACGTTAACGCCCACGCCGTGGGATCCGGGTGAGCCGCTCGAGGAGGGAGCCAGGATCGGGAGCGGCGGAAAGGGCGGTGCCCACGAGAACCGCATCGGCCCCGGCAGCGGCGGCGCGCTCCACATCCGCGGCCGTTCCCATCCCGCTCTCGGCGACGGCTATGCAGTTCGGGGGGACTTGGGTCAGAATGCCCCAGGCTGCCTCGGTATCGATGCGAAAGCTGTCCAGATCGCGACTATTGATCCCAATGAGCCGGGCACCGGCATTCAGTGCGATCTCCAACTCGGACGCCGAGTGAACTTCCACGAGAGCGTCGAGCTGCCAGTCCCGGACACAGCCCAGGAGTTCGACCAGGCGAGTCGGAGCCAGAGCCCGAACGATGAGGAGCACGCCCGAAGCCCCGGCACCCCGCGCCTCCACCACCTGAAGCTCGTCGAGGATGAAGTCCTTCCTCAGGAGCGGCAGACTGATTCGATCGGCCGCGGCGAGAAGATCGTTCAACGAGCCACCGAAGAAGGGGCCATCGGTGAGCACCGAGATGGCTGCGGCACCGCTCCCGGCATATGAGACCGCGCGCTCCGCAGGATCGAGATCGGCCCGGATCACGCCTGCCGAGGGCGAACGTCGCTTCACCTCCGCGATCACCGCCACTCGGTCCCCGCGCAACGCGCCGGCGAGCGATGGGCGTGGTGGCGCGGCGCGCGCACTCCGCTCCAATCCGGCCCGCCGGCTGTGCAACGCGGGGATGCCGGACCTGGTCCGCTCGAGGATTTGGGCCAGAGAAACAGGCATCTTGCCCTTCGGCCGGTGTTCGGGTAAGTTAGAGGCGGATTTCGGGCTCTGTTCGGTCAGAGCGGTTTAGGGTCAAGGGTCAAAGAGTCGAAAACGATGCAGGGCCTTCGACCTCGGCTCTTGATCCTAAACCCTCGACCCCACTCCTCGAGGAGATCCTCTTCATGCCCCTCACCAAACGCCAAAGCGAGATTCTCAACTACCTCCAGGGCCACATCCGGGCTCAGGGGTACGCACCGAGCTTCGAGGAGATCGCGGAGCGGTTCGGCTTTCAGTCACTGGCCACGGTGCATGAGCACCTGACCAACCTGGAGCGCAAGGGGTACATCCGCCGTTCCTACAACGAGAGTCGATCCATCGAGGTCCTGCCGCCGCGGGGCACGTCCGCCGCCAGCGACATTCCGCTGCTGGGCAAGGTAGCCGCCGGCACCCCGATCGAATCGCTCATGCACGAGGAGACCATCTCGGTTCCCGACCAGATGCTGCCTCGCCGTGGTCCCAACTACGCGCTCAAGGTCCAGGGCACGTCCATGATCGACGAGCACATCATGGACGGCGACTTGGTCGTGGTGCACGGCAAGCAGAGCGCCGAAAACGGAGAGATGGTCATCGCCCTGGTCAACGGCAGTGAGGCCACGGTCAAGAAATTCTACCGCGAGCCCGGCGGCTGGATCCGACTCCAGCCGGCCAATTCTTCCATGCAGCCGCTCCGCTTTCAGGAGCGGGACGTGCTCATTCAGGGAGTGGTCGTCGGGGTAATCAGAAAGTACTGAAGAGCGATTCGTAGGGGACGCATCCGTAGTGCTCCCCTACGATGACCTACTCCATTCTCGAAGCTTCTCCAATACTCGCATTCCCGCCCCGCTCTCCAACGCCTCCCGCGCGCGTTCCACCGACTCACCGAACGACCAACGGTTCCCCGAAACATAGAGTGCCGCCGCAGCGTTCAGCAGCACAGCGCATCGCTCCGGCTCCCGACCCTGACCAGCCAACAGCCGCTCGAGGCGAGCGGCGTTCTCGGCCGGCTCGCCCCCTGCCAGGCCATCGAGGTCGTCGCACCGGAGACCGTAATCCGCCGGGTCCACCTGCCACCGGGTCACTTCGCCGTCGCGGATCTCCCACCCGTGAGTGAGCCCGGAGGGACTCACCTCGTCCATTCCCACGGCGGCGTGGATTACCAGGGCATGCCGGGCGTGCAAATTGACCAGCGCTTCCGCCACCAGCCACGCTTGACCGTCGTCGGCCACGCCGATCACCTGCCGCGCCACACCGGCCGGATTGGCCAGCGGGCCCAGCAGATTCATGATGGTCAGTATGCCCAACTCCTTGCGTATCGGACCCACGTGTCGCATGGCGGGATGGTAGATCGGGGCGAAGAGGAATACCAAACCGGTCTGCCGCAGCACCCCCGCCGCGCGTTCCGGCGAAATGGAGATATCCACGCCGAGCGCCTCGAGGACATCGGCCGAGCCGCAGCGAGATGTGTAGCTCCGGTTGCCGTGCTTCGCCACCTTCACCCCAGCCCCGGCAGTAACCAGTGCGGCCGCAGTGGAGATGTTGAGCGTCCCCACCTTGCCGCCTCCTGTGCCGCACGTATCCACCAGCCCGTCGTCATCGTCGGTTTGCAGCCGCACCATGGCATCGCGCAGGGCTGCGGCGGCCCCTGCGATCTCCTTCGCGGTCTCTCCCTTTGCCCTGAGGCCCATCAGCAGGGCGGCGACCAGCACCGGGGATGCTTCGCCGCGCATCACGACCCCGAAGGCGGCCGCGGCCGCCTCGCGGGACAGCGCGGTGCCTTGAGCGAGGAGCTGGATGGCCCGGCGGAGGGGCGCGTCTTGAGTCATGGGCGCGAGGGAGGAGGGAGAAAAAGTGTACCCGAAAAAAGGCTGTTTTGTCAATTACGACAAGCATTTGCGTGGCTTGCTCGGGTCGTCTCCCACGGCTAAATTTCTGTCCGATGAGCCGGACCTTCCTCGCCACGCTGCACTTCGACGGAACCGAATTCGTGGGATGGCAGCGTCAGCCGGCCGGCCGCTCGGTGCAAGTCGAATTCGAGCGCGTCTTGGAGCGTCTCTTCGAGCGGCGAACCGTAGCCCACGCCGCGGGCCGGACCGACGCAGGCGTACATGCCACGGGACTTGGCGTCAGCTTCCCTGCCCCGACCACCTGGAACTCGGTTTCGCTCCGGCGCGCCCTCAACGCGCTGCTTCCCCGCGATTGCTGGGTGGAGTCGCTGCACCCCATGGTTCCCGGATTTCACGCCCGCAAGAGTGCCGTGGCACGCCGCTATCGCTATGACATCGGGACCGATGACGCCTGCGCTTCCCCTTTTCGGCGGCCCTACGAGTGGGCGCTCGGGCGGGCGCTCGATCTCGAGTCCCTCCGCGCGGCCGCGCGATTGCTTCGGGGAGAGCACCAGTTCCGCGCCTTCGCAGCCAAGGGCGAGCCCAAGCCGCACTACCGCTGCCGGCTCGGCGTCTCGGAGTGGGTGGCTCGTCCCGGCAACCGCGGCGTGAGCTTCGAGGTTGAAGCCGACCGGTTTCTCCACCACATGGTCAGAATGCTGGTGGGGACCATGGTCGACGTGGGCTTGCGTCGCCGTCCGCTTGCCGACATCGAACGCTTGCTGGAGCAGGATGACAATCAGGAGACCAGCCCACCGGCTCCCCCGCAAGGACTCTACTTCGTGGCCGCTTCCTATCCCGCGGCCCTGTTCGCCGCCACCCCCGCACCCGGAGAAGCGCATGCCGCGGCCGATCACGCGTAGCGCGGCATGCCTCGCTCTGGCGTTGGCGGCAGCGGCCTGCCGGAACTCGGATCGTTCCGAGTTGGCCGTCAGCAGCTCGGGAGCCCAGACTTCGACCCGGCCGGTGGCGCCGCCGCGGGCGCCGGTTCAGAGTGCAGTCGACGGCTCCCGGCGCACCGCGTTGGTCGCGGCGGTGGAGCGGGCCTCGGCGGCAGTGGTCTCGATCAACGTGAGCTCGCGGCAGGAAGCGCCGGCGCGATCGCCCTGGGATTTCTTCTTCGTGCCGGAAGGCTCCCGCGTGGTCCAGGGCTACGGCACCGGATTCGCCATCCGGCCCAACGGGATCATTCTCACCAACCAGCACGTGGTGGCCAACGCCGAGCGGGTGGTCGTCACCCTGCCCGACGGCAGCGATCTCCCGGCCAAGGTGCTGGGAGAAGACCCGATGACCGACATCGCGGTGCTTCAGGTGAATCGCCAGGGACTGCCGGCGGTCACCCCCGGCCGCAGCACCGACCTCATGATCGGTGAATGGGTCATCGCGCTGGGCAATCCCTACGCCTACCTGCTGGGCAACGCCGAGCCTACGGTCACCGTGGGAGTAGTGAGCGCCACCGGCCGCAACATCCTTCCCAGCGGCGAGCAGACCGGCCTCTACTTCGACATGATTCAGACCGACGCGGCCATCAACCCGGGAAACTCCGGTGGGCCGCTCACCAACGCACTGGGTGAAGTGGTCGGGGTCAACTCTTCCATCTTTACCAACAGCGGCGGGTCGGTGGGGCTGGGGTTCGCCATCCCCATCGAGCGCGCGCTCCGGGTTGCCGACGAGATCATCCGCAGCGGCACCGTCCGGCGGGCCTGGGTGGGGTTGGACGTGGAGGGCGCGGCGGCGATGCGTAACTGGAAGAGCTCGGGCGGAGTGATGCTGGCGAGTGTCGCGCCCGGCGGTCCCGCGGCCAAGGCCGGATTGCGGCGGGGCGACATCCTGGAGGAAGCCAACGGCCGGCGGCTGCGGAATTATCTCGATTGGGAGGCGGTGAAGCTCGACCTCCACGTCGGTGACGCGGTGGAGGTGAGCGTACGAAGCGGCGATCGCTCGGCCAAGCGGCGCATCGTCACCGGGGACTTGCCCACGGTGACCGCCGAGAAGTACACCGTGCTCCAGGATCTTCAGCTGATCAACGTGACTCCCGCGATTCAGGCGGAGCGAGGCATCCGGAGCGAGCGCGGCGCGCTCATCTTCCGGCTGTCACCGCAGGTGAGCCGGGCCACCGGTCTCAAGGAGGGCGACGTCATCCTGGCGGTCAACCGCACCGCGGTGCGGAGCCCTTCGCAAGTGGCCGACCTGCTCAACGTCCGGCCCGGCGAAGTGGTACGGATCTATCTCGAGCGGGAAGGCCAAATCACGTTCACCGACCTGGTGTTCCGATGACCGACGAGCGCTGGCGCTCTCCGCTGGGCACTCGCTACGCCTCGCCTGCCATGCAGACCCTCTGGGGCGAGCCACACCGTGTGGGTCTGTGGCGGCGGCTCTGGCTGGCCCTGGCCGAGGCCGAGCGGGAGCTGGGGCTGGCGATTCCAGACGAGGCGTTGGACCAGATGCGGGCCCATCTGGATGACGTCGACCTCTCCGCCGCCGCCCGTTACGAGCGGCGCTTCCGCCATGACGTCATGGCCCACATTCATGCCTTCGGTGATCAGGCTCCGGCCGCCCGGCCATACCTCCACCTCGGGGCCACCAGCGCGTTCGTCACCGACAACGCCGATCTCGTCGTCATGCGCGAAGGGCTGCGGCTCCTGTTGGGACGGCTGGTCGCAGTGCTTTCGTCTTTGGAGGGATTCGCCCGGCGCACGGCCGAGCTGCCCTGTCTCGCCTACACCCACTTCCAGCCGGCCCAGCTCACCACGGTCGGAAAGCGCGCCACCCTGTGGATGCAGGACCTCGCGCTCGACGTGGAAGAACTTTCTCATCGCATTCGCGCGCTTCGGTTTCGCGGATGTCAGGGTACCACCGGAACCCAGGCTGCCTTCCTGGAGCTGTTTGCCGGCGACGACGGGAAGGTGCGGGAGCTGGAGCGCCGGGTCACCGCCAAGCTGGGGTTCGACGAGCAGTACGCTGTCACCGGACAGACCTATCCCCGCAAGGCCGACAGTATGGTGCTCGACGCGCTCAGTGGGATCGCGCAATCAGCCGCCAAGATGGCCGGCGACCTCCGGCTGCTCCAGCACGAGGGCGAGTTGCTGGAGCCGTTCGAGTCCGAGCAGGTGGGCTCCAGTGCCATGGCCTACAAGCGAAATCCCATGCGGGCCGAACGCATCACCGGACTCGCCCGCTACGTCATCTCGCTGCAGGCCAATGGAGCGCATACCGCGGCGAACCAATGGTTGGAGCGAACCCTGGACGACAGCGCCAACCGGCGGCTCACCCTGCCGGAGGCCTTCCTGGGCGCCGATGCCATTCTGGTGCTGGCGACCAATGTCGCAGCGGGATTGGAGGTGCGGGAGGAAGTCATCGCCCGTCACGTCGCGGAGCAGATGCCCTTCATGGCCACCGAGCGCTGGCTGATGCTGGGTGTGAGCGCGGGCGGCGATCGGCAGTCGCTGCACGAAATCATCCGCCGGCACAGCCTGGCGGTGGCCGACGCACTGAGTCGCGGCGGGACCAACAACCTGCTCGATCGTCTGGCTGCCGATCCCGCCTTCAAGAGCGTGCCAGCGGCAGCGCTCCAGGCCGAGCTGGAACCAGCGCGCTACACCGGCCGCGCGGCCGCCCAGGTGGGAGAATTTCTGACGGAGTATCTCCTTCCACTATTGGAACGCGCCCGCCCCCTGGCCGCCGAGGCGGAAGCCGCGGAGGTGCGGGTATGACCGCGCTGGCGGAAAGCCGGCTGCCGCTTCCCTTGCTCCGCCGCGGGAAGGTGCGCGAGGTGTACGAGGTCGGCGCCGATCACCTGCTGCTGGTCGCGAGCGACCGGGTCAGCGCCTTCGACGTAGTCATGCGCGAGGCCATCCCTAGGAAGGGCGCGGTGCTCACCCAGATCAGCGCCTTCTGGTTCGAGCGCCTGGCCGACGTATTCCCGTCGCACTACGTGACTGCGAAACACGAGGAGATTGTCGACCGAGTCCCCGGCTTGCGCGACCAGGTCGCCATCCTGGCCGGCCGGTCGATGCTGGTGCGGCGGACCGCGCCGGTCCCCTTCGAATGCGTGGTTCGAGGCTACCTGTCCGGGTCGGCCTGGGCCGAGTACCGCGACTCCGGCACACTGGCCGGTGAGCCGTTGCCGGCCGGACTGGTGGAGAGCGACCGGCTGGACTCACCGCTCTTTTCTCCCGCGACCAAGGCCGAAAGCGGCCACGACCTGAACGTTCCGTTCGAGCGTATGGCGGCCGCGCTCGGGCGCGCCCTCGCGCTCCGGCTGCGAGACGCGAGCTTTGCCGTTTATGGTGCGGGAAGGGACCACGCGGAGACCCGCGACCTCATCATCGCCGATACCAAGTTCGAGTTCGGTACCGCGCCGGACGGGAGCGTCCTGCTGATCGACGAGGTGCTCACTCCCGACTCCTCCCGCTTCTGGCCGGCCGCGCGCTACTCGCCCGGCCGAGCGCAGCCCAGCTTCGACAAGCAGCCGCTCCGCGATTTCCTCGCGGGCCTGAGGTCGCAGGGGCACTGGAACGGCGAGGCGCCCCCTCCACCGCTCCCGCCCGAAGTCGTCGACGCCACCAGCCGCCGATACCTCGAGGCCTTTCGGTTGATCACCGGGCGCGAGTTGGCGCAATGATGCGGATCGCGCCCGAGGGCCGCTGGTTCATCGTCGGCGCCTGGACCGTGGCCGGGGCATGCCTGATCGCCGCCGTCCGCTCCGGAGCTCCAGCATGGTGGATCGTTGCCGGAGTGGCCACGGCGCTGGCGATCTGGGTCGTTGCCTTCTTTCGGGATCCCGAGCGACCGAAGGTCCGTGGTGCCTGCATCGTGGTGGCACCGGCCGACGGGAAAGTGGTGAGCCTGGTCGAGACCGACGAGCCGACCTTTCTGGGCGGAAGGGCGCTTCGCATCTCGATCTTCATGAATGTCTTCGATTGCCACGTGAACCGGTATCCCACGGACGGGACGGTGGCGTATCGGCACTACAATCCGGGCAAGTTTGGACACGCGGGGGCGGAGAAATCCAGCCTCGACAACGAGCAGTCCTCGGTGGGGCTGACCACCGCCCGCGGCAAGCTGCTGATCCGGCAGATCGCCGGGCTGGTGGCGCGCCGGATCGTGACCGATCACGATGTCGGCACCACCGTGCATCAGGCCGAGCGAATGGGAATGATCCGGTTCGGCTCGCGGGTGGATCTGTTCCTGCCGCCGGCTATTCAGCCGCGGGTGGCGGTAGGTGAAACTACGACGGCGGGAGTGACGGTGGTGGCCGAATGGAGCTGATGCCGCGACGCGAAGGATTACGCCGGCCCACGATGCGCCAGGTCGTCGTGGTGATGCCCAGCGCGTTTACCATTGGAAACCTGTTCTTCGGCTTTTGGGCGATCGTTTCCGCCTTCAATGGGAACTTCCGCTGGGCCGGATGGTTTATCGTCTTCGCCGGAATTCTCGACATGCTGGACGGCCGCGTGGCCCGGCTCTCCAACACCAACAGCCGGTTCGGGGCCGAGCTGGATTCGCTGGTGGACGTGATCTCCTTCGGGGTCGCGCCGGCGCTGCTGATCTACTTTCTCGACTTCGCCAGCGCGGGCCGCTTCTCCTGGATCCTCTGCTTCATCTACGTGACAGCCGTGGCGCTGCGCCTGGCGCGATTCAACACAGTGTCCGCCGGCAAGCCCTCCACCGGCTGGTTCACCGGAATGCCCTCGCCCTCCGCCGGGATGACGCTCGCGGTCTACTACCCCTTCAGCCAGACCGAGTGGTACCGCGCCTCGACTTCCCTGCTGGACCTACAGCATCAGGGGCTGGTGGTGCTGATGCTGCTGCTGGCGGTGCTCATGGTGAGCAACGTGAAGTACCCCAAGTTTCCTCCGATCGGGCTGCGCAGCGCCAAGGGCTTACTCGGCCTGGCGGTCCACCTGGCCATTCTGCTCGGTGGAATCCTTGCGCCGGAGTATTTTCTATTCCCGTTGGGCCTCTTTTACATGGCGTTCGGGCTGGTGCGAGCCACATTGCTCAGCCTGATGGAGCGGCCCGAGCCGGAGCCGATGGCTGACGAGCATTTGGCCGATGGCAGCGAGGCGGAGCTGCCGCCGGTTACCCGCGAGCGGCGGGCGATCTGGGGCGACCGCCGGCAACAGGACGACGACCAATGAGCTACCGGGTACATGTGCGGGTGATGCCGCGGACCGGACTGCTGGATCCGCAGGGCCAGGCCGTCGAACACGCGCTCGGCGCACTGGGCTTTCCCGAAGCAGGAGGAGTGCGGGTGGGCCGAGCCATCGAGCTCGACGTGTCCGCCGCAAGCCGCGCGGAGGCTGAGGCCCGGGCCCGACAGATGTGCGACAAGTTGCTGGCCAATCCGGTCACCGAGGATTACCGCCTGGAAGTGGAGGAGGAGGCCTGATGCTCAAGGTGGCGGTGGCGCGGTTTCCCGGGAGCAACTGCGATCACGATACCCTGCGGGCCGCCCAGCGAGTCGGCACCAATGCGTACTTCGTCTGGCACCGCGAAACCGATCTTCGCGGCGCCGACATCGTGCTGATTCCCGGCGGCTTCAGTTACGGGGACTATCTGCGCTCCGGAGCCATCGCACGCTTCAGCCCGGTAATGCAGGCGGTGCAGCGTCACGCCGCGGCCGGTGGTCCCGTCCTCGGGATCTGCAACGGATTCCAGATCCTCTGCGAGGCCCATCTGCTCCCCGGTGCGCTGATGCGAAACGCCGGGCTGAGCTTCGTCTCCAAACCGGTAGACGTCGTGGTGGAGCAGCCGGAGACCGCGTTCACCTCCGGCTATGACCGGGGAGCCCGGCTCCGCCTGCCGGTGGCCCACGGGGACGGTCGCTTCGGCGCCACCGAGGAGACCCTGCGCATGCTCGAGGCCGAAGGCCGGGTCGTGCTCCGCTATGCCGCGGCGACCGAGGGCTCGCCCCTGCAGCCCAATCCCAACGGGTCGGCCAATCACATCGCGGGGATCTGCAACGCCGCCGGAAACGTCGTGGGGATCATGCCGCATCCCGAACGAGCCGCCGACCCGCTCCTCGGACTGCATGACGGCGCCGGGTTCTTCACTTCCATGGCTGCGTGGCAACCCGCGGCCTCCACGTCCAAGGTGTCCAGCCGATGACCATCGAGAAGCCCAGCCGGAACGAAGACGAATACTTCGCCCAGCAGAATGCCGAGCTGCTCAAGAAGCAGCGGGACCAAGCGGCGGCTGCCGCCAAGGCCGCGGAGCGCCAATCCCACTACATGAAGTGTCCCAAGGACGGCTACGACCTCACCAGCAGCGAATACCACGGAGTTCAGATCGAGACTTGCCCCCACTGCGGCGGCATCTGGCTCGACGCCGGCGAGCTCGACGTCATTTCGCATGAGGAGCGTCCAGCTTTGCTCACCCGAGTGCTCTCCGACGCCTTCTCGAGCTTCCGGGGCTCGAAGCGGAAATCGCCGTGACCGGTTTTGCGGTTGCCGGGGCGACCGAGGCGCAATCCTTTCCCGGAGAACGGCCGGTCACTCCCGAGGTGGTGCGGGAGCACAACCTGAACGAGCTGGAATACGGCCGCATCGTCGAGATGCTGGGTCGCACGCCGACCCTCACCGAGCTCGGCGTGTTTTCCGCGCTCTGGTCGGAGCACTGCAGCTACAAGCACTCCAAGCCGGTGCTCAGGACCTTTCCGACTACCGGCCCCCAAGTGGTTCAAGGCCCGGGCGAGAACGCCGGCGTCCTCCGCCTGCCGGAAGGTTGGGCAGTAGCCTTCAAGATCGAATCGCACAACCACCCGTCCGCGGTGGAGCCCTATCAAGGAGCAGCCACCGGGGTCGGTGGGATCCTCCGCGACGTCTTCACCATGGGCGCTCGGCCGGTGGCGATGCTCAACAGCCTTCGGTTCGGGCCCCTGGATCACCCGCGCAATCGCTATCTGTTCGCCGGGGTCGTACGAGGGGTCGGTGACTACGGCAATTGTGTCGGGGTACCCACTCTGGGCGGTGAGGTTGGATTCGCCCCGGGGTACACCGGCAATCCCCTGGTCAATGCCATGTGCGTCGGGCTGCTCCGGGAGGACGATCTCATCCGGGCCGCCGCGCACGGAGTCGGCAACATCTTGTTGTGCGTCGGCTCGCGGACCGGGCGGGACGGCATCCACGGTGCCAGCTTCGCCTCGGAGGAGTTATCGGAGGCCAGCGAGGCCCGCCGGCCCCAGGTGCAGGTGGGCGATCCCTTCACCGAGAAACTGCTGTTGGAGGCCAGCCTCGAGCTCATCACCCGACGGCTCATCGTGGCCATTCAAGACATGGGCGCGGCCGGTCTCACCAGCTCCAGCGCGGAGATGGCGGCCCGGGGCGGCGTAGGCGTGGAGATCGACACCGGACTGGTCCCCACCCGCGAAGCCGGGATGACGCCCTACGAGATCCTGCTCTCCGAGTCCCAGGAACGGATGCTGCTGGTCGCCGAGCCCGGCCGGGTTTCCGAGATTCAAGAGGTATGTGCCAGGTGGGAGCTCAGGGCCACTCCGATCGGGCAGGTCACCGACGATGGCATCTTTCGGGTGAGGCATCAGGGGCTCGTGGTCGCGGCGATCCCGGGTCAGCGGCTGGTAGATGACTGCCCCATCTATCACCCTGAAGCCCGCGAAAGCGACACAGCGCGCGCGCGCCGCACCGCTCCTCCTCCCGTCAACCCGCCGGCCCCGATAGAGCAAGCGCTCCCTCTGCTGCTCGACACCCCGAACCTTGCCAGCAAGCGCTGGGTCTACGAGCAGTACGACTCAACCGTCCAGGCCTCGACGGTCTTGGGCCCCGGGAGCGACGCCGGCCTGCTGCGGGTGCCCGGGACCGAGTTCGGTCTTGCGGTCACGGTGGATTGCAATGCCCGGCTGGTCGCCCTCGACCCGTACCAGGGAGGCAAGGCGGCCGTGGCGGAAGCGGCGCGGAACATCGCCTGTACCGGGGCACGGCCGCTGGGGATCACTGATTGCCTCAATTTCGGCAACCCGGAAAAGCCCGAGGTGTTCTTCCAGTTCCGCGAGGCCTGCCGGGGAATCGCCGAGGCCTGTCAGGTCTTCGGCACTCCGGTCACCGGCGGAAACGTGTCGTTCTACAACGAGAGTCCCACCGGCGCCGTCGATCCCACTCCTACCATCGGGATGGTCGGCCTGCTCGAGCAGGTGGAGCACAGGGTCCCCAGCCACTTCGCCGTCCCGGGCGATGCCGTGCTGATCCTGGGGCATACCCGTGGCGAGCTAGGAGGCTCGGCCTACTGGGCCGAGCTGTGCGATTTCGTGGGAGGCCGGGTTCCCCCGGTGGATCTGGAAGCCGAGCACCGGCTCCAGCAGGTGCTGGCCGCCGCTGCCTCACGGCAGCTGCTCCACTCGGCCCACGATTGCTCCGAGGGGGGACTGCTGGTGACCATCGCGGAGGCGGCCATCGGCGGTGCGTACACGGGTCAGGGCCTGGGAGCGAGCCTCGATCTGGAGCAGTACGCACCGGGTGTGGCGGTCGAAGGGTTGCTCTACGGTGAGGATGGC
This sequence comes from uncultured Gemmatimonadales bacterium, assembly GCA_963812755.1. Taxonomy (GTDB): domain Bacteria; phylum Gemmatimonadota; class Gemmatimonadetes; order Gemmatimonadales; family GWC2-71-9; genus CAVVWJ01. The sequence goes on along the minus strand of CAWEWK010000005.1, from coordinate 783,172 downwards.
GCCCGCGCGGTGGTCACCTGCGCGAGGAAAGACGTGAGTGCACTCAAGTCTCTTTGCGGTCAGCACTCGGTGCCGGTCTTCGAGGCGGGGGTAGTGGCTACCCCGGCGGGCGAGCTGGAACTGCGGGTGGGCTCCCGATTGTTTTCCTGGGATATCAGTACCTTGCGGCAGACTTACTACGAGGCGATCCCCCGGCGGATGCAGCACCCGGACGTGGACCGCTCAGTGGGAGAGTAGCATGTGCGGCATCATCGGTGTGTCTGGAATCTCCGACGCGGCCCGGCTGGCCTATCTCGGATTGTACGCCCTCCAGCATCGGGGACAGGAAAGTGCCGGGATAGTGGCAGTGGACCGGGAGTGTACGGCCCGGGCTCATCGGGGTATGGGTCTGGTATCGGAAACGTTCGATGATGCCACACTGGCCCAGCTCCCCGGCGACGTCGCCGTGGGACACACCCGCTATTCCACCACCGGGAGCACGGTGCTGGCCAACGCGCAGCCCTGCAGCGTCAATACCCGCTGCGGTACGTTGGCGATCGCCCACAACGGCAACCTGACCAACGCGCCCGAGCTCAAACGATATCTGGTCGAGCGGGGCGCGATCTTCACTACTTCAAGCGACACCGAGATCCTGGTTCATCTGATCGCGCGCTCCGAGGCGGACACGGTGGAAGGCCAGATCCGGGATGCGTTGGAGCAGGTGGATGGTGCGTACAGCCTGGTGATGGCGGTGGGCCGGACCATGTACGCAGTGATCGACAGCCGCGGCTTCCGGCCGTTAGTGCTGGGCCGGCTCGGCGCCGGGATGGTCGTCGCATCGGAGACCTGCGCGCTCGACCTTCTGGGTGCCACCATCGCGTGCGAGCTTCACCCCGGGGACTTCGTCCGCATCGAAGACGGGAGAGTCACCGAGCTGCCCCGGCTCTCTCCCCGGCCGGTGAGCCGCTGCGTCTTCGAACTGGTGTACTTCTCCCGACCCGACAGCACGGTCTTCGGCGAGTCGGTGGACCGGGTGCGGCGGGAGCTGGGCCGGCAGCTCGCCCGGGAGCAACCCGCGCCCGGCGAGGTGGTCTTCAGCGTGCCGGACAGCTCCAACGCCATGGCATTGGGGTACTCAGAAGTGTCCGGGATCGAGCTGGAGTACGGGCTCATCCGCAACCATTATGTCGGGCGGACCTTCATCAACCCGACTCAGAACCTTCGAGTCGCCAAGGTCAAGATCAAGTTCAACCCGGTGCGGGACGTGATCTACGGGAAGTCGGTGGTGGTGGTTGACGACAGCCTGGTACGGGGCAATACCAGCAAGAGTCTGGTGCAGATGATCCGGACCGCCGGCGCGCGCGAGGTGCATCTCCGGCTGGCCTCTCCGCCGATCACCGGCCCCTGCCACTACGGGATCGACACCCCGACCCGCGAGGAGCTGATCGGGTCGACCCACTCCATCGAGGAGATCCGCCAGTTCCTCGGGGTGGATTCCCTGGGGTATCTCTCGCTCGACGGGATGCTCACGGCCGCCGGCCGTACGACCGGGTTCTGCCACGCCTGCTTTTCCGGCCAATATCCCACAGCCATCCCGGAGGACCTGGTGCAACTCCGGCACGCCTCTCCGCTCATCGCGACGCCCGCATGAGCGGGCCCTACACTCAGGCGCTGGTCTACTTCTTCGGACAGGGCCGGGCCGACGGCACCGCCGCCATGAAGGACGTGCTCGGTGGCAAGGGCGCGGGCCTCGCCGAGATGACCACCATCGGCATTCCAGTCCCGCCGGGATTCACCATCGCCAGCAGTCTCTGTCTCCACTATCTCGAGAGCCGCCAATTCCCCAAGCGGCTTCGGGTCGAGGTGGAGAACGCCCTTCAGCGCTTGGAGACGGCAACCGGCAAGCACTTCGGCGACGGCGAGAATCCGTTGCTGGTTTCGGTCCGGTCCGGGGCGGCAGTGTCGATGCCCGGCATGATGGAGACCATCCTGAACCTCGGGCTCAACGACGTCACGGTCGAGGGACTGGCCCGCCAGAGCGGCAACCCCAGCTTCGCGTGGGACTCTTACCGCCGCTTCGTGCAGATGTACGGCAGCGTGGTGTTCGATCAGTCGCGCAAGCCGTTCGAGCAGATCCTGGAGGAGCACCGGCAGCGCTGCGGGGTCGAACGGGACATCGATCTTCCGCCGGACGAGATGCAAGCCATCGTTCGCCGCTTCAAGGAACACATCCGGACCAAGACCGGACGCGAATTCCCTGACGATCCTGCCCGGCAGCTGTGGGGAGCCATCGCCGCGGTCTTCGAGAGCTGGAATACCCGCCGGGCGATCGATTATCGGAAGCTGCATGACATCCCCGACACCATGGGCACCGCGGTCAACGTGGTCGCCATGGTATACGGCAACTTGGGCGAAGACTCCGGCACCGGGGTGACGTTCAGCCGCGATCCGTCCACCGGCGAGCGGTCGCTGTACGGGGAGTATTTGCTCAACGCCCAGGGCGAGGACGTGGTGTCGGGCAGCCGGACTCCGCTGCCGATTGCGACGCTGAAGGAACGGCTGCCTCACGCCTATCAGGAGCTCGAGCGAGTCGCCCGTACCCTGGAGCGACACTTCCGGGACGTGCAGGACATGGAGTTCACCATCGAGCGCGGTGCACTCTACATGCTCCAGACCCGGCGGGGCCAGCGCTCCGGACACGCCGCCGTTCGGGTGGCCTGCGAGATGGTGGAAGAGGGATTGATCTCCGAGGAAGAGGCCGTCGCCCGGATCCCTCCTAACGACCTCAACCAGCTGCTCCACCCCACCATCGACCCCAACAGTCAGCTCGACCTGCTGACCACCGGACTTCCGGCTTCGCCGGGAGCAGCCTGCGGTACCGTGGTGTTCGACGCCGACCGGGCGGAGAAGCTGGGGCGGGCGGGACAGTCGGTGATCCTGGTGCGCCGGGAGACCTCGCCCGAAGACTTCCACGGGATGGTGATGGCCAAGGCCATTCTCACCGCCCGCGGTGGCATGACCTCTCACGCGGCGGTGGTGGCCCGAGGCATGGGAAAGCCCTGCGTGGCCGGGGCCCAAGCGCTTCAGGTTGACGAGAAAGCCAGCCGCTTCGCGGTGAACGGCCGCGCCATTGGCGAGGGCGAGTGGATCACCGTCGACGGCAGCAGCGGCAAGGTCTTCGCCGGCCAGGCCGCGCTGGTGGCACCCGAGCTGAGCGGCAACTTCCTCCGGGTGATGCAGTGGGCCGACCGGATTCGGCAGCTTCGGGTGCGAGTCAACGCCGACACCCCCGCCGACGCCCACCGGGGCCGCGACTTCGGCGCCGAAGGCATCGGGCTCTGCCGCACCGAGCACATGTTCTTCGATGGCGAGCGACTCACCGCCATGCGGGAGATGATCGTCGCCCAGGATACTGCCGGACGACAGGAAGCGCTTGCCAAGCTGCTGCCGATGCAGCGGTCCGACTTCGAGGCCATCTTCCGGGCGATGGAAGGCTTTCCGGTCACCATCCGGCTGCTCGACCCTCCGCTGCACGAGTTTCTCCCCAAGAGCACGATCCGAGATCGAGGCCCTGGCGGGGGAGCTGGGCATTGCCGTCGAGGCACTCCAGGCGGTCATCGATCGACTGGAGGAGGTGAACCCCATGCTGGGCCTTCGCGGCTGCCGGCTGGGGATCATCTATCCGGAGATCACCGCCATGCAGGTACGGGCGATCTTCGAGGCGGCCTGTACCGTGGCGTCGCGCAAGGGCCGGGTCATGCCCGAGGTGATGGTTCCCCTCACGGCGAGCGTCGTGGAGTTCCGCAAGCAGGCCCTCATCGTTCGGCAGGTGGCGGAGGAAGTTTTTCGCGAGCGGCAGATCACCGTACCGTTCCTGCTGGGCACCATGATCGAGCTGCCCCGCGCCGCACTCACCGCCGACGAGCTGGCCCGCGAGGCCCAATTCTTCTCCTTCGGAACCAACGACCTTACCCAGACCACCTGGGGAATTTCTCGGGATGACGCCAGTCATTTTCTCCCGTACTATCTGGAGCACGGGGTGATCGAGGACGATCCGTTCCAGGTCCTCGACCAGCCCGGGGTCGGTCGTCTCATCCAGATGGCCTGCGAGCTTGGCCGGCGAACCCGAAACGATCTCAAGCTGGGCATCTGCGGGGAGCACGGAGGAGAGCCGAGCGCCGTCGGTTTCTGCGACCGGCTGGGGATGAATTACGTCTCCTGCTCACCATTCCGGATTCCGATTGCGCGGCTCGCGGCCGCGCAGGCGACGCTGGCGGGCCGGGGAACGATGGATCGGACGCAGGGCGACGGTGTGAGAAGCGCTATAGCTCTTCCAAAGGACCCAATGCCTGAACCCCTCGTTGGCATCGTCATGGGCAGCGATTCCGACTGGGAGACCATGCAGCACGCCGGTCGCCGGCTCGAGGAGTTCGGCGTGCCGCACGAGCGAAGAGTGGTTTCCGCCCACCGCACGCCCGATCTCCTCTTCAGTTATGCCTCGGAGGCAGCCGGGCGAGGACTCCGCTGCATCATCGCCGGTGCCGGCGGCGCCGCCCATCTTCCCGGCATGCTCGCCTCCAAGACGACGCTCCCGGTGCTCGGCGTGCCGGTGCCCAGCCGGCACCTCCAGGGACTCGATTCCCTGCTCTCGATCGTCCAGATGCCTGCCGGCATCCCGGTCGCGACGTTCGCGATCGGGGAGGCCGGCGCCCACAACGCCGGGCTCTACGCGGTGGCACTGCTGGCGCTCTCCGATCCCACGCTTGCCAAGCGATTGGCCGAGTTTCGCCAATCGCAATCCGATCGGGTCCTCGGCCTGAAGCTCCCGGAGCCCGCGTGATTCTGCCGGGGGCGACGGTCGGAGTCCTGGGCGGCGGCCAGCTCGGCCGCATGTTCACGCTGCGCGCGCGCACCATGGGCTACCGGGTCGTGGTTCTCGATCCCGACGCTCACAGCCCGGCGGGCGGGGTGGCCGATCGACATCTCCGCGCTGCCTACGCCGATCGGCGCGCCCTGACCGAGCTGGCCGCGACCTGCGACGCGGTGACCACCGAGTTCGAGAACGTGCCGGCGCAGGCCCTGGAGCAATTGGCCGGCTCCTGCCTGGTCCGCCCTCCAGTGGAAGCCGTGCGCATCGCACAGGACCGGATTGCCGAGAAGAGCTTTCTCCTGCGGCATGGCTTCCCCACCGCGCCGTTCCGGCCGGTCCGCGACCGGGACGAGCTGGAAGAAGCCATCCGCACGGTGCCTACTCCCGCCGTCCTCAAGACCAGCCGGCTGGGTTACGACGGCAAGGGTCAGGCGATCGTGAGCGCACCCGCCGAGGCGTTACGGGCTTGGGAAGGCTTGGGCAGCGTCGCCTGCGTCCTGGAGGAGTTGCTCGAGCTGGAGCGGGAGCTGTCGGTGGTGCTCGCTCGTGGGGCCGACGGAGCGGTGGCGACTTTCCCCGCCGGCGAAAACCAGCACCGGGACGGCATTCTCGAGACCACTGTGGTGCCGGCTCGGGTTGCGCCCGCGCTGGCTGACGAGGCTCGGGCTTTGGCAGTGAGTCTCGCTCAGCGGATGGAGTACGCCGGAGTGCTGGGGGTCGAGCTGTTCGTCGCCAACGGCGGCAAGCTGTTCGTCAACGAAATGGCGCCGCGGCCGCACAACAGCGGGCACTACACCCTGGACGCCTGCTCGGTAGACCAGTTCGAGCAACAGCTACGGACCCTGTGCGACCTGCCGCTGGGTGAGCCCCGGCTCTTGAGCCCGGTGGCAATGATCAACCTGCTGGGCGATCTCTGGCAGAGCGGGCCACCGCGATGGGAGGAGGCGCTCCGCCGGCCGGGAGTGCGCTTGCACCTGTATGGAAAGGCCGAACCGCGGCCGGGAAGAAAGATGGGACACCTCACCTGCCTGGCCGACGATGCCGACCGTGCGCTCGCGATCGCGCTCGAGGCCAGGGACGCTCTTCGAGGCTCGGTGGACGTCCGCACTCACCTGCCTCAGCCGGTCTAATACCGTCACCCAAGGGAATCGATCATGTCTCTCATAGTTGTGCTGGCGCTCAGCGCCATGTTACCGGTCACCCCGTATTCGACTCGGCCGGCTACTGCGGCCGACTCCGCATGTCCGGTTCTCAAGCCCAAGAACATTCCGGCGCAGGGACGCAAGAGCCCGCTGGATTCGCTCACCTTTACCGTGGCCAAGCAGACGGTGAAGCTCTGTTACGGCAGGCCCTCCTCTCGCGGCCGGGTGATGCTGGGCGGCGAAGCCGTACCCTACGGCAAGCTCTGGCGAACCGGTGCCAACGAGCCCACGGTCTTTTTCACCCCGGTGGCCCTTACGGTGGCCGGCATTCGGGTGCCGGCCGGCAAGTATTCGCTCTACAGCGTGCCGGGGGAAAAGCAGTGGGAGATCATCGTGAATCGCGCTACCACCCAATGGGGTGAGGAGAGCAACTACACCGAGCAGGTGAAGGCGCAGGAGGTCGGCCGGGGCAAGGTCTCGGTGGAGCCGATCGCGGCGCCGGTCGAAACCTTCACCATCAAGGCTGAACCGGCCGCCGGGGAGGCGAAGGCGCTGGTGCTGGAGTGGGAAAAGGCCCGGGTGCGAATTCCGGTAGGACCGGCGTAGACAGCTTAACGCTGAGCTAGCGCCCGCACTCCATCGATCAGCCGGTCCACTTCTTCGGCAGTCGTATAGCAGGCGCATCCCGCGCGCACCAGACCTTCAGGCGCGAGCCCCAAGCGTTCGACCACCGTCGTTGCGTAGAAGTCACCACTCGAAACGAAAATTCCTCGAGTGGACAAGCTGCGGGCCACCTCGCCCGGTGGCACTCCCTCGACCGTGAATGCGATGGTCGGCGTGCGCGGCGTCCCGGGAGGTACGCCGTACATGCGTACGCCGCGAATGTCGCCCAACCCCCGCCACAGGCGTTCCAGCAGCTCCTGCCCCCGCTGATGCAGGACCGCCAAGCTCCGCACCAGCCGCTCCCGGCGACCCCCGCCGTGAGCCAGGCCGGCCAGGAATTCCACGGCTGCCGCTGCGCCGGCGATGCCTTCGTGGTTCAGAGTACCGGTTTCCAACAGCTCCGGGGCGGTGCCGGGCGCCGGCGCGAGCTTGGGCGGATCGAGCGCCTCCAGCCGCTCCTTCCTGCCGTAGAGGATCCCGATGTGAGGGCCGTAGAATTTGTAGGCCGAGCAGGCGAGAAAGTCGCAGCCGATGGCCTTGGCGTCGACCGACGCATGCGGGGTAAAGTGCACCGCGTCGACGAAGGTCAAGGCCCCCGCGGCGCGGGCCAGCGCGCTGGCGCGGGCCACGTCGCTAATGGTGCCCAGAGCGTTGGATGCCGCACCGATGGCGAGCAGGCGGGTACGAGCGGAGATAGCGCGCTCCAGGGCGGTCCAATCCAATACTCCGGTCTGGGGAATCATGGGCACCATGCGAAGGGTCACCCCACGCTCGCGCTGCAGCGCTTGCCAAGGCGCCACGTTGGCATGATGATCGAGCTCGGTGACCACGATCTCGTCGCCCGGCCCCCATTGCCGGCCGAGTGCGCGGCCGAGGTGAAAGGTCAGCGTCGTCATGTTGGCGCCGAAGACGATCTCGGGTGGGTCCGCGCCGAGGAGATCGGCCAGCGCACCGCGCGCCGCCGCGATGATCGCGTCGGTCTCCTCACTGGTGGGATACTGCCAGTGGGTATTGGCGTTGTGATGCTGGAGGTACTCGCTCATGGCGGTGACGACCTGGCGCGGAACCTGGGTCCCGCCAGGGCCGTCGAAGTACGCAACCCGGTAGCCCTCGTGGCGACGTTCCAGAGCGGGAAACGCGCTCCGGATTTCCTCCGTCGAGCGGACGCCGGCGGGTGCGACTGGTGTCTTCGCTGCGGTCATCGGGGTCTCCGTCACCCACGGCGTCACTTTACATGTTGCTTTAGATGAGTTGCACTAACGCATTGGTAGTTAGCTACTTATAGACTTGCGAACACCAGGATACCGCGGGCTACACGAAACGTCAGATTGGTGCGATTCCGTGCAGCCTGGCGCGAAACGGCCCGCCCCCTCATGTTTGCGGAGAAGTTTACCCTTCCCATTATACGTTCGCTCGACACCACACTCCTCGTTGCCCCGACATTCGCCGGGCCCTCGTGGTGTGTGTTCACCCCAACGTGGGCACCTTCATGCGACTGCACCGTCCTCGGAAGTTCGGTTGGGCCGCGATCCTCGTGGCGGGCATCCAGCTCGCCTGTGGAGGAGAGGCCGGTCCTCCCGCGCCGGGCAGCATCACCCTCAGCGCCGACGTGATCACGCTCCACGCCATAGGTGAAACGCAGCAGCTGGTCGCCACCGTCAGCGACGACAATGGGAATCCTCTACCCGATGCGACGGTGACCTGGACCAGCACCGACCAGGCGGTCGCGACCGTGAGCAACACCGGTTTGGTCATTGCCCAAGGCTCCGGCGAAACGCAGGTGACCGCCGCTGCCGGGGAAGTAACCGCCATTGCCGAAGTGTCGGTGATGCCGACCCCGGCGGAGATAAGGCGGATCGCGGGCAATGCCCAGACTGGGATAGTGGGACAGGCGCTTCCGCAGGCGCTCGTGGTGCAGGTCGAAGACGCGCTCGACCATCCGATCTCCGGGGTCAACGTCGCGTTCGCCGTGACTCAAGGAAATGGAAGCATTCAACCCACCACGGCGCAAACCGACGCCGAGGGCCGCGCCTCGGCCGTCTTTACGCTCGGATCGACTCCGAGTGACCCACAACAGGTAACGGCAACGGTCACGGGTACCAGCCTCAACACCGCTTTCACGGCGACGGCGGTTGACCCCACTCCGGGTATCACCGCAGCCGCCGGTAATGGGCAGAGTGCCCCGGCCGGACAGCCGGTCCCGGTCCCGCCGGCAGTCAGGATACTGGACGCGCTGGGCGGCCCCATTCCTGATATAGCAGTGAGTTTCCAGGTAACCGGCGGTGGTGGGAACCTAACCGGGGGCGAGACGACCACCGACGCCAACGGGATCGCCACGGTAGGAAGCTGGACCATCGGCGCCGGCGGCGTGAATACGATGACCGCCACGGCGGCCCAGCCAGGGCTCGACGGCAATCCGGTGACCTTCGTGGCGACGACCGACGCTGCCACCGGCTTCAACATCAAGACCCGATTCCTGGGCTCGCCGTCCTCGGCGCAGCTCATCGCGTTCGCTCAGGCCGAGCTGCGGTGGGAACAGCTCATCAGCGGCGACCTGGCCGATGTCGAGATCCAGGTCCAGAGCACTTTGTGCTCACCTGCCGTCGATGAGACGATTGACGACGTGGTCATCTTCGCCACCCTGCAGCCGATCGACGGGCCGGGAGCAGTCTTGGGTGCGGCCGGGCCGTGCTATATCCGGACCACCGGCGGTCTCACCATCATCGGGCGCATGTTCTTCGACACCGCCGACCTCGAGCTCATCGAGAACAATGACCTCCTCGACGAGGTAATCACTCACGAGATGGGACACGTGCTGGGCTACGGAACCCTTTGGGAAGATCAGGAGCTCCTGGTCGACAAGAAGCTCACCGATCCGCCTGGCGTGGATCCCCACTTCATCGGCGCGCAGGCAACCACCGAGTTCAACGCGGCAGGAGGAACCACCTATACCGGGCAAAAAGTACCTGTGGAAGACTGCGGTCCTGCGTCGCCATGCGCGAGCTCGAGCGGGGAAGGAACCGCAGACAGCCACTGGAGGGAAACGGTCTTCGGCTCCGAGCTGATGACCGGATTCGTCGACCTCGGCACCAACCCACTCAGCCGGATCAGCGTCGCCTCGTTGGCCGACCTCGGCTACGTGGTCAACCTCGCGGCTGCCGACCCCTACACCCTGGCTCCCGGAATACGAATCGCGGGGAGCCGGCCGATGTTGCACCTCAAGAACGACATCATCCGCGGGCCCATCCGCCAAGTCGACGCCAGTGGCCGGGTCGTCGGGGTGCTGTCCCGATGAGGCCGCATAGCTGTGGGATTCTGGGCCTGTGGATCGCGGCCGCCTGCGCACCGCAGCCGGGCCAGGCAGACCCGAAAGGGCAAGTCAAGACGGAAGCGTGCGCGCCGGTTGCGACCGAGCTTCCGGCCGACGCATCGGCCGATGGGTTAGCCGGAGAGTATGCGCTTCGGATGGTGGCGACTTCGGGAGAAAAGAACGGAAGCTCGGTGGACGGCCGGCTGCAACTGCAGCCGCACGATAGCTCGATGCGCCATCTCACCCTTCCAGGCGGCGTCAGCGATACCGCCACGACCGTCCCTCTCTACGGGATGGCCGACATCGATCTTTCGGGCGTCGGGGCCAAATATGCGGGAGACCTGGCGTCGGTCGACCCGACTCGACCGGGCGTAGCGGTATTTCTAAGTTCCTCTCCGTCGGCCAGCGGCTCCCGGATCATGATGCGCATGGGCTCCGATGCCAACCGGCGTGATGTGCTTCGATTCGACGGGGCCTATACCGTCCTGCGGGTCCGGCAGATCTCGGAGGACGGCTTCGTCGGAAACTGGGAGAGCGGGGCGCCGCTGCCGCAGAGCGGCGGTTATTTCTGCGCGACCAGATCAGCAGGTGGGTGACATAGAAAGCCGAAGCGGCGGGCGAAAGCCCGCCGCTTCAGGTGATGGAGGCGCAGGGAATCGAACCCTGGTCCGAGTAAGCATCCAGAACCGCTTCTACGTGCGTAGGCTCGGCTTCTTACTGTTGCCTCGGGGCGGTGCCGAACCGACCTCCCGTTGGCCCAGCTCCTGATACTCTCGCCGCGCGCGCTGGAGCGGCACGAACGGCTAGCCCGGATTTACGATTCGACCGACAGCGCCCCAGGCGGGCTCCATCGGACGAAGGCGCATCAAGCGAGCTTAGCTCAGCTTACGCGGCCAGTGCCAGTTCAGTATTGGCAGTTGAAACATTCCAGATGGTTTTACCAGGACTCTGGACCTGGGCACGCTGCCATTCCTTCATCAAACCCGTCGAAGCCAGTCGCCCCCGGGAAGACCAGTCAAATTTAACCTGGTCCGGAGGCGATTTGAAGGGGAATTCGTACGGTCTACTTTGGTGGGAGACCCTATTTGTGATCCTGCGCCCACGCTGGGATCTGGCCGTCGCAGCACTCTTATTACTCGGGTGCTCTTCCGGCGAGCCGTTTGATGCCTCGACTGTAGATCTGCAAGGGACCTGGCTGGTCTCCGACGTCACCCAGCCTCTGGGCGGTGTTGCCCCGGGCGGGATCACCAATGAGTGCCGTCTGACAAATGTGCCGGTACTCATCACGCCGACTGATCGCGAAGGACTCTGGTCCGCGCGTCAACTCATCGGCGGCACTATTACCTGTGAACTCAACGGTGTGTGGGGAACACCCAGTCCGACGGCTCAGGAATTGGGGTTCGACGTACAGAAAGTCGGGGACCAGATACAGTGGGTGCTCGCGAGTCGTTTTTCGTATTACGTGGGCACCCTGCGCAGTTCGAGCTCGATGAGCGGTACGGTTGATCCTGAGGGGTACGGGCGACAAGGCACCTGGTCAGCGCGTCGGCGTTAGCTAGACCAATCGGGGGGTTGAATGGTGAAGAGGCAAGTTCTCGTATTCGGGCTGCTCATCGGAAGCGCGAGCTGCGGCGGCGGCGAATCCGCCGTTCACCGCGACAGTCTGACCCAGCGCCAGCGCGACAGCGTGCTCGGCGCCTCTCAGCTCCCCGGCGCCCAGGGCGTGCGCGGTGCGCTTCACGCCGGCGATGAGGCCGCCGCAAGGCGAGCGCGGGAGGATTCCGCCGGGCAGTAGGTGGCTTGTTGCCGGTGGCCGACGAGACTACTGCCCGTTGCTCCGCCGGCCTCCTTGTCCCACCGTCTGCCCACCCGCCCGCTCTACCCGATTCCTGCCGCTCTTCTTCGCCACGTAGAGAGCCGCGTCCGCCTGGGTAGCCAGATTGCCCACGGTCCGGCTGGTCTCGGGACAGGACGCGACTCCGAACGAGGCGCTCAGCGGCCAGGAACGTCCCCGCCAATCCCAGGGTGTTGTGCCTAGCTTGATCCGGATCCGCTCGGCGATCTTGGCGCCTAATTCGAGCCCAGTCCCCGGCAGCCAGATCGCGAATTCCTCTCCTCCCACCCGGGCCCCGACGTCGCCGCCGCGGACCTGCTCCCGGATGAGCTTGGCGAAGTGAACCAGCGCCGCATCGCCGGCCGGATGCCCCAAGGTGTCATTCAGCACCTTGAACCGGTCCAAGTCGGCATAGATCAGGGCTCCCTGCTTCACGTCGTGGCGGTTGAGCACCGCATCGAGCCCGCGGCGGTTATGCAGCCCGGTGAGCGGGTCGACCGAGGTCTGCACCTTGATTCGATCGGCTTCGAGCGCGGTCACAATCCGAGGACCGGCGTTCGCCAGGGTCTCCATGAACTCGGCGCGAAGCGCGCCCACCGGCTCGCGCTCGCCGCGGGGCCACACCGCGACCGCACCTACCCGGCGGTCTCCGGCCAGAATCGGATGCAGCAGGACAGCGCCTGGCCGCTGGCGCCGATCGGCGACCACGCCACCCAAGGGATCACCCTGCATCAGCATCGGCTCCAAGTCGCCAATGGCGACCCGGGCCAGCTCGCTTTCCGCGGGCAGCACCGTGTCGAGCAGCCGCCGGTCGCCTCGCCCCGATACCCCGATCACTCGCACTCTCGGACTCTCAGGATCGGTCCGCCGGATCGCCTCGGCCAGGTTTTCGTAGGCGGCGACGACGACCTGGCCGTCCAGCGCGCGCTCCAGCTGATATGCCAACCGGAGACCCACGCTCCCCGCGGACTCGAGCGAGGCTTCCTGAGTCTGCGCCTGGGCCAGCTCGATCATCTGCGGACGCCGGCGCACTCCCTCGAGTAGTCGGCGCAAGTCACTCTCGACCACTTCCAAACGCTGGGCATCGAGATCGGGCGGGAGGAGCACACCCACCGCCGTGCCGCCGGCGGCTCGGAACACGAGCGTTCCACCCTCCAGCCGTTCCGCCCCGCTCTGCTCCTGGTCTCTCGCCCGCTCCAATCGGCGGTCCACGGCCACGATCTGGCTCACCGAGAGTCGGTCGGCATCCACGATCCGCTCGGCTCGGGGTGCCTGCTCCCGAGGATCCAACTCCGCCACCCACACGCCCAGCGCCTGATGCGCGCGGCGCAGCCACTCCAGCGCAGGGTCGGGCAACAGATGGGGAGCGACGCCTGCGGCGAGGCCAGGCCCCTTTCCTCGGCGGGCCAGCAGCCAGCCCACCGCTCCGCCTCCGAGGGCAGCCAGAAGCAGGCCCAGGAGACTCATTTCCGGAGCCAGCCTCGCCGGCGGAACCAGAGATAGATCGCCAGGGTCACCATGCCCATGGCGAGGATGACGCCGGGATAGCCCCAGCGATGGCTCAGCTCGGGCATGTACTCGAAGTTCATGCCGTAGATCCCGACAATGAACGTCAGCGGCAGGAAGAACACCGAAAACACGGTCAGCACCCGCATCACCTCTCCCGTGCGGTGCGAGGCCAGAGCCAACTGCACGCTCAACAGGGTATTGGCGTCGTCCAGCAGCTCGTCGGCATAGAAGTGAAGGCTTTCCACATTCTCCTGCGCGTCCCGAAACAGGGTGACCGCCCGTCCGGTGGGCGGAGTCATCCGCTGAACCACGTCCTGGGTGCGCCAGAGCAGCCGCTTGATGAGGGTCACCTGGCGCTTGAGTACATGCACCTCTCGGAGCGCCGCCGCAAATCCGCGGCCCTGGATCTCCCGCCCGGCGAACACCGCCTCCTCGAAGGCATCAAGCCTGGTCTCGATGGCCTCCATCGGTTTGAGATAGGTGTCGACCGCGCCTTTCACCAGCTGGGCCAAGATAAAGGCTTGCCGCCCCTCTTTTCCTTGCCCGCCTTGACGGCTGCCCTCGAATTTGGCTTCCAGCGCGGTCAGCCAGGGTTGCTCCTTGCGATGAATCGTGATCAGAAAGGACGGTCCATAGAAGATGGCGATCTTTCGCGTCATCTCCTGGACGGTGGCGCACACCGGGTTCGCTTGCTCGTCGAATGCTCGCAAGATCACGAAGGTGTAGGACTCGAACTGCTCGAATTTGGGGAGGTGCTCCGGATCGAGGCAATCGCTGACCGACGTGGGGTGCAGGCCATACTCCTGGGCGATCCCGGCCAGCTCCTCCTCGGTCGGCTGCACCGCGTCGAGCCAGACGAAGGCAGGCTCATCCCGGCGCATCACCGTGCGAACGGTCATCCCCGGCAGATCCGGCTGGCGGCCGCGGCGGCGCCGAATCCATTGTCGATATTGACCACGGTGATCCCCGCGGCGCAGGAGTTGAGCATCGCCAGGAGAGCCGCCAGACCGCCGAATGAGGCGCCGTACCCCACGCTGGTGGGCACGGCTATCACCGGCACCGCCACCAGCCCGCCGATGACGCTGGGCAGCGCTCCCTCCATTCCCGCCACTACGATGACCACTGCCGCCTGCTGCAACTGCTCGGTCGCGGCGAACAGCCGATGCAGCCCGGCCACACCCACGTCCACCAGACGCTCCACTTTATTGCCGAAAGCCTCCGCCACGACCGCCGCTTCCTCCGCCACCGGGAGATCGCTGGTGCCGGCGGAGACCACCAGAATGGCGCGGGTGGCCGATGACCGCGGGGCTGGGCCGGCAGGCGGACAGAAGACCGTACGAGCGGTGGGATTCCAGACCAGACGGGGGAATCTCGTCTGGAGGGCCGCGGCGATCGGCTCGGTGCAACGAGTGCCGAGGAAAGAGTCGTCCACTTGGGCGAGCCGCTCGCAGATGGCGACGACCTGCTCCACGGTCTTGCCCTCGCAGAACACCACTTCCGGCTGACCCTGGCGCAGGGCCCGGTGATGGTCCACCCGGGCGAAGGGTAGCTCCTCGAACGGAAGATGTCGCAGGCGCTCGACCGCCGCGCTGGGGGCGACGCGGCCGGCGGCCACGTCGGCCAGCAGGGCTTCGAGCTGCTCGGCTCTCACGCCACCTGAGCGACCGGCTCGAGATACTGGAGGAAGATGGCCTCGGCCTCGGCGATGGACTCGATCTGAAAGAGCCGCTGGCGCAGCTCCCCTGCTCCGTGCAGCCCCTTGGTATACCAGCCGAGGTGCTTGCGGAATTCGATCACCGTCTTGCGGGTATCGCCCTGGAGCCGGATGGCCAGCCGGGCGTGGTCCAGCGCCACCGCGAATCGCTCGGCGGCAGTAGGCGCCGCCGGTGCTGCTTGGCCGGCGAGCAACGCCTGCCCATCGCGGAACAACCACGGATTGCCGAACGCGCCGCGGCCGACCATGATGCCGGCGCATCCGGTGTGCTCCCGCATTCGCACGATGTCGGCTGCGGTATTGACGTCCCCGTTCCCGAGCACCGGAATTTCCAGCGCTTCCACTACCCGGGCGATCTCGTCCCAATTGGCCTTGCCGGAAAACATCTGGGTCCGGGTCCGCGCGTGCAACGTGAAGGCCCGGGCCCCCGCATCCTGCATCCGAAGTCCAATGGTGACCGGATCGCGCTGTTCGTCGCTCCAGCCGCTCCTGGTCTTGACGGTGACCGGTAGGTGGGTGGCGGCCACCACAGCCCGGACGATGCGCTGCACCAGGTCGAGATCGCGGAGACAGCCCGAGCCGCCGTTGCGCTGCACCACCTTCTTGACCGGACAGCCGAAGTTGATGTCGATGAACTCCGGTCGGTAGTGCTCGCTGATGAGCCCGGCCGCTTCCGCCATTGCGTTGGGATCGGCCCCGTAAATCTGAATGCCGATGGGCCGCTCGATCTCCTCGAACTCGGCGCCCTCCAGGGTGTTGCGGATCCGGCGCCGGATCGCCTCCGAGGAGAGGAACTCGGACAGGACGACGTCCGCCCCCATCCGCCGGCAGATCTGGCGGAAAGGTGCTTCCGAGACCCCCGCCATGGGGGCCAGGAGGAGCGCGAATTCGTGTTCGGAGGGATAGGGCAACTGCATGGCGATAAAATACTTGAAGTGTGAGTTTCTGTCACCCTGACGTCCCCTCGCACGTCTCCCAACGACCGAAAGCCTATGCGCCCAACGTCGCTCGCAGGATTGCTGCTGCTGGTTCACTGGTCGGCTGCGGCCGGCCAAACCGACTCGATTGTCGCCTCCCGAGCGGAATATCGCGAGGCCGTGCAAGCCTACGAGGCCCGGGACCTGGCCGCCTTCTTGACCCATGCCAGGCTGGCGCAGGCGCTGCGGCCCAAGCATGGCGGTGTCACCTACGCACTGGCCTCGGCCTATGCCCTGAACCGAGACACCACGGCGGCATTGGGCATGCTTCGGCACTTCGCGGCCCTGGGGTATTTCGCCGATGTGGCGGCCGACTCCGACTTCGCCGTCTTACAGGGTAGTGCCCTGTTGGGCGAGGTCCTGCGGCGGCTCCAGCAAAACCGGGACCCGGTGATCCGGAGCAGTGTCGCGTTTACCCTCAGCCAGCCTGACCTGCTCACCGAAGGCGTCGCGTATGATCCGACGCGTCGCCGGTTCTTTGTCGGCAGCGTTCGGCACCGACGGGTTCTCCAGGTAAGCGCCGATGGCCGATGCTCGGTTTTCGCCGGCGGCACGGCCCCCCTGCCGCAGGCTCCGTTGGGAATGCGCATCGATCCCAGCGGGCGCTCGCTCTGGGTTGCGGCGGCAGCGCTGCCGCAGATGGAGGGCTACGCTGCGGTCGACAGCGGGAAGAGCGCGGTCCTGCGCTTCGACCTCAAGAGCGGCAAGTTGGTTGGGGAGTACCCGGCATCCGGTCCGGGGCTCCACGGGCTCGGTGATCTCGCCATCAGCAGAAGCGGGGATGTCTACGCCAGCGACAGCCGCTCGCCGGTGATCTACCGAAAGGCTGCCGGGTCTGACACGCTGGTGCGCTGGCTCGAATCTCCGCTGCTCGGGTCAGCCCAGGGACTGGTCTTCGCGCCGGACGAGCGCCGGTTGTTCGTGGCGGACTATTCCCGCGGCCTGCTGGTTGTCGATATGGCCACCCGGACGATCAGCGTCGTTCCAGCGCCCGACACCGTCGTGACCATGGGCATCGACGGGCTGTACTATCATAAGGGCTCGTTGATTGCCATACAGAACGGAGTGGCCCCGCACCGAGTTGTGCGCCTCCGGTTGAATCGAACCGGCGACCGGGTGCTCGATAGCGAGGTCTTGGAACGGGCACATCCCAAGTATCAGGAACCCACCCTGGGTACGGTCGTGGATGGAGATCTCTATTACGTCGCCAACAGTCAGTGGGAGCAATTCGGTGAGGACGGCAGCATCGCGCACCCCGATGCACTTCAGCGTCCGGTGGTGCTCCGGCTTCCGCTTTGACTGGCTTTCGGGGCCGATGTACCTTGTCGCAGCCTTATGCCACTCAAGGACTTCTTTACACCGGGCGCGCTGTCGCTCCAGCTCCAGGGCACCGGCAAGGATGCCGTCCTGGCCGAGCTGGTCTCGTTGCTCGGCCTGGACGACGGGGCCTCGGATACACTGCTCCGCGTGGTGCAGCGACGGGAAAGCCTGGGATCTACCGGGGTGGGCCGTGGCATCGCCATTCCGCATTGCCGCTCGCTGGTGGCCAGCCGACTTCGGCTGGCCTACGGCCACCGGAAGGAAGGAGTTGAGTTTCAGGCTATCGACGGCCGGCCGGTCTTCGATTTCTTCCTCATCGTGGCGCCTCCTCTCGAGGTCTCCAACCAGTATCTCCCGGTGCTGGGCAAGATCGCCCAGTTTGCCAAGGAGCCGGACGTGCCGCAACGGCTCGCCGCTCTCTCTTCGGCGGAGGACTTCTTTCGGCTACTGGAGGAAAAAGGAGTGTAGCACGTGAGGGTCGCCCTCGGGCTTTCCGTCTCGCTTCTCTCTGCTCAGCTTCTGCCGCTCGCTGCCCAATCCCCGGCCGACCGCCACGCGCTCGACCACTTCCGCGATTCCCTGGCCGCCGTCGGCGACACCACAACCCTGCGCGAGCTTCAACAGATCCTGACCCGGCAGGCCCGGAAGCAATCGTCCAGCGGTGTGCTGCCCCTGAAAGCAGGCATGGTGGCGCTTCGCCTGGGCGAGCTCGCCACCGAGCCGAACGGGAGCCGGGCGATCTCCAGTCTTCGGCAGGCGGTTTCCCGCCAACCCGGGTGGCCGTACGCGTGGTTCACGCTCGGCCTCGCTCAGACGATGCGGTCGCGCTGGGAGCAGACTGACCCGGTTGCCCTGGGTAACCGGGTGGGCGTGGGGACACTGGAGCGGGCGGCCGAGTGCTACCGTCGGGCGCTCGAGGCTGAGCCGGGATTCCTTCCGGCAGCGGTGGCGCTGGCCGACCTCACGCTCCGGCTGCGCGACACCGCTCTCGCGTCGGTCGCTCGAGACGCGCTGCGCCGCAGCGTGGCTCGGCCGGATCCGGACCCCTTGATGCTGCTGGCTTGGGCCCGATTGGAGCGAGCCGCGGGCGAGTCCGATTCCGCCGCCGCCGGGTTCGAACGCTATCTCTCTTCCGGTGACAATCGAGCGCTGGGATTGTTGGAACTGGGGCGGACCCAGCTGGCGGAAGGAACGACCGGCGCGGAAGAGCGCTACTTCGAGGGCGCGGCACTCGATGATTCGATAGCGGCGGAGGGCTATCGCGCCGACCTGCTGCCCATTGCGCTGGACGCGGAGCTGGCCGGGTTCGACGCCGTCCGCGGCGCCGAACGGGCCGAGTACCTGCGGCGGTTCTGGGCCGATCGTGACGCCCTGGAGCTCCGTCGCGATGGTGAGCGAATTCGCGAGCACTACCGCCGGTTGCTCTACGCCCGCCGCAACTTTGCGCTCACCGTGAGCCGGCGGTTTTACGGCGGAGCCGACGCCTATCGCTCAGGCAGTGAGGAGGTGGACGACCGCGGCGTCATCTACGTCCGTCACGGGGAACCGGCCGAGCGTTTGCGGCCGTTCGTGTTCGGGCTGATGCCCAACGAGTCCTGGCGCTATGTCCGGGCCGACGGCGATCTGCTGTTTCACTTCAGCTCGGGGTCGGATGAAAACGGTGGCGGCGATCTCTACGACTACCGGCTGGTCGAGAGTGTCCTCGACCTCCGCGGGGCGAGTGACGCACCGATCGACCAGCTCCTGCTTTCTCGTCAATCGCTCTCACCGGTGTATAGCCGGATGCTCAACTGGGGTGCATACGGGGCCGCCAAGTCGCGCTCCAGGGAGCGCGGCATCGGACAGGCGAGTATCGCCTTCGGCACTACCACCGATAGCTACGAGCTTCAGTTCGCCAAGCCACTGACCGCGGTGGCCAATCTGGTCGCCGTCGGCGGCGAGGGAAACGCGCGGCTGGGGCACTTCGTGTTCGCGGTGGGCCAGCCGGGCAGCAAGGCAGACATCCGAAACGGCCGGGCCAGTTACCCAATCCGGGTGCGGGTGGGAGCGTTCGATGCCGCCGGGCGGGTGCTGGCTCGAGCGGACACTACGGTCACCTTCGAGCTGAGCACACCACTCGCAGCGGGGCAATTTCTCATCGGCCGGGTTCCCCTGAGTCTGGTGCCCGGCGCCTGGAGCTGGCGGGCGGCGATCCAGCAGGGCGAGGACGCCGGCGTGGTCCTGCCTCGCGACAGCGTGGTGGTCACCGGCGGCGGGCCGGCGCTTTCCCTCAGTGATCTGGCGCTGGGTGCCAGGGCGGCCAGCGCGCTCTGGCATCCCGTGCCGGGCGACACCGTCTTCCTCACCCCGTTCGATCTGTTCCGTGAAGGATCAGAGCTGGAACTGTACTATGAGGCATCGGGCGTCGAGCCCGGGGCCGCGTACCGCCACCGGATCGGCGTGTTTCGGCTGAAGGGTGAGCCACCGCTGCCGGAAGCCCGTCCGGTGGTGACGCTTGCCTTCGAGGAGAAAGCCGACGGTACCGTGGCGCGCTCCAGCCGCACCCTACAGCTGGGCCGCCTCAAACCGGGGCGCTACGTGGTGGAAGTCGACGTGAGTGCGCCGGACGGCAACGGAGAGAAGCGGCGGCGGGAGTTTCAGGTAGTCCAGCGATGTCATCCGAGCGAAGCAGGGCTAGCCGCTGTCGAGATCGCTATCTGGATCCCTCGCTTCGCTCGATACGCTCCATAGCGCTTGTCATTCCCACTCGATCGTGGCCGGCGGTTTCGAGCTTACGTCGTACACCACCCGATTCACCCCATCCACCTCGTTTGCGATCCGGTTGGCCACCCGAGCCAGCGCCTCCGGCGGGAACGGAAACCAGTCCGCCGTCATGCCGTCACGGCTGGTGACCGCGCGCAATCCCACCACCTGATCGTAGGTCCGGAAATCACCCTGAACCCCGACCGAACGGATCGGGAGCAGCACCGCGAACGCCTGCCAGATATCGTCGTACAGCCCGGCCGCTCGAATTTCCTCGATGTAGATGTGATCGGCCCGGCGAAGAATGTCGAGATTTTCCTGGGTGACCTCACCCAGGATCCGAATCGCCAACCCCGGACCGGGAAACGGGTGCCGCCCGACCATCTCTTCAGGAAGGCCGAGCTCGCGGCCGACCTGGCGGACCTCGTCCTTGAACAGCTCCCGCAACGGCTCCAGCAGCTTGAACGGCAGGCGCTCGGGCAGACCGCCCACGTTGTGATGGGTCTTGATGGTGACCGAGGGCCCGCCGCGCGGTGACAGGGATTCGATGACGTCGGGGTAGAGAGTCCCCTGCACCAGAAATCCCACGTTCTTCCCCACCGCTTTGGCCTCGGCCTCGAAGACGTCGATAAAGGTGTGGCCGATGCGGCGACGCTTCTCCTCGGGATCGGCAATGCCTGCCAGCCGCTCCAGGAATTGCGCGCCGGCATCCACCACCCGGAGGTCGATCCCCAGGTGACGCCGGAAGGTGGCCTCCACCTGCTCCCGTTCGTGCAGCCGGAGCAACCCGTGGTCGACGAAGATGCAGGTGAGCCGATCGCCGATCGCCCGGTGAACGAGGACCGCGGCCACCGAGGAGTCCACTCCTCCGGAGAGTCCGCAGATCACCCGCTGTGACCCCACCAGCTCCCTGATCCGGGCCACCTCCTGCTCCACGAAATGTCCCGGCGTCCAGTCGGGCTCACAGCCGCAGACTTCGAAGAGGAAGTTGTTGAGGATCTCGCCCCCGCGTGGGGTGTGAGCCACCTCCGGGTGGAACTGCACTCCGAACAACGGCCGTTCGACGTGCTCGATCCCGGCAATGGGCGAATTGTCGCTCGAAGCGGTGACCCGGTATCCCGGAGGAGCGACGTCGACGTGGTCGCCGTGGCTCATCCACACCGGCGTTTCTTCTCCCGAGCCGAACCCGCGGAACAATCGCCCGGAATCCACCGTCACACTGGCCCGGCCATACTCTCGCCGGTTGGCCTTGATGACGCTGCCGCCGGCAAGATGGGCCATAAGCTGCATCCCGTAGCACAGCCCGAGAACCGGGGTGTCCAGCTCCAGCAGCGCGGGATCGGCGGTGGGCACGTTCTCGTCGTAGACCGAGCTGGGGCCGCCGGAGAGGATGATGCCTTTGGGGTTCCAGTCCCGAATCCACTGGACGGTTCGGGAGGGAGGATGAATCTCGCAGTACACGTGCGCCTCGCGCACCCGGCGCGCAATGAGCTGGGTGTACTGCGAGCCGAAATCGATGATCAGGATGCCTTGGTGATGGGTCAAGGCGAGAGCCGCTCCGTAGCAAACAGATCCGCCAGCGTCTCCCGCGGTCGGGAGACCCACCACCGGTCGCCGTCCACCACCACCTCCGCCGCCCGCGGGCGGGTGTTGTAGTTCGATGCCATGACGAAGCCGTAGGCCCCGGCGCTGAGCACCGCGAGCCTCTCGCCCCGGTCCAGGACGGGCAGCATGCGGTCGCGGGCGAGGAAATCGCCGGTCTCGCACACCGGTCCCACTACATCCACCTCGGCGGCCGGCCTCCCGCCCGACTCCACTTCGACCATCTCGTGGTATGCCATGTAGTGGCTGGGGCGGACCAGGTCGTTCATCCCCGCGTCCACGATGACCAGGTCCTTGCCCCCCGAGTGCTTGCGCGACAACACGGTCGTGAGCAGGATGCCGGCGCTTCCCACCAGGTAGCGTCCGGGCTCCAGGACCAGCGTGAGGTCGCTGCCGCGAAGTTGCGGCAGAATGGTTTCGGCCAGTGCCACAGGTGAGAGCGGGCGCTCGTCGCGATATCGAATGCCGATGCCGCCACCCACGTCGAGATTGCGGATGGTGTCCACGCCGGCGGCACGGAGTTTCCCCAGCAGATCGAGCAGGCGGCCCAGTCCCTCGCCATAGGGCCGGGAGTCGAGTAACTGGCTGCCGATGTGCATGGCGATGGTATCGAGGGTGAGACAGGGAGTATCCTGGACGGCGAGCGCCAGCGGCACCACCTGATCGAAGGGTACGCCGAACTTGATCCCCCCCTGCCCCGTGGCGATGTAAGGATGGGTATCGGCGGTGACGTCCGGGTTGACCCGGATCCCCACTCGCATCGCCCGCCCCCGCTCAGCCACGATTCTCCCCAACGCCGCCAGCTCGGCCGGCGATTCGAGGTGGACGTGTCCGATGCCGGCGTTGACCGCTGCGGCCAGCTCCTCATCGGACTTGCCTACTCCACTGAAGACGATCCGTTCCGGCGCGAACCCGGCTGCGAGGGCGCGCGCCAGCTCGCCGCCCGAAACGATGTCGGCTCCTGCGCCCAAATCACGGAGCACCCGGAGCACGCCGAGATTGGCATTGGCCTTGACCGCATAGGCGATGCGGTGAGGAACCGTGCTCAGCGCCGCGGCGAGCGCCCGGAATTGCCGGCGGATCACCTCGGCGTGGTAAACGTAGACCGGCGTCCCCGCTCCGTCGGCCACTTCCGAGAGTGCTACCGCTCCCAGATAGAGGGAGTTACCCCGGCGTTCCAGCCCGGCATCCTCAAATAGCAGCCGGGCTGCAGCCCCGTTCAGTACGCTTTCGCCCACACCGCCTCCGTGACGCTCGGCGTGCCGCACCACATGCAGGTCTTGGGCGGTACCGGCGAACGGAATTCCTCATCCGGCAGGACGCGGATGGTCGCCTTGGTCTGCTCTTTGATCTCCATCTCGCAGGCATGGGAGCCGCAGAACCCGGCGTAGACGAAGCCACCGCCCGCTTCCAAATGGGCCAGGAACTGCTGCTTGGTCGCTCCGCGGATGCTGGCAGCCTCCCTCCGGTTACGGGCGGCTTCCAACAGCTCTCCCTGCATCGTCTCCATGATCTGGTGGATCCGGTCGGACAGATCAGCCAGGGGAAGAGTCTCCTTCTTCCCCCCAGTGCGGCGGGCCAGGACTACCGAGCCGGCCGCGACGTCGCGAGGACCGATCTCGATCCGAAGCGGGACCCCGCGGCCCTCCCACTCGTAATACTTGGCGCCGGGCTTCATTCCGTCCCGAGCGTCGAGGTGCGCCCGAACCCCGGCCGCAGTGAGGTCGCGCCGGAGTCCGTAAGCGGTGTCCAGAACCGCGGTCTTCTCCTCCTCGTTCCGGTAGATCGGCACGATGACCACCTGGTACTGCGCGAGCCGGGGAGGACACACCAGCCCGGCATCATCGCCGTGGGTCATGATCAGTGCGCCCACCAACCGGGTCGACACACCCCACGACGTATTCCAGACGTGGTCCAGGTCACCCGACGCGGTTTGAAAGGTTACCTCGAACGCGCGGGAGAAATTCTGGCCCAGGTTGTGGCTGGTGCCCGCCTGGAGCGCCTTGTTGTCCTGCATCAGGGCTTCGCAGCTGTAGGTCCTCAAGCGCCCCGGCGAA
The DNA here is from genome assembly GCA_963812755.1 of uncultured Gemmatimonadales bacterium. Classification (GTDB taxonomy): domain Bacteria; phylum Gemmatimonadota; class Gemmatimonadetes; order Gemmatimonadales; family GWC2-71-9; genus CAVVWJ01. The sequence goes on along the minus strand of CAWEWK010000005.1, from coordinate 759,453 downwards.
CCGCTCGCTGTCGGTCTTTCTGCCGGTGATCACCGGCATCGCCATCCACTCCTCCATGAACGTGCGGTACACCCCGAGCATCTGGAGTGTCTCCGCCTCCGCCTCCGCTTCGGTGGCGTGGGCGGTATGCCCCTCCTGCCACAAAAATTCGGTGGTCCGTAGAAAGAGCCGGGTTCGCAGCTCCCAGCGGACCACGTTGGCCCATTGATTGATCAGCAGCGGGAGATCGCGGTAGCTCTGAATCCACTTGGCGTACATCGCGTAGATGATCGTCTCCGAGGTAGGCCGCACCACCAGCGGCTCCTCCAGCTCCTTGCCACCACCGTGCGTCACCACCGCCGTCTCGGGAGCAAAGCCTTCAACGTGCTCCGCCTCCCGGGAGAGAAAGCTCTGGGGGATAAACAACGGGAAGTACGCGTTCTGGTGCCCGGTGTCCTTGAACATCTGGTCGAGTGCCTTCTGCATCTGCTCCCAGATGGCGTAACCGTTCGGCCGGATGACCATGCAGCCTCGCACCGGGCTGTAGTCTGCCAGCTCCGCGCGTGCGATCAGCTCGTTATACCACGCGCTGAAATCGGTCGCCCGGGTGGTCAGCGCCTTTGCATCCGCCATTCGAACTCCCTGTGTCGTTGTCATATTCACCACACCGTCACAGAGGACACGGAGGGTACGGGGACGAGAGCAGACATTGTCATGGTGTTCTCTGTGTCCTTTGTGTCTCTGTGGTAAAAGTTTGAAAAATCTTAGCTAGATGCGAACCCAAGTCCTCGCGCTGGACAGATGATTGACTACTCGTCGCCAGGTCTTTCAGCATCACTTGGCCCCGCGCCCGGTCGTCCGGCCCCACCACAATCGCCACCCGGGCCTTTCGAGTGTCGGCGAGCTTGAGCTGCTTGCCGATGGCCTGGGGGCCCAGCACGTACTCGACCCCGAGCCCGGCCTCGCGCAGCTCGTGAGCCAGCTCCAGGACGGTAGGCAGATCCGGTTCGCTGATGGCGCCCAGGAACACATCGATGCTCGCGGCCTGCTCCGGGACGAGGCCTCGGTCCCGGAGCAGCTCGGTTAGGACCACGTCGCCCATACCAAAGCCCAGCGCCGGCAGATCCACCCCACCCAGGGCCCCCAGCAGATCGTCATACCGGCCGCCGCCACAAATCGCGCGGAGCTCCCCTCGCGCGTCGAACAACTCGAAGACGGTGCCGGTATAGTAGGCCAATCCCCGAACGATCGTGAGGTCCAGATCCAGGTAACCGCCCAGCCCCATGGACTCGAGCGCTTCCATCGTCCGGCGAAGCGGCGCGCCGGCCCGAAGCGCGTCGTCCAGCCCCGTGGCTCGCTCGCGCAGCGCATCCCAGCTTCCGGCCTTGACCACCTCCAAGAGTCGCTCCGCCTGCGCGCCACCAATGCCGGCATCCCGGAGGCGCGCCGTCGAGGCGTCCCGGGGCACCCGGGCGATCTTGTCGAGCACCTGATAGGCTACGCCTACTTGTGGCCCATCGAGGCCCAGTCCACCCAGCAAGCCGGTCAGCAGGCGTCTATCCGACAGCCGGACCCGAAAGTCCTTCGGCCCCAGCCGGAATGCCCGGAGCGCATCGACCGCCAATGCGATGATCTCGGCATCGCCGAGGGGGCCCGGTTCCCCGATCAGATCGCAGTTGAGCTGAAAGTGCTCTCGAAGCCTCCCCCGTTGCTGCCGCTCGTAACGAAAGAGCTGCGGAATCGAGAACCAACGAATCGGCTTCTTGAGTCCGTTTGCCCGGGCGGCCACCATCCGTGCCAAGGTCGGGGTCATCTCCGGCCGAAGGGCCACATCCCGCCCGCCCTTGTCCTTGAAGGCGTAGAGCTGGCCGACGATTTCCTCCCCGCTCTTGGCGGTGTACAGCTCGAGCGGCTCCAGCGGCGGACCGTCGTACTCCTCGAAGCCGTAGCGCCTCGCCACGGTGCGCCAGGTTTCGAAGATGTAGGAGCGCAGGGCAAGGTCGGAGGGGTAGAAATCGCGGAAGCCCGGAAGGGGCAGGGTCGGCATCAAGTCATAATAGCTGGGTGAAAAGGGGTTAAGAAGTGCCGGTGACGCGTCCCTCAGCACTCCATTCCCAACGCGCTCATGACATCACCAACCGTATGAAATGACCCGGTAACCAAGACGGTCCCGGCTCCCTCCTCCGCCACCGCAAGCGCCTCATTGAAATCGGGGACCAAGGTCCAGGCCGCCTGTGCCGGGGGCCGGGACGGGTCTCGCAGCCAGCGGTGCAACCAATCCACGTCCCAGCCTCGCCCGGCGGCCGTGGGTGCCAGCGTCAGGAATCCGCGGTCGATGACCCGGTCGAGCTGGACCAGCATCTCGGCCCACTCTTTGTCGCCCAGAATCGAGACCAGGGCATGAATCGGCCGAGGCTGACGCGGAGCCTGAAGTGCGGCGGTGAGGGCGCGAATTCCGTCAGGATTGTGGGCGACGTCGAACAGCCATTTGCCCCGCCGGTCGAGCCGGCCGGGCACGTGGGCCGATGCAAAGCCTTCCTCGATCTCGGCCGGCACCGGGCGATAGGGTGCCGGGAGAGCCATGAGAATCCCATGCGCCACAGCCGCGTTGCGCCGCTGGTGCGTCCCGGCCAGGCTGAGCGGGCCGGCCCATTCATATTCCGGTGGCAGGACGCGGATGTCGGCCTGGGCGGAGGGATCGAGCCGGGCAACCGTGCGCCGGGCCTCGCGACGCAGCACGTCCACCAGCGACGGATCCCGCTCCCCGATGACGAAGGGCGCGCCGGGTTTGGCGATCCCGGCCTTCTCCCGCGCGATCTTTTCCAGCGTGTCACCCAGATATTTCATGTGGTCACGCTGGATCTTGGTCACACCGCTGACCAACGGGCGGACCACGTTGGTGCTGTCGAGCCGCCCGCCCAAGCCCACCTCGATGACTGCGATCTCCGCGCCTCGGGCGGCGAAGTCGGCAAAGGCCAGTGCCGTCGTCGCCTCGAAGAAGGTGGCCTGGCGCTCCATGATGAGCGGCTCGAGCCGGCCGGTCCACATGGCGACCGCCTCCTCGGAGATCGGGATTCCATTCACCCGGATCCGCTCGCGAAACGACACCAAGTGGGGCGAGGTATAGAGCCCCACCCGCCAACCGGCCGCCTCCAGCGCAGCCGCCACGAGGGTGGATGCGCTGCCTTTACCGTTGGTGCCGCCGACGTGCACCGATGGCATGACCTCGTGCGGGTTACCCAGCGACTTGAGCAGCGCGCGCGTCGTCGCCAGCCCGAACTTGATGGTGGTGGTTCGGGGGAAGAGGAAATCGAGAGCGGCCGCGTAGGTCATCGTTGCCCATGAAAAAGCCCCACCAGCGAGCCGGGTGGGGCGCCAGAACTCCGGTGCTATCGGAAAATCAGCTGAGCTCTGCCTGCTCCACCACCGGCCGGTGTCCCTGCATGTGCCGCAGCAGTCGGGCAGTGGTATCGCGCAGGGACCCGCGCGGCACCACGTCGTCGATCTGGCCATGCTCCAGCAGGAACTCCGCCGTCTGGAACCCTTCCGGGAGGTCCTGGCCGATGGTCTGCTTGATCACCCGTTGGCCGGCAAACCCGATCACCGCTCCTGGCTCGGCCAGAATCACGTCCCCCTGCATGCCGAAGGAGGCGGAGACCCCGCCCGTCGTCGGGTCGGTAAGGATCGAGATGTAGGGGATGGAGTCCCGGTGAAGTTGGGCGATGGCGGCCGAGGTCTTGGCCATCTGCATCAGGGAGAGCACGCCTTCCTGCATCCGGGCGCCGCCGGAGGTCGAGACGATGACCAGCGGAAGCTTCTTTTCATGGGATCGCCGGGTCAGCCGCGCGATCTTTTCGCCCACCACCGACCCCATCGACCCACCCATGAAGCCGAAGTTCATGACCCCCAGATTGAAGGGCAGACCGTCGAGCCGGGCGCTGCCGGTGTAGATGGCGTCCCCTCCACCGTTCTTCTTGCGTGCGGCCGTCAGCCGCTCGCTGTAATGCTCGAACCGAAGCGGATCGACCGAGCGGAGGCCGGCATACAGCTCCCGCCAGGAGCCCCGGTCGGTCAGTAGCTCGATGTACTCATCGGCCCCGATCCGCCGGTGCCGGCCGCACTCGGGACACACGTTGAGCGCCTTCTCGAACTTCTCCCGAATGTCGATGTGCCCACAGCCGTCGCACTTCTCCCACGCGTCGGGCGGAATCTCCAGCCGTTCACGCTGCGAGGTGCGAGGCTTCCGCTCCTTCTTAAACCATGCCATCACAGCCATAGGGAGTAGGTGTCGGCTCGATTTGGGAGACGAGGGGTTCTGGAACCCATGCAATCTCTTCGATCCCGCCTCCCAGCGCTAGGCCCCACTTTGTAAGTTATTGTCAGATATCGTGATACCCTGACTGCCTGGAGTCGTAGGCGACCCGCAAAACCAGTCCCAGACAGAGCGAGCAGATGATGAAAAAGGAGCCCCCGTAGGAGAAGAACGGCAGCGGAATACCGGTGATCGGCATCAGGTTTACCGTCATTCCCACGTTCTCGAACACGTGGGTGAAGAACAGCCCGAGAATGCCGAAGGTGGTGAGGCTGCTGAAGGGATCGGTGGCCCGCCGGGCGACACGCAGAAGGGCCAGGAAGAGCGCGAGGAACAGCCCCAGGGCCAGGACGACGCCGACGAATCCCAACTCTTCACCCACGATCGGAAAGACGAAGTCGGTGTGCTGCTCGGGAAGGAACGCCAGCCGTTTCTGGGGTCCGTCGGTATAGCCGGTGCCGAACCACCCACCGGACCCGATCGCGACCCGGGACTGAATCGCGTGATAGCCGGCGGCGCGGGGATCGGCCTCGGGATTGAGAAACGTGAGCAGCCGATTCTGCTGATAGGGGGCGAGCCGCTGCCACAGAGGCAGCGCCACCGCCCCCATGATGACGTTTGCCGTGAGGGGGAGGACCCAGTCCCACAGATAGGGTCGCCAGGCGACCAGGATCGCGACGAAGGCCACGATCCAAAGACCCCATGCCAGCGTGTTGAAGGCCAGAAGCAGGCTGATGACCGGAGAGGCGAGCAGGAACAGCAGCCTGGGCCGGACTCCAGCCCAGAAAAGCATCGCGAACACGATTCCCACGAACACAATGGCGCTGCCCAGGTCCGGCTGCTTCAGCACCAGCAGGAAGGGCACGCCCACGATGATGCCGGGTATGAGGAGATCCTGCAACGACCGAGGTGGCTCCCGCCGGCCGGAGAGATACCGGGCCAGCATCAGGACGGTTGCCACCTTAGCCAGTTCGGATGGTTGCCCGATCTGGTGCCCGCCTATGGAGAGCCAGCTGTGGCTGCTCTGGGCGGTTCCCGCGCCGGTGCCGACCACCAATACCACCATCAGGAGCAGCAGGCTGAAGCCGTACAGCGCCGGCGCCAGCCACTCGAGCAGGCGCAGTGAGATGTTGAACATCACCCATCCAGCCACGATCCCGATGCCGAACCAGATGAATTGCCGGTACCAGACGCCGGCGGCCCGAGTGGGCACGTCGGTCTGGCCGGCGGAGTAGAGGGTCAACAGCCCAAACACCATCAGGCATCCGCTGACCAGGAGCAGCCGCCGGTCGATGGCCGACGCTCTCATGGCCGGAACTCGGAGCGGCGGACCGAATCCTCCGCCGCTCGGGCCGCCGCCGAATCCGGGTTGAGCTCCATGGGGCGGGGAGCAGAGTCCTGGGTCGTGGCGGTCTCGTCGATCAACACCTTCACGCTGATGGTGCCTGCCGTATCCGGGCCCAGGATATAACGCCGGAGCGCCTTCACCACGTAGGGAACCACCGTGGTGCCGTGCTCCGCGAATTCCATGATGCCTCCTACGACCAGCTCCGGCTTATCCGCCGGAGCGAACCCGATGAACCAGCCGTGGTCTTCGCCGTGGGGGTTCTGAGCGGTACCGGTCTTCCCCGCCACCGCCAGGTCCTTGCGCCGGCTCGCCGCCGCAGTGCCCCGCTCGACGACGGCGATCAGAGCATGGCGCAAGCCGTCCAGCTGGGCCTGGGTGAGTCCCAGCACCCGGGTCTTGGCCGACGCCTGACGCACCAGATACGGCGTCGCCGCCTCGCCGGTGCCGGCCAGGCCCTCGTAGAAGGTCATCATGTTGATGAGGGTCTGGGTGTTCTCACCCTGCCCGATGGAGAAGTTCAGCGTGGTCGCCGGAGGGCTCCAGTGACGTGGCCCATATAGCCGGTCGAAGTACGCGGTCGACGAGGGATAGATCGGGTCCTTTTCGTTCTCCAGGTCGATCCCGCTCTTGTCCCGGAAGCCCATCAGCACGCCATCCTCGATGATGGCGCTGAGCCCCAGCCGGAGCCCCACCTGGTAGAAGTAGACGTCGCAGCTCGCGGCCACGGCCCCGATCAGGTCGAGCGAGCCGTGGCCTTCCTTCTTCCAGCAGCGGAACACCCGGTTGCCCAGCCGCATGCCTCCGCGGCAGGGCGTGGGCATGTGAGTCTCCAGAGTGACCAGGCCGCGCTTCAGCGCCATCGCTGAGATGGCAAGCTTGAAGGGTGAGGCCGGAGGATAGCGGGTCTGGATGGCACGGTTCAGCAGCGGGCGAGCTTCGTCCTGGTTCAGCGCCCGCCACCGGGCGCCGGAGATCCCACCGACGAAATCGTTGGGATCGTAGGTGGGAGCGGAGTACAGCGCCCTGATTTCACCCCGCGGAGTCATCGCGATCATCGCCCCCCGCACGTCGGGAGGCCAGATGCTGTCGATGAAGCGCTGGAGGTCGAGGTCGATGGTCGTCGAGATCGGCTTGCCCGCCGTGGGAGGCAGCGGTGCCGAGCCGGCGTCCTCCCGGACCAGTCGCCCGCGCGCGTTGACCTCGATGTAGCGCACTCCTGCGCTGCCGCGCAGGGTATCGTCGTACTGCCGCTCCAGACCGGCCTTGCCCACGATGGTACCCAGATCGGCCCCGGGATACCGTTTGTCGGCCAGGTCGGCTTCGGTGACCTCCGAGACGTATCCCACCAGATGGGCCACTGCCCGGCCCGCCGGATAGAGCCGCTTCGGCTCCGACTGAATCACCAGGCCGGGCAGCACGGCGCGGTGCTCTTCCAGTCGGGCGACGGTCTCGAAGTTGGCGTCACCCAGAATGAGAGCTGGCTGGTAGCGCGCCTGACGAAAACGGCGAATCACCTCTTCCACCCGGGCGGTATCGACCGGCACGAAGCGGCTGATCCTGGCGATCACCGCCCGAAGCGAATCGGCCGAGGGCGCGAGCAGCTTGACCGAATACCCGGGAACGTTCTCCGCGATCACCTCGCCATGGCGGTCGAGGATGGAGCCGCGGGGCGGCGTGAGGCCGATCGGCCGGAGCCGGTTGGTCTCGGCTTTGAGCTGGAACTTGTCGTGCTGGATGATCTGGGTGCGGAAGAAGGCGCTCACCAGCACCAGGAAGGCGCCGATCAGCACGATGCGGGCAATCTCGGCCCGCTCTCTTACCCGGTAGGAATCGAACCCGTTCATGCCTCGAGCCTGATCGCGAACCACTGACGGAACACGAACAGCGAAAGGAGCGCGAACGCGGCGGTGCTGAGCGCCTGCAGCGGACTATAAATAGTAAGCTCGGCGAGAAGCTGACCGCTGGCGGTTCCGCTTACCAGCAACACGATGAGGTTCCTGAACCAGACGCCGGCCGCCACGAACGCGCCGTTCACCAGGAAGTTGTCGGCGAAGAACAGCGAGCGGGCCCAGGCCGCCACGTACCCGACCAAGGTGTGAGCCAGCGCTGCGGCCCCGAAGTGGGCCGGGGTGAGCGCATCACTGACCAACCCCACCACGAACCCGGCCAGTGCGCCGGCGCCGGGGCCGCTCCTCATGGCGAAGAAAATGAGAGCCATCAACATGAAATCGGGGCTCACCCGCGCGCTCCAGAGCCGGGGCCGGACGTAGAAGTGCAGCACCACGAGGAGGATCATCACCAGCACGAGTTGCAGCCGGCTCGCCCGGGTGCCGTTCATGGGGTAGTATCTCGCTGGGCAGGTTGGGCCGGTTGGAGCGGCGTCTGGACGGACGGTGTGGAGGGTCGAGGGGTGACCACCGGTGGCGCGGGCCGCGCGGTGCTATCCGGAGTTACCGGAGGCCGAACCGGGGGCCGCGGCGCCACCACCGGTGCCGATGGCCGCGCGGTGGCGCTATCGGGGCCGGTGGGAGGAGGTCGAACCGGGGCCGGAGGCCGGCGCCGAGTCGTCGTATCCTTCTTGGCGACAGCCAAGGACTCCGCTCTCGCGAAACGGGCTACCCGGGCGAGCTCGGCGAGCGAGTCGGCCCGGCGTACTTTGGCGATCGAGTCCAGCCGCATGGCCAGCAGGGCGGAGTCACTGGGAAACGCCCGGGCCAAGTCGGCATCCGGTGGCGCCACCAGGACCAGCACGTGTGCCGCCGAGCCCGGGTTGGCGGCGGGACGCAGGCGATAGACTCGCTCCCACCCGGCCTGCTCCCGGGCGACGCCAATCACGGTTCCGACCGGAATCCCCTTGGGATAGACGCCACCCAGGCCGGAGGAGAGCACCAGAGTTCCGGTCGGCACCGAGTCGCGATAGGGCACCCCCCGGTACTCCAGCGCACCTTCCCCGGTGGCCGGCGTCCCGGCGGGCGCAACCACACCTGCGGCGTTCCCGTCCACTGTAAACGCGCTGACCCGGAACTCGGGGTGAGCCCAGGTCATCACCACGCTGGTGCGCCGGGCCACGCTGAGAACCACGCCGATCAACCCCTCGGGCGCCACCACCGGATCGAATGCCGAAATTCCCTCCCGCTCGCCCACGTTGAGCAGTAGGGTCCGGTCGTCGGTGGCCTGGGCCTGGTGCAGCACCTCCGCCGCGACGTAGGGCGTCGAGACCCGCCGGCTCAGGGCCAACAATTGACGAAGGCGTTCGTTTTCGGCGAGGAGTGACGGAAGACCTTGGGCCAGGTAGGCGGTGGAATCGCGTTGCTCGGTGACGGCCTGCATGCGGACCCGGCTGGTGCGCCCCTCCTCCGCCCGAGCCTGAAGCCATACCAGCGGTGCCAGCACCGATTCACGGAGCGCGCCGGCCACCCCGTAGCCCCATGCATCCGGCGAGAACAGTCCCACCAAAGACAGGGCGAGGCACACCAGGAACATCACGGTGTCCCGGCGGGTATACGAGCGTTCCGACACGCTGGCCATGCCTAGACTGAAAGGACGCTGCGGTATTTCTCGTAGTCGTCGAGAATCCGGCCGGTACCCCGGACGACGCAGGTGAGCGGGTCCTCGTCGACGTGGATGGGAAGTCCGGTCTCCTGCGCCAGGAGAATGTCGAGTCCGCGGATCAGGGCGCCGCCGCCGGTCATGACGATCCCGCGGTCGACGATGTCGCTGGCGAGCTCGGGTGGGGTGATCTCGAGGGCGCGGCGGACCGCGTCCACGATCTGTTGGATGGGCTCCTGCACCGCCTCGCGGATCTCGGTGGAGTGGACCCGCACCGTCTTGGGAATCCCGGAGACCAGGTCCCGGCCCTTCACTTCCATCTCTCGCTCGTCCCCGGTGGGTGCGGCGGACCCGATCTTGATCTTGATCGCCTCCGCGGTCGGCTCACCCACCAGGAGGTTGTAGTTCTTGCGCATGAACTGGACGATAGCCTGGTCCAGTTCGTCACCCCCGGTGCGGATCGAAGTATCGGAGACGATCCCGGAGAGCGCGATGACCGCGATCTCGGTGGTGCCTCCCCCGATGTCGATCACCATGTTCCCGGTAGGGGTCTCGACCGGCAGCCCCACCCCGATGGCGGCCGCCATCGGCTCGGCGACCATGAACACTTGCTTGGCGCCCGCCGTCTCGGCCGAGTCGCGCACCGCCCGGCGCTCTACCTCGGTGATTCCCGAGGGCACGCAGACGATGACCTTCGGCTTTACCCGGAAGACGTGCTTGTCGATGATGGTCTTGAGGAAGTAGCGGAGCATCTTCTCGGTCACATCGAAGTCGGCGATGACGCCGTCCTTGAGTGGCCGCACCGCGAGGATCCCGTCCGGCGTACGCCCCAACATCCGCTTGGCCTCGAGCCCGATCCCCTTGATCTTCCCGGTGCTCTTCTCGATCGCCACGACCGACGGCTCATTGAGGACGATGCCTTCTCCCTTGACGTAGACCAGCGTGTTCGCCGTGCCCAGATCCACCGCGATCTCGTTCGCGGGAAGCCAGGACGTCAAGTTAAAAGAAGGAAGCTTCATCGAGTGGCCGTTAGCCGCATGGGGCTGAAGGTAACGAAGCACATTGCTCCAAGGTAGACGGAAAGACGGGGCCACTTCCCCGTCCGCCTGACTTCAGCTGCCCGTACTGCCGAACCCACCTTCGCCCCGATGCGTCGCCGGCAGCTCATCCACTAACCGAAACTCGACCCGCTCCACCCGAGCGACCACCATCTGCGCGATCCGCATGCCCCGGGTCACTGCGAAGGAGTGCGCCCCCAGGTTGATCAGCATGACCTTGAGCTCACCCCGGTAATCGCTATCGATCGTCGCCGGCGTATTCGGTAGAGTGACGCCATGGCTGAGCGCGAGACCCGACCGCGGTCGCAGCTGGCACTCGAAGCCTTCCGGCACGGCGATGGCCAGGCCGGTCCGAAAGAGCTTCCGCTCCAGTGGCGCGAGGGTCCCCTCTTCGGCGCTGGCCAGGTCGTACCCGGCCGAGCCGGCGGTGGCTCGGGTGGGCAGCGGCAGCCCCTCAGCGAGGGGCAGCCGGGTGATCAGAACCTCGATCAGAGGACCGCGCCGACGTCGGTAAGGGGCAGCTGGAACGCGTCGGCCACCCCCGGATAGACCACCTTCCCCTCCACCACGTTGAGGCCGAGCCGCAACGCCGGATCGACCTTGCACGCCGTGCGCCAACCCTGCTTGGCGAGCTTAAGTCCATATGGCAGCGTGGCATTGGTAAGGGCCAGGGTGGAGGTCCGGGGGACCCCGCCGGGCATATTGGCCACCGCGTAGTGCAGAATACCATCCACGAAGTAAGTGGGGTTGTCGTGGGTGGTGGGCTTGATGGTCTCGACGCAACCGCCCTGGTCCACGGCGACGTCCACGATGACCGATCCGGGCTTCATGAGCTTGAGGTCCCCCCGCTTCACCAGGTGGGGGGCCTTGGCGCCGGGAAGGAGGACCGCTCCGATGACCAGGTCGGCCCGGCGAATAGCGTCCAGAATGTTGTGTCGGTTGGAGTAGGCGGTGTCGACGTTGGCCGGCAGCACGTCGTCGAGGTAGCGCAGCCGGTCGAGCGAGATATCGAGGATGGTAACGTGAGCGCCCAGCCCGGCGGCCATCTTGGCGGCGTTGATCCCGACCACGCCACCACCGATGATCACCACTTCACCCGGTGCCACTCCAGGAACTCCACCCAGCAGGATCCCGCTGCCGCCGAATACCTTTTCCAGATACTTGGCTCCTTCCTGGACCGACATCCGGCCGGCCACCTCGGACATCGGAGTGAGCAGCGGCAGCTCCCCGCTGGAGAGCTGGACGGTTTCGTACGCCACCGCAATGGCCCCGGAATCGATCACCGCCTTGGTGAGATCCTCCGCCGCGGCGAAGTGGAAGTAGGTGTAGATGACCTGCCCTCGCCGCATCCGGGGCCACTCCGGGGCGATAGGCTCCTTCACTTTCATGATCATCTCCGACCGCTTCCAGACTTCGTCGGCGGTGGTCACGATCTCCGCACCGACGGCCTGATAGGCCTCGTCCGGGAAGCCGCTCCCCACTCCGGCTCCCTGCTCGATCAGCACGTTGTGACCCGCCGCGGTGAACGCCTCGGCGCCCGCCGGCACCAGGGCGATCCGGTTCTCCGCCGTTTTGATCTCCTTGGGGACGCCGATGAGCATGGGTAGGCCTTGGGGGTAAGGAGTTGTCGTTGATATCGGATGGGCTCAGCTTGGCCCTAGTCTGACTACCGTCTGCCTCTCCGCCGGGAAGAACTCCGCGGCGACCGCAGCGATCTCCTCCGGGCTCACCGCGTCGATCTCCGCCAGCATCTCGTCCAGCGGCCGATAGTGATCGTCATGCAAGGTGAACCCCGCGAGCCGGCCCATCCGAGCCAAGGGGCTCTCCAGCGAGAGCATGATCTGTCCCTTGAGCTGCTGTTTGCCGTCGGCCAGCTCTTCGGGAGGGAGACCCTCGCGCGCGATGCGGTCGTACTCGGCCCGGATGGCGTCGGTTGCCGCGTCCGCGGTGGAGGATTGGGTCCCGACGTAGACCCCCAGTTGACCGGTGACCTGGTAGAAGTGCTTGTACGCGAACACGGCGTACGCCAGTCCCAGCTCCTCACGGACCCGCTGGAACAGCCGGCTCGACATGCCACCGCCGAAGACGTTGGTGAGAAGGGCGAGGGCAAAGCGGCGCGGATCGCGCAGCGGAAAGGTATCGGTCCCGAAGACGATGTGGGTTTGGGCGGTATCGCGCTGTGCCCGGTGGAGTGCGCCCCGCGCCGCCGGCGCGGCCAACACCGGCAGCCTGGTGGGCTCGCGCGATCCGCCGTCGAGCCAACCCTCCCGCTGCAACACCCCCAGGAGCTGATCGTGACTCAGGTTGCCCGCGGCAGCCACCACGCAGTTGCCCCGATGGTAGCCGCTTCGGTGCAGCCGGCGCAGGTCCTCCGCCGAAATGCGGCCGAGGGTCTCCGGAGTGCCCAGGATGGAGTAGCCGTAGGCGTGCTCGGGCCAGAGCGCGGCGGCGTGCAGCTCGAATACCAGATCGTCGGGGGCATCCGCCACCCCGGCGATTTCCTCCAGGATCACGTGGCGTTCGGGCTCGAGATCGCTTTCCCGGAGCAGCGGGCGGTGGACCAGATCGGTGAGAATCTCGACCGCCAGAGGGAGGTCGGCGTCGAGGACATGCGCCTGATAGCTGGTATAGTCCCGCCCGGTGTAGGCGTCCAGGCTCCCGCCGCGCACTTCCAGCTCCATCGCCAGCTGGCGGGCGCTGCGCCGCTCGGTGCCCTTGAACACCATATGCTCCAGCAGATGGGAGATGCCCATCTGCTCGAGGCACTCGTGGGCGCTGGCGGTGCGGACGTAGATGCCCACCGCCGCCGAGCGCACGCCCGGCAGCGATTCGGTGAGGACGACCAACCCGTTGGGCGCGGTGGTGCGGAGCAGTCCTTCGTCGAGGCTAACCGTGTCCACGAAGGGCTAGTCCTTGGGCAGCAGTGCCTTCCGGGAAAGCTTCATGCGGCCGCGCTCGTCCACTTCCAGCAACTTGACCTGGACGATGTCGCCCTTCTTGACCACGTCCTCGGTCTTCTCCGTCCGGCCGTGCTGGAGCTCGCTGATGTGGAGCAGCCCTTCGACGCCGGGAAGAATCTCCACGAAGGCGCCGAACGCGGTTGTGCTCTTGACCGGGCCCTCGTAGGTCCGCCCCACCTCGGGCTCGGTGGTGATGGCGGCGACCATCGCGCGGGCCTTTTCGCCCGCTTCTCCGCCCACCGCTGAGATCGTCACCAGGCCGCTGTCCTCAATGCTGATCTTGGCCCCGGTGGCATCCTGGATACCCCGAATGGTCTTTCCCTTGGGACCGATCACGTCGCCGATCTTGTCCGGCTTGATCTGCATGGTGAAGATCCGCGGCGCGTAGCGAGACAGCTCGGGCCGGGGTTCCGGCAGCACCTTGGCCATCTCCTTCAGAATGTGGAGCCGGCCTTTCCGGGCCTTCTCCACTGCCTGCTCCATGATCTTGAGATCCAGTCCCAGGATCTTGATGTCCATCTGAATCGAGGTGATTCCCCGCTCGGTGCCCGCCACCTTGAAATCCATGTCGCCGAGATGGTCCTCGGAGCCGAGGATGTCGGTGAGCACCGCGACCTTGTCACCCTCCTTGATCAGCCCCATCGCCACGCCGGCGCAGGCGGCCTTCATCGGCACGCCGGCGTCCATCAGCGCGAGGGATCCGCCGCACACGGTGGCCATGGAGGACGAGCCGTTGGACTCCAGGACCTCCGACACCACCCGCAGGGTGTAGGGGAAATCTTCGTACTGCGGCAGCAGCGGCTGCAACGCCCGCTCGGCGAGCGCACCGTGCCCGATCTCGCGGCGGCTGGTGCCGCGGATCATCTTGACCTCGCCGGTGGAAAACGGCGGGAAGTTGTAGTGCAGCATGAACGACTTGGTGGTTTCGCCGGCCACGTCGATGCTGTCGATCCGCTGTTCGTCTTCCGTGGTGCCGAGGGTCACCGAGACCAACGCCTGGGTCTGACCCCGGGTGAAGAGCCCGGACCCGTGAGTTCGCGGAAGGACCCCGGTCTCGATCGTGATCGGCCGGATGGTGTCGAGATCGCGGCCGTCGACCCGCTCGCCCCGCTCCAACACCTGCTTCCGCATCACCCGGTACTCGATCTCCTCCAGCTCGTTCGAGATCTCCCGGGCCTTGTCCGGGAACTCCGCCAGCAGGGCGGCCTGCACCTGCTCCTTGACCGCCTTGACACCCTGAGCACGGGATGCCTTGTCCCGCGCGTTGATGGCCTGCGCCATCTCGTTCTCGGCCGCATCGGCCGCCCGGCCCTGCAGCACGGGGTCGATCTCGGCCTTGGTCCAGGCCAGCTTCGGCGCAGCCCCGGCCTTGTCGACGAGCTGCTTTTCCAGCCCGATGATCTCGCGGATGCCTCGTTGCGCCACCTTGAGCGCCTCCAGCATCTCCGCTTCGGACACCTCGAGCGAGCCGCCCTCGACCATGACGATCGAGTCGTTCGAGCCGCTCACCACCAAATCGATGGTGGAGAACTCGAGCTGCTGGAACGTCGGATTGAGGATCCAGTTCCCTTCGACCCGCCCCACCCGGACCGAGCCGAGCGGCCCGTTCCACGGCACGGTCGAGAGGCTCAGCGCCGTCGAGGCAGCGATGATCCCGAGGATGTCCGCGTCGTTCTCCTGGTCGGCCGAGAGCACGGTCACGAAGACCTGGACCTCGTTCTTGAACCCCTCGGGAAAGAGCGGCCGGATCGAGCGGTCGATCAGCCGGCTCGCGAGGATCTCCTTGTCGGACGGCCGTCCCTCACGCTTGAGGAAGCCGCCGGGAATCTTGCCCGCGGCGTAGGTCTTCTCGCGATATTCGACGGTGAGGGGGAAGAACGGGAGGGCGGAAATGTTGGGTGACACGGTCACCGCGGCCAACACCATCGTATCACCAAACTTCAAGGCGGCGGAGCCGGCGGCCTGCCTGGCCAGTCGTCCGGTCTCCAGGGTGAATGGACGGCCGGCGAACTGGGTCTCGATCCGATGCACTGTTACTACCTTCTCTCTGAGAAAACGCTATGGGTCATGGGTCGTGGGTCTTTAGTCAATGTGCCCCGAACACAGAGAGGGCGTCCCGATCCGAGGAGTCGAGACGCCCTCTGGGGCGCGAACCACTAATGGCGCAAACCGAGCTGCTCGATCAGCGCACGATAACTCTCCAGATCGCTCCGTTTGAGATAGGTAAGCAACCGGCGACGGGTGCCTACCATCTTCAACAGGCCGCGGCGACCGTGATGGTCCTTGGGATGGATCCGGAAGTGGTCGGTGAGCGAGTTAATCCGCTCGGTGAGCAGCGAGACCTGCACCTTGGTAGATCCGGTATCGGTGCCGTGCGCCTGCTGCTTGGCCATCGCTGCTTGCTTGTCGAAGCTCATCCGTCAGTATCCCCGTAATCCATTGTAGCTGTGAAGAATAACCTCGGTCGGCGAGCCCGGGCAAGTCCTCACTCCGGGCTGCGTCCTACCCGCCAAACAGCCGCCGAATGTCGTTGGAGAACGCCAGCCCCATCAGCAGGACGATCAGCACCAGTCCAACGGCCGTGAGCCGCTCCCTGAGCTTGAGCGGCAGCGGCCGGCGGATGACCGCCTCGGCCAGCAGAAACAGGAATTGGCCCCCGTCCAGGACCGGAACCGGGAGCAGGTTGAGCACCGCCAGGTTCACCGAGATCAGGGCCATGAACTCGAGGAACGCATCCAGTCCTAGTTGGGCGCTTCGGCCGGCAAGCTGCCCGATGAGAATCGGACCGCCCACCTCGCGACGGGAGATCCGCCCGCTGAACAGTCCCCGGACCGTGCGAACGATCTGGGTGGAGCCCTTCACGGTCTCGCTCAGCCCCTCCACGCAGGCTTCTCCCAGGCTCAGCCGCTCCACTCGGACTGGATTGCCCAGGGCGATGCCGATCCTCCCCACCTTGCGCCAGGTCCGGTCGGGCGAGGGAATGGAGTCCAGATAGGGCTGAACCGTGAGGGTGAGGCGGCCGGCCGCCCGCCCCACCTCCACCGTGAGAGGCTCACCCACCTTGTCCTGCACCCCTTCCAACAGATCGTACCATTGCTCCACCGGGCGGCCGTCCAGCGCGACGATAGTATCGCCCTGCTGCATGCCCGCCAGGGCAGCAGGCTTGCCCTCGACGATGGAGTCGACCACGGGGGCCCGATAGGGAAGGAGCGACTGGGCGGCTTTGATCCGCCCTTCTAGGGCGTCCTGATGAATCGGCAGGCTCAGCGTGGTCCCGTTCTCGAGCTCGATCCGGACTTCGGGATCGGAGCCATTGGTCATCTCCTCGATGATCTCGTTCCAGCTATTCACCGCCCGGCCGTTCACGCTCACGATCCGGGTGCCGGGCTTGATCTGCTTGAGTGCCGCGGCCTCGGGTGGCAGCACCTCGTCCATGACCCGACCGACCTGGGTTGTGGGATCGATGGGCCGCCCGTTCTTGGCGATGAGATAGGTGTAGACGCCCCAGGCGAACAGCGCGTTCATCGTAACCCCGGCGAGGATCACGACCATTCGCTTCCAAATGGGCTTGGACTCGAACATCCGGTCGGGAGGAACCACGAGGTCCGGCCGTCCGCCTTCCAGGCTGCTGCTTCCGACATCCTCTTCCCGGCTGGCCATTTTCACGTACCCACCAAGCGGTAGCCAGGAGACCGAGTACTCGGTTTCGCCCCGTCGAAAGGTGAGCCAGGGAATCGGGGAGCCCAGTCCCAGGGAGAATCGATAGACGTAGATGCCCGCCCACTTGGCGGCGATGAAGTGCCCCGCCTCGTGCACGAATACCAGCACGCCGAGCACCACGATCAAGGCCAACACCGTCGTCAACACGCTCATCACGTCGACCTCACAGACTCGCGGGCGCGGGCTCGCGCCCATCGGTCGGCCTCGCGCACCACGTCGACCGAGGTGGCAGGTCCGGGGGTGTGGGCATCGAGCACGTGCTCGATGATCTCGCTGATCCGCCCGAAGGGAACTGCGCCATCGAGGAATGCCGCGACCGCGACCTCGTTGGCGGCGTTGAACACGGCCGGTGCGGTCCCGGCGGCCCGCCCGGCCGCGATCCCGGAGTCCAGCGCCCGAAAGACCTGGTGCCGTACCGGCTCGAAGGTCAGCGGCCCCGCCGCCACCGGGTCGAACCGCCGAATCCCGCTGTCGGGCAAGCGGCCGGGATGGGTGAGGGCATAAAGAATCGGCAGCTCCATCGAGGGAAATCCCAACTGTGCGATCACGCTCCCGTCGCAGAATTCCACGAACGCGTGGATGATGCTCTGGGGATGCACCACCACTTCCAGCGCATCGTACGGCAGCCGGAAGAGATAGTGGGCCTCGATCAGCTCCAGGGCCTTGTTCGCCAGGGTGGCGCTATCCACCGAGATCTTCTGGCCCATGCGCCAGGTCGGGTGCCGCAGGGCCTCTTCGACCGTGGCCTGCCGTACCCGCTCCTCGGGCCATTCTCGAAACGGACCACCGGAGCAGGTGAGGATCAACCGTCCCAGCCCCGAGTCGCGGCCGGCGACGCACTGGAGCACCGCGCTGTGCTCGGAATCCACCGGGACGATCTCGCCACCGCCACCGCAAGCGGCCTGGACCACCAGGTCGCCGGCCATGACCAGGCTCTCCTTATTGGCCAGCGCTACCCGCTTGCCGGACCGGAGAGCGGCCAATGTGGCATCGAGCCCCGCGGCTCCCACCACGGCGTTGACCACGATGTCGGCGTCGGGGTGTGTCGCCGCTTCGACCAGCACCTCGGGCCCGCAGGGCCACCGCTCGTCGTCGCCGGCGATAGCCAGGCCGGCGAAGGCTGGCTCCCACTCGGCCACCTGACGGGCAAACTCTTCGCGGTTTCGCCCGCAGGTGAGGGCCACCACCCGGAAGTGCTCGCGCTGGCGCCGGAGGACGTCCAGCGTGCTCCGTCCGATCGACCCGGTCGAGCCCAGAATCGCGACACCCCGCATCAGATCGCCCCGAACAACCGGTACAGCGCCGCGGCGGCCGGCACTACGAAGTAGAGTGAGTCGAGCCGATCCAGCACGCCGCCGTGGCCCGGGATCAACCGGCTGGAATCCTTGACTCCGGCCTCCCGCTTGAACAGTGACTCCGCCAGATCGCCCGCCTGCCCTACCACCGCCAAGACCCCGGCAATCGCCAGGAGCTGGCTCAATGGGAGCGAGATTCCGACGCGGGGAAAGACCAGTGCGCCGAACAGCGGGGCCACCGCCAATCCCGCGATGACGCCGGCGACGGCTCCCGATCTGGTCTTTCCCGGACTCACGGTGGGCGCCAGCTTGGGGCCGCCAAATGTCCGGCCGCCGAACATCGCAGCCGTGTCGCAGACCCAGGTGACGACCAGCGGGAAGAATACCAGCCAGGCACCGGCCCAGCTTCTCTCCGGGTAGTTGCCGTGCCGGATCGCTACCGCGAAAGCGGGAAGCGCGCCGGTGTACGCCACCGCCAACACGGTGATGGCCACGGCTTCCAGAGGACGCTCGCCCGGCGCGCGCGCCGCCAGGGCCCAGGTGAGGATCAGCATCAGCCAGAGCGCGGCCGCGTAGGGCCAGGCCGCCTGCACCACCGCCCGGACCTCAGGAGCCGCCAGGGTCGCATAGGTGATCGGCGCGATGACGGCGGCGCTGGCCAGGCCGATGGTCGTGGCTGGGCGGATCTCCCGCCGCTCCGCCAGGCCGAACACCTCCCGAGTGCCGAGCACGCCCGCCAGGGCGAGCAGAACGGCGAGGGCCAGGCCTCCGTACCACACGATGGCCAGCGCCAGCGGGATCGCGACGACGGCGAATCCGACTCGCCGAACCAGGTTGGAGTCCATCAGACCGGAACGCGCCCGAACCGCCGCTCGCGACGCTGGAATTCCAGTATTGCCTCGAACAGGTGTCGCCGGGTGAAGTCGGGCCAGAGCACCGGGGTGACGTACAGCTCGGCGTAGGCCAACTGCCAGAGCAGGAAGTTCGAGATCCTCATCTCGCCGGAAGTGCGGATCAGGAGATCCGGATCGGGCCAGGGCGCGGTATACAGCCGGTGACTCACGGCGTCTTCATCGATGTCCGCTGGATCCAACCGGCCTGCGGCGACATCTTCGGCCAGCAGCCGAGCCGCGCGGGTCAACTCGGCCCGTGAGCTGTAGGAGATGCAGAGGTTGAGCGCGAGCTCCTCACCGCCTTCGGTCTCCGCCATGATCCGGTCGACCGCGCGCCGGGCTCCATTGGCCAGCCGGTCCACGTCGCCCAGGACCCGGACGGTGACGCCCTGATCCCGCAGCTCGTCGATCTCCCGGGCGATGTACTCCTCCAGCAGGCTCATGAGGGCTTCGATTTCCAGCAGCGGCCGTTGCCAGTTCTCCTGGCTGAAGGCAAACAGCGTCAGCACCTTCACGTGGGCCTTGAGGCAGCCCTCGATCGCCTCGCGCACCGCGCGCATGCCCGCGTGGTGGCCCAGCGGCCGGGGCAGCCGTCGTCCCTTGGCCCAGCGGCCGTTGCCGTCCATGATGATGGCGACGTGGGCGGGGACGGCGCCGTTGCGCTGTAGCCGCGTCAGCAGGTCGTCGCTCATCCCTCAGACTTCCATGATCTCGGCTTCTTTGGAGTGAATCAGCACGTCGATCTGCTTGATGTGCTCGTCGGTGAGCTTCTGAACGTCCTTCTCCGCCCGAGTCTTGTCGTCCTCGGGAACCTTGTCCAGCTTCTTGATCTTGGAGAGAGTTTCGGTGCGGGCGTGGCGCACCGAGATCCGTCCCTCTTCCGCCAGCTTGTGGATCACCTTCACCAGCTCCTTGCGCCGCTCCTCGGAGAGCGCCGGCAGCGGCACCCGGATCAGGTTGCCTTGGGTGGCGGGGTTGAGCCCAAGATCGGCGTCCCGGATGGCCTTCTCGATCGCATGGGCCAGCGACTTGTCGAAGGGTTGCACGGTGAGCAGGCGCGGCTCCGGCGCGGCTACCAGGGCAACCTGGTTCAACGGGACGGGGTTGCCGTAGGCTTCGACCCGCACCAGATCCAACAGCGAGGTGCTGGCCTTGTTGCTCCGGATGGTGCTGAACTCCCGCTTGGTACTGTCGACCGCCTTGTGCATCAATTCCCTGGCGTGCTTGGTCAATTCGGGGATGGTGCTCATCGGACGATGGTCCCTACCCGGTCGCCCTGGAGCACGCGCTTGATGGCGCCGGGCTGGTTGATGTTGAACACGACGATGGGGAGTTGGTTGGCTTTGCAGAGCCCGAAGGCATTGGCGTCCATCACGGCGTAATTCTTGACGATCGCTTCCTGGTACGTGAGCTCGGGAATGAAGGTGGCCGAGGGATCCTTCCGGGGATCGCCGGTGAACACCCCGTCCACGTTGGTGGCCTTGAGAATCACCTGCGCGTCGATCTCGAGCGCGCGAAGCACGCCGGCGGTATCGGTGGAGAAGAACGGGTTCCCGGTCCCGGCGGCAAAGATGATGAGTCGGCCCTTTTCCAGGTGCCGGATGGCCCGCCGCCGGATGTAGGGCTCGGCCACCGATTCCATCCGGATGGCGGTCATCACCCGGGTATCCACTCCGATCTTTTCCAGCACGTCCTGGAGACCGAGCGCGTTGATCACGGTCCCCAGCATGCCCATGTAATCGGCGGAGACCCGGTCGAGCCCCTCGCGGCTCGCCGTCGTGCCGCGGATGATGTTGCCCCCGCCGACCACCAGGGCCAGCTGCACGCCGAGGGAATGCACCGACTTGACTTCCTCTGCGAACGCCTCGACGGTATGAAAGTCGATGCCCAGACCCTTGTCGCCACCCAACGCCTCACCCGAAATCTTGAGCAAGGCGCGGGTATAGGCGAGGGCCATCAGGCGTCCCCGATCTTGAACCGGGCGAAGCGCCGGACCGCGATGGCCTCGCCCAGCTTGCCGGATGCCTCCTTCACCAGCTGACCGACGGTCTTCTTGTCGTCCTTGACGTACAACTGCTCCGTCAGGGTCCGCTCGGCGACGAATTTCTTGAGCTTCCCTTCGACGATCTTGGTCCGGATGTTCTCCGGCTTGCCTTCCTGCGCGACCTGCTCCTCGGCGA
This sequence comes from uncultured Gemmatimonadales bacterium, assembly GCA_963812755.1. Lineage (GTDB taxonomy): Bacteria > Gemmatimonadota > Gemmatimonadetes > Gemmatimonadales > GWC2-71-9 > CAVVWJ01. Next base: position 738,159 of record CAWEWK010000005.1, on the reverse strand, counting down.
TCCTCCGCTCCCGGGCCAGAAGGTCCTCCGGAATGTCTTCCGGATTCACCCCGATGGGGTCAGCGGATGCGACGTGCAGGGCGATCTCCCGGGCCAGCTGCTGAAAGTCGTCGGTGCGGGCGACGAAGTCGGTCTCACAGTTGAGCTCCACCAGAGCGCCCACTTGGCCGTTGTGGTGGATGTAGCTCACGATCACACCCTGCGAGGCGCTCTTGCCCGCCCGCTTCTCCGCCTTGGAAATCCCTTTCTTGCGCAGGATTTCGGCGGCCTTGTCCAGATCGCCGGCCGACTCTTCCAGCGCCCGCTTGCAGTCCATCATGCCGGCGCCGGTCCGGGCGCGGAGCTCGCTTACATCCTTGGGGGAAATCGTCACGCTCGCCATTTCGTCCTCTGATCGCTGAATCTAGTAAAACCGCCGCCCACGGCCCGTAGGGCCAGGAGCGGCGGACTCCGCATTTGCTGGCCGCCGCGCTTACGCGCCCGAGTCGCCCGCCGCGCTGGGGGCGGCTTCCGCCTCCACCGCGTCCTGCTCAGTCTTAAGCCGGGCGGCGATGGCTTCCGGCTTGGGCCGCCGCTTCCGGCGGGGGCGCCGGCGCTTCCGGTCCGCCTCCGCGTCGCCCTCGCTGCCCGCGTCGGTGCTATAGGTCTCGGCCTCGAGATCTTCCGCCACCTCGCGCAGCGGCATCTGGGCCCGGGATTCCTTGATCACGTCGGACAGCGCCGCGGTGATCAGGGAGACCGACCGGATCGCGTCGTCGTTGCCCGGTACCGGGACGGTGATCACGTCGGGGTCGGCGTTGGTATCCACGATTGCCACGACCGGCACGCCGAGCTTATTGGCTTCGGCGACGGCGATCTTTTCCTTCTTGGCATCCACCACGAAGAGGGCCCCGGGAAGCCGCCCCATCTGCTTGATGCCCTCGAGATTGCGGCTCAGCTTTACCCGCTCCCGCTCGAAGAGCAGCTTTTCCTTCTTGGTGTAGTTCTCGAAATCGCCGTCGGCTGCCCCCTGCTCCAGCTCCCGCAGCCGGCGGATCTGCTTCTTGAGGGTCTGGAAATTGGTGAGCATCCCACCCAGCCACCGCTCGGTGACGTAGAAGGCGCCGCAGGTCTGGGCCTCCGCCTGGACGATGGCCTTGAGCTGCTTCTTGGTGCATACGAAGAGGACCCCCTCGCCCTTGAGCACCACGGAGCGGAGCAGGTCCTGGGCCTTCTGGATCTGCCGGAGGGTCTTCTGAAGGTCGATGATGTAGATGCCGGAGCGCTCCGCGAAGATGAAGCGCCGCATCTTGGGGTTCCACCGGCGGGTCTGGTGACCGAAGTGGACGCCGGCCTCGAGCAGGTCCTGGAGTTGGGGCTGTGCCATGCGGGTGTTCGTGTCCTATCCGTTTTCAGGGTTGTGCGTCCACCGGGTTCATCTTCCGATCCGACCCCCGCAGGGGCACCCAGATCGAAATCCGCCGGTGTGCGAAGTCGGCGGGGCCTACCCCGCCGTAAGGTTTACCGCTTGCTGAACTGGAACCGCTTCCGCGCACCGGGCCGCCCCGGCTTCTTGCGCTCGACGGCTCGCGGATCCCGGGTCAGCAGCCCCGCCGCGCGGAGCTTGGTTCGATGCTGGCCATCGGCCCCCACCAGCGCCCGGGCGATGGCCAGCCGGAGGGCGCCCGCTTGACCCGCCTGTCCACCGCCGTCCACATGGGCCCGAACGTCGAAGGCGCCCAGCGTGTCGGTGGCGGTGAAGGACTGCTGGATGTGCTGCACCAGCGAAGGCCGGGGGAAATAATCACCCAGCGTGCGGCCGTTCACGTCCCACTTGCCGGTACCAGGGGTCAGGTACACCCGAGCGACGCTGGTCTTGCGCCGTCCCACTGCCTGCCAGCGAAATTCGGGAGGTGCGGTCATGCGCTCACCTTCGACGGAGACGGTGTGACGGAGAACGGCTTGGGCTGCTGCGCCGCGTGCGGATGCTCGGCACCGGCATACACCTTGAGCTTGCCCCGCAGCTTCTGCCGGGCGAGCGAGGTCTTGGGCAGCATGCCGAACACCGCCTTCTCGATGACCCGATCGGGGTGCTTGGCCAGCAGATCGCGGGCCGGCGTCATGCTCTCATGCCCCATGTATCCGGTGTGCGAGAAGTACTTCTTGTTCGACAGCTTGCGGCCGGTCAGCTTCACCTTGGCCGCGTTCACCACGACCACGAAGTCGCCGCCATCCATGTGGGGCGTGTAGGTCGGCTTGTGCTTGCCGCGAATGAGCTGGGCGACGGCGCTGGCCAGTCGACCCAGTGGCACTCCCGCGGCATCCACGACATGCCAGTCGTGGCTGATGTCGTCGGGGGTGGCGGTAAAGGTCTTCATGACGTCCGGACGTTTGGGCGTTGTAACGGTCTCAAACCAAAACAGACTCATAACATAGCCGGGGAACGATGGGCGGGTCAAGGGACGCACGCGCGCCAAATGTCATCCGGAGTAAAGCTCGGGATGCCAGGGAGAGCCGACTAGCGCGCCGCGTCGATAAATGCGCTGAAGAGCCGCCGCATTCGCGGGTCCCGATCCACCAAAGCCTCGGGATGCCATTGGACGGCCAGCATGAAGTGGCCGTTGGGAGACTCCAAGCCCTCGATCAACCCATCGGGGGCGTAGGCGGTTGGACGCAGCCCGGCAGCGAGCTGCTTGATCCCCTGGTGGTGCATGCTGTTGACCTGGACGGTCGGGGCGCCAAGCAGATCCCGCAGCCGGGAGCCCTCGGGAACGGTCACGTCGTGGACCAGGAGGTCCCGGCTGTACTGGCCGCGAACCGGGAAATAGTCGTGCTTGATGGCGCCGGGGAGCTGGGTGGCCAGGTCCTGATGCACGGTTCCCCCCGCCGCCACGTTCACTACCTGGATGCCGCGGCATACCGCGAGCAGCGGCTTCTGGTCTTCCAGCGCCCAGCGCGTCAGGGTGAGCTCGATCTCGTCACGTGCCGGATCGGTGCGGCCCACTAGACCGGTCGGGGGTTCGGCGTAGGCCGACGGCTCCAAGTCCACGCCACCGGGAAGGAAGATGCCATCCACCCGATCGTAGATGGCGCGAAGCGTGGCCGGATCGCTCTCCAGCAGCGGAATGATCCAGGGTACCGCGCCCGCAGCGACCAACACCCGAACGTATTGCTGGCTCATGACCCAGCACCGTGGTAGTTGGTCCGGAATTTCTTCCAGCGTTTGGGTCGGAACCCCGATGATCGGCCTGCCTGCCATCCGTTGCTCTCCGTTGGGAAGTTGCTGCCGGCTCACCACATTCAACGCCGGAGGGTCGGGACAGGTTCCACGGAATCTACTACGCCCTCCGCGGTCTCCGCGATCACGGAGTCGACCACTGCCTTGAGGTCCCCGGTCTCTCGGTACCGGGCGAGCTGCCGATCGGCGCTGGTTCCCTGCTCCAGGATCCGGAATGCGTACTCGACTTGGGCCCGGCTCCCCAGCTCGTCGAGCACGTCGTCCACGAACCATTCCAGCAACTCTCGCACCAGCTTCCCCGCGGCGAGCTCCTGGTCCTTCCCCAGGTCGATCAATCTCCCATCCAGGCCATAGCGGACCGCCCGCCACTTGTTCTCCTCGATCAGCGCGGTGGGGTACACCCGGAAGGTCATGTTGTCCCGCCGCAACTTCCACAGCTTGGCGACGATGGCCTGGAGAATGGCGGCGATGCACACGGCTTCATCGACCCGGGTGCAGACGTCACATACCCGGAACTCGAGGGTGGGGTAACTGTGATTGGGCCGAACGTCCCACCAGATCTTCGAGGCGTTGGGGACGCAGCCGGTCCGGACCAGCGTGTCGACCAAGGAGGCGTAGTCGGTCCAGGAATTCAGCACCGGTGGAATGCCGGTCCGGGGGAAGTTTCTGAAGATGATGCTTCGGTACGACTTGAGGCCGGTGTCCCGGCCCATCCAGAAGGGCGAGCTGGTGGAGAGGGTGAGCACGTGAGGCACGAAGTACCGGGCCACGTTCATGGCATCGATCAGAAAATCCCGGTCCTCGATCCCGATGTGGACGTGGGTGCCGAAGATCAGGAGCTGCTGGGCGAGGTCGGCCAGGTCCTGCCGGACGCCCATGTACCGCTCGAGCGGAGTGATCTCCTGGGTGAGCCAGGAGGAGAAGGGATGAGTGCCGGCGGCGGCGATCACCAGTCCGTTCTTGCCCGCTAGCTGCATCACGGTTCCCCGCAACCGAACCAGCTCGGCCCGGACCTCGGATGGGGTCCGACACACCCGGGTGCCGATCTCCACCATCGACTGGTGCAGCTCCGGCTTGACCTCGCCGAGCACCAGGTGATCGCCGTTCAGGATCTCGGTGATATAGGAGCGAAGCTCGCGAGTCTCCGGGTCGATGATCTGGTACTCTTCCTCGATGCCGAGCGTGAGCGACGGGGGCTTCATAGAGTCATCCTGACATTGGGGAACTATCGCTTCTCCACCACGAATGTCGGCACGGTCGATCCTCCGCCCGCCGTCACGTTGAGCAAGGCTGCGGTCGAGATCCGGCTGAGACAGCCTTCGGCATACTCGCCGTAGGCGACGAACGGCGCGGTGTCCAGCATCCGATCGCGCAGCACGACCTGGCCGTCCACCACATTGGGAAACGGCTCGAACGGTAGCACCACCCGCTCCTGGGCCACGTACGGCTCGGCCAGCGCCTTCTTGACCGCTTGTTCCCAGGCTCCGGCGTCGACCTCCCAACCCAGCACGATCCCCGCGCCCCCGTAGTCGTCGTTGGGCTTGAGCACCAGCTTCTCCCGCTGATCCAGGATGAAGGGTATGAGGTCGATGTCCCGTCCGCGAAACACCGATCGCCGCTCCTCCACCCGCCGGGTCCAGGGAATGAAGGACTCGATGGCCTGCCGCTCGGCGGTGCCGAAGAGGGCCGCGTTGCGCTCGTCGCTCAGGACCGCCAGGCTGAGCTTCTTATGGAGGATCTTGCACTGGATCGGGTTGACCATGCAAACCGCGCCATCGCGCACCGCCCGGAGCACCGGGGTGTCGACCCCTTCCCGACCCACCAGCTCGCTGAGCAAGACCCGCTTGTAGATAAGATTGAACTCGAAGGCACCGGCCCACAGCTTGCCCTCGCGATACTCCACCTCACGAGGATCCACGATCTCGCAGTGGATGCCTTGGGAGCGGAAGTACTCGCGGAACAGCAGAAATTCACTGTAGGTGGGGACCTCCTGCCAATCGAGGATGGCGATTCGCGGAGCCTCCAGTCGTCCCGACCACTGCCGAAAGGCGTCTTGAAGGACGTGCAGAACACTGTGCCGGGCCGGCAGCGGGCGCAGGTCGTATCTCCGGTTGAACTCCCGCATGATCGGCAGTCCATAGAACAGACTGGTCAGCGCGTCGTTGTACCCGGCCCCGGCCGGCGTCTCCGCGTTGTACTCGGTGAATCGCAGCTGGTCGGCTCCCACGAAGAAAGCGTCCAGCCGCGACGTGGGGCTGGGATCGCGAAAGCCGGATCGGGAGCCAAGCAGGCGCTCTTCCCAATCGAGCAGGCCGAACTGGGACCGCACGGCCGGGTTGGCCATCGCGGCCTGGTAGGCGGTGCGGAACGCCCCCATGGCCCGCCGCACGCCGGCCTGCAGGGTCCGGTGCTGCTCGGGCGACATGAATCGGGGCCGGAGCACGGTGCACAACGGCCGCTCGCCGAAGAGCAGGCCGCGGGCCTGCAGCTGCGCATCCAGCTGGGCCTGCGACGCCTGGGCCAGCTCGTCGGTGAGGAGGTCGTGGTAGCAGGCGATCGCGTCGCCCGGCGAGCCGCTCACGTTGTTGCGGCCGGCACCTTGGGCGCGCCGCGCCCGCCGAACAGTGTGTGCCATCGCAACTCCCGTTCTTGCGGCCGGGGTTCCAGTGCCCGCTGGATCGCCATGTCAGCCATGGTTTTCACCACCCACTCGAAGTAGTGCGGGGTGAGCGAATAGATGTCCATGTCGGGTGCGGGGTTCATGAAGTCGATAGCGTAAGGAATTCCGTCCCGAATCGCGAACTCGATGGAGTTCATGTCATAGCCCAGGGCCCGGACCAGGGTTCGCGCGTCTTGCACCACACGAGCTCCGACCTCGGCGCTCAAGTGCGCGTGATCGACCAGGTACTTACGTTCCCGGGGGTCGTACTTGGTGGGCAGGATGTGCTCCTGCCCGAGGCAGATGCAGCGCACGAAGTGCTCCCAGCGAACGAACTCCTGGACCACCATGGTCAGCAGGCCGGAGCTGTCGTAGTGATGGATCAGCTCCTCCATCGAATGACAGATGTAGACCTCTTTCCATCCGCCGCCGTGGGCGTCCTTCAGCACGCAGGGCAGTCCCACGTACTCGACGATTCCCCGCCAGTCGAGCGGGAAGATGAGGTTCCGGAGGCTTTCCTCGGGAACGATGCCGGGGATGTAGTTCTTGTTGGGTAAGGCCAGGGTCTTGGGGCTGGCAACGCCCAGTTTATCGGCCAGTGCCGCGCCGAAGAACTTGTCGTCCGCGCTCCACATGAAGGGATTGTTCACCACGGTGACTCCCTGAACCACGGCCTGCTTCAGGTAGGCGCGGTAGAACGGGACTTCGTGCGAGATCCGGTCGATGATGACGTCGTACCGGCTGGCCTCGTCCATGCGCGGCGCGCCGACCTTCACGAGCTCCGCCACCACCCCGGCGTTCCGCCGGTTCACCTCCTCGAGAAAGGCCGGCGGGAACGACCACTCCCGGCCCACCAGGAGGCCGATTCTTTTTGCTTGGGCATGAATAGCCTCGGAGTGGTGACTGTGCTGAGGCCTATGCCGATGCCATAGCCTCTTCAATCATGTCCCCCGATATACATCTTCACCATCCGCTCCCAATAGGGCCAGTCATGCGCCCAGCCGTCCCAGATTCGAAGCGCGTTGCCGATGCCCTTCTGCCATAGCAGCGCGGACAGCTCGCGGTTGTTTTCGCAGGACGGGTCGTCCTGGCCGATGGCCAGGATGATGTCCTGGCGGCGCAAGGCCTCCAGCCGGCCGGGGTCATGCTCGTGCCGGATGAAGTCGAACGGGTTGCAGGCGTACACGTTCTCGTCGGAATACCCGCCGGTCAGCTGCTTCATATCGTAGAGACCACTCAACCCGATGATCCGGTTGACCACATCGGGGTGGCGGAAGCCGAAACAGGCCGCGTGGTAGGCCCCGAAGCTGGCGCCCACGGTGATGACATAGGGATTCCCGTTACGACTCGAGGTGAACGGGAGAACCTCGTCCCGAAGGTAGCGGTCGTACTGGAGGTGGCGCCAGGCACGGGCACCGGGGTGCAGGTGGTCGCCGTACCAGCTCTCGCCGTGGACGTGGTCGAGGCAGTACATCTGAATCCAGCCCCGATCGAGATGCTCCCGGAGCACCTCGTGCATTCGGCGGTCGGGCCATTCGTGGTGACTCCCCATCGAGGTGGGAAACACCAGTACCCGGGCGCCGGCGTGCCCGAACACCTGCAGCTCCATCCCCCGCCCCAGCGACGGGCTGTGCCAATGATGCCGCTCGAAGTGCATGCTCAGTGCCCCAGGAGAAACGGGAGTGCCCTGGCGAACCGGCGGCTCCACGACGACTCGTGGTGCCGCCCGCACCGCGACTCGAGCCAACGGAGGCCGGCGCCGTGTCGGTAGCCTTTAATGGCCAGCAGATCCCGCATTCGGCGCGCTCGAGCGACGTGCTCCCTGCCCTCCAGCGCGCCGATATCGAGGTAGATCCTACCTGGAATGAAGGGAGCGGACTCGATGCGGGGGAAAATAGCGTCTCCGGCAAACCAGAGCGACGGACTCAGAGCGGCCGCGAATCCGAATACCGGCGGGCTCCGGAAGAAGCCGCACAGGGTGATGAGGCCGCCCATGGAGGAACCGGCAATCCCGGTGTACTCCCGCCCGCGGCGGGTTCGAAATCGCCGGTCGATGGCCGGCTTCAGCGTGTGTGCTACAAAATCGACGTATCGATCGCCCCGGCCACCACCCGAGGCGGGGTCGACGAATGGGCTGTACTCGTCCAGCCGCTTCGTCCCCATGTTGGGGATGCCGACCGCGATCAGCTCCAGTCCCCGCCGAGCCGCGGAGTCCAGCACCCGGCCCAGGCGCCAGTCGCCGGCAAAGCTGGTGACCGGATCGAACAGATTCTGTCCGTCTTGAAGGTACAGCACCGGGTAGTCCCGAGACCGACCGCCGTACGACGGCGGAAGATGGACCAGGATATCGCGCCGGTTGTCGAGTTGGGGGCTGTAGAAATCCGGCAGAATCTCGAGCTCGGTCGCTGCGGCGGTAGTCGGGCTAGGCACTAGCGGGCTCGAACTCGACCAGCACCTGACCTTTCTCCACCGGTTCTCCCGGACCGACCAGTACCGATCGTACGACCCCGGGACCCGCCGCCTTCAGCTCGTTCTCCATCTTCATCGCCTCCAGCACGATCACGCCGGCCCCCTGCGCGACCGACTGGCCCGGCTCGACCTGCACCCTCACGACCAATCCGGGCATCGGCGCCCGTAAGGCTCCTAGTCCACTGGCGTGTGCCGCCCCGTTGGTCAGCGACCGGATGTGCCGGGTGCGCTCGTCCAATGCCTCCGCCTCCCAGTGCTCGCCCTGCACCGTGAGTCCCCAGCGTCCTCTTCCCAAATCGGCCACCGCGAGGGCCATCGGCCTGCCATCGATCATCAGGTGTCGCAGCGGGGTCCCAGGGATGGGTGCCAGGGTCGCGGTGTGCAGCCGGCCCCCGACCAGTACCCGGTCTCCCTCGACGTCCAGCTCGATCTCGCGGCCGCCGACCGTCACGACGTATTTCACGACGACCGCTCCAGGACGGTCACGGTCTCCACGTGAGCCGTCTGCGGAAAGAGGTCAAACGCCCGGAGCCGAACAATCCGGTAGCTGGGCAGCCGGGTGAGGTCCCGTGCCAGGGTCGCCGGGTCGCAGGACACATAGACGATTCGCTCCGGCTTCACCTGCTCCAGAGCGCCGGTCACCCGCGCATCCATCCCGACTCTCGGCGGGTTGGTGATGACGAGATCGGGACGGCCCAACGCGGTGAGCGCGTCTTCGACCCTCGCGGTGTGACGCCGCGCCGGCGGACCACGACGCTCGGCTTCAGACACGGCCCGGGCGTCCGATTCCACGCTTTCCACTCGCGCTCCCGCGTTCGCCAACCAGGCACTGGTCTCCCCGATGCCGGCGTAGAGATCCCACACCAGCCGTTGAGCCACCGGCCCCAGCTGGTCGGCAGCAAAGGCCCGGACCTGGTCGCCCATCTCGGGATGCACCTGTTCGAAGACCGTGGCGGGAAAGGGACCGACGGCGCCGGCCAATGCCCTGGCGGCGCCGCCCGGCGGTTGCCACCAGATGGTGGTCCCGATTCCTCGTTTGCCGAGTTGGCGCTCGAGCTCACCAGCACCGCTCCATGCCTGGGAACCCGTCACTTGACACAGCAGATGCCGCCCTCCGCTCCGATCCAGCCGGAGAACGACTCGGTCGAGGTGCGACGGGAGCAGTCGGCGCATCTCGCGGACCGCGCCCCAGAGCGTCATCAAGTCAGGGACTGTGATGTGACACCACTCGAGATCGAATACCTGCTCCGGCCGACCGTAGGGATGCAGCCCGATGCGCCGCCCGCCTGAGCTTGCTGTCAGTGTGAGCTTGGCCCGGTAGTCGTACGCCTTGCTGGCGGACACGATCTCCGGATCGTCCACCTCGAATTTGCCCAGCCGTCGGAGTGCGTCACCCACGAAGGTCCGCCGGGCCCTGCGTTGCGCTTCCAGCTCGAGATGCTGGAGCTGGCAGCCGCCGCACTCGTCGGCTACGTAGTGCGGACAACGAGGCTCCACCCGCTCCGGCCCGGACTCCCGCAGGCGACCCATCTTGGCGCGCGCGAACCTTCGATGCTCCTTGAGGTCGCTCAATTCGACCAGATCGCCCGGTGCGGTACGAGGGACGAAGACGGTTCGGCCATCGCCCAGCCTGCCGACTCCGTCTCCTCCGGCGGCCAGGCGCTCGATCCGCACCGCCGTCACCGGAGGCTCTCGATGCGGGCCTGCCGAAGCCAGGTCTGGCTCCCCTGTCCGCTGCTCCCCACTGCCGGCTGGCGGGCGCGGCGGGCAGCGTCCTCCGCCAACGCGGCCGCGATCGCCAGGTCTATCGCTCGCTCGGCACTGAGCGTCGGGGCCACCAGGTCCGCCCGACGATCGAGAAACTGGATGTCGATCTCGCCCTTGCGGAACTCGGGGTCGGCCATGAGGCGGCGATGGAAGCCTTGATTGGTGGCCACACCGACGATGGCCAGTTCGTCCAGCGCCCGGCTCATCCGCTGGATGGCCTGCAGCCGGTCGGGTGCCCACACGATCAGCTTCGCCAGCATGGAGTCGTAGTACAGGGTGACCTCATCACCGGCCTCGACCCCGCTCTCCCAGCGCACACCCGGTCCCGCCGGTACCCGGAGCGACTCGATCCGCCCGGTCGACGGGAGAAAGTTGTTGGCAGGATCTTCGCTGGTGATCCGGCATTCGATGGCCCAGCCGCGGGGGTGAAGCCACCCGCGGGGAGTTCGCATCGGATGTCCTGCCGCAATCCGAAGCTGCTCCCGTACCAGGTCCACTCCATAGACCAATTCGGTGACCGGATGCTCGACCTGAATCCGGGTATTCATCTCCAGGAAATAGAAGGCGCCGTCCGGAGCGAGCAGGAATTCGCAGGTGCCGGCGCCCAGATACCCCACCGCCTCGGCCGCAGAAACCGCGGCCGCGCCCATCCACTCGCGCAGGTCGAGGGTGACCGCGGGCGAGGGCGCCTCTTCCACCAGCTTCTGATGCCTCCGTTGCACCGAACACTCGCGCTCGCCCAGGTGCACCGTGCGTTCCCGATCGGCCAGGATCTGGATTTCGACGTGGCGAGGCTGCTGGATGAATTTCTCCAGGTAGACGGTCGCATCACCGAACGCCTTGAGTGCTTCGGACCCGGCGGCGGAGAGTGCCCCGGCCATCTCTTCGGGAGCCCGTACCACCCGCATGCCCTTCCCACCACCTCCGGCCGCGGCCTTCACCATCACCGGATATCCGATCTCGCGCGCCAGGCCGAGCGCCGGACCAACCTCGTCCACCGCGGCGACGGCCCCGGGCACGATGGGTACTCCAGCGGCCTGCATCCGCCGCCGGGCTTCGGTCTTGTCGCCCATCGCCCGGATGGCGCTGGCCGGTGGACCCACGAAGATGAGGTCCGCCTGCTCGACGGCCTCGGCAAACGCGGCCCGCTCTGCCAGGAAACCGTAGCCCGGGTGAATGGCCTGGGCACCGGTGTCGAGCGCCGCCTGAATAATCCGGTCGATCGCGAGATAGCTCTGGGAGGGGGCCGGTGGGCCGATTGCCACCGCGTGATCCGCGGCGCGCACGTGGGGAGTGGAGCGGTCGGCCGTCGAATACACCGCGACCGATTCCAATCCTTCCTCGCGACAGGCACGAATGATCCGCACCGCGATCTCTCCGCGGTTGGCGATCAGTACCCGTTTCATGACGAGATCAGAGGGCACGGCGGCGGACTACGATGACAGGCAGTTCAGGGCCGGCAAGCCGGCGGAGGCGTGTCTCCGTAAAGGAGGAGAAGGCTGCTACAGAGAAGCAGATTGTGGCGTGCCGCGTTGTCGTACACTCGGCGGACATCCATGACCCAGGGAGAGCCGTCCTGGCGGCTGGCCTTGAGCAACTCGTTCACGGTGAGCGCCTCGGCGTCGGACGGGGCGGGACGACTCACTCGGGCCAGCCGGAAGGGCGCCCATGCCAGCATCGGCGCCGCTGCGCTGTCGGTTCCCGGACTGAGGCACAGAGGCCGGCGCGACGCCACCGCCTCCAGCGCGCGTCGAACCGGCAACGCGGGATCTACATCCATCGACTGCGCGACCCGGCGGCGGTACACGGAGTCGGTAGCGTAGAGGTCGGGTCGGAAGGTGACGAGGTTTAGGGCGGGACGATCGAGGCTGCCGTACCAGACTGAGAGGGTCTCGAGATCGGTGCCGGTGAGGAGCACCCCTCCGGCAGGACAGGAGGTCAGGAGATTGGCGCCGAGCTCCAGTAGGTAGGGCGGCATTTCCGGAGGCGCCGGTCGGGCCTGGAAATAACGGGTGGTCGTCCAGGCCGAGTCCTCGAGCAGGATCATCGCCCGCTCCACTTCGGCGAGTCCGCGGAAGATCTGCCCCGAGTCTACCGAAAGCCGGATGGACTGTTCCAGAGCCGTGGCCGCGAAGTCGAGATACAAGAGGCCATCGGGATCTCCCCGGTGGCCCTTGAGGTGCCACTCGCGCGCGTCGTAGAGATAGAAGCGGCCGAGCTGAAGCCAGGCGCGCCCGTCGTCGGGAGCGGTGGCCAGGTAGCGCCCCAGCATGTCGATCGCCATCGGCCGCGCACCCTCGCGGTCGAGTGCCGCTGCACGGGGTGCGACGTTGGGATCGATAGCGGCTTGGGAGTGCAGAGGGGCAGCGAGTGCGGCGGAGGCAACCAGCACTCCGGCGCCGGCGCGGAAGGCACCTGACCTGATGACCGCCGGCACGACCCTCAGCTGACGGAAGGACGCGTTCATGGAGCCTCTAAGATGGTACGCCAGGCCGCCCTTGGCTAGGGGGACCGGGAAGCCCCGGAATCCCTACAGCGGGATGTTCCCGTGCTTCTTGCCTGGGTTGCGGTCCCGCTTGGTGCGGAGGGTCCGCAGGGCATCGATGAGCCGCGGCCGAGTGTCCCGCGGATCGATGACGTCGTCGATGTATCCCCGCGCCGCCGCCGCATAGGGATGGGCGAATTTCTCGGTGTACTCCCCGATCAGCCGAGTGGTATCCGCCGCCGGATCCTGGGCCCGGGTGATCTCGTCCTTGAAGAGAATTTCGACCGCACCCTTGGGCCCCATCACTGCAATCTCGGCCGAGGGCCAGGCCAGGTTGATGTCGCCCCGAATGTGCTTCGAGCTCATCACGTCATATGCCCCGCCGTAGGCCTTCCGGGTGATCACCGTCAGTTTGGGCACGGTCGCCTCGCAGTAGGCGTACAGCAGCTTGGAACCGTGCTTGATGATCCCGCCGTGCTCCTGGGCGACCCCGGGAAGGAAGCCCGGTACGTCTACGAAGGTGACGACCGGGAGATTGAAGCAATCACAAAAACGGATGAACCGCGCCGCCTTGAGCGACGCGTTGATGTCGAGGACTCCGGCCAGCACCGCCGGCTGGTTGGCCACCACCCCGACCGGCCGGCCGCCCAACCGGGCGAAGCCGGTGATGATGTTTTCCGCATACCCTCCCTGCACCTCGAGAAAGCCGCCGTCGTCCACTATCCGGGCGATCACCGCGTGCATGTCGTACGGCTTGTTGGGGCTGTCGGGAACCAGGTCGAGCAGCGCCTCGTCACGACGGTCCACCGGATCGGACGCCGGGCGCTCGGGAGGATCGTCCAGATTGTTCAGCGGCAGAAAGCCGAGCAGCTCGCGGATAGCCTGAAGGCACTCGGGCTCGGAGTCGTGGACGAAGTGGGCGACCCCGGAGATGCGGCCGTGGGTGTCGGCGCCGCCCAGCTCGTCGAAGCTCACCTCCTCGTGGGTCACCGTCTTCACCACATTGGGTCCGGTGACGAACATGTAGCTCACGCCGCGCACCATGAAGATGAAGTCGGTGATCGCCGGGCTGTATACCGCCCCGCCGGCGCAGGGTCCAAGGATGGCGGAGATCTGGGGGATGACTCCCGAGGCGAGGGTGTTGCGGAGGAAGATATCGGCATACCCGCCGAGAGAGACGACGCCCTCCTGGATGCGGGCGCCCCCCGAATCGTTGAGCCCAATGACCGGTGCTCCGTTCCGCACCGCGAGATCCATGATCTTGCAGATCTTCTCGGCGTGCGCCTCGGAGAGTGACCCGCCGAAGACCGTGAAATCCTGAGAGAACACGTAGACCAGCCGTCCATCGATCCGCCCGTACCCGGTCACCACCCCGTCGCCGGGGAAGACCTGCTGGTCGAGCCCGAAGTCACTCGAGCGATGGGTCACGAAGCGATCCAGCTCGACGAACGATCCTTCGTCCAGCAGCAAGTCGAGTCGCTCGCGAGCGGTGAGTTTGCCCTTCTTGTGCTGCTGCGCCACCCGCGCGGGCCCTCCGCCTTGCTCGGCGAGGGCCTGTCGATGGTGGAGCTGATCTAGGAGCTGCCTGGGATCGGGCATGGGGGAAGAAGATAGTTGGCAGACGGGTATCCGGGCAGACGGCTAAGGGCTGCCCATCTGGCAGTGACTTGGACCACACGGCTGATGAGGCGCAAGGGACCGACTTTTTCGCTCCGAGCCGCTAATTATTGAAGGAATGAGCAGTTAGCCAGAACTGAGGAGGATTCGATGATTCGGACTCTGAGCATCACGCTCGCTGCCTTACTGGGGTTTGGCGCTCCAATACCCAGCGGCACCGACATTCCCATTACCGTGGACGAGAACATTCCGGTCCAACGGGATCGGTTCGGCGAGGGCTTCGACGCTCACGTCACCCGTGACGTCGTGGTGAACGGAAAGGTGGTCATTCCGCAGGGAGCCCCGGCCGAGGTGAAACTGGTGGAGAGTGCAGAGAAGTCCGAGGCGGCCTCACTCCGCCTTTCGAAGATTCGGGTGGATGGAAAGATGCACGACGTGAGCACCACGAATGCCAAGACCGATACCGAGAAGTCCGGCCTTGATATGAAGGAGAGGACGGCGGTCGGCGCGGCGGCTGGTGCCGTGATCGGCGCCGTGACCGGGGCCGGCGTGCTGAAGGGAGCGATCATTGGAGCCGGCGGCGGCCTGGCCTGGAGCCTGCTCGACAAGGATCGCCAGGTGGACGAAGGAACTCCGGTGAGATTTTCGCTGGAAGAGGCACTGAACGTTCGGTAAGAAAGCTATCCGCTATCGGCTATCGGCTATCGGCTCTAGGACTGATAGCCGATAGCGGATAGCCGATAACTTATTCCATCCCTGCCTCGACCACCGGCTTCACCGGTGGAATGATCGGTTCATCGGGATACCCCACCACCGCCAGCACGATGCGATGATGGATCGGGTCGACCTCGAGCACCTTGAGGTCGAGCACCTGGCCTTCTTTCACCGCGTCGCCCGGATTTTCGATGTCGGCAATGCCGAGCTGGGACATCGGCACGAATCCCTCGATGTCATTACCCAGATCTACCACCACGCCTTTGTCCATCAACCGGACGGCGCGGCCCCGGAGCTCCATCCCGATGGGGTAGGTCTCACCGATCCGAAGCCAGGGATCTTCCTCCGCCTGCTTGAGGCCGAGGGAGATGCGCTTGTTCTCGGCGTCGATGTTGAGGATCACCACGTCGACCGTGTCACCCTTCTTCACCACCTCCGAAGGATGCTGTACCCGCTTGGTCCAGGACATGTCGGAAATGTGGATCAAGCCGTCGATGCCCGGCTCGATCTCGACGAAGGCACCGAAGCTGGTCAGGTTGCGGACCTTGCCGGTGATGCGGGTGCCGATGGGATACTTGAGCGGGAGAATCATCCAGGGGTCCTGCTCGGTCTGCTTCATTCCCAGGGAGATTTTCTCTTCCGCCTCGTCGACCTTCAGCACCACCGCCTCTATCGTCTCACCGATGCTTACGATCTTCGACGGGTGGCGCACGTTGCGGGTCCAGCTCATCTCCGAGATGTGCACCAGGCCTTCGATGCCGGGCTCGATCTCGACGAAGGCGCCGTAATTGGTGATGGACACCACCTTGCCCTGCACCCGAGTCCCGACCGGGTACTTGGCCGCCACGTTCTGCCAGGGGTACGACTGGAGCTGCTTCATGCCGAGGCTGATACGCTCCCGCTGCCAGTCGATGTCGAGAATCTTGACCTCGACTTCGCGTCCGATCCCCACCATCTCGGTGGGATGGGACACCCGGCCGTAGGACATGTCGGTGATGTGCAGCAGGCCGTCCACCCCGCCCAGGTCGATGAAGGCGCCGAAGTCGGTGATGTTCTTGACCACGCCCTTCCGCACCTGGCCCACCGCCAGCTCCTTCATCAGGTGCTCGCGCTTGTGGGCCCGTTCGTTCTCCAGGATCACCCGGCGGCTGACGACGATGTTGCGCCGCCGCTTGTTGAGCTTGATGATCTTGAACTCGTAGGTCTGGCCCAGTAGCTCGTCGATGTTGGGCACCCGGCGCAGCGCGATCTGGCTGCCCGGCAGGAACGCGTCCACCCCCATCAGGTTCACCACCACTCCGCCCTTGATCTTCTTGACCAGGGTGCCTTCTACCGGCTGGTCGCTCTCATGGGCCACGCGGATCTTCTCCCAGACCCGCATGAAGTCGGCCTTCTTCTTGGAAAGGACGACGGCGCCTTCCTGGTCCTCGAGGTGTTCCAGGAAGACCTCGACCTCGTCGCCTTCCTTGAGCGACTGGGGGTCCTTGAACTCATCGAGGGGAACGGAGCCTTCCGACTTGAACCCGACATCGAGAATGACGGCGTTATCGGTGACCCGCAGGACCTTCGACTTGACGATTTCGCCCTCGACGATCTGGGCCATGGTGCCCTCGTACATCGAGAGCATCTGCTCATAGTCCTGATCGGAGTACTCTTCGTCGTAGAGATCCTGACGAACGCGGAGGCCGGCGGGGGAGATGAACTGATCGGATGACGGTTGAAGTTGATCGAGCATGCGGTGCCGGGAGTCCTTTATACGCCGCGCCGGAGGGCCGCGGGCAGGGGTTAAGTCCCGCTTCGAGCAGGGTGCCGGAAGAGGAAGCCGGGTAGAATAACATGCGGGCGGGGGCAAACGCAAGGTAGGATAATGAGTTGGCAGTGGCCCATTCTCAACGTTACAAAGCGGGGAGGCGGGCAAAGAGTTAGCTTCCAGGTCCTATCTAGACCTCCTGCCTCCCTCGGCTGTCTCTGCCGGGTCCAAGGATCAACATGGCAACTCCAGCCGACCATCGCGATGGCTGGCGTATCATTGCCACCGACGACAACACCAGCAAGCTCTCCGCCATCGTGCAGACCCTCCGGGACGCCGGGCATTGCGTCTTCGCCGCCTACGACGGTCGCTCCGCTCTCGAATTGATCGCTCAACTCCCCGACATTGACCTGCTGATTACCAACACCCGGCTGGGAGCCGTGGACGGCCCTGAGTTGATCCGGCAGACGCGCGAGTTACGACCGGGTATGCCCATCCTGCACGTGGTCCACCACGGCGACCCGGGCGACGGCACACCACCGGACGTGCCCACCCTACGAGAGCCGTTCACGCCGAACGACCTGCTTATGGTACTGGGAAGCCTTTTGGCTTAGGCAAAGGGACAGGGCCTACGACATCGATCGTCGATTCCCAAACATCGGCCTCGCCAGCTCCACAATGAACGCCACCTGCTGCTCGAACCGCAGGGCGGTCGTATCCAACGGCACCGCGTCGTCCGCCGCCCGGAGCGGCGCGACCGTTCGGCTGGAGTCGGCCTGATCCCGGGCCGACAGCGCCGCGGCTTCGGCCTCCAGTCCACCAGGGTCGGCCGGGTCACCTCGCTGATTGATCCGGCGCCCGGCGCGGGCTTCGGGAGTGGCGGTCAGAAAGATCTTCAGGTCCGCATCGGGAAACACCACGGTCCCGATATCTCTCCCGTCTACCACCACGTCCCGCCCGGTTCGCACCATGGCCCGGAGCCTCGCGTTGATCCATTCGCGGACCACCGGGACCGCGGAGACGGCGGAAACGTGCGCCGTGACCTCCTTGCCCCGGATCTCGCCGTCTACCGGTTCACCCTCGAGGTAGGCGGTGAACCCGGCCCCGTCGGGTTGAAGCATCAGGCCCCGATCCTCGGCCGTGCGAAGAATGGTCTCGGGATCCACCGCGTCGAGCGGATTGCCGCCGCCTTGGCCTCTGCGGGCCGCTTCCCGGAGTGCCACCAGAGTCACTCCGCGGTACAACGAGCCCGAGTCGAGGTGGGCGAAGCCCAGCGCCTCGGCAACGGCCCGGGCGGTGCTCGACTTCCCCGAGGCGGAGGGCCCGTCGATCGCAATGACTCCGCCTTTCACCTGGCCGCTCGCTTGCGGATGGATCGCAGAGTCTCGGAAAACCGAGGGAAGCTCACCTCGGCACAGGCCAGGTCATCGATTCGAACCCGGGCACCCGACACCGTGCCGAGGACCGCGAAGGCCATCGCCAGCCGGTGATCCCCGGCCGTGCGGACACTCCCTCGTGGTGGCACGTCAGATCCGGTCACGTTGAGATCGTCGCCCTCCACGTTGGCCTGCGCTCCCACGGCGCGGAGATTGTCCGCCAGCAGACCCAGCCGGTCACTCTCCTTGACGCGCAGCTCCCCTACATCACGAAAGGAAGTCGTCCCCTCGGCCCGCGAGGCCAGCACCGCCAATAACGGGATCTCATCGATGAGTCCAGGAATCTCGCTCGCAGAAACCTGGGTGCCGTGCAGTGCGGCAGGCTGGACGAGGAGATCGGCCACCGGTTCCTCCCAACGGGTAACCGACTCCACCCGAGTCACCGGCGCGCCCATACGGGCGAGCACCTCGAGAAAGCCGGTCCGAGTCGGGTTCACCCCAACTCCCGCGATCCGCAGCTCGCCCGCCTCCGCCAGGATCGCGGCACCCACCAGGAACGCTGCCGACGAGGGGTCGCCCGGCACCTGGAGCTCGAACGCATCGATGCGACCCCCGGGCCTGAACTCGATCCACCCGTCGCGCTCCTCGACCTCATAGCCGAACCCGCGCAGCATTCGCTCGGTATGGTCGCGCGAACGGCCATGGGGCTCGCGCAGGTCGACCGGCACCCGGCCCACCGTGCCGGCCAAGAGGAGCGAGCTCTTGATCTGCGCGCTCGAGACCGGCATGGCATAGCGAAGCGGGCGGAGCGGGCCTCCTCGCACCGTCAGGGGCAATCCGTCCTTTCGGTGCTCGGTGAAGCTCGCTCCCATTTCGCTCAGAGGAAGCGTCACCCGGCGCATCGGGCGGCTTCGCAGCGAGCCGTCGCCGGTGAGGGTCGCCGCGAACCGGTGGCCGGCCAGCATGCCCAGCAACAGGCGCGTGGTGGTGCCGGAGTTGCCGCAGTCGAGCACTGCGTTGGGCCGCCGGAGGCCGCCCCGCCCGGAGATCTTCACGACGCTCCCCGGCCTGAGCGGCGAGATCTCGACGCCCAACTGGCGCAGTACTCGCGCGGTCGACTTGGCATCGAGTGAGGTCAGCGCTCCGCTCACCTGGCTGGTTCCGTGGGCCAGCGCGGCGAACATGAGCGCCCGATGGGTAATGCTCTTGTCGCCGGGCACCCGAGCCGTGCCCTGCACTCTCACCGTTCCAGTCCCTGGCGGAAGTCCTGAGCCTCGCCGAGAAATCTCCGAAGTCCCGCCGCGTCACGCGCCCGCAACAAACGTCGCAGCTCGGCAAGATTGCCCTCGGTGCGCGCCAGGGCCTCTTCGACTTCCGTCTGGTTGTAAAGCAGGATGTCGAGCCACATCTCCGGACTGCTGGCCGCCAACCTGGTAGTGTCTCGCGCGCCGGTCCCATAGGAGACCCAGCCGAGATTGCGTTCGCTAAGCGCGTGGGCCAGGGCGTAGGCCACCGCCTGCGGAAGATGACTGGTCCATGCCAGTTGCCGATCGTGTGCCGCGGGGTCGATCAGCACCGGCGAAGCATCCAGCACATTCTCCCAAAACCCCATGACGGCGCGGGCCGCGCGGTGACCCTGGGGCGACTCGCTCTCACACACGTAGACCACGCATCCACGCAGCCGGTCGGGCCGGGCAGCAGCGAAACCCGAATCGTGGGTCCCCGCCAGCGGGTGTCCTCCGGCAAACCGATCACCCAGCCCAGCCTCCGCCGCGGCGGTCATGATCGGGCGCTTGATGCTGCATACGTCGGTGAGAATGCCGTTGGGGTCGAGCGCGGAGGCCAGACGCCCGAGGAGCTCGAGGGTCGCGCGAGGGGGAACCGCCAGCACTGCCAGCTCGGCTCCTTGGACCGCTCGCTCCGCCGAGTCCGCAATCTCGGTGATAGCCGACGCCTTCAGGGCCTGAACCGACTCGGCCATCGCCGGTGAGTACCCAATCACACGGGCGATGCCTGCTCGACGGGCCTGCCAGGCGAGCGAGCCACCGATCGCCCCCAAGCCGACGACCGCCAGAGAAGAAGGACGCACGAATCAGGAGTCGCGGGGAGTCGTCACGTTGCGCATTGTACCGACTTGACGGCTGATTCTCAACGGAATCGGAGCCGATTCACACCCGACTGCCAAGCCCGGCGCAGGGCCCGATGGGCGGCTCCATAAAGCACTTCCGGCATTGGCTCGGCTCTTGCGCGGCCACTGGCGTACTTCTTGCCGCCTCCGCTGCGACCGTGGCCAGAATTCTGATCGTCGAAGACAGCCCCGACAACATGAAACTGTTTCGCGCCCTACTCAGCCTGCGGGGGCACGAGGTCACCGGACTGCACGGGGGTGACGGGTTGCTGGAGACGATCGGGCGAGAGTCGCCGGAGCTGGTGCTGATGGATATCCAGCTTCCCGGGAAGGACGGCTTCACTCTGCTGCGGGAGATCCGCGACTCGAGCCAGGCCGGGTTACCAGTGCTCGCGCTCACCGCCCATGCGATGAGCGGCGACCGGGAGAAGGCGCTGAAAGCCGGGTTCAACGGCTACATCACCAAGCCGATCGACATCCGAAGTTTTCCAGAGATGGTGCAACGGGCGCTCGCCGGTGAGACGATCTAGATGAATCACGAAACCGCCACCCCTGAAAAAAAGGCCCTGCTCCAGGCCTTCGATAGCGTCCTCAAGCGGCAGGCCGAGGACCGGGAAGCCGAAGCGCGGACCGCGGAGGCCAGGCGGCTGGCTGCTTCGCGGACTCGACCGCTGTTCTGGGCCGGCGGGGTGCTGGGACTCTTCTTCGCAGCGTACCTGTGGGTCGAACGCCCCGAATGGCTGTTCCCGCCGCCGGTCGCGCCCGAGTCGACCGCCATCAAGGAAGCCAGCGCACGCATCGGCGTGGCCAACGCCGCCCAGCACGTGGAGCGGTTCCGGCAGCGGTTCGGCCGCCTGCCGGAGAATCTGGTCGAGGCCGGCGCCCAGGTCGAAGGGGTCAGTTATCAGCGGACGGGAGCCGACAGCTGGCGCATCGAAGGCGACAACGGGGCGGTGCGGGTCTCGCTGGGCTCCTCGGAGTCGTTGGCGAAATTCCTGGGCAACAGCTTCGAGGTGATCGCGCGGAGGTCCCGATGATTCGGGGCCGCCGAGGCTGGACCATGATCGAGCTGCTGACTGTGATGATTCTGATGGCTGTGCTGACGACCATCGCGGTCATGAAGTACATCGACCTGAAGCACCGCGCCCTCTCGGCCCAAGCGTCGTCCGACCTGCAATCGGTTCGACTCGCGGCCTACAATGCCTACTACGAGAATGGCGTATTTCCGGCGGAGGCGGGGGTCGGAGTCGTCCCCGGGCAGTTGATTCCCTATCTGCCCAAGGGCTTCTCCTTCGCCCGCGCGGACTACATGCTCGATTGGGAGAACATGATGCCGGCGACTCCGGGGCCGGGTGGGAGCATGCAGCTCGGCGTGGTGCTCACCTCCACCAACCACCGGCTGGCCAAGGTCCTCGGCCAAGTGCTGGGCGACAAGGCTCCTTTCTTTATGCTGGGAAACACTCTCACCTTCGTGATCGTAGGCCCGGACGGCAGGATCTGAGTCTCAGTCGAGCGCCTTCCGGTATTCCTCGATTCCGATAGGGGCCGGCGGGAACTGCGGGTTCATCCGCTCCAACGCCTCCAGCACCACACCGGCAACCAGCAGGTCGCGCACCGGCTTCCGATCCGCCGGCACGACGTACCAGGGGGCCCAGGCGGTGCTGGTTCGGTCCAACATCTCTTCATACGCCGCAGTGTAGTCGTCCCACTTCTCTCTTTCCTTCAAGTCCCCCGGCGCAAATTTCCAATACTTCTCCGGGTCGTCCAGCCGGGCCCGCAACCGCTTCCGCTGCTCCTCGCGGGAGATGTGCAGCATGAACTTCACGATGGTCACGTCGTTCTGCGTCAGGATCTTCTCGAACCGGTTGATCTGCTCGTACCGTGGTCGCCACACCTCTTCGGGCACCAGGTCATGGACCCGTACCACCAGCACGTCCTCGTAATGGCTGCGGTTGAAGACTCCGATGGTACCCCGAGGCGGCACGGCCAGGTGGACTCGCCAGAGGAAGTCGTGGCTCAGCTCCACCGGCGTCGGCACCTTGAAGCCGGTGATGGTGACGCCCTGCGGGTCCAGCGGCCCCATGACCTGGCGGATGGTGCCGTCCTTTCCCGAGGTGTCCCTGCCCTGGAGCACCACTAACAGCGCACGCTTTCCTTCGGCGTGCAGCGCCTCCTGCAAGCGGTCCATCCGCTTGGTCAGACTCTCCAGCCGGTTCTCCAGCTCGCTTTTCGGCTCGGATCCGGGAAATCGCGCCGAGTCGTCGGTGAGACGCACCTTCGCGCCGGGGGCAACGGGGTCGAGACGCATGGAGACTCGGTGGTCAGGAAGGGCCATCGTGGCGGAGCAGCATGAGCGAATGAGCGACCAGGTTCACCGAGCCTTGGCGCGGGGCCCTCGGGCTGGGGTGGGCGGTGTTGATGATCTCGGTCCAGCTGCCGGGGCCTTCCAGGTTCGGCAGGGTGAACGGCTTTGACCGGGTGCCGCCATTGACCAGGAGGAGAATGGCCTCGCCCCGCAGCCGCCTGCCCCGCTCGTCAACCTCATCGGTGGCCTCGCCTCGGATCAGCATCCCGAGGACGTTGTTGTGGGCATCGCGCCATTCGTCCGCCGTCATCTCCAAGCCGTCCGGGCGCAGCCAGGCAAGATCCTTAGGCTCCCCCGGACTCCTCGGCTCGCTCCGAAAGAAGCTTCGACGGCGCAATACCGGGTTGGCGGATCGAATCGCGAACACCTCGCGAGTGAAATCAAGCAGCTGCCGTTTGGCGGGAGTGACTTCCCAGTCGACCCAGGTGAGCGGACTGTCATGGCAGTAGGCGTTGTTGTTGCCCGTCTGGGTGCGACCCAGCTCATCGCCGTGCGAGATCATCGGCACCCCTTGGGAGAAGGCAAGGGTCGCCAGAAAATTGCGCTTGATCCGCTCCCGCATGCGCACCACGTGCGGCGCATCGGTCGGCCCCTCCACGCCCCAGTTGCGGCTGAGATTGTGATCGCTGCCGTCGCGATTCTGCTCCCCGTTCGCCTGGTTGTGCTTCGATTCGTAGCTCACCAGGTCCTGCAGGGTGAAGCCGTCGTGACAGGTCACGAAGTTGATGCTGGCATAGGGGCGTCGCTGGCTCGGCTCGTAGAGGTCACTGCTTCCCGCCAACCGGGAGGCCAGATCGCCGACTTGACCGGGGTCGCCCCGCCAGAAACTCCGCGCGGTGTCCCGATACTTCCCGTTCCACTCACCCCAGCCGATGGGGAACCGGCCGACCTGATATCCGTCGGGTCCCAGGTCCCACGGCTCGGCGATGAGCTTGACTCGAGAAACCACTGGATCCTGCCGCACCATGTCGAAGAACTCCGCAGCCGGGTTCATCGCAGGGTTCTCTCGTGCCAGTATCGGCGCCATGTCGAACCGGAAGCCGTCGACGTGCATCTCGGTCACCCAGTAGCGCAGGCTGTCCATCACCAGCTGCATGGTGCGCGATCGCCGGAGGTCCACGGTATTCCCGGTACCGGTGAAGTTTTCATAGAGCGCGGGATGCTTGCCGTCGAGCCGGTAGTAGGTCGAGTTCTGGATGCCACGAAACGACAGCGTCGGCCCCAGATGATTGCCCTCCGCGGTGTGGTTGTACACCACGTCCAGGATGACCTCCAGTCCGGCGCGGTGGAGCCGCTTCACCATCGACTTGAACTCGGTCACCTGCTGGCCCAGGCCGCCGGTGGCGTAGCGGACATCGGGGGCGAAGTATCCGATGGAGTTATAGCCCCAATAATTGACCAGCCCCTGCTCCGCCAGGCGCCGCTCGGTGATCGCATGGTGGACGGGTAGCAGCTCCACCGCGGTCACGCCCAGGCTCAAGAAATGGTCGATGATCGGATCGGTAGCCAGACCCAGGTAGCTGCCCCGTAGCGGCTGCGGCACTTCCGGGTGCCCCATCGTCATTCCCTTCACGTGGCACTCGTAGATGACGGTGCGGTTCCACGGCGTCCGCGGGTGCCGGTCGTCACCCCAGGTGAAGGCGGTGTCCACCACCACGCACTTGGGCATGTCTCCGGCGCTGTCTTGAAGATTCGGTGTCAGGTGGGGGTCGTCGCCGGGGGTTCGCATCGAGTAGCCGTTGAGCGCCTCACTCCAGCCAACCGTGCCGCTCACCGCCTTGGCGTACGGGTCGATGAGAAGCTTGGTCGCGTTGAAGCGGTGACCCTGCGTCGGGGCGTACGGACCGTGCACCCGGAAGCCGTAGAGCTGCCTCGGACGCACGTCGGGCAAGTAGGCATGCCAGATCTGATCGGTTCGCTCGGCCAGCCGCACCCTCGCGGTTTCAGAGCCGGCATCGGCGCGGTCGAAAAGGCAGAGGTCCACCGCGGTGGCGTGCTCGGACCACAGCGCGAAGTTGGTGCCTTCGCCGTCCCAAGTGGCGCCGAGGGGAGACGGCGCACCAGGCGAGACCCGCATCGCGTTGGTCATCCGATGGACTGGGAGAAGCGGTTCACGCTGATCCGATCGTGAGGTTGCTGGAAAGCTTAGCCAGATCTGATGCAGAGCAGGAGATCTTCGCATCGGGCTCGTGACAGGGGCGACACGCCCTCCGGTCGCTGCAGTTCGCGCCAATCCTGGGATCCCAAGCAAGGCCACCGCTCACTGACGCTCCCTCCGGGCAGCCACCCCTGTCACGAGCCCCGAAATGACCGGGAAGCTCTCAAGCGCGCCCTCCCGGACCAGTGGGCGCTGGCGGGGACCCGCGCTCCCGGAGGTCGCGTCAGTGAGCGGTGGCCTTGCTTGGGATTTCGAGCGTTGGCGCGAACTGCAGCGACCGGAGGGAGTGTGGGTCCCCGCCGGAGCCATAGCCCGGAAGCTCTAACGCTGGTTCAGCCGGGCCGCGCGAATCCGGGTGAGACCTCGGAGCACCAGGACCAGGGTGGCGACCGTCCAGAGCACCGTAAACCCGAGCTTGACTGCGGCACCGCCGTGTCGAAGGCCGGCGAGGATGGCGACGCAGATGAACCCGGCTTCCACCACGACCACCAGGATCACCAGGACGAGAACCTCCCGTCTCACTCGGCCGGCGGCGGAGTCCATGGGCGCACCAGGGCCGAGCACCAGGCGACTTCGATCTCCAGCCGCTCGATCTCGGTCTGGTTCTCGGCGATGGATTCGATGAGGTCGCGACCGCCGCTGGTGGCCTTGAGCGCGACGACCACCTGGCGCAGGCCGTCCAGCTCGTAGTTGAGCAGCTGGAGGTAGCGCTGGGCCGCCTCCGGATTGGAGGGCGCCATCCGGCGCAGCTCGGCCTTGCGGTCGAGGGTGTGCTCTATCGAGTGGCGAGCGGCATAGTCCTCCGCCTGGATGCGCGGCCGCCGCCGCTCGATCGCCGGGGCCAGAAACGGCAGTCGACGGCGATGTCGCGAACGCAATTGCTGCAGCGTTTCCTTGAGGCTACGCAGGATGGACACCACGGCCTCCGGGATCAAGCCGTCGCGCCTCGGTTCTCGCTCATTGCGCCGGCGGTCAGTCCCTGTCCCGCCAGGCCGATCGGAGATAGAGAGCACCGGCGAAGAGCAACAGGCCGGCAATGATGGGTCCGGGGCCGCCGTAATTCTCGAACTGGAAGGGTATGGCGGCGGGGCCTTGGCTGTGACGGAAGATGGTCAGAATGCCGAACGCGATCCCGGCGACACCGAGCAGGGCGAGCAGGGCGAACAGGTTGCGCATGACATCCTCGGAAGGTGAGCGGGGCCTGAGGTCCACGCGTTATACATGAAACTCAGGCCGCTCCCTTCCGGCAAGTAGCAGCGTCAGCGGACGCCGAAATCGGCGTTGGCCTCGACGGCGGCCTGCTCCAGGATGGCGGCGTCCCCCGTCGAGAGCGGTACGATCTGCCGCTGCAACGACAGGCCGACCGGGGAGTGACCGGTCAACTGGCCGTAGAACACCAGCGCCGCCAGGTAGGAACCGGTTTGGGTAGGGTGAAAGCCGTCCCCACCCAATACCTGCAGATTGGGATGGTCCCGCACCACCGAACGGATCGCCTCGCCCACCGGAACCAGCATCGCATTTACCGCATGAGCCGCGTCGGTGTGATTGACGGTCACGTCGTTCCACACGTTCGCCCGCGCCAGCTCGGGCCAGACCATGTAGACTGCCGGGCGCGCGCCGACCGCCCGGATGCGCTGGGAGAAGCGATCCACGTACTCCATCAGGTTGACCCGGCTCTCCGGCAAAGCCGAGGGTCCTTGCTGCAGCACCACGACGTCCCACCCACCCCGGTCGATGGCCTCAAGGGCGTCACCCCGATCCCAGTGATCCTGAAGGCTGAAATTCCCGAAGGTGACTTCCTCATGGGAGTACTGGGGTGTTCCAGCCGTCTGGATCAGCTCTCCCACCAGGGTGGGGATGTCGTAGGTGTAGGTGAGACTGTTCCCGATGAAGAGAACTCGGATGTTGCCGTCCTCCGGAGGGTCCGGGGGGGAGGTCCCGCCGCAACCGGTTGCCAGGACGAGGGAGAAGAGCGCCCAGGCAAGAGCCGAGGTGAGTCTGGAGGACGGCATGAGATCTCCGGTGAGTTGAATGCTAAGGTGACGATTGTGAGGAGGGGAATTGCCACATGGAGGGGCATGGGTGGGTCGGGTCGCTGCGGTCAGGCGTTGTAGATCGGCCCCCCCGTCTCGCGGTAGAGCTCCAGCACTGCGGCCGCATCCGCCCGGAGAACGTCCCGCACCACGGCGATCCCCCGCTCCTCCAGATACGCGTAGGATGCCGGAAACACCGGGCCTTCGTCGAAGCTCAGCGCAGTCGCATCGGCCCGGTTGGCACCGTAGACCAGTCGCCGGACCCCGCTCCAAAAGGCGGCTCCCAGGCACATGGCGCAGGGCTCACAGGAGGTCACCAACTCGTGCGCCGGAAGTCCCGGGCCGCTCAAGGTGAAGGACCCGAGCCGCTGTTGGGCCAACATCAGCGCGAGAGTCTCGGCGTGCAGCACCGCATTGTGCAGCCGGGTGACACTGTTCACTCCCGCGGCAACCAAGGCACCGCTGTCGGACTCGAACACCGCCGCGCCGAAAGGCCCGCCGGTTCCCCGAAGCACGTTCTCCCGAGAGAGCTGAATGGCGAGCCGCATCCGGTCTTCGACTGTGGGATAAAGCCGATCCCACTCCACCAGGCCTCCGAGCCAATCCGGGCAGGAGGCGACGACCGACAGCTTGGGGCCCACGGCGATCAGCTCCTCATTCGATCACGATCGCGGTTCCGCTGGCACTGACCATGAGCATGCCGCCTCCCGAGCCCATGGAGATGGTCTCGTAGTCGAGATCCACCCCGACCACGGCGTTGGCGCCGAGCTGTGCGGCCTCGGCCTCCATCTCCTCGATCGCGATCCCCTTGGCCTTGCGGAGCTCCTGCTCGTACGCCGCCGAGCGGCCGCCCACGATGTCCCTGATGCTCGCGAAAAGATCGCGAAAGATGTTCGCGCCCAGGATGGCCTCACCGCTGACCAATCCGAGGTAGCGGGTGATCCGGCGTCCCTCGATGTTGTGTGTCGTGACGACGAGCATGGGTCCAGACCTCACGAAGAATGATCGTGAATCGACCGCCACCCCTTTGGCGTCCGCTGCCAGACAGTAGTGAACCACCCGCTGCGCTCGGGCTGATCATTGCCGTAGAGAATGAACCGGCCGACCACCAGCGCGTGACCGCTCCCCAGGGGCCGAACGGTCACCTGCTCGAAGCGGAGCGACTGTATCGGACGACCGTCCCGAAAGAAGCTACGCCGCAAGAGCTCTGCTGTCTTGTCCCGCCCTACCGCCGGACCGTTCTTGGTCATGAATGTGATCGAATCGGCGTTGTCGGCCAGGTGGCCGTCGAGGTCGCCCCGGTTCCAGGCCTCGGCCGACTGCTCCAACAAGACCCGGATGGCGCTGTCCGCCGGTGCCCCCGCCATCTGCGCCTCCGCCGAGCTCCCGGCCGCCACCAACACCCCGACGATCAGAATCACGCCACACCTCACCCGCATCATGGCAGTTTCCCCCTTGAATCGATGCCCATCGCCTTCCGAAGCAATCCGATCTGGCCGCTGTGATAGGCATCGTGTTGGAGCAGGCCGGCGATAGTGTCGGCGAAGGACGTCTCGCCGTTGTCCGCGGCACCGGCCGGCTGAGCCACCGAGGCGGCCCAGCGGTCTTCGGGAAACCGCCGCAGCTTTTCCGCCAGCTCGCGGTGCGCCTGTCGCAGCCCATCGCAGGCCTGTTCCCACGCCGGCTGGGAAATTTCCTTCACGTCCGGCCAATCGCCCTCCCGCGGCGCGCCCTTCGGCGCACCGTCGAGTCGACGGGTCACTTCGCGGGCCCATCCGGTCAGATGCAGCACTAACTCCCAGATCGAATGGGTGGAGCCGAACGGCCGCGCCGCGGCTTGCTGCGCAGTCACCGACGCGAGATTGTCGAGCAGACCCGGGCCGTGCCAGGGTGACCCTTCCGAGGCCATCTCGACCTGCCGCGCGAGCAACTCTCCAAGCATCGTCCTCACTCCGGGTTCGTGGACCATGAGCTCAGGATGAACGGGAGAACTCAGGTGAAAGATTCAATCTCTCCCCGACAAATGCACCTCCTTGCAGCCAAGAGAGCATAGAACTTGCTCCCTCGTTGAATGCTCCCTTTACAGCGAGAGTCGCATGCGCTTCGGCCTCGTGGCGGGGTTGGTCCTTGCAGCCTGCGGCACCCCGAGCGACCCGGCGGGCCCGTCCGGAGGTGGCGATGGCGGCGGCGGCGGTGGCCCTGCTGGATCACTGCCGAGTATCGCCGGCTGCCAGATTTTTCCCGCGGACAATGCCTGGAATCGGGACGTGAGCGGCGACCCGGTTCATTCCAGCTCCGCGGCCCTGCTCAATGTCATGACCCCGGACAACGCGCTGCACCTCGATCTGGGCACCACTGAGGAGTTCTACGGAATCCCCTTCAGCGTGGTTCCTCGGGAGCAGCCGCTGGTCCCGATCCTGTACGGGACCGATGGAGCGGACTATTCCGACGAGAGCGATCCGGGACCGATGCCGATCCCGCTGGACGCGCCCATCGAGGGCGGCAGCTCCCAGTCGCCCGACCCCGCCTCCGGCGATCGCCATGTACTGGTCCTGCGGGAGGGCGACTGCACGCTTTACGAGTTGTACAACACCGAACGGACCGGCACCGGGTTCCGGGTCAGCTCGTCGGCGATCTGGGATCTGACTCGAAACGCGACCCGTCCCCCGGGCTGGACCTCGGCCGACGCTGCGGGACTGCCCATCCTCCCCGGCCTGCTGCGCTATGAGGAGGTCGCCTCCGGCTCGCTGCATCACGCGTTGCGCTTCACCGTCCCCCGAGTACGGCGGGCCTACACCGCTCCCGCCAGCCACTGCGGACAGTATTCCGATGCGAGCCTGCCGCCCTACGGCACTCGGGTTCGGTTGCGCCAGAGTTTCCCGCTCGACCAGTACACCGGTGACGCGCTGGTCATCCTCCGGGCATTGAAGACCTACGGACTCATTCTCGCGGACCAGGGAAGCGGGTGGTATGTCACCGGTACTTCGGACCCGCGGTGGGAAAATGCCTTGGACCAGTTGCGCCAGCGACCGGTGCGAGGCAGTGACTTCGAGGTGCTTCAAGCGGGGCCGATAACGAGCTGTTGAAGTCGGATCCGCCAAGCGGTCAGGTCGTGACCGCCTTGGCGGTGCCCAGCTCCGGCACGCGGACCGCGCCCACACCCTCGGTCTGTCCGGTTACCACCCGCCGGTGGTAATCGAGTTGGCCGAGATGGAACGTGAAGTGGGCGACACTGTGAACCAGGAATTCGCCGGTGACAACAGTCACGTTGCCCACCGGCTCGGGAAACTCGGCCTCCACGTCGATCTGCCGCCCAGCCACGATCTCCACTGCGCGATGGGCCGCTTCCACCTCCCGGAGGATCGCGGCGCGGGGAACGTCTCGGATGGCGAATTCCCGGGCCCGGTCACGCACATAGCCGGTGTTTCCGAGCTTGGCGCCCAGGTAGTGTTGAAGATTTCCTGCCAGATGCAGCGCGAGAGTTCCCGCCGAGTTGGAGAGTCCCGGTGCAAGTCGCCAGATATCGCGCTCGTCGGGATAGGCCTCCAGCTCCCGCCGGAGAGTTCGCAGGTCGCGATCGAGAATCGCGGTAACGGCGGCGACCAGCATGTGACAGGCTCCTGAGTGATGTCTTGCCTCAGCGACCAGCCCGAACCCTGAGCGGCCACTCGATTCCTCTGGCACGGTCCGGATGCCCCCACTCCGGCATCAGCCGCTCGCGCAGAGCAGGGAGCGGATCAGTGCCCGTGGCCTTGATGTAGCGCGTCACGGCGGACCAGGTCCCCAAGTAGCCCAGCAATTGCGGGAGATTCCAGCTCGCCGTCATCGCCGGCGCGGCGACTGGCACTTCGTCGAACGGGAACGACAACGTCCGGTAGCCCTCTTCCACCCATTGCCGTTCGGGAGGCCAATAGGTCCCGACGACGTTCTCGTAGAAATCCGCCAGCAGCGCATCCAGGACGCCATCGTCGATCTGAGACCGGCCGTAGGTCCATACCGCCAGGATGCCGCCGGGGATCAGAACCCGACGCACCTCGGCGTAAAAAGCCGGCAGATCAAACCAGTGCAGTGACTGCGCGACGCTGACCAAGCTCACCGACCGGTCCGGCAGGCCACTCGCTTCGGCCCGAGCCACCCGGTAAGTGACCCGGGGATGAGGCTCGGCGTTGGCGATCTGAGCCGAGCTTGCATCGGTGGCCAACACCCGGTCGAACCACTGCGCCAGGGGGACGGCCGCCTGACCGGTCCCGGTCGCGCAATCCCAGGCTAGCGTCCGATCTCGCGTGAGGGACGCCAGGGCCTGGAACAGTTCCGCCGGATAGTGCGGCCGGTAGGACGCATAGGAGGCGGCGAGTCCGGAGAAGTGATCGGAGAAACCGCTCAGCTGCCCGGCGCCTCGCGTGCGGGCGCGAGGTCCAGCTGGACCGCCGCCCGCGGCACCGCCACTCCCCGCAAGATGAGCTTCACCAGACGCCCGGTACCCGCGCTGCGAACCGTAATCCGAATGCAACGATCGCCCGGCTCGAAGGCAACCGCTTCGGTGTTGGGCAATGAGAGCGCCAGCCGGGCACTGGGCAGAAAGCGCTCGAGGTCCGCCGCGGGATAGCTTCCCGCGCACGGCTTGGCGAGCGCGGAGGAGGCCGAGCCGCTCTCGACCAGGACGACCAGGGCCGTGCCCAGCAGAGCGGCCGCGCGGACGAGGGTGATGTCGCGATTTCGCATCGGGGTGCTCCCACTTGGTTGTCCTGACAACTTACGCCGCCCGGGCCAGGGCCTCCAGGACCTGCTCCGCCTGCCACAGATGGCGGTGCTGATGCCGGGGGAGAGCGCCTGAAGCTGGGGAAGCACCTCAGGTCGGTTCATGGGCCCGCTCGCGCACCGCTATCAGTTCGCGCCGCGGTGTCCGGTCGCGCCGGGTTGCCTGCTTGCGGCGCGGCTGGGCAGACCGCCGGACCGACTTGTTGGACCGGTTGATAGCGAATGACCTGATCGGCGGCGGCGCCCAAGCGGTGCTCGTCCCCCTCCGCCGGCACCTGCAGGTAGTAAGCGGCTCCCTCGGCCGCGGGCACGGTTCCAACCAGCGTGCCGCCGACGGCCTTGGCCACCGCCGCCAGGTCGCCCTTCGAGGACTCGGGACGGAACACCACGATGAGGATGTTCGCCGCTACGCCACCCGCGCGGACGCCACCACAGGCGGCGGACAGCGTGCTGTCAACCGGCATCACCTCGACGGGTGCGGGCGGCTGGGGCGGACGCGCCGCCGCGCTGTCGTTGGCCGGCCGGGCAGCGCTGTCGGCCGGCGCCTTCCGCCCGGTGTCGGCCGCTGCGGCGCGTGCACTGTCAACGCCCAGCGGACGGGTAGTGTCGACCCGCTCCTGCGCTACGCAGGGGCGCACCGCCATACCTAGGCTGCCGAGACCGAACAGAACAGCGATCGCGGGCCCGCGAACCATGCGCTGAACTCGCCGCACTTCAGCTACCAGCGATGCGGCACGCTCGACCGGCACGCCTTCTCGAAAGAGAGCGCGCTGGACTTCGTCGTCCGACTTGCCTTCCGCCAACAAGTCCATCGCCCGGCGGGTGAGCCGCAATGTTTCCTCCGGTCGTTCCCTCGGGCCGAACAGCTTCTGCCACAGTCCCATGGGTTGCTACTCTACTCTAAGTGAGTCTTCTAAGTCGTTATAATGTCGTCCGTTACAGTATAACGCTAAACCAAGTCGGCAACCAGATCCATTTGATCCTGACGATAGTGCAGCCCCTCGGGGCCGACCCGCGCGGCTGAGGTATACGGGTGGATCACCGTTACCCTGTCGCTCAGGATGTGACACACTCGCCAATCCATCCAGCGGAGCACATCGGCGATGAGACCTCGATGGCAGCGCCACCACAACGCCTCGGCGCACAGCATCGCGGTCCGCTCTCCGCGCGCGAGGTTCATCAGCTCCACCAGACCATCGGCGAACGCTGCCGTCGCCATGTGGTCGGCGTAGCCGCGGAACGACGCACTCCGCCACGCGGTATTGTCTGACTGGGGGTGGGGAGTACGCCGTCCGCCGAGCTGGGGCAGCCAGAGGTAGTCCACGTCGCGTGCCGACAGCGCATCGGCAAGGGCTTGGCGCTCGAACTGTGGCAGCCGGCGAGAACCGGGATAGCGCCGCACGTCGGCCACCGCCTGTATCCGATACGCCGCAAGCAGCTCCAGGAACTCGGATAGCGTGCGGGTGGAATGACCAATACTCCAGATGACGCCGTCCATTGCCATTTCTGGTGGGACGTCCTCAGGTCACGGCATCGCGGCCCAGCACTCGATCTCGACCCTAGCGCCCATGGCCAGGCCGCTGGTCCCGAATGCGCTTCGAGCCGGAAGATGGCTGGGAAAGTAGCGCACGTATACCCGGTTCATCGCCGCCCAGTCGGCCATGTCGGCCAGCATCGCGGTGCATTTCACGACATGGTCCATCGTCGATCCGCCGCGCTCGACCGCCGCCCGAATGTTCTCCATGGTCTGCCGGGTCTCGGCTTCGATACCACCGGGAACCAGGCGCCCGGTGCTGTCGGTGCCGAGTTGGCCGGAGAGGTACAGCATCCGCCCCACCTGCACACTGGAAGAGAACGGCAACCCGGCAGGGCCTTCGACCGGCAGATACTTCGGCAGCCCGCGACTGGTGCCGGTAGGACTGCACCCGGCCAGGTACCCGACCAGCGACAGGAGGACCAGGAGGAGCTGGTGCATGAACGCTCCCGAGATCGAGGTATCGCGTCACTCTGAAAACTGGCCAGCATCGGCGGACGGCACTAACGTTCGACGATCAGACCGCACTCGTGAGGTAACTCATGCACCGGTTCTACAGCGCAATACTCCTTCTGCTCGCTCCGCTCGGTTTCGCCTGCAGTAGCTCCTCGGGAAGCGCATCCCCGGGAGAGCCGGCGCCGGCGGTAACCGCCCGGCTCACGGTGGAAAACCGCGCCTCCAGCGACATGGATATTTATGCCCGGGTGGAGGGATCCGCGCCCACCCGGGTCGGCTTCGCCCCCGCCTCGGAAACCACGGTCTTCACCCTATCGCCCGGCTTGATCGTCGGAGCCAAGCCCATCCGGTTCGAGGCCCGGGCGACACGCCGCGGTGAGTCGGTGCTCAGCGATCCGTTCGACGTTCGTCCGGGTGAAGAGGTGAACTGGTCGATACCACCGCAATAGGTCCGATCAGCTAGCCCGGCCAGGACTCCGGTCGAGCTCATCCACCCGTTCGATGACCTGGCCCACCAGACCGTAACGCACCGCGGCGGCGGCGTCGAGCCAGAAATTCCGGTGGGTGTCCTCCTCGATCCGCTCGAGCGGCTGCCCGGTCTCGCGGGCGAAGATCCGGTTCAGCCGGTCGCGCATCCGGAGGATCTCGCGCGCCTCGATCTCAATGTCGCTGGCCGAACCACCCGCGCCTCCTGCGGGCTGGTGCAGGAGAAAGCGAGTGTTCGGGAGGCAATAGCGCTGCGGCCGGGGCACCGCCACGTACACCAGCGCGCCGGCGCTGGCGACCCATCCGGTGCCGACCATTACCACCGGAGACCGGACGAAGCGGATCAGGTCGTGGATGGTGTCCCCGGCCTCGACGTGGCCGCCCTGGGAGTTGAGGTAGATGGTGATGAGGTCGTCGGACTCGGCGGCGAGGGCCAGCAGCTGAGAGGTGACGCTGGCGGCGAGCTGCTGGGTGATCTCCCCGCTGATGACGATCGTGCGGGCACGGAGCAGTCGCTCCGTCAGTGCCTCGCTGGGCCGACCGGTTTCGACGGGGATGGTGTGGCTCTCTTCAGCGAAGGTCATAGACGTAGCTGCTCATGTAGTGGTGATAATTCGCCTCACTTCCCTGCCATCGACGACGATACTCAGTCTATCCCGCCGTGCCGCCGTGCGCCACGCCTGACGACGATCACCCCGGTAGGCCTTCGGTGATCACCAGTTGGGTCGAGGCACAGCCCTGACGGATCTGTCGAGCCGGAAGGTATTCGGGCGAGCCCCACCATTTGCGTGCCTGGTCCAGGGTAGGAAACTCCAGGATGACCAGGCGGTTGGGATTCCAATCCCCTTCCAGGGGCTCCACCGGCCCGCCCCGCGCGAGGTACCTCCCGCCATAGGCCACCACCGTGTTCTGGGCCAGTCGCTTGTAGTCTTCGTAGCGCACCGGGTCACGCACCGTGATGTTGACGATCACATAGGCCGGCATGGGAGGCTCCTCGGCGTTACTCGTCGGTGGGCCATTCGTTGGTGAAGGCGGGATACCATTCCCACCGCCAGACCGGCCCGTCCTCGGGGTCCACGACCTCACCGATTCGGCTGAACCCGAGCTTCTCCAGCACCCGGCAGGAGGCATTGTGCTGCGGCAGGGTGTGGGCCCGAACGGTCTTGACGATCGTAGCGCCCGCCGCGAGAGCCCGGAGCTCCGATCCCATCGCCGTTGCGTATCCCTGGCCTTCATGCTCCGGAAAGGTGAAGTAGGCTATCTCCACGACCCCATCGCGGCCAGGAGGCCCCTTGTAGGCGCAGGTACCCACCACGGTCCGGGTCGCCGGGTCGATGGCGAGATAACCTCCCCACGGATTTTGCTCTCCCTGGCGCTCGACCAGCGCTTGGGTCTGCCGGGCCACCTCCCGAACCAGCTCTTGATGGTTGCCCAGCGACACGCGCTCCGCCGCGGCAAAGCGTTCGGGCGCGTCGCCGAGGAGAGCGAGGGTCGGTAGGTCGAGGTAACGGAGCTGGATGTGCCGGACCGGGTCGGGTCGGCCGGACAGGGTCACATAGGCCCCGGCGTCGAACGCCGCCGAGCCAAAGCGACCAGCATGGCGCCGAGGTTAGCGGTGGCGCATGCGGCACCCAGGATGATGAGGACCAGCGCGAATTGCCGGAGCAACAGGAGACTGTGCACGTCGATCGCGACCAGCAGCAGCTTGGCGCTGATCAGGGCCGCGGCGCTGGAGAAGAGTACCATCTGCACCAGGAGCAGCGGCCGGTAGCCCATGCCGGCGTACAACCAATACAGGGCCAGACCCACCAGCAGCCACGCGAGCATGCCGCTGCGGGTACTCTGACCCAGCGGGAGCTCCCGAATCAGCGGAACCACGAGGAGAGCCAGCGCCGCCAGCATCAGCAGCAGCCGCCAGCTGGCCCTGCGGAGCTCGCTGGGCGTGGCGTCTTCCGCGGTGTGCGGTGCCGGTCCTCGCATCCGGGTCGCTCCACTGGGGCGATCAGCCGACGAGGGGCCTTCTACCATAGTTGCGACAATCTACCCTCGGTTTCACAATGGCGCATTAGGCGGGTTTGCCTCATGCCGGACTGGTTCCCTGAGGCTTGAGTGACCGCGCGACCAGGCCTAAACCGGCGGCGAGCAGACCCAGCATCATCAGCGTGTCAAACAGCGAGGTTGGCTGGAAATAGATGTGCAGGTTGCCCACAATGCCGGCCAGGATGATGAGAGCGCCTCCGGCGGTAAGCAACCATCCCAGCAAGGAGCGGCCGTTGAAGAACAGGATGCCCACCCCCGCCAGCAGGGGCAAGAGGGACAGACCGAAGGCATTGTAGCCCCCGAACCTCCACCAACCGCTGGTGACCGTCACCCTGGCCAGGAGGAGATACCCGCCGGCCACGATCATGGCCAGTCCGGCCAGAAAAGTTCCCAGCCCGCCGGGCGTGCCCCCTGCCCCCTTCATGGCGCGATCACACTCATGCGACGCTCCTCAGTCAGAAACAAATCTGGCACAAGCGTGCGCTCCAGTCACGCCAAGCGCAAGAAGGCCCTCAAACCGGTGCGGAACGACGCTCCAGCATGCCGGCGCGTTCGGAGAACCCGTGGCGTTGGTAGAGCGCGCGACTCCTGGGGCTGGGCCACAAGAAGACCGAGTCGACGGCTCGGACGGCGCAGTCCTCTAGTGCGGCCAGCAGCATGGCGGACCCCAGACCCCGACCCCGGTGCGACGGCTGGATGTAAAAGCTGGTGATGTAGGCATGAAACTCGGGCTCGCCGACCGGATTAGGTAGCTTCTCCAGGAATTGAAGCCACAGGGTACCCCGTAACGCCCCGGACGCATCGGCTACCCAGCAGACCCAGCCGTCCCGCTGGAGTCGCTGGGCCATCCACCCGGCACACCGAGCCAGGAAGCGCTCCTCCGGCTCCTGCACCACGCCCAGCTCGGCGCGGAACTCATAGCGCAGCCGGGCCAGGGTTTCGGCTTCGGAGGCGATGGCCCGGCGGAGGCTGAGGTCGGGTGGAAGTGGCCAGGAACGAGCCGACATTTTACTTTGAATCACCCCCCATCCCAACATGCCATGAGCACTGCCCGCGAAGCGCGTCTGAAGCCGGAATTCGCACATCTATACCCCGGCCTGGAACCCGGAGTGTGGTACCGGGCGGCCTGGCTCTCGGCCCGGCAATTCGCCCGCATTCCCTGCGACGGCGACGCCGCTTCCATCGCCCGCATGCTCGACGAGCAGCACTTCGAGTTCCGCGGCGGCCGCCCCCGGCAGTGGCGGGGCCAGTCTCCCGTCCCGGGCGATACGGATGAGCGACGGGTGGACTAGCCCGTCTCCATCGACCGAGCGCCCGCGGTCCGCCCAGCGAACAACTCCCGCGCCATCACCCGATCAGTCTGCCGGTCGTTGCCCAGTGTGAATGGCTGGCTACCTACGTCGACGAAGCCGCACTTTCGGTAGAAGGCCTGGGCTCTTCCGTTCCGCTCCCATACCCCGAGCCACACCGTTGCTGCGCCGCGCTCGACCGCGGCCCGCTCCGCCGCAGCCATCAGCGTCTGGGCGGCACCGGTTCCCTGCCATGGCCGATCGACGTAAAAGCGCCACAGCTCCAGCGGCGACGGGCCGGCGACACAGGCCGGAGGGAGACCCCCACGGAGCTGGGCAAAACCCGCCAGTACCCCGTCGCCCTCGAGAATCAGAGTGACCATACGGGGATCGTTCAGCTCCAGTGTCTGCTGGGCGTCCCCGTAGACCCGAGAGAGGTAGAGCTCCAGGTTCTCCGGCCGATTCTCCGCCGCGAACGCTGCGCGAAAGGTCCGCTCGGCAAAGCGGGCGAGCGGCCCGGCGTCGGCAGTGACACCCGGGCGCACGGTGAGCCGCACGATCAGCCTCCGCGGCGCTTGAAGAACTGGACCGCGCGCTCATGCTTCTCGGCGGCGGCTCTGCTGCGGAAGGTGCCGAGGTTCCGCCGCCTACCTGTCTTGGGATCCTTCTTGATGGAGTAGAGACGGTAGCGTCCGTCTTTGAGTTTACGAATCATCGTTACCTCTCAGCTCGCCGGCTTGGTCACCATCAGGACGAGGGCGAGCAGCGGCGTGAGAAGGGCGACCGCGCCCCAGACCTCCCAGCGGCGGGAAAGCCGGCGGTATTCCACCTGATCCAGCGATCCTGCCCGTGCTCCCTCGAGCGCGAGTGCCCGTAGCCGAACCTGGAGCGGGGCCACCTGAGCCATGAACGCCACGCCGGAGATGATGAAGAGAACCAGGGACTGCCAGATCCAGCGGGTGCCGAAGATGGGAAGCCCCGCCACTCCGGCGGCACCGAACCCGAAGACCACGATGAACAGCACTCCGGGCAGCGTGAACCACCGGTCACTGCGAATGATTCCGTCGATGATGTGGGCCATGATCCGGGGATCGCCGCTGCGGTCGCCGTGGGCTTTCCAGAAGATGCCGGTGATGATGTTCCCTAGAAAGAGAACCACCGCGAGGACGTGGAGAACCTTCAGAGCGAGATACACACCACCTCCCCTTCTCGCGAGAGTGGACCGGTCAGGATCGCTCGGTCAAGAGCAGTAGAGCGGACAACAGTGGTCCGTGCACTGCTAGAGCTCCCGGGAGGAGTGCCCAGCGCGCCCCGGCGCCGACCCACTGCTCCACCGCCGCACGCCGGAGCAGATAGATGGAAAAGGGAAGATTGAGGCAGACGGCAGTGACCAGGCCGGGTGCATAGCCTTGAAACACGACGACCGCCGCCGCCAGGTGCCAGAGCACGTTGAGCAGGATCGTGGTCTGGACCAACAGCAGTAGCCAGACTGCAAGTCGGTTCGACGGGTTGCTCGCTGCCCAAGCGGCGATCCCAAACGGCACCGCCGTGACCAGCGCCAGTGCGGACCACACCTGACCCAGGGTGATCGCGCCTGCCACCGCCTGAAGTCCCTCGGGCAACCGTGCGATAGCGAGCGGCAGGTATCGCGGAAAGAGCAACGCCTCCTCGGCGTTGTGCAGCGCGAGCAGCAGCGGGACCAGCCAGATCGCCGTCCGACGTGACACGACGCGTCTCCCGGAAAGAGGGCTCCCGCTACGGCCGCTGGTCCGGCGCTCCCAGCCCTCGAGAGGCGCCCCCGGGCAGTGAGCGTGCAAGGAGTGCGGTCAGGTCGGGCGTACCACTTTCCCACTCGCTGCGCGGGCAGGTCACGACCCGAACCTCGTTGAAGGTCTCGACCACCAAGGTCACGTGAGTCTTGGCCTCCTCCTTGCGGACCTCCGGCCGCAGGCGGAAGGTCCACCTGCGGCCGTCGCTCCCCATGATCGCACGATCGCCGTTGGTCATCTAGGTTCCGGGAGTCGATCCATTAGAAGCTGGCACAGGCAGCGAGCCGCTCGCGGAGGACGGCTTCCTGGCCGAACCGGCGCTTGTACTCTCCCACTACGTCCGACACCGCCTTCCGGGACTCTGCGGTTCCGCCGTGCAGGACGGTGAGGATCTCGGCCCGTTCCCGTTCCACCGCACCGCTTTGACCTCGCCACTGGCCGTCCGCGTGCACCACCGTCAGTCCGTCGGGAAACCGGGGGGTCACCACCTCGTCGAGGAAGCCGTGCCATTCCCCTTCGCTTACTACTCCACCATCGGGGCGGTTGCGGCCAAAGTACACCACATCCCGAACCATGGAGGTATCCCCCGGCTCACACCGGGCGGCCGGGGTTGCCGCGACTTGGGCCGGCTGGCTGGCGCAAGCCATTCCAGCGAGGAGAAACACCACGCAGCCCACCAGCCGGGTCATCTCGTCTCCGCCTCCCATAAATCGGGATACCGAATCACCAGTCCAGCCTGGTTCACTTCCAGGTCGGCCACGAAGCTACCGCCGAATGCCTCGTAGCGATACGTCATCGGTCCGGTGCGGCGGTAGACCTGCGCCAGTGGCTCCAGGGTGAATCCGGGAAAGGTCAGCCATGCGGACCTGACTTCGCCGGCTTGCCCCAGGTCCAGCGCCAAGCGACGGATGGCCAGTCCGTTGGTGGCGGGGCTGAAAGAGAGGTCCAGGTCGAGGCACCCCTGCACCTGTGGGCACTCGGCGCCGTTGAGTCGCCAACGCCGGTCATCCCCGGCAGCGAGCTCCAGCCGGGCGCGCTGGGAGCCCACCCAGCCGTTCACTCGAGCGTGAAGGGTCCGCCAACCGGCATCGCAGACGATGAGGTACTCCAGGCGGCAGGCTTCAGCCCCCTCAGCGAACACGGCGGTGCCGCTCAGCTGCCAGAAAGGATCGTGGTAGACGAGCCTTGCGGCCTCGTGTCCGGGTTGGTCAACCCGTCGCCAGATCACGATCTCGTCAGACATGGTATGTCAGCGATGGGGACCTGGTCCTAGCGCGACGATCGCTTCGAGCTGGAGCGTTTGCGCGGCACCTTGGCTCCCTTCTTCCGCGCCTCCGACAAACCGATGGCGATCGCCTGCTTGCGGCTCTTCACTTTGCCGCCGCGACCCGACTTGCCGCTTCGCAGGGTACCCCGCTTGCGCCGGCGCATGGCGCTCTCGACGCTCTTTTCCGCCGCCTTGCCGTATTTCCGCCGGCTCGACTTGCGGGATGACTTCTTTTTCGTTGCCATACTGCCTCCGGGTGAAAAGCGCGCTGCCAATTTGAGACCGGGCAGACTGCCCTTCAGTGACGGAAGGCACTGCCCCGTTTACCGGCCGAGTGCGTTCCGCTCGGCCCACAGCCGCTTCAACAACTGAATCTGGCCGGTGTGATAGGCATCATGCGCTGCGATTCCGATCAGCAGGTCACCATAGGTCCAGCGACGGGCACCGGGAGGCCGCCGCGGCAGCAGCTCCGGCCTCACCGCTTCGGCCGCCTCGAGCAGCTGCTGGTGCTCGGCTCGGAGCAGCGCCACGTCGGCCAGCCAGCTGCGAGCATCGGGTCGCGCAGGCGGCGTGGGCCAGTTTGAGGGACCGCGAGGGAAGCCACCCCGGGCCCCACCGGCGATGAGACGGCGGACGGCATACTTCCAATAGGTGATGTGCAGGGTGAGGGCCCAGATGCTCTTCCGGCGCGGCGTGGGCGACCAGAACGCCTGATCCGCCTTCACCCCCCGGAGCGCTCCCACCGGCGTGGGCCCGCCGTGCCAGCCGCCGTGACCCCCGGTCGGTTGCATCGCCTGGATCAAGAGCGCCATCGGCACCCGGCTCACTCGGTCTCTGGCCCCGGCTGGTCGGCTGCGTCCTGGAGGTAGCGGATCGCGACCGTAAGATCGCCCTCGGGGCCGGCCGCCAGGCGCAGGGCGTGCAACAGCCGCCCCGCCAGCATCGACCGGGTGGCCGGCTCCGACAGGTTTACCCCTTGAAGCAAACCCGGGAGCAGCCCATTCAACTGGTCGACGAAGTGCTGGTCGGTGACCGCGTGCCACATCCCCAGGAATTCGCGGGTGTCCCTCGGTCTCCGATGCTCGTCATCGTGCATGAAGCCTCCGCGCTTTCAGGGAGAGGGCGGCTGGACGGAGTCGGGAAGCACCTGGAGCAGCAGGCCGGACCCTACGGACACTTCTCCACCAAATGGCCGATTGTGGGACGCGATCAGCACGATGGAGACTGCCACACCGGTCGAGAAGAGTCCCATCGCCAGGGCCGCGGCCCTGGGATTGTCGCAGTGGACCATTGCGATCGCGACCTGCATGCACAGCGCCATGAGCAGGAGCCCGGTCCACTTCACCCAATTCACGGTTGCTCCGCTAATGATAATTCGCTGGCGCCGGGCATCGAGAGCGTTCTGCAGCGCGGCGACGATCTCCCGTTGGGCCGCCACCTGGCCGTCACCCCTCGGGACCAATCCGAGCGTCAACCGGAGGGCGTCCGCCAACGCGGCGGGCGCCATCACCAGGGTGGCGCGACGTCGAGCCATGGTGGGCCATTCCTTGGTTACCGCGTCCTGAATCTGGCGGCGGATGAGATCCCTGAGCCGGGTCTCCGTATCGCCCGGAAAGCTGGCGGACAGAATGACAACGGCCCGCAGCGCACTCGCTTCCCGGTTCACCGCCGCACTGGCCCGGTCGAGATCGTTCCAGACCTGAGCCGCGAGAAAGGCGACCATCAGCCCGAAGATGATGCCCAGCGGAGGCAGCATCCCGGGAGAGATAGCCTTGAACGCCCGCTGCCACTCCCCCACGGCCAGCCGGGTGACGATCCAGCAGATCGCCGCAGCAGCCAAATAGACGGCCGCGAAGACCACGACGCTCATCCCCAGGACGGGGAGATCGTGCAGCCAGTCGATCATGGTGGACCCCCTGATGTGCGCGGTGAACTATGGATTGCCCTCGAGCGTGAACCCTATCTTAAGGCTTACCTGCCAGTGAGCCACCTCGCTGCCCTCGATGTGCCCGCGAGTCTCGACCACTTCGAACCAGCGCAGGTTGCGAAGCGTGTGAGACGCCTTGGCGACGGCGTTGCGGATGGCATCCTCGACGCTGGTCGATGAGGAACCCACCAGCTCGATGGTCTTGTAGACGTGGTCCGGCATTCTGGATCCTCCGACTCTTAGAAGGGCACCCGCCCGATCAGCATGTCTCGAAACAGCACGAAGTCACCGGCCAGACTATAGAGCGGGTGCTTGAAAGTGGCCGGCCGATTCCGCTCGAACGCGAAGTGCCCGATCCAGGCAAAGCCGTAGCCCAGCACCGGAACGGCCAGCAGCCAGATCCAATGGCCGGTCGCCAGTGCGGCCAAGGCCACCACCAGGACCAGGCCCGTGCCGACGAAGTGCAGGCGGCGACAGGTAGGGTTCCGGTGCTCCGCCAGATAGTCGGGATAGAACTCGCGAAAGCTGCGGTAGGGCGTTTCCATGAGGCCTCCGGTTTGTCAGGCGCCTGGCGCGGAGGGCCGGCCAAGTCCGAGGCTATCCAGGTAGCGGCGATCCTCCGCCTCCCGCTGCGCCAGAGCTTCGGCGGTGGGTGCCGTCCGGGCCCGCTCCAGCCAGAACCGGTCGAGCGCACCATCGATGAGGTCTGTTCCCAGCCCCACCTCTGAGTTGAATTCGCGTTTCCATCGGAGGTACGCTACGATCGCGTTCGCCTCCTCGCGAGTAAAGACTGAGAGTCGGTACCGAGCGTAGTCTTCCCAGGTTGCGCCGCCATACCGTTTGGGGTTGATCAGCACGGACTTTCCCCAGCGATGGAGGAATCACGCTGCCGTTCCTCCGTTCCTCGAGTGAGCCGTCGGAGAAGCCGTTGGTCAAGTGGAAGGTGGGGTCGGCGGTGAGCAGCCTGCCCTCGAGATCGGCGATCAGGTAGGCGGGGAGGAAGAACCGGAGGCCGGCCTCCGAGAAGAAGCTCAATGCGCTGTAATGGCCGTCCAGAAACCGGGGATCGAGGCTGCTCCAGTCGGTGCAGCCCTTGAAGGCCCCGACTTCCTCGTAGGGTTCGCAACCCTCGAAGCTGC
Organism: uncultured Gemmatimonadales bacterium; assembly: GCA_963812755.1. Lineage (GTDB taxonomy): Bacteria > Gemmatimonadota > Gemmatimonadetes > Gemmatimonadales > GWC2-71-9 > CAVVWJ01. Next base: position 694,756 of record CAWEWK010000005.1, on the reverse strand, counting down.
CCTGGAGAAACCCGTCGCCGGGATATGGGTTTCCCTCAAAGGCCTGGCGGACCGCCCCAATGACGACCTCGGCATCGCTCATGTGGCCTCTGGGCCTCGCCCTAGCGATTCAGCTGCGACGCCAGTCGTTTGGGAGCGGCCAGCAGATAGGCATCGCGCAACAGATCGGCGAGCTCCCGCCAATCGACCTTCCCATCCAACCACACGCCCACCCAACCGCTCGGGCCGACGTAGGGAGGCACGAAGAATCGCTCGGGCGCGACCTTGACCATCAGAGCCTGATTAGCGGGCGCGGCCTTGCACCAAACGGCGGGCCGGCCGGCGCCATGATGGTTTCCCGAGCTGGCGTACATCGCGAACATCCTGTTGCGCACCCGGAAGGTGGGCTCGCCCCAGGCTTCGACTTCATGGGCTTCCGGCAAGTCGAGGCAGACCTTACGCAGGCGCGGGAGTGGCTGTGGCGGCACGCGATGACCCCGGGCCTACCTGGTCCCGGTCAGTTGCTTCCAGATTCCCAGCACTCTGCCGTCCGGATCCTCGAACAGCGCGAACTGGCCCACTCCGGGCACGTCCATCTTTTCGACCACCAGCTTGCCGCCGGCTTGCTGAATCTTCTTTCCGTACGCGTCGATATCATCCACGTCGATATAGAACGCCAGCTTGCCGGGCCAGGGCCCCCTCTGCGGTTTCATGATGCCGCCGTTGATACCCCCGGTGCCGCCGGTCTCGACCAGATGATAGTTCATCTCGGGGATATGGCGGATGTCCCAGTCGAACACCTTCCGATAGAAGTCCGCCGCCTTCTCCGGGTTCTCGGACCACAATTCCCAGTGTACCACCGGCCGGCCCATGATGTGCTCCATTCTGGATAGATGTTTTCCGGTGCTGGCTCTACCACGCCACTCCGTAATCTTCCCCGTGATTGCTCGATGCTCCCCACATCGTCCCATGCCTCCGGTCGAACAGGATCCCATTGATCGGACCCGAGGTGCGTTCCTCGAATTCCAGGGTGTACCCCATCGTCTTGAGCCTGCTCCGCACGCTGTCTGGAGTAGAGGCGGCGAGCAGGAGACGCCCCGGCATCGCCTCGTGCGCACCGAACGAGGAGCGCATTTGGTAGCTGTTGATATTGGGGGCCTCCGCCGCCTGCTGCGGCGTCATGCCGAACTCCACGATGTTGAGAAAGAACAGGAGAAGATTCTGGTCCTGAGTGTCACCGCCCTGAACCGCAAACGCCTTCCCCCGCCTCCGGGGCTTCCCGCTCCTGGCCGAGATGAGGCAGGAAGACCTCACGCGAGTACTTCCACTGCTTGATCTGTTGCTTCCGGCGCTCGATCCCATCGGCGGTTTGCGCCTCGATGGGATAGCCGTCGGCCAATTGAATGGCCGGCGCCAGCACCTCCTCGAGCGACAGGGTACCATACTCCGCGAGCATGGTCATCAGTCCGCCCGGCGTGCCCGGCGTGACCGCCGCCAGGGGGCCGTATTCGGGTGGATAGCGCTCTCCGCGAGAGCGGTAGAACGATGCGGTCGCGCCCGCGGGTGCCACGCCGAGCGCGTTGATACCAATGACTCTCTTGAGGCCTGGATGATAGATGAGGGCCTGGGTTTCCCCGCCCCACGAGAGCACGTCCCACATGGTGGTAACCGCGCCAAGCATGGCGCAGGCCGCGTCGACCGCGTTGCCGCCTTTCTGAAACATCGCGGCACCGGCGGTGGCCGCGAGCGGCTTGCCGGTGATTGCCAGCCAGTGCTTCGCGTGCAGCGGAGGTTTCTGGGTGCGCTGCGCGGCGAGCGGCGTGGTGGCGGCCAGCAGCAGAGCCAGCATGGGCCCGCTTTTCAAGAGCGAGATGCGCATGAGCGCCCGAGGTCAGAGACTGGCGGTGCCGGGTGTGGCACCGGCCGGAAACAGTGATAATATGCGGTTGCGGACATCAACCAAGGAGAAGCCATGACCACAGCTGCGCCCCCTTCCACCGCCGCCATTGCCCAGGAATTAGTTGCCCTCTGTCGGGCGGCCCGCAATTTTGACGCGATCAGCAAGTTCTACTCTCCCAAGATCGTCAGTGTCGAGCCGGTAGGTAGCGAGAACATGCCGGCCGAGATGACCGGCATCGATGCGGTTCGGCAGAAGAACCAATGGTGGTTCGACAACAACGACGTTCACCAAGCCGTAACCACTGGGCCGTTCGTCGGCGAAGGTCAATTTGCAGTGCATTATGACTGGGAAACAACGTTCAAGCCCACCGGCCAGCGGATGAAGATGGCCGAGATGGCTCTGTACACGGTGAAGGACGGGAAGATCGTGCGAGAGGAGTTCTTCTATAACGTGCCGTCATCGTAAGGGCGGCTAAGCCAGGAGATGCTCGGTCAGCAGCCCAGTCCCGGCGCGAAAGGCGGTCGGTGTCTGTAGGGCGAACCGCCGGAAATCACGCACCAGGTGCGCGTGGTCGTGATACCCGGAATGGGCTGCGACCTGAGCCCAGGTAAGGCCCGGATGCGCCAGCGCCAGGCGCATCGCCCGCTGGGTTCTCAGGATGCGGACGATCATCTTGGGTGAGAGTCCGATCTCGCCGGCGAAAGTACGCTGCAGCCGCCGTTCGCCCGAGCCCAGGAGCCGGGCGAGGGCATTCACCGAGTATGGCTCGTCGGCCGCCGAGAGAACGGTCAGCGCCGATCGCGCGAGCTCGGAGGGCTCGTCCAAGCAGGAGACATAGTCGCGACAACGCCTCCAGGAGTCGCTTCCCGATGGTGTCGGGATCATCCCCCTCAACCGTCAACAGCGCAGCCATCCGCCGGGAGGACATGGCGGATTCGAGCGGCAGAATCTGATCCACGGTGAGTGAGGCGGGGAGATTCAGAAAAGCGGACGCCGCCCAGGGCTGCAACCTGATTCCCACGAGCGAGACCTCCCTGCCGGTTTGGAGCGCCGTGCCTGCCGTCATTTGCCCGACCAGCAGTCGGGTCGGATGCACCTCACGGCGCCCATCTTCATGCAGCCTGACTACCGGGTCGCCGAAGTTGAGCACGATTTCGGGGCAGCCGTCGGGCACTACCGGCTGAGTCGGCGTCGGTGAGCCGGAGGCCCGGAGCACCCAGACCATCCGGACGTAGCGGGCCACCAGGCCGCGGGGCACGAACTCCCGATAGCAAGGTCCGTCGTCGTCGTGCGGTGTCATGTCGTCGTTCCCTGGCTACCCCGCTTGAATATTCGCGAAGCACCAGCTATATTATGGCCTGCGATACTCGCGCGTTGAGCGCGATGACAATCCAAGGAGCTGCAGGGCCCCGGAGTTCGCAGGGCCTTTTTTCTTGCTCTGAAGATCGCAGCCCAGCGTGAGGGCAGGATCACGAGAACATGAGTAGTCGGTCCGGGCGGCGTTGCCGAACTCCGATTACATCACAACACTGAGGAGTTTCAGCATGCGTACCACCGGCACCGTGAAGTGGTTCAATGATGCCAAGGGCTTCGGGTTTATTACCCCGGAGAACGGGCAAAAGGACTGCTTCGTCCATCACTCGGCCATCGTGGGTGAGGGCTTCAAGTCTCTCGCCGAAGGCGAGCGGGTGGAGTTTGACATCGTCCAAGGAGCTAAGGGCCCGGCGGCTCAGAACGTCGCCAAGCTCGACCGCTAACCGGCGCTACAGACCCGGTCGGGGATCCCCCGGCCGGGTCTTTGTTTTGACTGCCTATCTCGCTTCGAAGCAGGCGGAGCTTGCGTCGAGCACCTTCACATCGTCCCCGGTCCCAACGAAGCTGATCCAGATGGGGTGGTCGCGGCAGACATCGCTATTGGCCTCGAGCAGCACGTCCATCGTGTCGCCCCGGCGGCCACCGGTCGAAGCCTGCGCGAAGCGGGCCCAGACGGCGAGCGATTCGGGATGCATCCGGGCGGCATGGAGCGCCCACGAAACCGGCGCATCCGAGCTGGATTGCTTCACCAGGGCGAGTGAATCCTGCTTCAACGCCGCCTGGAGATAGCGCTGGGCGGGCTTGGTGTATGCTCTCCAATGAGAGGCCACCGAATAGGGCTGGAGAATCGCGAGCGCCATCGCGAACAGCGCTCCGGCGAGCAGGGTCAGGTAGAGTGGCATTCTCCCGTTCACCACGCGTCCTCCTCTTCCCTTCCAACCCAAAGTTACGTTCGGTTCCGCCGTCCGGCGAGGTGTAGCGGCCCCCGATTCATCACGTGACGCTCCCACCGGGAGGAAGAGACTCGCTCCTCCAGTTGACGACTTCTCCCTCGGCGGTCATATGTGGACGCGAGCCATCTGGAGCCACCCAACGCCGGGCCAACTGGTTGTATCTGGTGACAAAGGCCTTTCGCCGGTCCCAGAGGAGGAAGCACGAGCGGTGCATCGCGGCGTCGGCGAACCGCCACAGGGGGTCGGTCTCATCGGCGATGAAGTCCGGGGTGACGAATGCGTCGTCGTCCGGCCGAATGGCCTGCCCACAGAGCGCGCACTGAGCGCGCCCGCCCTTGATCCTGTCCATGGCCACGACTAGCTGGGGGAACCTCCATCACATCCTCCGGCTACACCACGAGGACGATACCCAGGGCGATCCCGATCAGCACCAGGGACCAGCTCAGGCCCAGCACGAAGCCGATACTGGAGCTCCCCGGACGATCGCCGGCCGGGAGCGTCCGACAGTAGAGCTGGTATTGCACAGCGCCTCCGGCCGTCGCCAACACCCCGAGCCCGACCAGCGCGGTTCCGAGGTAAGGCGAGACACCATGGCTCACGACCGCGCCGCCCTGGGCCTGCAACAGGCGGAGGAAGAGCCCAAAGCGCGCCACCACGAAGCCAAAAGCCATGATGGCGATGCCGGTGCGGAGCCACGCGAGCATGGTCCGCTCGGCGGCGAAGTACACCCGTGGGTCGGGAGGAAATTTGGACATGGCGGCCGGGTGTCCTGTCTTAGGGGCTAAGATCCTTGCGGAAGCAGCGGATGACTTCCACCTCTTCAAAGCCGAGCGCGTGGTGGGCCGCGGCACTCAGGCCGTTCTCGGCAAGGGCATCGGACGCGAACTCCCGACATCCCAAGGCCCGCGCCCAGGACTCGGCGGCCGCTACCAGCGCGCGCCCCACACCTCGGCGCCGATACTCCGGTACGACATACCAACCCTCGAGAAAGCCGACCGGACTGGTGGCGCACCCTTCGGCATAGAGCCGCCGGGACAACTCCGCGAAGCCCACGAGCCGCCGCTCTGCCGCGAGATCTTCCGCGACGAGAACGGCTTCGGGCATCGTTCCCGGCCCCACCCGTGGCTCGCCGAAGAATCGGGCGACATCACCGGCGAGATCCGCGCCGGCCTGATCCGGCCAGAGCGCCATGCGCAGTGAGATCCACTGAGCGGCATCGGCCGATTCCGCGTGGCGGATGTGCACCATCGATCGTCCGGCGCTATCCGGCCTTCGCGGCCCGAAGCTCGGCGGCACGCTCCAGCAGCAGGGTGCGCTCCGGCACGTTGGACGTGAGCGACGCTGCCAGCTCCAGCTCGACGCGGGCTTCCTCCCGTCGACCCAGCTTGGCCAGAAGATCGCCGCGCACACTGGGCAGGAGGTGGTAGGCCTTGAGCGATGGCTCCGATCTCAGCCGATCGACGATTTCGAGACCTGCCGCCGGGCCGAACGCCATCCCGGTGGCAACCGCGCGATTCAACTCCACCACGGGTGACGGAGTGAGCCGAGCCAGTACGCCGTACAGCGTGGTGATCCGCTCCCAATCGGTGTCCCCCGCGGTTCGGGCTCGCGCATGACAGGCGGCGATCGAAGCCTGCAGCGCATAGGTACCCGGCTCGCCAGCGAGGGCTTCGGCTCGTTCGAGCGCGGCCAGACCCCGGCCGATCAGGACGTAATCCCAGCGAGCCCGGTTTTGATCGAGCAGAAGGATCGGCTCGCCGGACGGGCCGATCCGCGCCCTCAGGCGGGATGCCTGGATTTCCATGAGCGCGACCAGCCCGTGGACCTCGGGCTCCCGGGGAACCAGCTCGGCGAGAATCCGGCCCAGTCGAAGCGCGTCCTCGCACAGCGCCGGCCGCACCCAATCGTCCCCGGCAGTGGCGGAGTAGCCTTCATTGAATATCAGGTAGATGACCTCGAGCACCGAGGAAAGACGGGCCTGCAGCTCCGGTCCACGAGGGACCTCGAACGGGACCCCGCTCTCGGTGAGGGTTCGCTTGGCCCGGACGATCCGCTGGGCAACTGTGGGCTCGGGCACCAGAAACGCCCGCGCAATTTCCGGGGTGGTCAACCCGCCGAGCAAGCGGAGGGTGAGCGCGACCCGCGCCTCGGTGGAGAGAACCGGATGACAGGATACGAAAACGAGGCGAAGCAGATCGTCACCGACCGGATCGTCGATCGCGGCGTCGAGGTCGGGCGCGGCGGTCTCCTGGCGGGTTTCGAGCTCGTAGCCGAGCTGCTCGTGCTTGCGATCGAGCATCTTGTTGCGGCGAAACAGGTCGATCGCCCGACGCTTCGCCGCGGCCATGAGCCAGGCACCGGGCTTGTCCGGGACCCCCGTCTCCGGCCAGCGCTCCAACGCCGCGACCAGGGCGTCCTGTGCCAGATCCTCGGCCAGACCGACATCGCGCACCATGCGCGCGAGGCCGGCGATGAGCTTGGCCGACTCGATCTTCCAAACGGCCTCGATGGCGCGGTGGGTCTCGGACACAGACACGGGGAACAGACTAAGGGACTCACGCCCCCTGGGGCAAGGCTCTCATGGACCGGTAGGCTCGATCACGTCGAGAAATCACTTTAGGGTTTTCTCGAACCAATGATGGGCGTACGGCTCGGTGTTGAACGCCGGGACCTCGCGATAGCCACTGCTTCGGTAGAGCGCTTGGGCTTCGGTCAGGGTCTTGTTGGTCTCCAGCCGGAGCAGACGCAGGCGCCGCTCCCGCGCCAGGTCTTCCAGCCGCGCGAGGATTCGCCGCCCCACGCCGAGACCTCGGGACGAGGCCGCGACCCACATGCGTTTGATTTCGCCATACCGTGGATGGCACTTCAGGGCGCCGCAGCCAATTGATTCCCCGTTGAGGGTCGCCAGGACGAAGTAACCCTTCGGGGGCCTGAGCTCCTCCGGCTCCGCCGAGATACCGAGGGCCGGATCGAAGCCGGTCTCGAATCGTTCGGTGAGCTCATCGTAGTAGCGAGTGAGGCAAGCGACCGCCGGCGGGCTCGACGGATCTGCCACCTCCAGGGTGATTGCGCCTACCAGCAGCAGACGCTCGACCGCCGTCATGGCCGTGACCAGGTCGCTGCGCTGCCGCTCGCTCAGCGGCTGGAGCAGTGAGGCCGCGGCGGCATCGGAGAGTCGGTCGAGCGCCGCGACTTCTCTGCGGCCCGCGGCAGTCAGCGTGGCGTAGCGAACTCGCGCATCATCGGGAGCGGCGCCCGTCCGCACCAGTCCTTCGGCCTCCAGCGCCCTGAGCAGGCGGCTGGTATAGCCGGAGTCCAATCCTAACCGAGAGCGCAGCCGCCGAATCTCCATTCCTGGTCCGCCGATTTCGAAGAGCAGGCGGGAGGCCCCGAGCGAGCGCTTACGCCCGAGGAACTGGTCCTCGAGCGCTCCGATCCGGCGAGTGACGGTTCGGTTGAACCGTCGGATCTGGGCGACAGCATCCATTTGTCTGACATTAGTCAGAGATATGCGACTGGGCAAGGCGGCTCGGCGGCACCCGGCTGGTTCGGGTACCCACGAAGATCTCGCGCCCGAACGGATCGCGTGAGCCACGGGCGGCTATACCGGCGTCGGCCAGCCACTGCAACCAATCGGCCCGGGCGAAGAGGCCTTCCACGTGCCGTTCGTGCGCTACCTCGATGCTGCCGTCGGCGGCTCGCAAGAGGAAGGCATAGTCGGTGAGGTACGTATGGTCGGCCGGGTCGGGATCCCAGACCCACTCCAGATAGCGGAGGCCGCGGCCATCCGGGTGGTCGTGTCCGCCATCGTCGGTACCGGGGGCAAAGGTTTCGCGAACGAAATCGGGAAGCACCGCGACCGTACCTCCGGTTCTGCAGTGAATCGCGGCGGTCTGCAATGCGGCCTGAACGGCAGCGGGCTCCGTGGCATACATGATCGCATCGTGGATCAGGACCACGTCGAATACCCGGCCCAGGCGGAGGGACCGCATGTCACCCACGATGTGCTCGCACTCCGGGTTCAGCGCACGACTCACCGCCAGCATGGCCGGTGACAGGTCGCTCAGGGTCAGCCGAAAGTGGCGCTTGAGGTGAGAGGCCAGGCTCCCACCGCCGGCGCCGAGCTCCAGTAGGGTGCCCGGCTCGGACCCGGAGTCCGTCCGCAGCCGGGGCAACAGATCGGCCGCCTCATCCTCATACTCCGAGGGCGGAGAGAGCAGCGGCCACCACTCGGCGAGGTCGTGATAGAGGCGGGGCGGCGCGGTCGCTACCATGAGGCGATCAGGGCGAGGAGCGACTCTCCTCCCGCAAGACCGCGAGGCTCTTGCTGCCGAGAGTGAACAGAGACTGGAACACCCCCTTTACTCCGATCTTGGCACCTTTGCGGGGCGCGCTCCCCTTGTCGCTCACCACGGTGAGCGTCCCGGTCTCGTCCTTGACCTGATAGGCACCGAGGCCGAGCCCCCCCGCCGCTTCCTTCACCTCGCCCTCGATTCGCACGGACTTCCCGTTATAACGGGTGGGATCATCGAGTAGCTGGCCGATCGGTGTCACCGACGCGCATCCTGCCAGCAGGAGCTGCACCGCAAGGAACAGCGTGAGAGCGATCGAGCGACGGACGCCAAAAGCTGTAATAGACATAGTCTGCTGCTCCCCTAGGTTGGCTCACTTCGGTCCATGAATCTCGATATGGCAGGCGTTCGCCACGGCCGCGGCGCCTGCTTCAACCCCTGCCCGATCATGGCTCCACAACTCGGATAGCGGAAGCCGGTCGCCGGTCCGCAAGCGGGCGGCGAGCCGCCACATCGCTCCACCGTCGCTGTCGGTTCCCTGCTCCACTTCGACATTCTCCAGCTCGTCGAACGGGAGCTCTCGCACCTGCCGTCCCGTCAGACCCAGCCGCACCAGCCGCAGTCGGCGGCGTGCGAGGTCGAGCTGCACCCGTGTACTCGGGCTTTGCCCGAGCCACCACAGGGCCCCGGCACTGACACCGACACCGATCCCCATGCTGGCCAGGCGCTCCCAAGGCTCGAGATCGCCCGCATTGTCGGCAAGGCCGAGCGGCATGGCTATGGCCACCAGGCCCCCGGCGAGGAGAAAGAACCCCAGAGCCCAAAACGGCGCCGGCTGGTCTCGGATCGAGACCTGGCTCCCGCTCCGGGTGATCCGCATGCTCAGATTCGGGCGTACTCGTGTACGGTGAGGTCGCTGACCACATCGCCGGTGTGCCGGGTGGCCTTGGGCTCGATCAGGACCACCTCGACTTCCTCTCGCGCCACCGGCCGGTGTTCCACCCCTTTGGGAATCACCACCAGCTCCCCGGGTCCCAGCTTCACCTGGCCATCTCGCAATTCGATCGTCAGCTCACCTCGGACAACCAGGAACAACTCGTCCTGCTCGGCGTGCTGGTGCCACACGAACTCGCCCTGGACCTTGGTCACCAGGACGTGGTTGTCGTTCAGCTCCGCTACGATCTTGGGGCTGAACCGGTCGGTAAAGGCACCGAATTTCTCGGCCAAATTGATCTTGGTCACCACGGACATGCCTCCTGCTTTCATGGAGTCTAGCTCCCAATTCCCGCCGACCGATACGCCTGCAACACGTCAGGGCCGAAGCAGGCGAAGATCACCCGCTCCAGGCTTCCGCCGGAGGGCTGAGCCGCACGAACCGTCGCCACCGCCAATTCTGTCGCTGCCGGAATCGGATAACCATAGATCCCGGTGCTGATGGCCGGGAATGCGACGCTGCTCAATCGGTGCTGCGCAGCCAGCCGCAGGGCGGCCCGATATGCCGCAGCCAGGAGCTCGGCCTCTCCGTCTCCTCCGCCTCGCCACACCGGACCCACCGCGTGGATCACGAACCGAGCCGGCAGGCCGAAGCCCGGCGTCAGCCGAGCATCGCCCGTGGGGCACGGGGCCATCGCGGCACAGGCTCGGGCGAGCTCGGGTCCGGCCGCACGGTGAATCGCGCCGCATACCCCACCGCCTGGGGCGAGCTGCTCGTTGGCCGCGTTGACGATCGCGTCGACCGCTAGAGTGGTGATGTCGACGATCTGAGCGCTGAGCTGCATGCGGGTCAATCTATGGGCTCACCTCGTGCCCCGCCCCACGGAGTGCTTCCACGGCCTTCGAGGCGTCCCGCTCCTTGATCAGCACATAGTCGGTGTCGTAGGTACTGATGGCAAAGATGCTCAGCCCTGCCTGGGCCAGGGGCTCAGCGATCGAGAGGAGAATTCCTACCAGGTTCGGGGGGAGCGTGCCGCGCACCCGAATTGCCTTATAGTCCCGCTCGCAGCGGGCGTCGGCTGGGACCGCGCTTTGGAGAGCCGTGATCGACAGTTCCTCGCGGGTTCGGCTCACGGTGAGAAAGGCGGTCGACGATGCCGTCCACGACGGCATCGCTGCCCCGGCCGGCAACCGACAGATCGCCAGGGTGTCGGGTAGGAGCTCGAGCGGCAACCGATGACGCTTGGCGGTTTCTTGCGCATCCGCGACGGACATAGGAGCTCCTAGCAAGAGCATGACGGCCCAGCCGTATTTCATGTCGACCTCGATCTTCTCGCCTGAAGCCTAGCGACGGTACGGCTGTGCGGAACGCGGCGCATCCGGGGCCTGCTCATCCAGCGACTGCCGATATCTGATGCAACCGCGGAGGAATTCGGGCCACACCGGTACCGTCGGGATGGGATCCGTCTTCTCGGGTAACAGTCCCCAGAGCGCGGGGTGATGCCAGCACAGCTCGTGACCGGAACTGTCGCGGTGGACCCGAATCCCGTGACGCAGCTTCTTGACCTCCTCGATCAGTTGCTCGCGAGCCATGCCGTTCAAGTCTTCGTCCATCCGTACCCTCCTCATCTAATACTCTCATTGGCCACCCAACAGCAGGCCGGCCAGCTCCGCCGTCCGCCACAGCCCCAGGCTCTTGTCGGCAAAGATGCCCCCTCCCTCGGTGCACCCTTCGTTCAGCAGCTCCGACGGAGGCGGAAACCCGAAGGGGGCGCGTTCCAGGTTGATCGGCCGCCAATCGCCGGTGACGATGTCCTCATTGACCTCGCACTGGGGAAACGTGGTGGTCAACAGGTGCGGGATGCCGCTGGCGAACAGGTTCCCGAGAGCACGACGGATGTCCGCGAAGGACAGATGGACCAGACAGTCCCGGCAGAGCAGAAGATCCGCCCCAGGCAGCGGGTCGCGAGTCAGGTCGAGCACCAGGAAGCGATGGCGTGCGTCGGCGTAGGCCGACTGGAGCGGGAGGACGACTTCGGGCAACAGGTCGGCTCCGATATACGATGCGATCGGCAGATCGATCGAGCGCATCCAGCTATAGTCGCCGCAGGGCAGATCGAGAAGCGTTTCGACCGTCAGCCGGCGCAGCAACGCCGGCAGTACCGAGCGGAGCCGGCTGGTCTGGTCCGGGCTCGCGCCGGGGCCGGAGGGTGATGCGCTCCCGGCCCAGTGATTGCGCCGGTAGATGTCCCGGAAGATCGTATCGCTCGAAGGGCTCGCGCCGGCGGCGGCGAGCTTCTCGAAGTGGCGAGAATCGAACGGCACCGCGTCGCGGCGAGAGTTACTCATCGACAAGCTCGCTCAAGGAAACCACCCGGTAGCCCCGCCTTCCCAGCTCGGGCAGCACTTCCCCAAGCACCTGTACCGTACGGCGTCCCCGCGGTCCACCGTCGTGCAGCAGGAGGATCGCTCCGGGGCGGACATTGCGGAGCACATACCACCGCGAAAAGCCGGCCCAAGGAATGGTAGCATCGTAGGGGTATACCGATGCCAGGGCGCACCGGTATCCCTGCCGCTTCATGGTGCGGATCATGGCTTGGGAGTACCAGCCGGATCCGGGGCGTGCCCAGCGTAAGGGTCCGAAAGGAGCAAGCACCCGATGCGCCTGCTCCAGGTCCCGCGCAGAATTCATCGGCATTCAGCCGAATGCTGGGGCGATCCCGGGTGAAGTGATTGGCTAGCTCGTGGCCTTCCTCTACGATCCGGCGTAGCAGCTCTTCCTGTCCTCGAGCTCGCTCGGAGATCAAGAAGAAGGTGGCCCGGGCATTATGGCGGCGCAGCTCGGCGAGGATCCGCGGAGTGGTGACGGGGTCGGGACCATCATCCAGAGTGAGAGCGACCAGGGGAGCCTGGGAAGGGACCCGATAGAGACAGCCGGGGTAGCGGAGGGCCAGCCGGTCGAGCAGCCAGATGGGAGGGCCGGCGAGCAGCACGCCGGCCCCCAACACTGCCGTTCCCAGAGCTCCGGCTGCCACCCAACGTGCTCGCACGTCATGAAGGCCCGAGTCAAGCCGCCCCAGTGGCAAGCGGTCGGACCACGCGAAGCTCGGCCCACTCCACTTCGCGCGCCTGAACCACATCGCGAACGCGGCGTTCCCGGCTGGTCAGGTCGGAGCCTCCGGTCTTGACCTCCAGAAACACGATGCGCCGCACCCGTCCCTCGGCCAGGCCATCGAACACCACGAGGTCTATGGGGCTCCCGAGAAAACGGACATCCTTCGGGTTGTAGGGGAATGCCGGCAAGTAGGGGATCAGCTGCTCGTGAACCTTGCCGGCGATGATGGCCTGACTTCGCTGTACCGCATCTCCTCGAATGCGTGCGGTGTACCGCAGCTTCCAAATGACAAAGTAGATCCAGGCCACCAACAGGCCGATTGCTATTCCGACGACGAGCTCGAAGGGGTTTGTCGGCAAGGTGGCCTCATTGAGATATGGTAAGTCCGTGTGCAATCAAGGAGTCGAGCCCGCTACGACCGCCTTCGAACTGTGCTGACTATCCCGGCCAGCGAAAACCCGATCAGCACGGGGTAGATCAAGAGCAAGTCGACCCGGATATTGCATTCTCCCGAGCACAGCCACCGCAGTCGCATTCCCAGTTCGTAGAGCGAATACGCCAGCCAGAGAATGCCCGCGAAGGCCGCCCATCGCCCGCCCCTGGTCCAGTACAATCCAAGGAAGCCGAGGCCGACAATCGTCGCCAGGAGCGGCCAGTGGATGAACCGGCTCACAGGTTCGCCTGTGTTACCGGTAAGAGCAGGCTCGTCTCTAGGAGCACTGAGAATGCTCCTTCTACCGAATGGTGTGCTCACCCGAGCGCTTGCAATAGGCGCGCTCTTGGCCGGTGCACAGGCCTGTGCCCCGGTGACGACAGCCGAGGAGCCCCCGCCTCGTTCCGTGCTTTTCATCGGCAACAGCCTGACCTACACCAATGACCTGCCGGCTTTGGTGGAGCGAGTTGCCGAAGCGGCGGGCGAGTCCGTCACGGTGGCCATGGCGGCCGGAGCGAACCTCGCCGTGATCGATCACACCAACGGCGCGACCGACGCTATCGCCCGAATCGACGGCGGCCGATGGGGTTTCGTGTTGCTGCAGCAAGGGCCCACTCCCGCCGGTGTGTGTCGCGATACGCTGGTCATCGCCGCGATGCGGATGACGCCTCACATCCGTGGGTCGGGTGGTCGGGCCGCACTCTTCTCACCCTGGGCTCGGCGAGACTTTCCCCAGTCGCTGGAATTCGCCAGCGAGTCCGCGACGCTCGCGGCACGGGCCAGCGGCGGCGTCGTGGTCCCGATCGGAATCGCATGGAAGGACGCGATGACCGCGGACCCGACCTTGCCGCTCTACGGTTCCGACGGGTACCACCCTGCCCCGGCCGGAACCTTGCTCGCGGCTTTGACGATCTACGACCGGCTGTTCGGGCGGGATGTCCGGACCATCCCGCTGGAATCCCTCGCATCGATTCCGGGATTGCAGGTTCGGCCATCCCAGCTCCGCTCGATGGCCGAGGCGGCCCACGGTGCCAGCGTTGGCCTGCCGGCCGACTCACCCACTCCGATCCCCGCCGACACCACCAAGGTCTCCGCGGGAGGCGGGCCCTGCTGACCGTCTAATGACTTCCCTGCGCGCCATAGCCTCGCGCCAGGGCGGTAGCGGCCAACACCATCAGCACGATGATTCCTGCCTGGAGATAGCTGATCCGAGCGAAGCGTCCAGCGAGCCGAGTATCCACCGGCTGCCCGCGTTGGACCTGGATTCGCCAGCGGACCAGCGCGATCATCGGCTGGATCTCCAGAACGAGGATCAGCCCGAGGAGCACCATCTTGCCCCAGAAGATGTGGTTGTGAAGATAGTAGTCACTTCCCTTTTCCAATCCTCCGAAGGCCCGCACCAAACCGGTTCCGATCCAGAGGATCGCCGACACTCCCCACCATGAATCGGCATAGAAGACCCGGCGCAGCCCCGCCGGGTCGAGCTGGCCCTGGAGCGCGCGGGCCCGGGCCCATATCGAGCCGAGCCCGACTCCAAGGGCAAGCAGGTGGGCGGCCGCGAAGAGCCAACGGACCATTGAGACCTCCGTCCCTCAGAAGAGTCTGGTCCCTAGGAAGAGGATCCGGTATTCATGCATGGCCATTGGAATGCGCCCGGCGGGCCGTGATCAACGGGAATCGTCGTCCGGGAGCCGCACCACCGGCAACTCGAGTCCCCAGAGAATCGCCGCCAACCGTAACCCTGCCGTCGCCGCCATCCCACCCAGCGCGGCGTAGTCCTGCGAGATGTTCATTTCCGCCAACAGCAGATAGAGTGCGGCCCCGGCAATCGCGGCCGTGGCGTACAGCCGGCCGGGACGCAACACCAGGGGGATCTCGGCGGTGAGCACGTCCCGGATTACGCCTCCGGCGACACCGGTAATCGTCCCCATAAGCAGGGCTATGGGGTCGGCATAGCCGGCCTGTTGGGTGATCTGCACGCCGCCAATGGTGAAGAACGCCAGGCCCAAGGCATCGGCGACCAGCAGGGCTCGGCGCGACGCGATCCAGAACCGCACGTAGCCCAGAGTCACCATGGTCGACGCCAGGATGACCCACAGGAAAGTCGGATTGGCGATCCAGAAGATCGGATGGCGATCGAGCAGCACGTCCCGCAGGGTTCCACCGCCGACTGCCGTTACCACGGCGATCACCACCACGCCGAGCACGTCCAGACTCTTATGTCCAGCGGCCAGCACACCGCTGATGGCGAACACCGCGACACCCAGGAGCTCGAGTCCGTAACGCATCAGCGCCCAACATGCGTACTCCGGCTCGTCCGCGAAAGAGGGCAGGTTGCCTCGCGATCGGCGGAGTGTCAGTATAGGAGGCCAGGAGGGCCCGGTGCATGCGTACGATGTGATCGTGCTCGGCCTTGGAGGGATGGGGAGCGCCACGCTGTTTCATCTCGCGCGGCGGGGTCTTCGCGTGCTCGGGTTGGAGCGGTTCGACCTGGTACATGAGTACGGCTCGTCACACGGGCTCACCCGCATCATCCGGCTGGCATACTGGGAACATCCGACCTATGTGGCGCTGCTCCGGCGCGCGTACGAGCTGTGGCGCGAGCTGGAGACTCTCTCGGCCGAGCGACTGCTTCACGTGACCGGGAGCGTGGATGCGGGGCCGGCTGAAGGCCCGATCTTCGGGGGCGCGCTCAAGTCGAGCGAGCTGCACGGCCTGCCCCACCAGGTGATGGATGGTGCAGAGCTGCACCGGCGCTATCCCGGGTATCGTTTGCCCCGGGAGACCCGCTGTCTCTATCAGCCCGAGGGTGGGTTTCTCCTACCCGAGCGATGCAACGTAGCCCACATCGAGCAGGCGTTGGGCAACGGCGCCGAGATCCATTGCCGGGAGCCGGTGCTCGAATGGGATGTAAGCGGCGGCCGGGTGCAGGTGCACACCAGTCGAGCCCGTTACGAAGCCGGCCGGCTGGTCATCTGCGCCGGCTCCTGGGCCTCGAAGCTGATTCCCGAGCTTCAGGGGCTCGCTGTCCCTGAGCGACAGGTGCTGGCCTGGCTGCAGCCCGCGCGCCCGGAGTACTTCCGACCGGACGCGTTCCCCGTGTTCAATCTGGAGGTGGAGGAGGGCCGCTACTACGGATTCCCCAGCTTCCTCATGCCCGGATTCAAATTCGGGAAGTACCACCACCGGGAGGAAATCGTAGATCCCGACGATCCCCGACGCGAGCCCGAGCCGGAGGATGAGGCACTGCTGCGAAACTTCGCCCGGCGGTACTTCCCCGACGGCGCCGGGCCAACGTTGATGCTCAAGGCCTGTCTCTTTACCAACAGCCCCGATCGCCATTTCATTCTCGACCGGCACCCGGATCACCCCGAGGTCGCGATCGCCGCCGGATTCTCCGGCCATGGTTACAAGTTCTGTAGCGTGGTCGGGGAGGTGATGGCGGACCTGGCGCAGGCGGGTGCGACGAAACACGATATCGGATTTTTCCGACTCAAGCGGTTCGCCGCCGCGCGGTAGCATCCTCAGGAAGGAGGAGGAGCCATGTCCAGGAGCTGGTTGTAGCCGGATCGCTTAGCTGAGATCGAACTTGAAGGTTGGCGCGGATATGCTTTTGTTACTGGGAGTTACGAGGCTGGCCTAACCCATCAGTTCAAGTGATTCGATAGCGTTGAGGCTTGGAGGATGTTCGTTCGATGACTCTCCTGGCTTCTAAGTCCAGTTTGACGGTCTCCGCATACCAGCTGGTGTTCCCCGCAAACTTACCCTTCAAACTCTTGTTCACCTGATCTATCAGCTCCGTGTGCGTAAGCTCCCCCCTTCGCAAAGCCGAAAGGATCGCCGACTTGAGCGTGTCGTAGCTCTGCCTGCTGATACTTCTCCCGCTCTTACCCAGGGGGTGCTTGGTAAGAATTTTTTCCTCCTTCATGCCGGCTTCTCCTCCCCCACGCGGGGTGGCTCCCACAGCTCGAGTCGGTTTCCCTCCGGATCCGAGACCCAGCCAAACCTGCCGAATTCAGAACTGTCCACCCGTTCGTCGACGTCACAGCCCTCGCTCCGGAGTGCCGCGAGAACCCGATCCAGGTCATCCACCCGATAGTTGATCATGAAGGGTGACACGCTGGGCTCGAAGTATTGGGTCTCTGCGGGAAAAATGCTCCAGACGGTAGTGCCCCGGCGTCCCGCTGGACTGGCGGCCATGGGCTCGAACACCACGCCTCCCCATTCCTCGATCTGGAGTCCCAGATGCTCGCGATACCAGGTGGTCAGGGCCTTCGGGTCACGAGCCTTGAAGAAGATGCCGCCGATTCCCAGGACGCGTGCGGTCATTGGGGCTTCCTACCCTTTTGGGGACCATCTTGGGCAGTGAGTGTCTCAGGCCGCACGAGCAACCAGAATATCAGGCCATGCGTTATCAGTGCGGCCGGTACCACCACCGTCGGGATGAAGAACGCCGCGCCCAGCAGTCTGGGGTCGAGTCGTACGGTGAACAAACCCTGGTAGTAGGCGAATAAGAAATCGGCAGCACCCCACACGTTGAACACCCACACCAAGAACAGAGCGAAACGCGCCCGCCTCGAGAGTGCCAGCGACGCCGCGACCGCGAGAAGGACCGCAACCAGGTCTCCGTACGCGGCTGGGGCCGCGAAGGCGCGCGGCAGGGACGGCGAGACCACCCCGGGAATGAGGAAGCTGAGTCCAACGAACCGAAAGGTGTGGGGGACGACTAGTGGGAGGATGGCCTCTTCCCTCGCGAGGACCCGGAGCCGCGGCCAGATATACAGCCCGGCGACCAGTCCAGAGGCGACAAAGCTCAGGAGGATGCTGAGCCCGAATAAGGCCTGAATATCCATAGCGTCAGTTTACCTCGGTCGGAGCGGACCGCGCGAGCACTTCCTCGGAGGTCAATCCATACAGCGGAGGCGTGGGCACCTGAAGCATGCCGAGCATCAGGTAGATCTGGCCTCGGTGATGCGCCTCGTGCTCCACCATTGCTCGCAGCCATTTCCAGGTGGTGATCGCGACGCCGGCCGGAGTCTCGCACTTGCGCTGGAGGTCCGCGTCGCTCAGTGCCCCAAAAATCTCCCTCGATTCGGCATCGAGCCGGTCGAAGTACGCAAGCACCCGGTCGTAGCCGTCCGCCAGCTCACGGCCGCACCCCGGGTAACGACTCGGGCGCCCGGCCACGGTCTCGGCATACATGTACCGCTCGATGGTCGCTAGGTGCCTGACCAGGTCGCCCAGAGTGAAGGCGCCGGGCCGATGAGTCCATTCCAGCTGCTCGGGCGGTATACACTGCACCACCCGGCGGGTGCGCCCGCGGAGGCTGTCCCAGTAATCCAGAAACTGCTTTACCGACCTGATTTCCATGCTGACGCCCTTACCAGCCACCGGCTCGCGGCAGAGCCGGCTTGATGTCGATGATCGGGGTCCCGTCAATCGCCTCGAGCCCCTGGACCTGGAGCGACCCAGCATCCTCGATTCCCAGAAGCTTGACTCGGTGCAACCCGATGGGGTTGGGCCGGTCAGCCGAGCGGGTGGCGAAAACACCGGTCAAGGGCAGGCCCTCGTCATCCCGCGGATGAACGGCCAGCACATCACGCTTTGCCTCGTGGAGCCAGGTGAGGATCAGAATATCTTGGCCGGCGGCCATGCCGTCGAGACCGCGCCGGAAGGCCGCGTCGATTTCCAGCCGAGCATTGGGCGCCCCCTCGTACCCCTGTTTGGGTGCGTCGGCGGGGCGCTTCAAGGAAGAGTGCACCCGGCCGATCGGCGTCACGGTGTGACTGGTCGTTGAGCCCATCAATCTCCGCTCCCCTTGAGAACCACGAGATCGAGCCGGCGAAGTCGCTCGGGGTCCGCGACCATGTGGATTGCGACGATCCTGTCCCGAGTGATGGTGAATTCGAATACCACCCGCGGCCGTCCGCCAGGCGCCCAGACCAGTCCGGCCGTCCCATTGACCAATGCCGGTTGCGCAACCCGGGCGCGTCCGGAGAAGGTGTCGGCCACGGCTGCCGCGCCGCGCACCTCGCTCGGTGCGCCTGCCTGGACAGCCGCCTGGTCGGCTCGGAGCACCACGTCCGGGTCGAGTAGCGCGATGAGGGTGGTGAAATCACCACCGCGGGACGCGGCCAGGAAGGCGTCCACGACCTGTCGCTGGCGGGCACGATCTGCGCCCGGGGCCGGGGCCGCTCCCTTCACTCGACGCCGGGCGCGGCTGGCGAGCTGCCGTGCCGCGGCCGGAGTGCGTCCCACGACGGGAGCGATTTCGTCGAAGGGAAGGTCGAACATGTCGTGCAGCACGAACGCGACTCGCTCGGCCGGAGCCAGCGTCTCCAAGACCACCAGCAACGCGAGGCCGACCGCGTCGGCGAGGAGCGCCTCCTGCTCGGGATGGCTGCTGTCCTCGCGGCCCACCACCGGCTCCGCCGGCTGTGCGTCCAGGGACTCCTCGCGCCGCGACTTGCGCGAGCGCAGCATATCCAGGCACACCCGCGCCACGACGGTCGTGAGCCATCCACCCAAGTTCTCGACACTGCTCGCGCCGGAGCGGCTGAGCCGCAGCCAAGCCTCCTGAACCGCGTCGTCGGCCTCGCTGGGCGAGCCGAGCATCCGGTAGGCCACTGCCCGCAAATGGGTGCGGTTGGCCTCGAACCGTTCCGCCAGCAGTTCGGGTTCATTCATCGGTCACATCTCCTCGTTGCGCTCCGTCATAACACTGACGGCAGAAGGCCGGTCGATGTGACCGCGCTCCGCGGCTACTACCCCCAGAGGAGTGGATGCAGCATGAAGAAGACTATCAGCGGGACCTACAAGACGACCCACTGGCAGGAGCAGGA
The DNA here is from genome assembly GCA_963812755.1 of uncultured Gemmatimonadales bacterium. GTDB lineage: Bacteria > Gemmatimonadota > Gemmatimonadetes > Gemmatimonadales > GWC2-71-9 > CAVVWJ01. The sequence goes on along the minus strand of CAWEWK010000005.1, from coordinate 674,995 downwards.
ATACAGCCGGATAGAAGGGGGCGCCAGGCTCACGGTGGCCGAGAAGGAATTGAAGTTCGAGGGCGGGATTCAAGCGAAGGGTACCCTGCGTTACAGCATTGTACACCTGAGCGCCGGATCCAACCGCTCCACCGGACACTTGTGCATAACGGGCCGCCTCGGTGAGCGGGAAGGAAGCTTCGTCGTTGAGGATGACGGAATAGGAAAGGCCGACGAGGCGAACGGGACGTGGAAGATCGTCGCCAGCTCCGCCGCAGGAGACCTGGTCGGGCTCAAGGGAGAAGGAAGCTGGAAATGGGAGCCGGGTAACGAAAACGTGACCTACACGCTCTCGTACGAGATCTAGATCAGGAGGAGCGTCGGGCTTCCAGAAAGGCCCGCCACGGGTGCCAATATCGAGTCGGCCAGCCTGCCAAGAGGTTGTCGTAGAGGTGCCCGGGCACGCCGGCCTGGGCCAGATCGATCCGGGTGCCGGCAGCCTCGGGGGAGAAGTTCAATACCAAAATCGAGTCGAGGTCATCCTCCTGCCATTCGAAGCTGCGCCAGCTCTGGACGATCTGTCGGTCGGGGATCAGGGCGAGCATCCTTCCGTGGATCCGGCCGTCAAAGGCGGACCACTCGCTACCCACCCGGGCCTCGATTCGGACTGCACCGCCGCCGGTGAAAGCCGCATGCTCGCCCGGGTCGAGGTACATGGCGTACAACGCCCGGGGAGACGCCGGCAATCTCACGGTCTGCTGAACCACCCTGGACATCGTCCCTCCCGAAGGACCGGCGCTCAAGCCGCGGTCGGCTCGCCGAGCACTTCGAAGGTGCCCCGGACCGGGTGCCACTGGTCCTTTCCCGACGCGAAGCCGATCAACTGACGGTTGGCGAAGTTGAGCACCACCGTAAGGGTGAAGCCCGAAGGCGCCAGGTAGGAGACGGCGTACACTTCCTTCGTCACCTCTACCGCAGCATAGGGGGGACGCTCCGGGCGTCCTGCCTTATCGGTCGGCTTGCCGGACGGCGTCTGGTTGGCGTCGTGGAATTCGACAGTTCCGTCGGCGTGGAAGATGTGGTCGTAGGCCTGCCCCTTGGTGGGGCCCTCGGTCCACGTCCATCGCATGGTCTTGCCCCGAATGGCCGGCGCCCGTGGAATCTCACCCATGGTTCGTTTGTCTCCGTATCAAGTCCCACACGCAACCTACACCGCGGGCAGCGCCGGTCTGTGACACCGATTCCATCGGGGCGCCCTACTCGGTGATGACCTTGTCGGCCCACTCCACCAGCGAGACGAAAATCTTCGGGTTACCATACTCGGCCCCCCAGTTGGCCAGATCCGCCTCCGTGATGCCTCGGGCGCGGGCGCACGTGCCGCACGCATAGATGGCGGTCTTCTTGGTCGCCGCCACTTTTCCCAGCAGCTCCGATACCCGGGGCCAGCCAACCGGCACGACCGCTTCCGCCACCGAGCGGCGCATGAGTCCGACCGCCTCCCCGAGCAGGAAAATGCGGACTTCATGACCCGCCTCAGTCAGCGCATGGGCGTGAGAAAACGGGAACGCCGCCTTGGTGGGGTCATCGGAGCCCCACGCGCTCTTCAGCATGATCTTCAGCGGGGTGCTCCGCTCCCCAGCCAGGACGACACCGGGGAGCAACGCGGCGAAGGGCCAGGCAGCGAGCTGGGTGAGAAAACGACGTCGGGCCATAGAATCTCCGGCGGTGCAGGATCCCACATCCCGGCGTCCCTCTGATGGCTAGCCGGGCGAGGTCAGGCGTTCCCACGGCGCTATGGGGCCGGGCACGATCACGAACAGCGGATGCGGGTCCGGAATGCGGTCGCGTCCGATCCCGCGTTTCCACCCCGGGTTCCGTTTCCGAAGTTTGCGCAACAGGTGTCGCCATTCATAAGCGAGCTGGTCGGCCGATTCCGCCAGCCTGCGCCCAGTGCGGGCTCGCCCCAACTTGGTTCGATCGAACCGATAGCCCCGGCGGGCCGCCTCGTCATGAACGGCAGCCAGATAGCTGTTGACGCAGGCGATCGGGTCCGGCTGGGCCCGAAAGCGCGCGAGCTGCGGATGGTGGCGGTAGCCACGCGTGGCGCCCCGCAACACCGCCTTTGCCAGGAGCGCCTCGCGCCAAAGTGCCACCAGTCCCGGGCCATCCAGGTACTTCGGGTGGACGGTCCACAAGCGCATCGTGAGTCCTTTGGAGAAGCCGGTTCCGGCAGTGGGCTCACTTCTTCCCCTTCTTGCGCAGCTCCGCGATCCGGGCTTTCACGAGTCGCTTAACCAGCGTTGCCGGCGGTGGCTTCGTTATCGGAAATCGGATGGTGCCCTTCGAGGTCTCGTAGCCCTTGGCTTGAGCCGCGCTGCCCCGCAGAACCGCTGCCGTGATCGGATAGAGACTGCTGTGCTCTTTCCAGGCCGCGTACCAGACGAGTGGCTGTCCTTCGAGCCGTAGGGCGGGAATGCCGTAGCTGAAGGCATCCACGGCGCCGGGCGCGGCGGACCGAATGGCCTCGCGGAGCTTCCGGAGGTGCCTCCGCGCATCGGGCGGCAGGGATGCCAGGTAGGCCCGCACCCGTGCCGCGGCCTGTTTCGCGGTGTCCTTCGACGAGGAGGATGCCAAGGGGGTCTCCGAAAAATAGAAAGTCTTACCGGTAACCCGTGTCGTCAGCCGGTTTTCCCGGTTCCTGTACCTCCCGGAGGTACCGCCAAGCGTCAGGGCGGGAGCCGTCAAGATCGGTAAAGCCGTAGACCTTTGCCAGATCACCACTGGAGAGCGATTGCCCGTTCCACCGGGAACGATTGGGATCGGCGGCGAGTGCCGCCACTGCGCGCCCCACGAAGTGAGGAGACTCGGAGATCACGAAGTGGGGAACTCTCGCAGTGGCGTCACGCCAGTTTGCTTCGGTCACTCCAAACGTTTCCAGCATCAGCTCCGAGCGTAGCCATCCAGGCGTTATCGAGACCGCGGTGGCACCATGCGGCGCGAGATCCTGGGCATGGGCCCAGGCCATTCGGGTCACCGACACCTTTGCCAGGTCATAAAACGGGTTGATCCGGTAGTGCGCGGCGTTGTACTCGGGTGTGCCATCGGTCACCTCGACGAGAAGGCCTCCGGGGCGTTCGATCAGCAGCCGCAGGGCAAAGTGGGCGGTGATCAGGTGGGTATGAACCCCCAGGTTGAGCATCCGCAGGCCGTTCCGAAGGTTGTGCTGCCAGACTGGCGTGTTCCATTCCTTGAGGTTTTCCCCACCCCACAGGTCATTGACCAGGACGTCGAGACCACCCTGCTCGGCACGGATTCGATCGACCAGCCTTTCAACTTCGTCAGCGACGAGGTGGTCCACCCTGACGGCGACACCAGTGCCGCCGGCCGCAGTGACCAGCTCGGCCGTTTCCTCGATGGTCTCCGGCCGTGCGTATTCGGATTGCTGTTGGCGCGTTGTCCGTCCGGTGGCATAGACGGTTGCGCCTGCCGCCCCCAGTTGCACGGCGATACCTCGACCGGCACCGCGCGTCGCGCCTGCGACGAGGGCGACCTTTCCTTTGAGCGACATCTCAGGCTGCCTAGTGCTTGACGAACTTGAGGTGGGTCACATCCGGTGCGGCCACGGTCCGAGCGAGCCGGAGACCTCCGAGGTCCTTGACCCCCTCGAAAAGTCGCTCGCCGGCGCCGAGCAGTATCGGAACCAGGCTGATCTCCATTTCGTCCACTAGGCCGGCGGTCAGATACTGCCGGCCGGCACTCGCTCCACCCGCGAGCGCCACGTCCCGCCCCCGAGCGGCGCGCCGCGCCTGCTCCAGCGCTGCCGCGATGCCGTCGGTGACGAAGGTGAAGGTGGTTCCGCCCTCGAGTGCGAGCGGCGGCCGCTGGTGGTGAGTGAGCACGAACACGGGATGGTGAAACGGCGGATTGGATCCCCACCAACCGTTCCACGGCTCGGTTGCGTTCCAGGGCCCGGGGTGACCCCCGAACATGTTGCGACCCATGATGGTTGCCCCGATATTGGCGAGCGATTCCTCTACTACTGGGGTGCTCTCGTTGACTTCGCCACCCTCGAGGGCGTGTGCCGCCCGCCACACCGCGAGGGGAAACACCCACTCGTGTAACTGCTCTCCCCCGATCCCTAATGGATTCTGCTTGCTCTGCTGAGGCCCAGCGGTATAGCCGTCAAATGACATCGAGATCCTGAAACGTACCTTCGCCACACTACCCTCCCCATGAGACCATTAAGAAGCCAGAACATGCCGCGAGACCACCGCTTCCGATAGCCGCGCAGAATGACTCGATAGTTCCCCAAAGGCAAGCTTCAGTTCGGCCGGTCACTCTGCGTCGGCCCGCACGGTTGCCACTCGCCATACCGCCACCCGAGCCAAGAGGACGTAGTGCAACCAGGTCAACCCGAGTGCGCCTGCCACTGCCAGGAGTCGAGCCACACCGGCTTCGGCGACCGGCGGGTTCGTCGCGGGCGATCCGAGCCAGCTATCCATCAGGACGAGAGGCCATGCCAGGATTGCATCGAGTGGACGTGGTGCGGGGACTGCGAGGATCACGGCCGCTGGAGTCGCCACCGTTCCAAGGAGGAGCGCAGCGATCCAGGGGTGCCGCAGCAGGAAGGGTTCTCCAAACGTCACTGTCGAGGTTCCGTGGTGTCCCTCTAGCGCAGCCGGCTATAGGATGCGCCGCTCCTCGCTGACGAAATAGGCACTCCGAGAGGGGTCCACAAAGTTGGCCTCATCGGCCGTGGATGCCGCCCACTCGGCGGACCGCCGCGCCGCAAGTATCGCCGCCATATCGTCGAAATCAGCCGGCCGGCTGTCGCCGGGTACCGCGACCGCGTAGCTCTGGACCAGTCTACGAACGCCCGGGATGCGCGCCCCGATGGGCCCGTGCACCTCGGCCCAGTAGCGGATGAACTGGGCGCGGCTGAGACCCGGCTTGCGGCAGATGCAATAGACGAGCTTCATCACCTCAGTCAGTGTCGGTGGGTCCGGGGCCAGGTCATCATTTCCGCCAACGATTCCGCCACCAGTTCCACGCCGTTTGTGCCGTGCGAGGGCCCCAATACATAGACCGGACCGTCCCCGTACGGCGTCGGGTTGGGGATGAAGTAGTAGGGATCTCCGTGCTCGTCGTCCGCAAAGGCCACCGCGCCGGCGGGGAGGACGCGTCCGTAGGGCAGCAATGCCTCGTCATCCAGCGGGAGGAAGAGATCCACCCACACCCGCCGCGCTCCATCCGGCGAGCTGCAGTAGAAATGGCTGCGCAGCAAGTCTTCCGGCGCGGCATAGAGATCCCGCAGGACGCCAGGTACCGAACGGCCGAGGGCGGCCTCGATGATTCCCCATTGAGGGCGGAAGAGCCGCTCGCGAAACTGGGACGTGGCACTCGGGGGTGGTTCGTAGAAGCCGCTCATGGGTGGTCCTCTCTCCGCCGTAACCAACAGCGGGCCAGGCGCTTCGCGTGCGCTGTGATCGAGCTCACGGCCCGGACCGGCCAGGATACCTAGGCTCAACCAACCAAGGTCGGTGTTACTTCCGTGCTCGCGGGAGGTCCTGATGGCAACGCCAGAGTCCGCAATGTCGCCCTCTCCCGATACTCCGCACCCCCGTTCCAACCAGGCCCGTCCGCGGCGTTATGAGCCCACTCCGGTCTATGCGCTGGCAGAGTTCCTCAAGCGGCAAGGTGCCGAGCTCCAGAAACTGCGCGGGCCGTGGCACCCAATTCGACGTTTCCTTCGGCGCCCCGGTCGCAACGCTGAGCCTGCCATTCCGGTGGTCACGAACGGGATGGTGGAAATCGCGGTGGACACGGCGGAGCATGCCGTCGATCTCTCCGGGCTCCTCAATTCGTGCGGCGTGGATCACCTTGACCCGGTCCCGAACCTCCAGCCGCCGGAGCAAGACTTGGCGCGCGATTAAGGCGGTGGCGAGGGCCAGCTCATCGTCCTCGGCCCAGTGTAGGTGATCCGACACGCCCGGGGAGTAGGGACCCGGCGGGGATTCGGCTCAGCGGCTCGACCGCTTCGCAAACCTCGGTGGGGAGGCTCTCCGCCAAGAACCCGAGCCTCCAGATCAGGTTGCCGGACAGGTATCGCCCCGGGCTCCGCTCTCCTGCGCTTCCGGTTGCCCCTGGGCATCGAAGGGCTGCGCAAAGTTGAAGGCATGAGCCGTCGGTCCATAGGCCTCGAGATGCGCGAGCCGAGCCACCGCTTCCTCAATGGAAGGTCGATGCCCGGCCGGCACCCACCACAGCGCGACATAGACTCCTTCGAACCGCTCGAACCACTCCCGGCGCCGCCGCATTACCCCGGCGTGAGCGCTGCGATAGACGTAGGCCCGCAAGGCGTCCAGGTCGGCCCACACGGACATGTTGATGAGAATGCGTTCGTCGGCGTAGGGCCTGACGGCCGTCGCGTCGCCATCCTCGGTCTGAAGACGCCACACGAATCCGGGTGACTGGTCGGCGAGCGCATTGATCTCCGGCAGCCGTGCCACGAACTCGGCCATGATCGGATCGGTCATCTCGCCCCGCACCCGGCCAATATTCACTTGGGCCAATTGCCATTGGGACTCTGTCACGGCTCACTCCAGGTGTCGATTTGGTTAGCACTGCCCGACGAAGATACCAATAGAATGTCGAAGCGGCCCCGGCCGCGGAAGGAGATACCTGCCATGCCTACGTACCCACCGATGTCGGCAATCCCGCTTCGCGCGCGCGCCCCGCAACCGGAGCCCCATCGCAGTCCCAATCCGGATCCCAGCGATCCTGGAGGCCCGCGCGAGCCCACGCCGGCACCCGCACCGGAGCCGACCCCCCGGCCCGAGCCCCTGCGCACGCCCTCTCCTGAGCCCCGACCTTCGCCTCGAGCCTGTCAGGCTGGCCGCCGAGGGTAAAGCGGCTTCAATTGGTCCACGTCCCTGCCAACCCACTCGGGAGCAGCCCTCATGCGTGCTGAAGAGCTCCGCGCCCTACAGGCGCCCCTGAAGGAGCAGTATAAGACCGACCCCGGGCGAGCCCTGGTGACGCTTCGCGCCTCGGGCCAGCTGGAGGACGCCGCCATCAGTTGCCGGGTCGACACCGGCGCGGCCTTGGTCGAAGCCGGCCTACACCCCGCAAGCGGCGGCTCAGGACTTCAGGCCTGCTCCGGTGACTTGCTGCTCCAGGCATTGGTGGCCTGTGCCGGGGTGACGTTGCGCGCCGTAGCGACGGCGCTCGCGTTACCGGTGCGGGGCGGACGGGTGATCGCTGAAGGGGATCTCGACTTTCGTGGCACCCTTGGAGTCAGCAAGGACGTTCCGGTAGGCTTCCAGACCATTCGACTGCGGTTTGAGCTGGACACCGAGGCTACCGTCGAGCAGCTGGAGACGCTGCTGAAGCTGACCGAGCGCTACTGTGTCGTGCTCCAGACGCTCCGCGCTTCACCCACCGTCAGTGTCACGAATCGCGACGCGCCGATGCATGATGGTCCTGCCGCTGAAAGGCCAGGAATTCATGAACTGCGCGAACGGCCGCCCGATCCTCACTCCTGACGCGTAGAGCGGCCCCGCGCGGCAAGACCTCCACGGCATAGTGGATTGCGCCGCGCTTGGCGGCCATGATGTCGGTACCGGGAACGTGCTGCGCATGGACGAACCCCGGGAGCCGAAAGTCGCCGGCCGCGAACCGGATCGCGATCTGCTCCATGTGGCGCCGAATCTGGGCGACACCTACGCTGTCGCTCGCGTTCCGTTGGAGCTCGATGCGGCCACCATCGGCGAGCGGCTCAAAGATGTGGGAGGAGGTGTACTGATTCACCCCCATCGCAACCTCACCCCGCGCTTGGACCCCGGGATAGCCGGAATCGGTGGCCATCGTATTGCGAGGAGGGGCCGGCTGCTGGCTTCCCGGCCCGCAGGCAAGGAGTCCGAGAAGGAACGGGATGACGAGACGCTGCATCACCCGCGCCGCCTAGGCTGCCGGGCCGCCCTTGCCCCGGCGTTTAGGAGACTTCGCCGCAGCAGGCTTCCGGGTGACTTGGTTTACTGCCGCCGCCAGATCCTTTGCCGCGGTGCCTAGATCCGGCAACTCGGACGGGCGGCTGCTGAGCCTGCCGGTCCGCAAGTCGGTACTCAGGGCACGGCACATCTCGGTCCCCCGGCGGGTGCGGAACCGCTCTTGAAACCCGTGCGGGTCATCCGAGCTGGCCGCGGTGAGGAGACCCCAGGCGCGGAGCCGCAGCTCGTCCAAGGAGCTCTTGAACTCCTCCAGGCCCGACTTACCCAGGTCACTGTGGGCGGCCTGCGCTTCGAGGGTAGCCAGCATGGCGCTCAGAGTCGCCACCTGCTCCAGCCACGCGAACTGACCCATGTCTCCTCCCAGTTCAGAGGCTCCGAACACTTCAGTGAGAAAGGATTCGACCGCGGAGGCCTGATGTTCCCGGCGCTCGCCTCAAATTACACGCCTCTACCCGATGCTCGTAGGGCGATCAAGGCCAGCGCCAGCAGATCCTGAATGGCATGCGCCACGATGACCGGCCACAGCCGGCGGGTCCGGACATAGTACACGGTGAAGATCGCCCCCAAAGGTAGGATCGCGATCAGCGCCAGCGGTCCTTGATAGGCATGCACCAGCACCCGCAGGGTGATGCTGATCATCGCCGCGACGCCCATCCGCACGCCGGCGGCGTGCAAGGCGGCAACCCCGAGCCCGAGCCACAGAAATTCCTCGAAGACGGCGTTCACCACACTGAGCGGCAACACGATCCAGAGCGCCGGTTGGCCGACATGCTGGACAGCCACGGCGACGGCAGTGATCTCGGGGGCCAGGAAAAACCATAGTACTGCCGAGATCACGTAGCCGAGGAAGGCGGTAAGCCATAGCCCCACGCCGCGCAGCAGATCTCGCGGCGCGAAGGGGGCCGTGGCGGTACGATGGGGACGCCATCCCTTGCGCCACAGCCAGGTCCCGAGCGTAGCCGCGAAAAAGAGTTCGATGATGATGGTGCTGAGAAGCCGTCTATTGGAGGTCAGGATCACTCCCGGCCCGCCCAGACGCTCGGGCCAGAAGGCCATCCCGGCGAGCATCAAGACGATGGGAGTCACGAATCCGATGGTAGCGACCCGCAACGACAGTGGCACCGAGGTATTCGGTTTGGGCTCGGGCAACGTGGGCGCGGTAGTCACGGCCTCTCGGCTAAATGATCACAGGGTGAGGCGCTTTTCAAGCTCCACTTCGTATTCGGCGTAGCCGCCTCGGGCATAGAATGTCCGGGCCGACTGATTGCCGGCTTTGACCCGCAAACGAAGCGAAGATTGTCCGCACCTCATGGCGTACTCCTCCGCTCGGCGAAGCAGCGCCTGACCATAGCCCCGACCACGATGCTCCGGCAGGACCACCAGATCGTCTACGTAGGCGAACGGGGCATCGCCGTCGTCCGGCGCATCCGAACGACAAGCACCCAGCACGCTGACGTAGCCGACTACCCGGCCTTCCGCCTCCGCGACGAACAGCCGCCCCGCGAACTCTTCGCAGCGGCGAAAGAGTCCCTCGAGGTAGGCGTCGGCAATCGCTGCTCCAGGAGGGAGCCGGTGATCGAGCTCCCGTTCGAAGTCCTGCAGCTCGACGAGGCAGCGCCGGACCGCTTGCCGATCATCAGTGGGGCGGTAGTCTCGCACCATCCTGCCGACTCATTGTGGGTGCCAGTATTCAATCAGCCGAGCGATCGCGGGTCCACCCGTCTTCGTGCTTGACCTCGAATGTCACCTGAGAACGGGAAGTCGAGTCAGTGATCCCCCTGCCGGCTATCGAGAAGATAGCTGACACTCGTCCCCAGCATGCCGATGGCAACCACGGCAAGCAGGACCAGGAAAAGAGGGTCGCGACTCAGGAGGTAGAGTACCACGAAGCCGACGCAGAAGATCGCTCGCACGGCGAGGGTTGTCGTATAAAGAGCTGTGACGCGGTAGCGGATGATCTGGACAACCAGGATCCCGAGGCCAAGGAGCAAAACGCCGACCAACCGGGGAAGGATCTCACCATAGTCTCCGGTGCTGAGCAGGAGCCGCAGTGCAAGACGGGGTGCGAGCAGGAGGAAGACACCGGCCGCCAGCAGGTAGCCGGCGACGTAGATCAGGCTGAGATTCGTCCGGCGCATGACGATCACGCCGGCCGCGGCGCGGCAGCCGACGAGGCGAGCCCCTGTGCACCAACCTTGCGAGCCAGCGGGGCCAGAACCGCGGCGGTGAGGACCAGTCCGGCTACATCACCCCAGAGATGGCCCATCTGACCGGGGTCGGTCACGGAGTGGATCGCCATGACGGTAGCGTGGGCCAGGCTTGACCACACGGTAAACCAGATCAGGCTGAGATGCCGCGCCGGGTCTCGGGCGGCAAGCAGGAGGAACACACCCAACGTGAACGTAGATGCTCAGAATCATGTGCAGATAGGCCGGCTGTTCCGGCTGCCAGGCCCAGCCGCTGGGCCAGACGCGGTTGAGGATCGGAAGGGCAACCACGAAGAAAAGCCCGAAGAACGTCAGCACGCGGCTCAGGAGCACCGATTCAGGAGAGCGGGACATGGAATCCTCCACACGGCGTCAGGCGTTCGGGTACCGAATGAAATCCCTCGTGAGCGGCCAATAGGAGCGAAGCCCACCGTCGTCGATCGATCCGAGAACCCGAATCGCCCCACCCGGCCGCTCATCCCACAGCACCGACAGCTCCACCTGGTAAGAAGTTCCGTCCGGTGCCTCGATTTCTCGGACATTCGTCTGCCCAACCAGTTCGGCGAGAGCCCCGTACGAGCGCCGCTGGTAGTCCTGCATGGTCGCATTCAGGATCAGTTCGGCTGCCGCTTCATCCATAACTTCCCTGCCGAAGCGGGGACGCTGAAGATCTGCAGTGCTCCGGGTGGGATTCGAACCCACAAGGGATTTCTCCCAGCGGATTTTAAGTCCGCAGCGTTTGCCATTTCGCCACCGGAGCCGCAGCCGCGAATATACCCTACAACGACACCGCCTCCCGCCGGACTCCCGCGCCCGCCCGCGTGCTCCAAACCCTCGGCACCCGGGCAAACCGCTGGCGAAATGCCTCACCTACCTCCGCGACAATGCGTGCCTCCTGCCCCACCGGCGCCAGCAGCACCACCGCACCACCCCAACCCGCGCCGGTGAGCCTCGCACCATACGCGCCCGCCTCGACCGCGGTGGAGACGACCACATCGGCCTCCTCCACGGTCGACTCGTAATCCTGACGCAGCGATTCGTGCCCTTCCACCAGCAACCGTCCCAAGAGTTGGAGGTCGCCGGCGACGAGTGCCTGCGCCGCGGCCCGAGTCCGAACGCTCTCGGTCACCACGTGGCGCACCCGCTGCGACAATGGCGACGGCAGCACCCGTCCCACTCTGCCTAAGTCGCCCAGGACGAGCTGAGCCAGGTGCTGCAACCCCGGCCGGATCTCGCGACAGCGTTCGAGCGCTTCCTCGCACTCCCGCCGCCGCTGGTTGAGCTCCCCGCCGGTGAGACGGTGGGATCGCCCGGTCTCCACTATGCACAGCCGCACCGAACAGGGTATCCGCTGGAACGTCCCCGTCGCCGTCTCGATCAACAGCGCCGCCTTCGGCTCTCCGTGCGCGGCGATGGTCTGATCCATACGGCCACAGCGGACCCCGACGTAATCATGCTCGGCCCGATAGGCGACCGCTGCCAGCTCGGCGGGCTGCAGCCGCCGGCCGGCCAACAGGCTCAGCGCCTTCGCCGCGGCGACGGTCAGTGCCGCCGACGACGCCAGGCCGGCACCGACCGGTACCGCCGATCCTACTGCCACGCTCGCTCCGGGTGGCGCCGCGCCGATCGCGCGCAGTTCCCGGACCACGCCGACCAGATAGTCAGTCCAGTCGCCGGACCTGGCTGCATCGACCGCTAACTCCCTGACTCCAGGCTCCAGCGCCGTGATCGCGCGCCATCCGCGGTCCACCGCAGCGGCCACTGCCGTGCGCCGTTCCACTGCTGCCGGCAGTACCGGCCCGCCGTTGTAATCGGTGTGCTCTCCGATCAAATTGACCCGCCCGGGAGCCGAGGCGACGACCGCGGGCCGGCTGGCAAAGCTGACCTTAAACAGCGAAGTTGCCAGTCTCGCAGACGACATCCGGCTCAGGCAGGCGACTTCTTTGGGGAGGGAACGTGGGGTATTGCGTGGGTCGTCTGGGAGTGCTCACCTGTCTGCTCGTTCCTGCCGTCATCCAGGCCCAGTTGCCGCCCCTCGGCGTCCCCCGAGGCGCGGTGCGACTGGAGATTGACGGCGGAATCGAGAGTTGGGATACTCGCTTCCTCGACGGTCAGAAGGAGGGACTCGGCGCCGATCTCTCCAGCCCCGCTCTCGGCAGCGACCGGTTTCCCAGCCTGATCGACGCCGAGGCGCGAATTGCCCGAGCCTCGGGAATCGCGGGCTACCGGATCAATTTAGGACGGCTCTCCACCGATGCGCTGGCCGATCTCGGCATTGCCAACTTCGGCATCAGTCTCGGACTCACCAATGCGATCACCGTATTCGGCCGGCTGCCTCTGGTGCGCGCCCGGGTTCAGCGCACGACTTCACTCGATCCCTCAACAGCCGACGCCGGGCTCAGTGCCGAGGACGCCGACCAGTCGACTTTTTTCGTCCAGTTCGATGATGCACTCGCCACCCTCAACGCGCGGCTGACCGCCGGAGATTACGACGGAAATCCTACCCAGCGCGCCTTGGCCCAGGCCACCCTCACCGATGCCACCGCCCTGCGAGACGACCTTCTCGCGCTCCTCGCCGATCCCGCCACCGCGTCGCCCTTCGTGCCGACCACGACGAGTCAGGCCGGCATCGCGATCAACACCCGGATCGATGCGCTTCAGACCACGCTCTCGGGTAACCTGGGCGTCCCCGGTTTCAGTGCCGATCCGGTGCTCGCCTCCGCGCCGCTGACGGCGGACGAGCTGGAAACCGCGCTGACCGATCCCTCGGGGCCGTTCGCGTTCCGGTCCGGCGAGTCGAATGTAACCTTCCGCGGCGACGGTGAAGCCGGTGTGGCGGTCACCCTGGTGGATCGCTGGGACCGCGGCACCCGGCGGGGTGGCTTGCGCGCGGCGGTCGAGGGGTTGATCCGGTTTCCCACCGGGGTCCGTGCCCAGACCAACCGGCTGCTGGCGCTCGGCACCGGCGACGAACAGACCGACGTCGAAGTCCGGGTGGTGACCGACCTGGGCTCTGGCCGATGGGGTGCGCGCCTGGAGGCGGGATATAACCGGCAGCTCGCGGCCGACATTGTCGAGCGGGTCACACCACCCAGCCAGCCGTTCGCCGGCCTCGACCGGCTGACCATCGTTACCTGGGATCCGGGAGACGTCGTGACCCTTGCCGCGCGCCCCTTCTTTCGCTTGAGCAAGAGCATCGCCATCCAGGGCAGCGTCCAGCACTGGTCTCGCGGCACCGACGAAGCCAGCTATCCCACCGCCGAGGATGCGATTCCCGGGGTCGATGCTGCCGTGCTGGCCGAGGACAGCAAAGCCAGCGCAACCCTGCTCGGCATCGGCATCAGCTACGCGGACCTCGGGCGGCTGACACCGGGTGGAAAAGGGCTTCCAGTCGATGCGGGATGGAGGTACGAGCGGGTAGCGAACGCGTCAGGCGGCCAAGTGGCGAATGCTCATCGAATCAGGGGGTGGTTTCGAGTGTACGTGGGATTGTTCTAGAGTTCGTAGGCCCTCATTTCTTTCCCACCTTCTCCCGCTTCAGCATCTCGACCGCATGCCGTCTCGCCGCGTCGCCCTCGGTATCCCCCAGCATCCGGGCGATCTCGGTGATGCGATCCTCGCCGTAGATCAGCTCGACGTCGCTGGTCGCGATGCCGGCTCTCGCCTGCTTGGACACGACGAGGTGCTGATCCGCACGCGCGGCGATCTGAGGTAGGTGGGTGATGACCAGAACCTGACGTCGCTCGGCAACCTCAGCCAACGCCGCTCCGACCTGAGCGCCTACCTCGCCCCCAATCCCTTGATCCACCTCGTCGAACACCAGTGTGGCAATGGCGTCGTGACGGACCAGCACCACCTTCAGCGCCAGCATGAGGCGGGAGAGCTCACCGCCGGAGGCGACTCGCGCCAGCGGCTTGGAATCGAGCCCGACGTTGAGCTGCACCTCGAATTGCACCGATTCCTGGCCCTGCGGGCCCGGCTCGGGAAGCCGGGTAAGTGCAGCGGCCAGCTTTCCACCGGGAAGTCCCAACGAGGGCAGCAAGCGATTCACTCCCCGCGCCAAGCGGCCGGCTGCGTCGTGCCGCTTGATTCCCAGCGCCTCGGCGGCCGAACCCAGCGCGCCCTCCGCACTGGCGCGCCGCCCGGCCAGCGCCCGGAGGTCGAGCTCCGCCGTATCCAGCAGCTCCAGCTCTGCCGCAGCCTGGTCGCGGGTCGCGAGGACCGCCTCCACAGTCGCCCCGTACTTCTGAGTGAGTCGGAAGATCTGATCTCGGCGCCGCTCGATGTCCGCCAGCCGCTCCGGATCCTCCTGGACTTCGTCGCTATAGGTGGACGCCAGCCGGGCAAGCTCGGTGAGATTGGCGTACGCCGCATCCAGCAGCTCTCGCCAGCCCGACGTCGAGGGGTCGACCTTCTCCAGCGCGGTGAGCGCCCGGTCTCCGGCCGACACCGAGCCGAGCGCGTTTCCTTCCCCGCCTTCGATCGCTTCGACAATGCGTTGGGCATGTCCCGCCAGCGCCTCCGCCTGGCTCAGCCGCCGGGCCTCGATCGCGAGCGCCTCGTCCTCTCCGGGTTTGAGCTTGGCGGCTTCGATCTCGCGGACCACGTGGCCCAGATAGTCCGCCCGCCGCCGGGCCTCGTCCCGCCGAGCCAGGAGGCTTGCCTCCTCCGCCCTGATCGCGGCCAGCGTCGCGTGCGCCCCGGCCACCGCCGCGCGCTCCGCCTCGGCGTGGGCAAAGGCGTCGAGGATATCGCGCTGGGCGTCGGCGCGCAGCAGCGACTGGGTCTCGTGCTGGCCATGAAGATCGACCAGGAGCCCGCCCAGCTCGGCGAGCACCGCGGCGGTAGTGGGACTGCCATTGACCCAGGCGCGCGAGCGTCCCTCGCTGGAGACTTCGCGGCGGATCACGACCCGGCCGTCCTCGACGTCAAGGCCCAGGGCGTCGATCCGGCGCCGGGTGGCCGCGTCGATGCTTTCGAACGCGCCCTCTACGATGGTCTTGGCGGCCCCGGGGCGCACCGCGCCGCTGTAGGCCCGCTCACCCAGCAGGAGCGCGAGTGCGTCCACCAGCATCGACTTCCCGGCGCCGGTCTCGCCGGTGAGGACGTTGAGCCCCGGGCCCAGAGTGAGCGTGACGTCTGCAATCGTGGCGAGGTCGCGGACTCTTAGCTCAGTAATCATGACAGCTCACCGTCAGCGTACTGCCTCTCGATCGCTGAGGTCGCCCCAATGGAGCTTCTGCCGCATGCGGCCGAAGAAGCCGTCCCCGCCCAGGCGAATGAGGCAGACCCGGTGATCCGCCCGGCGCACGTGCACGCTTTCGCCGGGGGCGAGGGTGGTCCCGGTCTGCCCGTCGAAGGAAACCAGCAGGTCGTCGGCCCACCCGGCCATCGGCTCGATGACGATCCTATAGGTGCCGGGGACCACCAGCGGACGCACGGCCAGGGTGTGAGCCGCGATCGGCGTGACCACCATCGCCTCGACGCCGGGCACCACGATCGGCCCACCCGCGCTGAGGCTGTAAGCGGTCGATCCGGTCGGGGTGGCGACGATGAGCCCGTCGGCACTATAGGGACCTACATTCTCGCCGTTGATGAAGACGTTGACCCGGACCACCCGGGCCACGCCTCCCTTGTGCACCGCGATGTCGTTCATCGACATCTGGGTGGAGCGCTCCACGCCCTCACCGTCGTGAATGCCGGCGTGAAGTACCTGGCGCCGTTCGGTGATGTAGCGGCCGGCCACCAGCGCGTCGAGTGACGGTTCCAGGGTCTCGCGAGTGGCGGTGGTGAGGAATCCGACCCGGCCGAGGTTCACGCCGAGGATGGGCGTCTCCCGGGAGCCGAGCATGCGGGCGCCGCGGAGCAGCGTCCCGTCGCCACCGAAGGTCACCAGGGCATCCAGGTCGACGCCCTCGAACCGGGGCATGTTCCGCCCCCAGAACGGCTCGAGCCGCTCCTCGCTGTAGAGCTCGATGGCACGCTGCGGGGCCTGCTCGGCGACGTGCTGCAGCACCGCCTTCAGGTCGCCGTACCTGGGATTGCCGACGACGCCAACCCTCATCTCGCTTCGAGGCTCTCCTCGTGCTGGAGGGCAGTGATGCGACGGGCGATGCCGGCGGGAGTGAGGCCGTAGAGCTCCAACTGCTCGGCCCGCGGCGCCTGCTCGATGAGGCGGTCGGGTACCCCCAGGGCGACGACTCTCACCTCCGGATGGGTGGTCTGAAGGGTTTCCGCGAGATAGGCGCCGAACCCGTTCACGATGGTTCCCTCCTCTACCGTGACCAGTATCCGGTATCGCTGAAGCAGCGATTCCAGCATCCCGGAATCCAGCGGCTTGAGGAAGCGGCAGTTGACCACGGCGCAGTCCACTCCGTCGGCGGCGAGCAGCTCGGCGGCTGCGAGCGAGGGCAACACCATGGTACCGACCGCGAGGATGGCGACCTCTTTGCCGCTGCGGAGCTGCTCCCAGGTGCCGTAGGGCACGGCCGGTACGCTGGCCGCGGGCCGCGGCTCCGCCGGCGCCTTGTCGCGCGGATAGCGGGTGCAGAAGGGGCCGGCGGTGTGGGTCAGCGCGGTTCGCAACAGTCCGATCAGCTCGTCACCGTCTTTGGGCGCGGTCACCGTCATTCCCGGCACCGCGAGCATGTAGGCGATGTCGTACAGGCCCATGTGGGTCTGCCCGTCCTCGCCCACCAGACCGGCGCGGTCGAGGCAGAAGATCACCGGCAGCTGCTGCACGGCAATGTCGTGAATGACGTTGTCGTAGGCCCGTTGCAGGAAGGTGCTGTAGATCGCCGCAACCGGACGAATCCCCTGGGTGGCAAGCCCGCCGGCGAAGGTCACTGCGTGACCCTCGGCGATCCCGACGTCGAAGAACCGCTCGGGATACTTCTTCTCGAAGATGTTGGTGCCGGTACCCGACGGCATCGCCGCGGTGATGGCCACCAGCTCGGGGTGCTCTCCCGCGAGGGCGGTGAGCCCGTCGCCGAAGACCTGGGTCCAGGTCGGTGGGCCGCTGGACTTCTTGCGGGCTTCGCCGGTCAGCGGGTCGTAGGCCGCGAGGCCGTGCCACTTCTCCTGGTTGGATTCGGCGAAGGAGAACCCCTTCCCCTTCTGGGTCATGACGTGGATCACCCGCGGCCCGCCCATGCCCCGCACGAAGCGCAGTGTGTCACAGAGCTTGGGGAGATCGTGACCGTCGATCGGGCCGAAGTAGCGGAAGCCCAGTTCCTCGAAGAGCATCCCGGGGGAGAAGAGATTCTTCACGCTCTCTTCGACGTTCTTGGCGAAATCGACGACCCCCTCGCCGAACACGCCGCCCAGGGCGAAGGTCATGCCCTTGATCATCTCGCGCACCCGGTTGGTGCGCGGGTCGGCCACGATCCGCCCCAGGGTCTTGCTGATGGCGCCCACGTTGGGCGAGATCGACATCCCGTTGTCGTTGACGATGAGAACGATATCGCGGTCGGAGTGGCCGGCGTTGTTCATCCCCTCGTAGGAGAGGCCACAGGTCAGCGCTCCATCGCCCACCACGGCGACGACTTTGTGCTGCTGGCCCTTGAGGTCGCGCGCGGTGGCCATGCCGAGCGCGGCGGACATGGCGGTTCCCGCATGGCCGGCCCCGAACTGGTCGTGCTCGCTTTCGCTCCGCTTGAGGAAGCCGGAGATCCCGTCGCGCTGCCGGAGGCTGGGAAAGGACTCGTTGCGTCCAGTGAGGAGCTTCCAGGCGTAGGCCTGGTGGCCGACGTCCCAGACGATCCTGTCGTTGGGCGAATCGAACTCGTACAACAGCGCAATGCTGAGCTCCACCACACCCAAGCTGGCGCCGATATGGCCGCCGGTAATCGAGCAGCACTCGATCAGGCGCGCGCGGATTTCCTCGGCGAGCTGCGGAAGCTGGTCGCGGCGGAGACGCTTGAGATCAGCGGGAGAGTGGACCGTCGAGAGCAGAGACATGGTTTCTCGGGGCTCGGGTCGCCAGCGAGATCCCTCGGTCGCTCGGCTCCCTCGGGATGACAGGTCGGGCCAACTTGGTTAGGAGCTTCTGGTTGCAATATATCCTGCCAGTGCCCCCAGCGCTTCCGACGGCACCCCCGCCGCTCCCAGGTGAGCTACCGCGCTGCGGGCCAGCCGTTGGGCCTCGATTCGAGCGGGCTCGACGCCCAGCAGGCTGACATAGGTCGACTTCGCCAGCTGGGCATCCCGGCCTGCGGTCTTCCCCAGCTCCTCGCTGGTTCCGGTGGCATCGAGGACGTCGTCGGCGATCTGGAACGCAAGCCCGACATCTTCTCCGAACCCGGTGAGCGCGGCAACCTGTTGCGCACCGGCCTGGGCCGCGATGCCACCGAGCGCGCAGGCGGCCCGGATGAGGGCGCCGGTCTTGCCCCGGTGCACCTCGGTGAGCTCGCCCAGCGCCAGCGACTGGTGCTCGGCCTCCAGATCGAGCCACTGGCCGCCCACCATGCCCTCGATTCCTCCCGCTTGGAACAGTTCTCCGGCCATCCGCTGGAGCGCGACGGCGGGCAGCTCCAGGCACCGGGCGGCATCGGCCAACACGCGCGCCGCAACCGGCACCAGGAG
This sequence comes from uncultured Gemmatimonadales bacterium, assembly GCA_963812755.1. Lineage (GTDB taxonomy): Bacteria > Gemmatimonadota > Gemmatimonadetes > Gemmatimonadales > GWC2-71-9 > CAVVWJ01. The sequence continues at coordinate 656,217 of CAWEWK010000005.1, read as the reverse complement.
AAAGCCGGCCCGGGTGGCGGTAGCCACGTCGAAACGGCGGTGAGTCGTCGCCCGGCCCCGCCGGAGATCGTCGTCGTCCATGCAGGGGAGATCGTCGTGAACCAGGGAGTAGGTATGAACGGTTTCGACCGCGGCAGCCACGCCGCCGATCGCGGTCGAGGCACCGCCGACGGAGCGGTAGGCGGCGAGGACCAGAGCGGCACGAACCCGCTTGCCCGGAGTTCGGAGCGCATACGCCAGGGCCTCGCCGTCTCTTCCGCCAAGCTCGCCGTGCAACTGGGCCGCCCACTGTTCCAGCAGGCGGTCGGTGGTTTCGCGGGCCTCGGCCAGGAGATCGAGCGCCGCCGGCGCCGCGGCCTCAGCCATTCAGGTTGGTGAGACGGAGATCGCCGCTGGCGTCCTCCAATACGGCCTGAACCTTGAGCTCCGCCGCGGCAAGCTGCTCTCGGGCTGCGCGAAGCCGGGAGACTCCTTCCTCGAAGAGTGCCAGGGCCGCATCCAGCTCGAGGTCGTCCCCCTCCAGCTTGCGGACGATTTCTTCCAGGCGAGTCAAATCGCTGCTGATGCTCATGAGCTACTCCACCCGGGCACCGACGTCGCCATCGGCCACCCGGAGTCGAAACGATTCGCCGGGGACAAAGTCCGTCCGGCGCTTGAGCACGTGGCCGTCGGGCGCCAGTGGAACGGCGAAGCCGCGCTCGAGGATCCGAAGGGGACTCAGCGCGTCGAGCTGGGCGCCGAGACGGTCGGCGTGATGACGCCGGCGTTGGAGGATGGCTTGCAGCGCGCCTTGCAGCCGGTCGGTGCTCCGCGCCAACCGCTCCTCCACCAGACGAGTCCGGGCCGACAGCCCGGAGCCCAGACGGGAGGCGAGGTCGTCCACCTGCCGCAGAATCGCACGCCGGTCCGCCACCGCGTGCTCCGCTGCCGCGGAGGGAGTGGGTGCCCGGAAGTCGGCAATGAGATCGGTCAGCGAGACATCGGTCTCATGGCCCACCGCGGAGATGGTCGGCACCCGCACCGCCGCCAGCGCGCGGCAGACCGCCTCGCTGTTGAACGCGGCGAGATCCTCCTTGGCGCCGCCCCCCCGGCCGACGATGCAGACCTCGATCCCGGGGAGTCGATTGACTAGCCGGAGCGCGCGAACCAGATCCTCGACCGCGCCCTCGCCCTGAACCCGGGTGTCGACCAAGAGGAGCCGGGCGCAGGGCCAACGCCTTCGGGTGACGGTGACGATGTCGTGCAGCGCGGCCCCTGCTCTGCTGGTGACCACCGCGATGGTGGAGGCGAGTGGGGGAAGCGGGCGCTTGCGGGCGGTGTCGAAGAGCCCATCGGCTTGCAGCAGCGCCTTGACCCGCTCCAGCTCCCGCTGGGCCAATCCCATCGCGGTGGTAGGGATGACCCGGGAGACCCGGAGCTGGAGCTCCCCCTTGGCGGGATAGACTTCCGGCCGGCCTAGGGCGAAGACCTCGGTGCCGTCCGCCGGCGGCCGCCCGGAGCGCTGGGCATCGAGCTTCCACATGCAGCAGCGGACCTGGCTCTCCGCATCCCGCAAGGTGAAGTACCAGTGCCCGCTGGGCCATACCTTGCACTGCACCATCTCCCCGCGAACCCAGAGGGGCATGATCTCCCGCTCGACCGCTCGCTTGATGGCGGTCGTGAGCCGGCTGACGGACCAGACTTCATCGGTCGTGGCGATTTGGAAAGACAGCGCCATCGGTGTGGTGGGCTCCTGCTGGCGGATGAGCTTCTCGAGCCAAATCTAGCCTACCGAAGCTCCAACTGCTGCATAGCCTGAAGGGTATTCTGAAGCAGCATGGCGATCGTCATCGGACCTACGCCGCCAGGTACTGGAGTAATTGCGGACGCCACCTCGGAGACCGGACCGTAGGCCACGTCGCCGACCAGACGGTAGCCCTTGGGATTCGATGGATCGTCAACCCGGTTGATCCCCACGTCGATCACCACTGCGCCGGGGCGAACCATCCCGGCGGTGACGAACTCGGGCTTCCCGATCGCCGCGATCAGGATGTCGGCGCTCCGGGCCACGCCCGGGAGATCCCGGGTACGGGAGTGGCAAACCGTCACCGTCGCGTCGCCGCCGGGGCCCTGCTGGATCAGCAGATTGGCCATCGGCCGTCCCACGATGTTCGATCGTCCGACGATCACGGCGTGGGCACCGCGGGTCTCGATCCCCGAGCGGATGAGGATCTGCTGGACTCCGAACGGCGTGGCCGGACGGAATGCGCTCGGGTCGCCGATCACCAGCTTGCCGACGTTGACCGGGTGGAAACCGTCCACGTCCTTGGCCGGATCGATCCGCCGCAACACCTTCTGGCTGTCGACATGCTTGGGGAGCGGGAGCTGGACCAGGATGCCGTGAATCGTGGGATCCTGGTTGAGCCGGTCCACCGTCGCCAGCAGCTCCGCCTCGGAGGTCTCCACCGGCAGGCGCAGGGTGACCGAGTGCATCCCGGCCTCCTCGCAGGCCTTTCCCTTCGAGCGTACATACACCGCGCTCGCCGGGTCGTCACCCACCAACACCGCCGCGAGGCCGGGGCGGTGGCCGTTTCCGCTCAACTTGGCCACGTCCTCAGCCACTTCGCGGCGAATGGTCTTGGCCAGCGCCGCGCCGTCCAGAACCCTAGCGGTCACCGAGCGTAATCCACCGCTCGGGTCTCCCGGATCACCACCACCTTGATCTGACCCGGATACTGCAGCTCGTTCTCGATCTTCCGGGCGATGGTCTCCGACAGTTGGGCCGCGGCCCCGTCGTCGATGCGGTCCGGCGTTACGACCACTCGCACCTCGCGCCCGGCCTGGATCACGTTGCTCTTCTCCACGCCGGGGAATCCGTTGGCGATTTCCTCCAGCCGGGTGAGCCGCTTGACGTAAGTCTCGAATGCTTCTCGCCGAGCGCCGGGTCGAGAGCCGCTGATCGCGTCGGCCGCCTGGACCAGCACCGATTCGGTGCTCTCGTGAGGCACGTCGTCGTGGTGAGCCTGAATGCAGTTGATCACCGCCGCGCTCTCGCCGTAGCGGCGCGCCACCTCCACGCCCAGCTCTACGTGGGTGCCCTCGCTATCGTGGGTCAGCACTTTGCCGATGTCGTGCAGCAGCCCACCTCGCTTGGCCAGATTCACGTCCAGGTGCAGCTCCGCCGCCATCATGCCGCCGAGCCAGGCGACCTCCTTGGAGTGATCGTAGATGTTCTGCCCGTAGGAGGTCCGATACCGCATCCGGCCGATCAGCTTGATCAGCTCGGGATGCAAGCCATGGATTCCGGTATCGTAGGCGGCCTGCTCCCCCAGCTCGACCAGCTGGACCTCCAACTCCTTCTGCACCTTGGCGACGATTTCCTCGATCCGGCCGGGATGAATCCGTCCGTCCTGGATCAGGGCCTCGAGCGCTCGCCGCGCGACCTCCCGGCGAATGGGGTCGAAGCAGGAGACGATGACCGTATCGGGTGTATCGTCGATGATGACGTCCACCCCGGTGGCGGTCTCGAACGCCCGGATGTTGCGGCCCTCACGCCCGATGATGCGCCCCTTCATCTCATCGCTGGGTAAGGGCACCGCGGCCACGGTGCTCTCCGCCGTGTGCTCCGCGGCCAGCCGCTGCGTCGCCATGGCGATGATGCGCCGGGCATCGCGGTCGGCGCTCTTGCGGGCCTGCTCCTTGATGTCCCGCACCAGGGCCGCCGCCTGTCCCCTGGCCTCGTCCTCCACTCGCTGAAGGATTTCCCGACGGGCGTCTTCGGCGGTGAGCCCCGCGATCCGCTCCAGCTTGGCCCGCTGCTCCTGCGCCATGCGGTCGGCATCGCCTTCGCGCACTCGCAAGGTCAGATCGCGCTGGGCGAGCGCCTCCTCTCGCTTGGCCAGGGCACGCTCCTTTGCTTCCGACTCTTCCACCTTGCGCTCATGGGCCCGGGACCGCTCCTCCGCGCGCCGCTCCAGCCGCTCCCATTCCTCCCGCCGGCGCTGGATTTCCCGATCCAGTTCCTCGCGCAGCTTCAGCGATTCCATCTTGGCCGCGACCAACACCTCGGAGCGGGCGGACTCGGCTTCGCGCGCGGTTTCCACCCGCGCCCGCTCGGCCTCGGCGTGAGCCGCCGCGAGCACTCCGGTGGCCGCCCGGCGCTGACTGCGGGTGTAGATGAGGATGAACAGGAGCGCAACGGCGAGTCCGGCAGCCACCCCCGCGAGCGAGGGCAACAGCAGGGACTGAGGCATTGGTGGGTCTCCCTTAGGACGCCGCTCGGCGGCCCCGTTTGGCAGGGGGAAGCAGCCGCGCGAGATCGTCGGCCATCGCCGAAACCCGGGCGGCGACCTCGCGGTCACCGCGACGCGACTGGAACAGCTCGTCGGTGATCGAGAGGCCGGCCAGTATCGCCGCCTTGTGGGTCTCGACGCTGGGGAGCGAATCGCGCACCCGCTTGAGGGCCGCGTCGAGATAGGCGGCGACCTCGCGGGTGTATTCCGGCGGCAACTCGGAACGGACGGTGTATTCCTCGCCGCCGATGGTCACCCGAACCGCGTTCTTGGCGGCGGTCATGCGGCCGTTCCTCCTCCGTGCTGCTCGAGAAATGCCAATCGGGCTGCCAGCGAGCGCAAGCGCTCCCGGGCCGTTTCAATCCGTTGGCGCAAAGCCTGGTTTTCGGTCTCCAGATCGATCAGCCGTTGCCGGGCTTCCTTGAGCGCGGGTCCCGCTGCCACACCGCCGCTGGCTTTGGCATCCGCCAGCTCGGCCTCCGCCTTGAGGGTGCGCTTGCGCCAGCCGGCCAGCTCTTCGGCGACGTGGCGCAGCAGCTGCTCGAGATCGCCCAACGCCTTCAGATCGGGCCGCTCGTAGGTGTATGCCAAGGTCACTCTCCGGCGCGGGAGGTTCCCCCGTCCCGCCTGGTCACATTCAGTTCCGCGGCCAACGCCGCCAGCAACTCGCCTTCGACTCGGTCGACCTCGGTATCCCGCAAGGTCCGATCGGGAGCCCTGAAGGTGAGCCGGAACGCGACGCTCCGAATACCCGGCGGCAGCTCGCCGCCCCGGTACTCGCTTTCGACCTCGATCCGCTCCAGCAACGGGCCGCCGGCGCGGCGCAGCACCGCCTCCACACTTTGCACCGACACGCCCTCTCGGAGGAGGAGCGCCAGCACCCGCTCGGAGGACGGCGTCGAGGGTAGAGCCTTGAAGGCGACAGGGCGGCGCGGCGATGGATCGATCACCAGCTCGAAGCCGTAGAGCGGTGCAGCCCACGGAGGGGCATCCGCCGTCAGCGGACCGGCCTGGCCCACGATGCGGCCCTCGGAGTCCCGGGCAAGCCACGTATTTCGTTCAACTTGCACCTCACCACCGGGAATCGCCAGGGCGACGGCCGCCTGAAACCGGCCCTTGAGGTCCCAGAGATCCATCCGGCCTTCTCCGCTGCCGGTCCAGTGCCGCGGCTCCCGCCGGCCGGTGATGACTGCGGCCAGACGGTGCTCCTCCCGGGGTCGCTCGCCCGGGCGACCCAGCGCGAAGGCGGTGCCGACCTCGAACAGGCGAACCTCGGCCACGTGGTTGGCCCAGTTGGATTCCACCAACCGCACCAGGCCGGGCAGTAAGCGCCCGCGAAGGAAGGCGTCTTCGGCGGACAGGGGGTTGGCCAAGCGCACGCTCTGCGCTCCGTCGGCGGGGCCCATTGGCAGGGTGGAAACCTCCAGCAGGCCCTGCTCTACCAAGCCGCGCCGCACCGAGCCCACCACCAGTTCGATCGGAGCATCGGGCAGATTACCCAACCGGAAGGGACGGAGGTCGGAGGGGAAGCTGTCGTACCCGTGGAGCCGGGCGATTTCCTCCACCAGGTCGATCTCCGCTACCAGGTCGGGCCGCCAACCGGGAACATCCACCGCGATGCGGCCGTCCTCCGGCTTGGAAACCACCGTTGCTCCGACGGCAACCAGGTAGCGCTCGAGCAGATGCCAGGGCAGCTCGACTCCCAACACCTGGGTCACCCGGGAGGGACGCAGGAAGATTCGCGGCGGATTCGAGGGCACCGGCCAGAGGTCGAGCGGAGGGTCGGCCAGCTCGCCTCCCGCGGTAGCCAGCACCAGCTCGATGCAGCGACGCATGGCATCGGCGCCGCTCCAGCGGTCGATCCCCCGCTCGAACCGATAGCTCGCCTCGGTACTCATGCCCAGCGCCCGGCGAGTGCGCCGGGTCCGGCTGGGGTCCCAGTACGCCGCCTCCAGCAGGACATCTCGGGTCTCCTCGCTCACCTCGGTGCTGGCACCGCCCATGAGTCCGGCCAACCCGATGGCGCCGCCGGCATCGGCGATCGCGATCATCTCGGGGGTGAGCTCGCGCTCCACGTGATCCAGAGTCACCACCCGCTCACCGGCCCGCCCCCGCCGCACGATGATCGCGGGGCCTCGAAGAGTGGCGACATCGTACGCATGCATCGGCTGATTCAGCTCGAGCATCACGTAGTTCGTGGCGTCCACCACGTTGTTGATGGAACGGACGCCCACCGCCTCGAGCCGCCGGCGCAGCCACGCGGGCGATGGCCCCACCCGGGCACCACGCACCACCGCCGCGTGAAAGCGGGGGCACGACTCGGGATCTTCGATGGTGATCCGGACCCCGCCCACCTCGCCGGAGGCGGCGACCCGCCGGGCGGGCGGCACGTCCACCTTCTCGGCGCCGGGTATCACCGGCAGGCGGAAGGGCACCTGATAGGAAGCGGAGAGCTCGCGGGCGACGCCCTTGTGGCCCAGGAGATCGGGGCGATTGGGGCCGACGTCGATGACCAGGCGATGGTCGGCGAGGGGAATGGCGCTGAGCAGCGGCGTACCCGGCGCGGCGTCGGTCTCCAGCTCCAGGATGCCCTCATGATCCTGGCCCAGCCCCAGCTCACGGGCGGAGCAGAGCATGCCTTCGGAGACTTCGCCCCGAAGCTTGGCCCGCTCGATGGTCATGGGCTCGCCGCCCTTGCCGTGCGGGACGGTGGCGCCGACTCGGGCGAAGGGATACTTCTTGCCCGCGGTCACATTGGCCGCGCCGCAGACCACGTTGCGCCGCTCGGGGGCCCCGTCGTTCACCCGGCAGACCCGGAGCCGGTCGGCGTTGGGGTGTGGGCGGACCTCTTCGACCAGTCCGATCACCAGGTCACCGAGGTCGGTGTGCAGCGGCTCGACCGCGTCCACCGGGGCGCCCAGCATGGTCAGGCGCTCGGCGGCGTCTTTGGGATCGAGCTCCCGGCGCAGGAAATCCTGTAACCAGCGGAGAGAGACGTTCATACTGTCAGAGGCCTCACCTCGAGTCCCTGCCTTCAACAAACTGCTCCAGGAACCTCATGTCTCCTTCCAGCAGCAACCGAATGTCCGGAATGCCGTAGCGTAGCATGGCAATCCGATGGGGTCCCATGCCGAACGCCCATCCGGTGTACTTCTCCGAATCCACGTTGCAGTTCTCCAGCACCACGGGATGCACCATGCCGCAGCCGAGAATTTCCATCCATCCGGTCTGCTTGCAGGCGGGACATCCGCTGCCGTGGCAGAGCTGGCACTCGACGTCCATTTCGGCCGAAGGCTCGGTGAAGGGGAAGAACGAGGGCCGGAACCGGGTCCGCGTAGTGGGCGAAAAGAACCGGTGGGCGAAGTGAATCAGGGTGGCCTTGAGGTCCACGAAGGAGATGCCCTCATCGACCGCGAGTCCTTCGATCTGGTGGAACGCCGGCGAGTGTGATGCGTCGAACGCATCATTGCGGTAGACCATTCCCGGAATCACTACCCGTACCGGCGGCGGTGAGGCCATCAGGGTGCGAATCTGCACCGGCGAGGTATGGGTCCGAAGCAGCAGACGGCCGCCCGGCTCCCCGGCCGCGGGTGGCGCGTCCAGGTAGAGGGTGTCGTGCATGTCCATCGCCGGATGGTCGGGCGGGAAGTTGAGCGCGAGAAAGTTGTACCATTCGGTCTCGACCTCGGGCCCCACCGCCACCGAGAACCCGATGCCGCGGAAGATGTCGAGGATTTCGCCGACCACTCGGGTGACCGGATGCTCGGCGCCAATCCAGCGATGCCGACCGGGCAGGGCGAGGTCGACCCCGGCCTGCTCCCGCTGCCGGCGCTCGGCCTCGAGGGTTTGGCGCCGGCTGTCGAACGCCTCCTCGAAGCGAGCCTTGAGCTGGTTCACCGCGGCGCCGTAGCGCTTCCGCTGCTCCAGCGGAAGGCCGGCGACGCTCTTGAGCGCCAGGGTGAGCACCCCGTTTTTGCGCCCCAGAATCGCAATCGACTCCGCCTCGAGCCCATCGGCCTGGAGGGTGGGAATCGCCCCCAGGCGCGGCAGCAGCTCGTCGAGGTCAGGATAGCCGGTGGACACTGATGAGAGGCTCGTGGTCACAGGAAGACCTATGCGTCAATGGGGCCGCCCGCCGAGCGCGAACGGCCCCATTCGGGCGAATCGGGCGAGTCATGCTCGCCGCACACACCTGCGGATACTACTGGGCCGACTTGGCCACCTCGGCGATACGGGCAAAGGCGTCGGGGTCGCGGACCGCGATATCGGCCAGCACCTTTCGGTTGATCTCGACCCCGCCCTTCTTGAGGCCCGCCACCAACCGGCTGTAGCTCAGCCCATGAATCCGCGCCGCGGCATTGATTCGGGTGATCCAGAGCCCGCGAAACTCCGCCTTCTTCTTCCGCCGATCGCGATAGGCGTAGGCCAGACCGCGCTCGACCGTTTCCTTGGCGGCCTTGTACAGCTTGCTGCGACCGCCTCGAGCGCCCTTGGCGGCCTCCATGTACTTCTTTTTCCTGGCGTGGTGCGCGACGCCGTTCTTGACGCGAGGCATGAGCTGTCTCCCTTACGCCTGGAGGAGGCGGTTCACGCGCGGGAAGTCGGCCGAGCTCACCAGATCGGCCTTCTTGAGCCGGTTCTTCCGCTTGCGCGTCTTCTTGGTCAGGATATGCGTGTGGTTGGCGTGGAAGCGCTTGAGCTTCCCCGTCCCCGTCCGGGTAAACCGCTTCATGGCGGCGCGCTTGGTTTTCTGTTTCGGCATCTCAGTTCCCGTGGTTATTTCGGCGCGATGACCATCGTCATGTTGCGGCCTTCCAGCTTGGCCTCGGACTCGATCTTGCCCACGTCGGCCAAGGTGGTGGCCACCCGGTCCAACACCGCCCTACCCAGCTCCAGATGGGCGATCTGCCGCCCGCGGAACATCATGGTCACTTTGACCTTGTTGCCATCGCCCAGAAACTCCCGCGCGTGCCGGGTCTTGAAGTCGAAGTCGTGATCGTCGATTCCCGGACGATACTTTACTTCCTTCAGCTGGATGATGTGCTGCTTCTTCTTGGCCGCGCGGGCAGCCTTGGCCTCTTCGAACTTGAACTTCCCGTAGTCCATGATCTTGACCACGGGCGGGCGCGCGGTAGGCGCGACCTCCACGAGATCCAACCCGCGTTCCTGAGCGGCGGCGAGCGCCTCCTCGATCGGTAGTACCCCAAGTTGCTCCCCGGCGGCGGTGATCACCCGGACCGGGCTGATGCGGATCATGCGATTGACGCGGATTCGCTTTTCACGATCGTTCGTGGACAGTGTGCGTGCCTCCGCCACTAAAAGAAAACGGGCACCCCGTGAATCCGGGCGCCCGCGACGCTAGTTGCCGCGGCGGAGAACCGCCGATCGGCTACCGTGCCAGGACCCGGTTGCGCTGCGGCACCGGGCCGGCAGGCTGGGGGTGGGGGAGCCGACAACCTCCCCGCTTGTACGAGGGCTGCAAGCTAGCCCAGCGCGGGGAGGGTGTCAACCGATCCTACCGGCCTGGGCGCCTCCACTACCTCCCGGAGCGCCACCCCCTTGCCGTCCGCCACCAGCCCCGCCGTCGCCACCACCGGATCGTGCTCGAAGACGATCCGCCATCCCTCCCTGACGGCGTCCGCCAGCAGCTGCCGCTTGCTTTCCAGCGTGCGAAGGGGCTCCAGGTCATACCCCATGATCCAAGGCAGCGGCAGATGGGCGGTGGTCGGAATCAGATCGGCAATGAACGCGGCGGTCTCCCCTCGATCCTTCACCAGCACGCACTGGTGATAGGGGACGTGGCCGGGCGTCAGCCGGACCGAGATGCCGGGCAGCACGTCGGCGTCGCCGTTCAGCAGCCGCCAGCGGCCAGCGGCAGCGATCGGTTCGTAGTTGGGCGGGAGATAGCTGGCCCGGGTACGCTCGTTGGCCCGCCGCGCGAACTCCAGCTCGGCCTGCTGCACCACGTAGGTCGCGTTGGGGAAGGTGGGCCGCACATGCCGCCGAGGATCGTCCTCCAGCTCCGGGTCCATGGAGGTGTTGCCTCCGGCGTGGTCGAAATGCAGATGGGTGTTGATCACCCAGCGCACGTCGCCGGGGAGAAACCCGGCCGTCGCCAGGGCATCCTCGAGCTGGGTGGCGCCTTCCAGTCCCTGGTTCTCGATCCCGTAGATGTCGACGAACTTGGGATCCTCCTTGTTACCCACCCCGGTGTCGACCAGCACGAGTCCATCCGGGTGCTCCACCAGGAGACAGCGGAGCGCCAGAGGAATCCGGTTGCGGCCGTCGGGTGCGACCCGCTTGCTCCACAGGGGACGCGGCACCACGCCGAACATGGCGCCCCCGTCCAGCCGTTCGAGGCCGGCCTCGAGCGTGTGACACCGGAGTCCGCCAACCTGAAAGCTGCGTGAAAGCGTCACATCATCTCCTCGGGCGCGGAATCGGCCCGCGGTTCGGTCGGCATCGCCTGCCGCTTGCGTCGGCGCGCCGCCAGCCGCCGCGCCTCGATCGCGGCGAGATCGTGGAGGGTGCGCGCCCCTTCGGCCCGCGCCAGGGTAAGGAGCTGGGACAACAGATCGGCCGTCACCAGCGCGTCTCCCGCAGCCCGGTGTCGGGCCCCGTTCTCGAAACCGAAAAATCGGGTGAGGTTGTCCAGTCCGCAGGAACGCACCCCCCGCACCAATCGCCGCGCCAGGCGCACGGTGCAGAGCCGGGGCCCGTCGAGCGCCAGGTCGCGAGCCCGCCGCACCTCGGCGCTGAGGAACCCCCAATCGAAGCGGGCGTTGTGGGCGACGAACACCCGGCCGGCCAGGGCGGCGAGCACCTGATCCGCCACCTGCGCAAAGGCCGGCGCCCCGCGCACCATCTCATCGGTGATGTTGGTGATGGCCCGGATGGCCGGAGGAATCGAGCAGCCTGGATTCACCAGCGAATCGAACACCACTTCCCGTTGGCCTCGGTGGACCACCACGACCGCGATCTCGGTGATGCGATCGCCTCGCGCCGACCGAATGCCGGTGGTCTCCACGTCGACCACCGCAAAGGCACACTCGTCCAGCAGCGGCGATCCCTGTGCCTCCGCCACCAGCCCCCAGCGGCCGTCCGGCAGCTGGCGAACCCGAGGGTCAGCGCCGAGCAGCGCAATGGCAATCCGGTCGCACACTACTTCGGGGGCGTTGGGTAGCCCGAGCACCGCGCGACAGAGATTGGCCGCGCGCTGCGGTCCGCTCCGCAGGGTCGCCAGGACTCGCTCGATCAGAGTGCCTTCGGGATGCGCCGAGGTGCCGATCATAGGGGGTCGCGTTGGAGAGGCAGCGACATGCACCGGGGTCCGCCGCCACCGCGGGCCAGCTCCGCGCCCTCGATGGTGATCACGGTGCGGTGCTTGGCGTCGCTCCAATCGTCGAAGGCCAGGAAGTTCACCGCCGGCACGACCCGGAAGCCCGGCCGCTTGCAGCTCGCAGAGGGTCGCATCGTTACGGCGGTAGCTCAGGACCGTGCCCGGCCGGACCGCCAGGAAGTTGCAGGCCGAGCTCCATTGCTCGCGCTCCTGTTTGGTGCGGTGGTCGCCACCGGCGAAAATCGGCTCCAGCGGCAGCCCCACCTCGCGCAGCGCGGCGAAGAAGTTGGGCATCTCGCGGACTCCCTCACGGTCCTTGTGCCGGTGCAGCACCGGCAGCCGTTCCGGTCCGACGAAGAACGGAGGAAACACCGCGCAGAGCTCGTGGTCCAACTGGGTGAAGATCATGTCGAGATGAATCGCGGTAGGCACCTTGGGCATGACCACGACCAGCACGTCGGTCGCCAGGCCGTGCTGGAATACCGTATCGCACAGCTGATCCAGCGCGGCCGGCGAGGTCCGCTCGCTGAAGCCCAGGACCAGCAGGTCAGGCCGAAGATAATGGACGTCTCCGCCCTCGATGGTGTAATTGCTGCGCCGCTCCTCCGAGCCGTCGTACAGCAGCCCGGCATTCTCCAGCTCCGGGTGAAAGCGGAACAGCGCCTTGATCAGCAGCTCCTCGGTCCAGCGCACGCCGTACCGCATCGAGCCGACCACCACGTGGCGGCCCACGACCATGCCGATATCCCGGGGAAAGAACAGGTTGGGCAAGGGAGGAAAGGCGAAGCCCTCCTCGTTGAGCGCGCGGGTGAGCGGCCCGCTTTCCTCGACGGTGCCTTGGACCAGCATCTCGACCAGTTGGGCTGCCGGCACGGTGGCGAGACGTTGGGCCAGCTCATCCGAAGGCACCACGTCCATGGTCTTGGTAATCAGGAAGTCGCGCGCCTCGGGCTGCTCCAGAATTTCGGTCAGCAGATCGCGGACCTGATAGACCCGGGCGAAGCGGCGGAGCACCGACACGAACTGCCGGTGCTCGCGCTGGGCAATTTCCAGGTCGATGATGTCGTCGTAGAGATAGTCCGCCCGGTTTCCCGGTGTGACCGCCTCCAGCTCCGGGCCAGGCGTGTGCACCAGCACGGTCTGCAGCCGGCCGATCTCGGACGTGACATGGACCGTCATAGAGAGAAGCTATCCGGGCGGGGCAAACGCGGGCTAGTGGCGCGCGTTGGTTGTCCGGGCGCTGGGCTTCGTGACGGGGGCCCCGAAGCTACCGGGAAGGCGCACGAGGCCGCCGGCACACTCCCGGACCAGCGGGCGCAGGCGGGGACCCGCGCTCCCGGAGGGCGCGTCAGTGAGCGGCAGCCTTGCTTGGGATCTCCAACATCGACGCGAACTGGGCGCCCGGGAGGTGGGTCCCCGCCGGAGTCGAAGCCCCGACCCTAGCGAGCCGTTCCCGGCCCCCGGAGCACGCGACCGGGCAGCGCCCCGGTGGCCTTCCCCTCGGCGATCACCGGCACCCCGTTCACCAGCACCCACTGCATCCCCACGCTGAGCTGGTTCGGCCGCGCGAAGGTGGCGAGGTCGCGTACTTGCTCCGGGTCGAACACCACCACGTCGGCCCACATACCCAGCTTGAGGGCTCCCCGGTCGCCCAGCCGCATCCGTTGCGCCGCCAGCGAGGTGAATTTGCGGATCGCGTCCTCCAGCGTCAGCCGCTTCTCCTCGCGCACATACTTCCGAATGATTCGAGGAAACGTGCCATAGGCCCGAGGGTGCGGGTGATCCCGGCCGAGCAGACCGTCCGGCGAGGTCCCCTGGGAATCGTTGTTGATGGATACCCAAGGCTGCTGCAGCGCCAGCGCGACGTCGGGCTCCGACATCCCGAACACGGCGACGAAGGTGTAGGCCTTGTCCTCGATCAGCAGGTCGAGCAGTGCGTCGATCGGGTCGGCACCTCGGCTCTTGGCGACTTCCGCCAGGGTCTTACCCTGTAGCGGCAGCAGCTTGGGATTCTGCACGGCACCAATCAGAATCGCCTGCGGGCCGGGAATCTCCTGCCAGGAGTTGTTCTCCCACGAGCCCGGCGTCTCCATCTCGCGCCGGATGCGCTTGCGTGCGACCGAGTCGGCCAGGCGCTGGAGCAGCTTGACGGTGCCGCCGTCGTGGGCCCACGGCGGTACCATCGCGGAGAGCGAGTTGAACCAGGCCGGATAGGCGTAGGTATCGGCTGCGATGTCGACACCGGCCCGCCGGGCGGAGTCGATCTTGGCCACGATCTGGGGCATCCGTCCCCAGTTGCGCTTGCCCGCGGCCTTGAGGTGCCAGATCTCCACCGGGATCCGGGCCTCCCGGCCGATCCGAATCGCCTCGTCGAGCGCCGGCATGATCTCGTTGCTCTCGGAGCGGAGATGAGTGGCATAGATCCCACCGAACCGGGACGCCTCGGCCGCGAGGGCGATCAGCTCCTCGGTCTTGGCGTACGGGGCCGGAGGATACTGCAACGAGGTGGAGACCCCGACCGCGCCCTGCCGCATCGCTTGCCGGACCAGCTCCCGCATCCGCTCCAGCTCGGCGGTGCCTGGCGTCTCGGTCGTCGTCTCCCAGCACCATTCGCCGCACCTGCGTCGCCCCGACGAAGTGGGCCACGTTGATCCCGATGCCCTGCCGTTCCAGTCGGGCGAAGTACTCCGCGAAGCTTCGCCAGTCGGGCGTGATCTCGAAGCGATCGTAGAAGGGCCGGTCCGCCGCGATGATGGAATCGTTGAGTGGCGCCGCCGATCCCGCCTTCGCCGGTGATCTCGGTGGTGATGCCCTGGAAGATCTTGGATGGAAGGTGGGGATCCACCAGAATGCTGAGATCGGACTGGCCCAGCATGTCGATGAACCCGGGCGCAACGACTCGGCCCCCGGCATCGATGGTTCGTTTCGCTCGTCGCATCCGCCAGCATCCCGATCGCGGCGATCTTCCCGTCCCGAATGCCAAGGTCGCCGGAGTACCAGGGAGAGCCGGTCCCGTCGATGATCCGCCCGTTGCGGATCACGATGTCGAAGGGTGGCGACTGGGCGGCGAAGGGTAGAAAGCAACGCAAGGGAGAAGAAGCGTCAATCGCATTGGTCGAGCTCCGGATCTATGGCGTAGGCGGGCACCCGCGCTCCTGGAGGGAGCGTCAGTGAGCGGTAGACTTGATTGGGTCTCAAACGTCGGCGCGATCTGCTAGCGCCGCAAGGGTGGGTGCCGGAGCCGTGTTCCCGACCGGCCGCCGCTAGCGATTGGCCAGAGCGTAACTCAAGGTCTCCAGCTCCAGTGCCAGATTCACCGTCTTCACGACCACATCGTCCGGCACCGCGAGCTGCACCGGCGCGAAGTTGAGAATCGCCTTGACCCCGAGCGCCACCAGCCGGTCGGTGACCGCCTGGGCCGCATCGCCGGGGGTGACCAGCACCGCCATGTCGATCGGATGCCGGGCCGTTTCCTTCTCCAGCGTCGCGATGTCGAGCACGGTGAGCCCGTTCCACTGGCGCCCGATCTTCCCCGCATCGCTGTCGAAGATGGCCACGATGTCGAAGCCCCGCTGGCGAAACCCGCGATACTGCACCAGCGCGGAGCCGATCTTTCCCGCCCCGATCATCCCCACTCGATAGCGTCGCTTGAGCCCCAGAATCTCCCGCAGGCGATTGGCCAGCTCCGGCACCGGATACCCCAATCCCCGCTTGCCGAAGGAGCCGAAGAACGAAAGGTCCTTGCGCACCTGCGCCGAGGTAGTGCCCCCACGGGACGCGAGCGCACCGGAGCTGACCGTCTCGATGCCCTGCCCCTCGAATTCCTCGAGAAACCGCAGGTAGAGTGACAGCCGCCGGACAGTGGACTCCGCGACTTTACGCATGGTCGGTATTTTTGTGAAACATTTCACAAAGTTACCGTACCTGCCACCCCCCGTCAACGAGCAGCCGAAGCAACTCGGCGAACTGCGCCGGCGCCAGGGATTCCGGTCTCACCGTCGGATCGACGCCGAGCGGCTGGAGAATCTCCCCGACCCGCTGAGCTTCCCATCCGGTCAGCTCGCGCAGCGCCCGCAGGAGCTGCTTGCGACGGAACCCGAACAGTCCAACCACCAGCCGCCGGAAGCCACTCCGCTCCGCGTCGTCGACCAGCGGCGCCGACAACGGTGACAGCCGGAGGACCGCGGAGTCCACCTGCGGCCTCGGCCGGAAGGCTCCAGCCGGGACGGTGAAGAGCCGCTCCGGTGTCGCCACCGCCTGCACCCCGACACTGAGTGCGCCGTATTCCGCGGTCCCCGGCAATGCGACGACCCGGTCGGCTACCTCCTTCTGCACCAGAAACACGATTCGGCCGGGAGCCGGCGGCTGCAGGGCCTTGTCCAGCAGCGGCGAAGTGATGTTGTACGGGATGTTGCCCGCAACGAGCAGAGGGGGACCGGCCAGGGCGTGCCAATCGAGCTCCAGCGCGTCCCCCTCGACCACCGAGACCTGGGGAAGCCGGCGGCGCAGCGAGGCGACCAGCTCGCGGTCTTTCTCGATTGCCACCACCCGTCCCGCCCGCTGGGCCAGCGCGGCGGTGAGTCCTCCGGGCCCGGGCCCGATCTCGAGCACGGTATCGGCGGGGCCGGCTTCGAGGGCGTCGGCGATTCGGGCGAGGATTCGGGGATCGAACAGGAAGTGCTGGCCGAGCCGGCGCTTGGCCCGCACCGTCAAATCCGCATCACCAACAGAGTGCGGTCGTCGGTTGGACGGGAGCCAAAGGCGTCGGCATCGGCCAGCACCGCCCGCACGATCGCCTCGGGCGACTCATCACGCAGCGAGCAGACCCGGTCCAGGAGTCGTTGTTGGCCGAAGGCCTCGTCGTCCTCGTTGCGGGCATCGACCAGTCCGTCGGTCCACAGCACCAGGAGGTCGTGGCCCACGCTCCACGGTACCTGCCGTTGATGGATGCTTCCGACGGTAGCAAGTCCCAAGGGTGGCGCGGTGGCGTCGAGGCGCTCGGGGTCGCCGAACCGAGGAACCCTGAACGCGTAGGGATGACCCGCGTTGGCATAGGCCAGGCGCCCAGTGAGCGGGTCGAGCACTCCGTAGAAGACGCTGAAGTACATCTCGGTTTCCGCCAGCTCGGTGGAGAGGCTGTCGAGCAGGGCGGTCAGGGTTTCGTCCGGGGTCACCGACGCCGCAGCGTGAATGCCGGCGGCGGACATGACCAGCGCCATGACCAGCGCCGCGGAGAATCCATGGGAGGCGACGTCCCCCAACATCACACCCACGCGGCCGCGGCCCAACCGGGTGAAGGTGTAGAAGTCGCCTCCCACCGTATCGGCCGGATAGCAGCGGGCCGCGACCTCCGCGTCACCTTGAAGCACGTTGGGATGGGGCAGGAGCTTGAGCTGAAGGTCGTGGGCCAGCTCCAGCTCGCGGCGGAGGCGCTGCTGGCGCAGGTCGCGCTCCACCAGACGGGAATTCTCCACCGCGGCGCCGATCTGGTTGGCGATCGCAGCGACCAGCTTGCGGTCGCCCAGGGTGAATCGGTCGCCACCGATCCGGTCGGTGAGGTTGATGACTCCGACGCAACGCAGCGGCGCGCCGGGGGCGCCATAGCAGATCGGCACGCTGAGGAAGGCGTGTCCCCGGTAGCCGCGGTCGTCGCCGCAGTCTCCCGAGTCGTCGTCCGGATTCGCGGGATCGTAGGCCACGATCCGGCGCTCGCGGTAGACCCGCGCCGCAACCGAGCACTCGTCGTCCACGTTTACCGGAGCCAGGCCGTCCAGCCCGAACCCCCGGGCAGCGACGGTACGCAATACTCCTGAAGGCTCATCGAACACCATGATGGAGGCGCGCCGCGCGCCCACCACGGTGCTGACTTCCCGGACGATGGTCTGGGTGGCCTCCTCCAGCTGTACCGTTTGTCCCAGGATCTCGCTGATCGCATACAAGAGGTCGATCTCCTCGTAGCGACTGCTCAGCTCCTCGGCCATGTAGGCGCGCTGGCGCTCGGTTTCCAGCATCGCGGCGATCACCGGAACCACCTGCTGGGCGGTGGCCCGCATCTCCTGCTCGCTCGCGCCCTGCACCTCTACCCAGAATCCCTCGATACTGTCGAGCGGCTCCAGCCATACCCCGCCCGAGGGCGTGGGCACCACTCCCGCGTCCCGGGGGATCGGCGGCGACCAGCCCGGGTCACCCCCGCCGGCGACCCGCAGTCCCCGGCCGTCGTATCGCCACAGGCGCACTCGTCCCCGCACGAGCGCGCCGAGGCAATCGAGCACCTGATCGAGCCGTCCTACGGACGGCGCAGCATCATGCAGATGGAATTCCCTTGCTCGTTGAATTGAACCGCGTCCACGAGCTTGCGGATGAGAAAGAGGCCTCGCCCGCGAGCCTCGTCCAGCTGTTCCGGACGGATCGGCTCCGGCACGGTTGAAGGATCGAAGCCGGGTCCCTCGTCGGTGACCTGCACCAGGATGACATCGGGCCGCAGCTCGGCGCGCACCTCCACCCACTTATCGCAGTCTTCGCAGTTACCGCGCATGATGGCGTTGCTGAGCGCCTCGGAGAGGACCACCCGGAGCCGGAAGCGGGTCTTGCTGGTGGTCTGGTGCCCGGCGAGACAATGGCGAGTGACCAACTCGACCGCTTCTTCGATGCAGGCGACGTCGCTGGGAAGCCGGAGTGTCACCAGCGTCACGGCACCGCCCTCGTCCGGAGCCGCGGAGCGGCGGACGCACAAGCGGAGCGGAGAGGTCACGGGGGCCCCTAGAAGCTGGCCAGAGCTTGCTGGGGGGTCTCGGCGATGGCGAAGAGCGTGTCCAGCTTGGTGAGCTCGAAGAGGGAGCGGAGGTCTTCGTTGAGTCCCGAGAGCCGGAGGTCGCCGCCGCTCTCCCGGATTCGCTTGGAGATCGACACCAGGGCGCCGAGCCCCGAGGAGTCGATGTAACCGGTGCGGGAGAAGTCGATGAGAATTCGCCGTTCGCCTCGGTCCAGTGCCGCCTGCACCAGGTCCTTCAGCTCCTGGCGATTTCCCACGATCAACTGGCCCTCCACCTGCACTACGGCCACTCCGCTGGCATCCTTGGTCTGGCTGAAGCCCATCGCAATTCTCCGTCAGGTCGTCGAATCACCCTGCAACACCACCATTGCCGCCACCTCGACAATATCGTCGGGCGTGGCGCCCCGCGACAGGTCGGCCATGGGACGGGCCAGCCCCTGCAGGATAGGACCCAGCGCAACCGCGCCACCCAGCCGCTGCACCAGCTTGTAGGCGATGTTGCCCGAATCCAGGTCGGGAAAGACCAGCACGTTGGCCCGTCCGGCGACGGGCGAGCCGGGTGCCTTGCGCTCGCAAATCTCGGGGACCAGGGCCGCGTCGCCCTGAAGCTCCCCGTCGGCCGGGATGTTGGGCGCGAGATCGGCAAAGCAGGCTGCGGCCTCGCGGACCCGGGCGACTCGGGGGCCATCGGCACTGCCCTTGGTGCTGTAGGAAAGGAAGGCCACCCGCGGCGCGTCGCCCACCAGTCGCACTCGGTCCCGTGCCGCCGCCAGGGCGATGCCGGCCAACTCTTCCGCCGTGGGCTCCGGCACCACCGCGCAGTCGGTAAAGGTGAGCACGGTGTCGCCGGGGAGCACCATGTAGAACGCGGAGCTTACCAGCTCGACCCCGGGTGCGGTCCCGATGGACCAGAGCGCGGCGCGAATCACCTCGCGGGTGGGAAGTGCGGCGCCGCCCACGCAGCCCTCCGCCTCACCCAGTCCCACCAGAGCCGCGGCGAAGTTGACCGGCACGGCCGCGAGGTCGAGCGCATGAACGCCGTCGCTGACCCGGTCGGGCCGGCGCTCGCGCAGGTACTCTGCGATGCGGCCGAGTCGGGCGTCCTTGGCCGGGTCGATCCCGGCCCCGCCGATGACGATCGGCTCGGCGACTCCGGTGGCTCGGAGTTTGTCGGCCGCCTGCCGAACCCTGGCGTCTTCGCCCTCGAAAAGCACGATGCGGGCTCGGCGGCGGGCGGCCCGCTGGAGCAGCGCTTCCCGAAAGCTCATCCTCGAAACCGCCGGCTCAGCGCTTGCGCGACGGAGGGATGGACCAACGAGGAGACGTCACCCCCGAAGCGGGCGACCTCGCGCACCAGGCTGGAGCTCAGATAGGTAAGGTCCACCGCCGGCACCAGGAACACCGTCTCCAGCGAGGGATGGAGTTGCCGGTTCATCAGGGCCATTTGGAACTCGTACTCGAAGTCGCTCACCGCCCGGAGTCCGCGGACGATGATACTGGCCCCTTCTCGCTTGGCGAACTCCGCCAGCAGTCCGTCGAAAGCCTGAAAGGAGACCCGGGACTCCCCGCCGATGGCGGCCTGGAGCATGCCCAGACGTTCTTCGACCGAGAAGAGCGGCTCCTTGGCGGCGTTGATCGCGACGGCCACGATGACCCGGTCGGCCAGCGCCAAACTCCGGCGCACCAGGTCCTCGTGGCCTTTCGTCGGTGGGTCGAAAGAGCCGGGATAGATCGCAATCCGGGTCATTGGGCGTGGCAGAAGGTGAGGGCGGTATCGCCGTAGCGGCGGGTCTCGTCGCCGTCCAGACGCCGGCCCGCCGGGTGCTCGACCGAAAGAATGCGGGCGAAAGGGGAGCGGCGGAAGGCCGCGACCAGGCGGTCTGCGGCGTCATGGGTATATGGCGGATCGGCGAAGGCGAGGTCGAAGGTCCCCGGTTCCCCCCGCTCGGCGAACCGCAGCGCGTCACCCCGGTGAACCGTCACCCGCTCGGATACCCCCAGACTCTCGATGTTGGCCTCCAGGGCTTGGAGCGAAGACGGGCTCAACTCTACGAAGGTAGCGGATACGGCACCGCGGGAGAGCGCCTCCAATCCCAGCGCGCCGCTGCCGGCATAGAGGTCGAGCACGCGTGCGCCCGGGATCGCCTCGCCCAGGATACTCATCCACGCCTCCCTCACTCGATCCGCGGTAGGCCTCACCCGGGCATCCTTCGGCACCACCAACCTTCGGCCGCCAAACTCGCCGGCGATGATTCTCATGGCAGGCTTGGATCACTGGCCCTTCACCACGAAGACACCAAGGACACGAAGGACACGAAGAAAAACAACAAAAATGTTGGGTGGGAGGAGGCTTCGTGTTCCTTCGTGCCCTTCGTGCCTCCGTGGTGTAAGGCCAACAATCTACTCACCCGGCCCCGGCGTGGGGCGAAAGGGCGCACAACCGAGCTTGCAAATAAGACTGCCCGTTCCAATCGTCGCACTCCAGCCGGAACGCAGCGTCGATCGGGCCATCGCCCATCCAGGGGACTCGGTCGGCCCATTGGAAGCCGATCGCGGTCAGCCGGCTGCGGCCATCGTCCAGAATGCCCTTGAGGTGGCCGTTCCCCACCCGGGTACGTCCCGCGAAGCGTACCCCGCGAACCCCGAAGACCGGACTGGCGTTCCCGGTGCCACAGGGCTCCAGGTAACGGCAGAGGCGCTCGAGGTCCCGGGTGGCTTCGTGCAGGCCGATCTCCAGATCCACCCGTTGCTCCGGTCCCAGGTCCTCGGGATTGAGCGTTTCCCGCGCCAGCTCGCCAAACCGCTCCCGAAAGGCGTCGAGGTTTTCCCGCCGGATCGTCAGTCCGGCAGCCATATGATGCCCGCCGAACCGCTCCAGCAGGTCGCCGCATGCGAGCAGTGTCGAATGCAGGTTGAACCGGGAGATGCTCCGGCCCGACCCCTTCCCGATCTCGCCGTCGAACGCGATGAGGAATGTGGGACGGCCGTAGCGTTCCACCACCCGCGAGGCCACGATGCCCACGACGCCGGGATGCCATCCGTCACCGGCCAGCACGAAGCTGGCATCGCGATCGAAATCAGCGGTTCGCTCCACTTGCTCGAGAACCTCGTCGAGCATGCGCTGGTCGAGGGCCTGCCGCTCCAGGTTGAGGGTCTCCAGCCGTTGGGCCAGACGAGTGGCTTCGTCCGGATCGTCGGTGACCAGCAACCGGAGTCCATCGGTGGCCTCGCCGATCCGGCCGGCGGCGTTGAGCCGGGGGCCCAGGATGAAGCCCAACTGACCTGCGCGGAGCTCCTTGCCGCTGAGCCCGCAGGCCTCGATCAATGCCCGGACACCGGGCCAGGAACTTTCGGCCAGGAGCCGGAGACCGTGCTTGACCAGGATGCGGTTTTCACCCTGCAGCGGCACGACGTCGGCCACGGTGGCGAGGGCCACGTAGTCCAGCAGGTAATACGGAAGGTTGGGCGAGATGCCGAGGGCCGGGACCAGAGCCTGCACCAGCTTGAACGCGATGCCGGCCCCGCAGAGCGAGGTGTATCCCGAGGTGTCATCCGGCCGCTGGGGATCGACGATGGCGATGGCCGGCGGCAGCTCGTCACCCGGAAGGTGGTGGTCGGTGATCACCACTCCGATGCCTGCGGCCCTCGCGGCGCGGACGGTGTCCACTGCGGTAATCCCGCAGTCGCAGGTTATCACCAGTGACGCACCCGCGGCCTGGGCGGCCTCCAGGCCTGCGGGGCCGAAGTCGTACCCGTCCCGCAGGCGGTGGGGGAGGAACGGGATCACATCGGCGCCGGCGGCACGAAGCGCGCGGGTGAGCAACGCGGTGGCGCATTGGCCGTCGACGTCGTAGTCGCCGTGCACCAGGATGGTGCCGCCGGCCCGCACCGTGGACGCAATCGCATCCACCGCCTCCGCCATCCCGGCGAGGGCGTTGGGATCGGACAGGTCGCCGATCGCCGGGCGGAGGTAGCGGCGGGCGGCCTCCTGGTTGTACTGCCCTCGCTGGAGCAGGAGGGCGGCCAATGCTTCAGGCAGGTGCAGCAGACCGGCAAGCGCACTGACGACCGTCGGGTCGGGCCGCGGTGCGACCGCCCACCGGAGGATCGGCGCATGAGAAACGTTCATCATGGGAGTCTATCGACCGCCGGCGCCATCCGCGCTCCCGGCCGTCTCCTGAGGGTACAGAATCACGCCGCAGACTTCGCAGGCATCGAGGACCTGCCCACTCTTGATCTGGCTTCGCCGGTTGAGGGGAATCGCCGTATGACAGGCTCCGCAGCTCCCTCCTATCAGTGGGACGACCACGTCGCCGGCCCGGAATCGCCGGAGGCGATCGTACCGGGTGCGGAGCGGCTTATCGATTCGAGACGCGCTCTCCTCGCGGTCCTGCATCAGCCGTTCCCGCTCCCGCTCCAGCGCCAGCCGGCGATCGGCCAGTTGACCCCGCTCGGGAGCCTGAGCCTCCTCGAGCACGCCGAGGTTGCGCTCCTCTTCGCTGACCTTGATCTCGAGCTGGGTAACGCCTTCCGCGCTCCGCACCCAGTCGTTCTCCTCCTTGGCCATCACCGATCGCGCCAGGTCCAGCTCGGCCATCAGGGTCGAGGCTTCCTTGGGGTTGCGCACGTGCTCTAAACGCAACCGCCGGCGCTCCTGGAGAATTCGATAGCTCTCGATCTTGGTCTCCAGCTCGTCCCGCCGGCGGGCCCCGTCGGCAGCGGCTCGGCGAGCGGCTGCGACCAGGTCACGCGCCTGTTGGAGCTTCTGGTCCAGGCCGACGATCTCCGTCTGAAGCGCCTCCAGGCGTCCGTCGACTTCGACGACGGCCGCATCCCTGGCCTGGAGATCGAGCAGCTTTACCAGATCAGCGTGCATCGAGATCGATTCTCCGGTGATATCGTCGCTGGCCCGCGTCAGGCATACGCGAGGAGATCTCACTCCTCAGACGCCGACGCTCTTGAACGAGAAGGTCATAGTCGGCAGGGGCATATCTGGCGCATTCGCCGACTCAACTCCTTCAACTGTCGGCGCAATGGACGTACCTCGAGCAGAACGCGACACGCTTCGTAGGTTGCATCAAGGTTTGGTGTTCCATACTTCGGCTCAAGATTGTCGAGTTCGGCTCCAAACGTTTCTCGCCTCGGGCGAAAGTTGCTCGAAGAATATTGCCGTATTGGCGTTTTCGGGACTCCGCAGCAAGGCGTCATAAACTTCACGCAACTGCTTGTTCTCGAACCAATCCGGCGGCACTTCTGAGGCGGCGCGCTGGAGCCAGGTCCGGTCCTTGATTAAGACGCGCAACAGACCACGCTCCGCCGAATCTACCTTGCGCCGCTGCGCAGCTCCTGAGGGGCTCGGAGCCGATCCGGCTCGGCCCATCGGAGGCCACTGGGCGAGGACGTGGTGCCGCCGCGATCTGCTGTTGCAGAACACTCCGGCTCACCCCAGTCCGTTCGGAGACGGTCTTCAGATAGAGCTCGCGAGTGATCGGATCGGCCGCCGCGCGAATGGTGGGCAGGAGCCGGTCCAGCGCCTCGCGCTGATGTTCCACACCTTCGAACCATCCCTTACGCTCCAGCAACTGGATCTTCCGCTCCAGCAGATCCATGGCATCCCGGACCACCGGTTGCAACGCGGCGATCCCTCCCGACTTCACCAGCGTGTCGGGATCCTCGCCTTCGGGAAGGGTCGCGACCCGCACCCGAACGCCATGGCGCAAGAGCTCGTCACCGGCACGGAAGGTGGCGCGCAAACCGGCCTGGTCGCTGTCATAGAGGAGAGTAGCGGACGGTGCCACCCGCTTGAGCAACACCGCCTGATCCGGAGTGAGGGCCGTCCCCAACGGGGCCACGACATGCTCGATACCGGCAAGCACCAGCCGGAGCACGTCAAAGTACCCCTCCACCAGGATGACCGTCTCTTCCTTTCGGATCGACTGCTTGGCCTGGTGGAGATTGTAGAGCTGCTTTCCCTTCTGAAAGATCGGGCTCTCGGGAGAGTTGAGATACTTCGGCTCGCCGGGGCCGAGCAGGCGGCCGCCAAATCCGGATACCCGGCCGCGAAGATCGTGGATCGGGAACAGCAGCCGACCGCGGAGACGCGGCATGACGCTGCCGTCGTCCCGCACGGCGGTGAGGCCGGCCTGGAGCAGCACCTTCTCATCCACGCCCAGCTCGGCCATCGCGCTCAGAAACTTCTTTCCCGCCGGGGCAAAGCCCAACCCGAACACCGCCGATGTCTCCGGCGACACGTCGCGGCCTTGCAGATACTCCCGGGCTACCGCGGCCTCCGGCGACTCCTGCAACTGGCGGGTGAACCAGTCCTGCGCCACCGCCACGGCTTCGAACAGCGGCTCTCGAGGATCCGGGCCACTCCTGCCTGGCCCCTCGGGGATGACGATGCCGGTGCGGCGGGCTATCTCGCGAACGGCAGTGGGGTAGTCCATGCCCAGCCGCTTCATCAGCCAGGTGAACACGTCGCCCGATTCATGGCAGACGAAGCAGTAATACCGCCCCTTCTTGGGGATGACTGCGAAGTTTCGGTGAGTGCCGCCGTGGAAGGGGCAGGCGCCGCGGTAGTCGGATCCGGTACGCCTCAGCTCGACCGCTTCCCCGATGATGCCGACCAGGTCCGCGCTGTCGCGAACCTGCTCGACCACTTCGTCGGGGATCATGCTCACGCCGAGAACTCCACCACCGTCACCCCACTGCCGCCCTGATTGCGAGGTGCGAACCCGTACCGGCTGATCCGCTTGTCGTTCGCCACGACCCGTCGCACCCGCTCGCGTACCACTCCGGTGCCCATGCCGTGAATGATGCGAAGGTAGGGCTGCTCCGCCAGCACCGCGGCATCCACTGCCGCGAGAGTGGCCTGTTCGGCTTCGTCGCCGGTGAGGCCGCGCAGATCCAGCTCCAGGGCCGGTGCGCTGCCCTGACGCGCAGACGGTCGGACGGATGGCCGGGCGGTCGCGGCGCGCTCGCCGGCCGACGGTGAGATCTGGTGAAGAACCGCGCGGTCCACGATCATTCGCATGGCGCCGATCGCGACGACCGCCTTCCCATCCGGGCGGACCTCGAGCACCTCGCCGGTACCGCCGGTGGCGAGACCAACCCGTGCTCCTATCGCGATCTCCGACTCACCGGGCTGCCCGTCTGTCCGTCCGCCTGTCTCCCCGTCTTCAGCCAGCTCCCGAATGCCCTCCTCGACCATCCTTCTCGCTTCCCTCGCCGCGGCCTCGTCCGCGGCCGTGCGGGCGGTGCCCAATGCCCGCTCCACCAGTTGCCGGGCCTCGAGCAGATGCGAGCGCGCCTGTTGCCGGCCCAGACGCTCGGCCTCTTTTTCCCGTCGCTTCAGCTCCGCTTCTCGCGCCACCTGGTTCTCGGCTTGGATGCTGAGTCTCGCACTCTGACTCTCCAGCTCGATACCACGTTCCATTTGTGCCGCCTGGGCGACTTGCAGCTCCCGTTCGCGCTCCTCTACCCGGGCCAGCAAGGTATCGAGGTTCCGTTCGGCATCGGGTACCCGTGCCTCGGCATCGGTCAGGATCTCTCCCGCAACACCCAGCCGGCGAGCGATGGCGAGCCCGTAGGATCGGCCGGGCACGCCCTTCAGGAAGCGATAGGTCGGGGTCAAGGTCGCGGCATCGAACTGGAGCGAGGCGTTTACCACTCCGGGGGAGTGGCTGGCAAGATCCTTGAGTGAGCCGAGATGGGTAGTGGCCAGGGTGAGCGCTCTGCGGGCGGTGAGCGAGACCAGGGCCGCGGCGGCCAGGGCGGCGCCCTCCGCCGGATCGGTTCCGCTGCCCACCTCGTCCAGCAGAACCAGTGCGCCGTCATCAGCCTCGTCGAGGATCCGGCGGAGCATGCGCACGTGGGCGCTGAAGGTGGAAAGGCTGGCCGCGATGGACTGCCGGTCGCCGATGTCGGCGTAAAACTGACGGAATATCGGCAGCCGGCTGCCGCTTCCCACCGGCGGCACGATCCCGCTCTGGGCCAGTGCTGCCGCCAGGCCCACCGCCTTGAGCAGGACGGTCTTGCCACCGGTGTTGGGGCCGCTGATGAGCAGCGTGCGCTCATCCGGCTCCATCGTCAAATCGAACGGAATGACCGGCTCGGCTCCGGAAAGAAGGAGCGGGTGCCTGCCGTTCACGATGCTCACTCCGGCCGGCGCCGCCAGCAACTCCGGCACCTCCCCCGACACGGCGACCGCATACCTCGCCCGGGCCACCAGATCGTCCACCGCGACGCACATCTCGACTACGCCGCGCAGCGTCGCCAGCTCGGGACGCAGCAAGTCGGTCAGCTCGCGCAGTACCCGCAGGCTTTCCCGCCCCTCTTCCACCTCGGCTGCCCGGAGGGCGTTGCCCAACTCGATCGCCTCCGACGGCTCGATGAACAGGGTTCCCGCGCTGCCCGACTCATCGTGAACGATTCCGGCCGGCCGGCTGCGGGAATCCCGCCGCACGGGGATCACGTAACGGCCGCCACGCACGGTGACCGACGCGTCGGATGGAGCGGCGCCGGCATCGAGTCCCCGAAGCAGCGTCTCCAGCTTGCGTAGCAGGCGGTGCCGGGCGGCGTGAACCTCTCGCCGAGCCGCGGCGAGCTTGGGGCTGGCCGTGTCGAGCAGGTTGCCGTCGGGGTCGAGCGACTGCTCCAGGCGTCGATCGATCGCCTTCTCCGGCAGCGGCTGGGCCAGTTGGGCGGCCAGCGGAGCAGTCTCCGCCACCCGCCGGAGGTCGGCATGCACCTGCCGGCCGGCCGTGATGACCCGCCCAATCGCGGCGAGCCCAAGGCCTTCCAGCACGCTTCCCTCCACCCGCAGGCGCGCCAGTGTTGCGGTGACGTCGGGGATCGGCTCCGCCAGCAGGCCATCGCCCCGGCGGAAGAGGTCGGCTACCTCACCCACCCGCGCCAGCTCCGCACGAAGCTGGTCCGGGTCGGTGCCGGGCCGCCGCCGGCGGATCCGGTCGGCCCCCAAGTCGCCCGCGGCATGTCCGGCTACCAACTCCAGGACGGCATCGAACTCGATGGTTTGAAGTGCCTCGTCCATTCGATCGGGCGGCAAAGGCGACGGGGTGCCGACCCGGATCTGGGCCCGCACCCCGTCAGGAGAGAGATCATCCACCGCCATCACCCCGCCTGAAGCTCCTCGCGAACTATCTGGTTGATCAGCTTCCCATCGGCGCGGCCCTTGTACTTGGGAAGGACCTGCGCCATCACCTTACCCATGTCTTTGGCTCCGCCGCCGATCGCCTCGCGAACGGCGCTGCGGATCTCTGCCGGGTCAACCGCCGGCGGCAGAAACTCCTCCAACACCTTGATCTGCCCCTGCTCCACTCCGGCCAGATCTTCCCGGCCCGCCGCGGTGTACTGCTCCACGGCCTCCCGGCGGATCTTGATTCCCTTTCGCAACACTTCCGCCACTTCGTCGTCGGTGGCAGGCCGCCGGAGCTCGATTTCGCGGTTCTTGAGGTTGGCCAGGATCGTGCCCAGCACCAGAGTACGGTCCTTGTCCTGGGCCTTACGGGCCGCATTCAGGGCGGCCCGCAAGGCATCAGCGGCGCTAGCCGCGGGGGACACGTGGGCCTCGGCGATTCTTGCGGACCGCGGCGTTCATCTTCCGCTTCCGCTTTTCGCTCGGCTTCTCGAAGTGCCGATGTTTCCGGAGGTCCGACAGGATCCCGGCCTTCTCGCACTTCTTCTTGAAGCGCTTGAGCGCTCGCTCGAAGCTTTCGTCATCGTGAATGATGACTTCAGGCATGCAGTGTATCACCCCTCTCGGCCCTGTAAGGGCAGTAATCCGAATAAGTTCGGAAAGTTACCGGGGCCGAGTTCGCGGGGCAAGCCGGAACGCCAATCTCACCCCGGCGGCCAGGTCATCCTTCTGCCGCCGAGCACATGGAGGTGGAGATGATCGACGCTCTGTCCTGCATCGGGCCCGGTGTTGGTCACGATGCGGTAGCCCCGCGAATCGAGGCCCAGCTCGCTCGCAACCTCGGCGGCAAACAGCATGGTCCGGGCCAGTAGCCGCTCACCGTCGGCGCCGGTGGCGTTGCGTACTGCTGGTCACGTGGCGGGTGGGTATCACCAGCACGTGAGTGGGTGCCTTGGGGTCGATGTCCCGGAAGGCGAGCACCTCGTCGCCCCGCTTCACGATCTGGGCCGGGACCTCTCCCGCAACGATCTTGCAAAACAAGCAGTCAGTCATGGTTTCCCCGTAGTCGAGCCGTGCCCACCGCTGCCGCGGCGGCGATCGCGGCGGTCTCGAATCGCAAGGTGTGTGGCCCCAACACGGTGGGGCGAAATCCAGCGCCCACGGCCGCCCGGTGCTCCTGCTCCTCCAATCCACCTTCCGGACCGATGAGCACGCTCACGGGAGTGCCGCCCAGCGTGGGTGCGGGGGGCTCCCCCGCCGAATTGCCGAGCCACTTCTGCCCCGAGTGCGGTCGCTGAAGGAATTTCTCCAGCGCCACCGGGTCCTCCACCGAGCACACCCACGCTGCCCCGCACTGCTTCAGGGCTTCGAGCGCGTGTCGCCGGAGCTTGGCGACGTGCTGGGTTCGGAGCCTGGTGGCGACCCCACCGGTACGAGCCGTCTCCAGGGGAACGATTGTCGTTACCCCTAGCTCAACGGCCTTTTCCACTAGCCAGGCAAACCGGTCCCGGTCCCCCGCCGCCACCGCCAGCAACAACGCCGGGGGCGGTGGCCGCACCTCGCCCGATGCGATCTCGACCTCCCACTCCCTGCTGCCCCGCACCAGCCTTCCCGTCGCGACCAACCCAGCGCCATCTCGAACTGCCACCAACTCGCCCGGCTTTGCGCGCCGGACCCGAAGATGATGCTCTTCGCCCTCGAGCAATCTGCCCGCCAGTATGGGCCCCTCTGCCGCTGCGCCCGGCTGCAGGAGTACGATCATCGCCGGGCTGCCACCGCCCACCATCCGGAGTCGAGGATCTCATCTTCGACTGTAAACCCCGACTGTTGCAGCACCGGCCGAAAATCGGGCGCCTCGGCCTCCTCCATTCCAGAGAAGATCGCGATGCCCTCCGGCCGAAGCGCGCTGTGGATGGCGGGAAGCAGTGCTGCGTTGATGGTGCGCAGGATGTTGGAGAGGAGAAGATCGACCGGACCAACCAGCGGACCGAGCATGCCGGCGTCACCGTCCAGCAGCTCGACCTGCCCACCCACGGCGTTGCGGCTGATGTTGCGCGCCGCCACTTCGTTGGCCTCCGGATCGTTCTCGATGCCGATGGCACGGGCCGCGCCCAGCTTGGCCGCGGCGATCGCCAGGATCCCGCTTCCACTGCCAAGATCGAGCACCCGGTCTCCCGGCCGGACCCACCGCTCCAGCAGAGTGAGGGCGGCGCGAGTCGAGCCATGCTCCCCACTGCCGAACGCCATTTCGGGATCGAGCACAATGGAGAACCGGTCCGGCTGCGCCGCTTCGGGACTCCAGGACGGCACCACGGTGAGCCGGCCGAACCGCCGGGGACGCAGCCCGTCGCGCCAGCGGGTCGACCAATCCACCGAATCGAGCGGGCGGCGCGCCATCTCGACCGGCGGGCCGCCCGCACTCTCGATCGCCGCCATCAGAGCCTCCGCCGCGCTCTCATCGGCGGCAAAGGTGACCAGCGTGCCGTCGTCCTGCTCCTCCACCGCCAGTCCGGTACGGGTGACCAACCACGCACCCATCCACTCCCTCTGCTCGGGGCCGGTTCGAACGTCGATGGCCCACCAGGTCATGCCCCGAGCGCCTCCTTGAGCTTGGACCAGAATCCGGGGGACCGCTTCGGTGGGTCGCCTTCCAGCTTGGCCAGCTCGCGGAACAGGCGCTCTTGCTCTTCGGTGAGCCGCTCCGGCGTCCACAAGTGGACCCGGATAAGGAGATCGCCCTTGGCGTTCTGACCCAACACCGGCAAGCCCCGTCCCTTGAGCCGGAGCACCGTCTCCGGCTGGGTTCCCGGCGGAATTCGGATCTCCTCGTTCCCGTACGGCGTCGGGACCGGGAACTGCAAACCGAGCGCCGCTTGGGAAAAGGAAAGGGGGAGATCGAAAATCAGGTCGTCTCCCTGTCGCTGGAAACGCTCGTCGTCCTTGATGTCGAGCATGACCAGCAGGTCGCCGTTGGGACCGTTGCGCGCTCCGGCGGCGCCTTGCCCCCGAAGGGTCAGGTAGTTGTTGGCCGACACGCCGGGAGGCACTTCGACCGCGAGCGTGCGATCGGCCTTGACCCGCCCTTCGCCGCGACACACCTCGCACGGCTGGGAGATGATGGTGCCCTCGCCGGCGCAGGTCGGACAAGGCGACACCGAGACGAATTGTCCGAACACGCTGCGGGTGGCCCGCCGAACCTCTCCACTGCCTCCGCAGGTCGAGCAGGTCGCCGGCCGGGTGCCGGCCTTGGCTCCGGTACCCTGGCATATGTTGCAGCGATCCAGGGTCTTGATCTTGACCGACCGCTTGACCCCGGTCGCGACCTCGGTCAGGGTCAGCTTCATGGTGACCCTGACGTCTTGCCCTCGGCGCGAATCCTGGCGGGGGCGGCCACCGAAGATCGACTCGAACCCGCCCAGACCACCGAAGTCGCGCATGAAGATGTTCAGCGCTTCGGTCAGGTCGACATGATGGAAGCCGAACCCGCCGCCGGCCCCGACCCCGGCCTTGCCATAGCGATCGTACGCCGCGCGCTTCTGCGGATCGCGCAGGACCTCGTAGGCCTCGGTGATCTCCTTGAAACGGGCTTCCGCTTCAGGAGCCGAGTTGCGGTCCGGATGGTACTCCATGGCAAGCTTCCGATAGGCCTTCTTGATCTCGACCTCGGAGGCTTCGCGGGACACTCCCAGCAGCTCGTAAAACTCGGTCACTCCAGCAATCCTTCCACCAGGCGGCTGGTGTGCTCCACCAGGCCGATGATTTTGTCGTAGGGCATCCGCGTCGGGCCCATCACCCCGATGACGCCCTTGAGCCCGCCCGTCTCATAGGACGACGTTACCAGCGTGAAGTCGCTCAGCCGGGTATCGGGGTTCTCGGCCCCGATGGTGATGGACAGGCCGTGACGGCGACGCGTGGCCAGCGCTTCCTTCAACAGGTCATGGCGCTCGGTGAGCCGGAGCAGCTCCCTCATCCGGATGTTGGAGGCGAACTCCGGCTGTTCGGCCAACATCTGGGCGCTGCCCAACACCACCGTAGTCCGCTCGTCCGCCAGATCGAAGATCTCCTCTCGCTCGGCGATGAAGATATTGAGCAACTCCGCTGACGGCCCACCCGCATCGCGCAACCGCTCACCGATGGTGCTGCGAATCTCCTGAAGCGTCAGGCCGGCCAGCCGCTGATTCAGAATGCGGGCCACGTCCTGGAGAGTGGAGTCGGGCAGCTGTCCGGGAACTTCCACGAAGATGGTCCGAACGACTCCGGTACGCAGGTTGAACACCAGGAGCAGTCGCTCGGACGAGACCTTCACCAGCTCCAGGCGCTCCAGCACCATCTCATTGAGGGCCGGAGCCACGGCGACACCGAGCTCCTGGGTCAGAATTCCCAGCACCTGGGCCGCCCGGCGCAGGATTTCCTCCACCATGCTCCGCGACCCCAGCAGCTCCGCCCGCAAGGCTCTCTGCTCCTCATGGCTCGGAGGAGCCAACCGCATGATCTCGTTTACGTAGACCCGATAGGCCCGATCGGTGGGAATCCGTCCGGCGGAAGTGTGCGGGTGAAAGAGATAGCCCTTGTCCTCCAGCTCGCTCATGGTGTTGCGGATGGTCGCTGGAGACACTCCCAAGCCGAATCGCCGGGCGATCGTCTGGCTGCCGGCCGGTTCCGCGGTCTCGATATAGGTCTGCACGACGGCCTCGAGCACCCGCAGCTCCCGCTCGCTCAATTGGTCCTGAGGGGGCATAGCAAGGAAATCTATCGACCCCCGACCCGGGGCCCTAGACCTTCGATATGACGGCGGCACTGAGAGGGCGGACGCTCGAAACCAACCCATCCAGCCTCAGCCAGCCCTCGGGCGTCAGGCTGATCCGGCCGTCGGCGGCGGTGGCCCACCCGTGGTGGATCCATCGCATCCTGGTGGCAGCGGGAATCCGCTCCATCAGGAGACCCTCCCGGGTTCGTAGGCCGAGATACAGCTCCTCCAGCTCGATGCTCTCGGGGTCTAGCCGCTCGTGGCCTGCGATGGCCGTGGCACCTTCCTGGATGGCGCGCTGATAGGGCACCCACTCCCTGATGTTCCACTGCCGATCCGCTCCCCAGCTGCTGTGGGCCGATGGCCCCAGCCCGAGATATGACGCCCTGCGCCAGTATGCGCTGTTGTGCCGCGAGCGGTGTCCCGGGCGAGCGGCGTTGGACACCTCGTAATGCTGGTAGCCCCGCGCAGTGAGGGCGTATGCGGCGGCGAGGAATTCACCGGCATATCGCTCGTCGTCGATTGGGGGCACCTCACCTCGGGCGGTCCAATGCCCCAGTGGGGTGTGCTCCTCGACCGTGAGGCCGTAGAGCGAAAGGTGATCCGGTTCGAGCGCGAAGGCGCGGTCCAGGTCGGCGGTCCACTCGCGACGCAGCGCGGTGGGCAGGGCGAAAATCAGATCGAGCGAGAGATCAGCGATGCCGGCGGTTCGCAGGACCTCGACCGCTTCGACCGACTGTTCGGCCGTGTGGGTCCGGTGCATCCATCGGAGCACTTCGGGCTCGAACGACTGGACGCCTAACGAGATCCGGTTTACCCCGGCCGATCGCCATGCGCGCGCTCGAGCCGGGGTCACGTCGTCCGGGTTCACCTCCAAGGTGATCTCCACTTCCCGGGCGACCGGCCGGTCGGCAGTCAGGCGCTCGAGAAAGCGAGCGACGGCCGGCGGATCGAGCCGGGAGGGCGTGCCACCGCCGAAGTAGATGGTCTCGATCCGGGGCGAGTCGTTCCATATCGGATGCGACTGCCAGGATGACCATTCCCGCAGCACCGCGTCGGCGTACTCGGCCGAGGGGACTTGCGGCCGGATGGCGATGGCGAAGTCGCAGTAGCTGCAGCGGCGGGCGCAGAACGGGACGTGGAGGTAAACGTGCATACTGGAATATGCCTGCTGTCACCGGCGTGGGCGATCTTCGGCCGCTTCAGAGGCGGCGAAAGAGCCTTCCCGGGCGCTGCTCCACGATGCCGGCGATCTCCAGGTTGCACAGGGTCGACAGCAACTGGTGGACAGCACGGCCCGTTCGATGAACCAGGTCATCCAGCAACACCGGATCGGTCCCGATCATCTCCACCAGCTCCCGCTCTTCCTGGCTCAACGTCTCCGGCAATGGCGCGTTGCCGGGACCAATCGCGGCCGCGGAGGCGGTCAGCGGAATCGGCTTCGCGTCGGGATAATGTTGAAGCAGGTCGGCGGATTCGAGAATCGGGGCGGCCCCGTCACCAATGAGTCGATTGGTGCCCGCCGAAACAGGACTAGTGATGTTTCCGGGAACAGCCATCACTTCCCGCCCCTGCTCCAGGGCGGTTCCTGCCGTGATCAACGCGCCGGAGCCCACCGCTGCCTCGACCACGACCGTCACCCGCGCAAGGCCGCTGATCAGCCGGTTGCGCCGGGGAAAGCTGCCGGCGTGAGGTCGCTCCCCTGGAGGAAACTCGGTGAGAAGCAGGCCTCGTTTCACGACCCGCTCGTACAGCGCGCGGTTGGCCGCCGGGTAGATCACCCCGAGACCGTTGGCGAGCACGCCGATGGTGCCGGCTCCGGCGTCGAGGGCCGCCCCGTGCGCGACCGCGTCCAGTCCTCTCGCCATGCCGCTGATTACGACGACTCCGGCGCGAGCAGCGTCCCACGCCAAGGTGCGGCAGACCTCCTGGCCATACGGTGTGTGCTCCCGGCTTCCCACGATGGCCACGGCAGGTTGGAGCAGCAGGCCAAGATCACCTTGGGCAAAGAGTACCGGCGGTGGATCCGGAATGTGCCGCAGCAATGCCGGGAACTTGGCGTCGGGCAGGAGTAGCACCTCCCCGCCGGCTTGCTCCACTTGGCTCAGGATCCGGTGGCCGGCAGCGAGAGAAGTACCTCGGATCGCAGTGGCCGCGGCCCGGGTAAATCCCGGTAAGGAGCCCAAAAACGCGAGCGGCGCCGAAATGGCGCCGAGCGAGGTCTGACAGGCATCGAGCAACGTCTGGAGTCGAGCCGGTCCGATACCGGGGACCAGCCCCAGCGCCAGGTAGGCGGCACGCTCGTCGCTCATCCTACTCCTCTGAATCCTCCGCCGGCCAATTCCCCGCCACCCGCTCCAGGTCGTTGGACTCCCGCTCTTCCGCCTTCGCGTGTTCGATGAATCGCCAGAGCTGTTCTTTGAGCTCCTCCAGGCCGGTTCCCGCGGCGCTCGACACGGCCAGCTGCTTCAGAGCCCCTGGGGCCTCGATGTTGGGAAGAGGATCGCCGGCAGGAAGGAGATCACGCTTGGTGAGGACGACGACATGAGGCTTGTCCGCCAGGGCCGGACTGTACTGCCGAACCTCATGCCGCAGCCGCTGGAATGCCGCGTGAAGGTCGGGGCTGTCAAGCGGAAGCAGGAATGCCAGGACTCGAGTGCGCTCCACGTGCTGCAGAAAGCGAAGGCCGAGGCCCTTTCCTTGATGGGCTCCCTCAATGATGCCGGGAATGTCGGCGGTTACGAAGCTGCGGTGCCCCGAGAGCGACACCACGCCGAGATTGGGCTCCAGCGTGGTGAAGGGATAGTCGGCGATCTTGGGTCGGGCGGCGGAAATTACGCTGAGCAGCGTGCTCTTGCCGGCGTTGGGCTCGCCGACCAGCCCGACGTCGGCGATGAGCTTGAGCACCAACTCGATTTCACGATCTTCGCCATCTTCACCCGGCTCCCATTCTCGCGGCGCTTGGTGGGTCGGGGTGGCGAACCGTGCGTTGCCCCGACCGCCGCGGCCCCCGCGCGCAACCCGGATCGTCTCGCCCGGGCCGAGCACCTCGCCCAACGGCGTGCCGTTGACGTCTCGCACTTCGGTGCCCGGCGGCACCGGTAAATAGATGTCCGGCGCCGATGCCCCGGTTTGGGTCTTACCCTTGCCGTGTTCTCCTCGCTCCGCCCTCCACACGTTGCGATAGCGATAGTCCAGTAAGGTGGCGAGGTTCGCGTCTACCCGGACGAACACGCTGCCACCTTTTCCCCCGTCGCCACCGTCGGGACCGCCCTTGGGCTTGTACTTGAAGCGGGCAAACGAGCTGGCGCCGGAGCCGCCGGCACCGCCTGCCACCCGCACCACCACGCGATCGATGAACATCAGTTGCTCGGCGCCCAACCTTCGCGGACCGTGCGCCACAGCTCCTTGACCTTTTTCCACTGGTCGAAGGAGAGCATCGGGTTCACGATGGAAAGGACGCCCTCGACCTGCCCGAAGGTTGCCCCCGCGTTGAGCGCGCCCCGCAGATGAGAGTGCAACTGTCTGGGAGCCTCGAGTACCGCGGTTTGGGCCACCGTGCACAACTCCCGGCGCATGAGATCGAGCCCCGGCCGGCCCAAGGTGCGACCGTACCCCTCGGTGATCATCCAGGAATCGATTGCCGGGTGCAGCACCCGGACGCTATCGCGCAGCTTGCCGTAGTTCTCGCCGTACACCGTGGCACAGACCCCCTCACCTCGCCGAGTCCACTCTGCGGTGCGGCCGTAGTCCGCTTCAGCGTCGGACTGAGGCGCAGGCACCCCGCTGAATTTGCGCCACACCCCGAAGGCGATCAGGGCTCGGGGGTATCCGACCATCAGGACCGACTGCAGCAGCAGCTCCTCGACCCAGGGCACCGGCACCTGTGATGATCGCAGCGGCCCCACCCGGTCGCGCAGCTCCGGCTCGTACCCCAGCGCGATCGCCGCGGCGAAACGAACCAGATCCCTGGTTTGAGGGTCGAGATTGTCTTGCTTCGCCATGCCATGATACCTCGGCTGAGGTCGGGCGCCGGTACCGGTTTAACGCCAAGATAAGTAGGAAGGAACGCCAGTCGAGGGTCGAGAAGACTCTGGGCCCGAATTACCTTTCGGCCCGATGCCGCCTCTCAGCCGATTCGTCTTTGCCGCCGGCCTCCTCGCCGGTGTGCAGACGCCCGCGCGCGTCGCGGCCCAAGCTTCGCCCTACCTCGCGTTGGACGATTCCCGTCTCGCGCTGATCGAGCACCTCATCACCCGGGGCGAGATCGCCGACCCCTCACCCATGATCCGGCCCTTTCGGAGGGTCGATATTCTGCGGGCCTTGGAGGCGGCCGACAGCGCACCGGAGTCGCGGAACGGGCGGGTGATTCATCAGCTTCGCATCGACCTGGAGCCGCCGTCGGGCAAGAACACCTGGGAGCTGGAGGGACGGCTGGGTGGACAGGCGTACAGCCACCCGCGCCGCGACCTGCTGCACCCGGCCGGAACGGATGGAGTCCGGCCATTTATCGAGGCCTCGGCCCATGCCATCATCGGGCCGCTCGCCTTAGTCACTCATGCGGTGGGTGAGCCGCGACTGCTGGACGATCCCGACTGGCCCGGCCGGCACGATGCCGAATTCATAGGACGCTCGGTGGACGCTTACCTGAGCGCGCAGTTCGGCTGGGGCACCGTGTTCTACGGTCAGATGGATCGGAACTGGGGACCGGTGGGCCTGCCGGGGTTGGGGCTCAGCAATTACAGCTACGGGCGGGACGCCATCGCCTTCGACGCCGGGACTCGGTGGCTGCGGCTGCACGCGCTCGCCGGCGACCTGAAGGATCAGCAGACCCCGGAGGGTGAGCTGGCCCACCGGTACTTCTTCGCTCATCGGCTCGGGGTTCGGCTCTCCGACCGAGTGCAGGTGGCGATCTGGGAGACGTCGGTGTTGGCGGGGCCGGATCGCAATTTCGACGGGCGGTTCCGCAATCCGGTGAGCCTCTTGCTCCTGGCCAACCAATATGGGCGGGGCGACTCGGGGGCCAACGTGCTGGTCGGACTCGATCTCCACTGGCGCGCGTTACGGAAGGCCGGCTTCCAGCTTCAGCTCGCGATCGACGACATTCAGTATCAGAACCGGAGCGGCCCGGGCAGATACCCTGACCGCTGGGCACTGACGGCCGCGGGGTTCGGTCCCCTCGGACGCCGGTTCGGCTGGCGCGCTCTGTACACCCGGGCCACCAGTCTCGCGTTCCGAACCGTCAATCCGTTGGAGAACTTCACCGACGCGGGCGTGGGGCTGGGTCGCAACTTCGCCGACCTGGACCAGCTCAGTGCGTTCGTCTCCACCCCGCTCGGGCGCCACTGGCTGCTGACGCCGGAGCTGACTCTGTTACGACAAGGTGAAGGCCGGTTAGACGCTCCTTTTCCGCAGACCGACCTGGAGGCGGGCCAGATCCCGCTGATATTCATCGGAGTAGTCGAGAAGACATTTCGGGCGGCGGTAGGATTGGAGGGGCGACAAGGGCCGGTCGACCTTCAAGCCACAGCCGGATTTCATCATGTGGTCGACGCGGAACACGTGGAGGGGCGAACGGTGAACCGGTTCGAAGGCCGGCTCCAGGCGACCGTCGGCTTGCGCGGCAAGGGGGAGCTGCGATGAGGCAGCAGCCGCCGCCGCTGGCGCGCGACCGTCTGGTACAGCTGATCCAGCGAATGGGCGCCAGCCGGGTCGTGGTGGTGGGCGACATCATGCTGGACCGCTACCTGATCGGCGAGACCGAGCGAATGTCGCCCGAGGCGCCGGTGCCGGTCGTGGCGGTCAAGGAGCGTCACGCTGCGCTGGGCGGAGCCGCCAACGTCGCAGCCAACGTCGCGGCGATGGGAGCGAAGTGCCTTCTGGTAGGTGCCGTAGGCGACGACGGTGACGGCTCGGCCATCCGCCAGGAGTTAGCGGTGGCACGGCTGGATGACCAGCACGTGATCACCGTGGCCGGCCGCCCGACTACCTCGAAGACCAGGATCATCGCCCGTTCTCAGCAGATCGTGCGAATCGATGACGAGGTGGAGACGTTGCTGGAGGGACCGGACCTGACTCGCCTGATCCGGGTGGCGAAGGACGCGCTGGCCGACGCCGACGCGCTCCTCTTGGAGGACTACAACAAGGGGGCGCTCGCGCCCGGGCTGATCGCCGCCGTGATGGAGGTGGCCCGGCGCCGGGGCATTCCCATCGTGGTCGACCCCAAGTTCCGCCAGTTCTTCGAGTACGCCGGCGCCACCGTGTTCAAGCCCAACCGCCGCGAGCTGGAGTCGGCCCTGGGAGCGGCGGTTGACCTGCAGGACGGCGATGCCTTGCCCAAGGTGCTGGCCCGACTCAAGGTCGACAATCTGCTGGTCACCTTGGGCCCCGACGGAATGGTGCTGGTCACCAAGGATGGTGCCGCGATGCACATCCCCAGCATCGCTCGGCGGGTGTTCGACGTGTCCGGCGCGGGCGACACGGTGACGGCATGGATGGGGACGGCGCTCGCGGCAGGTGCTTCAGTGCGGGACGCGGCGCAGCTGGCGAACTACGCCGCCGGCGTCGAGGTCGGCAAACCCGGCGTCTCCACCGTCACGCCGGAGGAAGTGCTTGCGGTACATGAGGAGCGGTTCGATCAGATCGGACGGCTGCGCCGGGGAGGATTGATCTAGCAGTTGACCCCGAACCCCAGCCATACTCTCCACGTCTCTCGTACGTTGTCGCCATACTCCCGAAGCTGCCGGGCGCCATCCACATGCTGGGGAGCGAGCTCCACTGCGCCGGACTCGGCCATACGGGAATAGAGCAGCTCGGCGCACTCCGCCGTCGCCAGGGCGGCCAGGCGCTCCTTGCTCCACGAATTGCGAGGGCGGACTCCGCATTGCGCCAGGAAGCCCAGCAGCTCGCGCCGGGTCCAGCCGGTGAGCCACGCGCCCAGATCGCTGGCCGGCACCACCAGGCCGGTGGCCATGATCCGCCGGGTGGATTCGTTCACGTCGAGGCCGCGCTTGCGAGTTTCATAGCGGCTCAGGCTCGGCAACGTTCGTGGGGCCCGCGGGTCGGCGCTCAGGTGGCGCAGGGCGTCGATTGCGTGAGCCCGCATGCCCAACGGCAGTCCCTGCAGTCGCCGGAGAATCTGGTGCAGCTCCGGCAGCTCCGGAGGAGTCGGCGACGGCAGCTCCGCCGCATCCATCGCTGACCATGACGACCAGTAGCTCAACTCGTTGGCCATGGTCCGCACGAATTCATTCCTCCGCTCCACCAGCTCGGACGGGTCGAGCAGGATCAACCGGTGCGGTAACATCACCGAAGCCACGAAGTCCGCGGCCTCGCCGGTCATGATGAACCCGGAGAATCCTTCGTGCACCGCCAGCAGGATCAGCGCGACGCGGAGGTCCAGGTACGCGTCATCGCTACCGCCGGCCAGGTGCTGCTCGAACGGCACATTCAGCAGCGCGGTTGCCAGCTCACGGTAGCGGCTCCTGAACTCCTCCGCGGTCCCTCCGGCCCCCGGATTGGCCTGCCTGACTTGCCACAAGTACTCTGCCACGGCGTCCGCATCCTGCCACCGCACCCGTTGACGCAGCCACGGAGAGAAATCGACACAGGGAACGCAGCTGGCGGGGTTGTGGGTGCGAGAGAGACAGGGAAATTCGGGGTGCCCCTCGTCGCCGGCGAATCCGATCAGGTCGGATGCGAGCGACGAGGTGAGGCTGAGCGACAGGTGCGCCTGTTGAAGGGTCTCTGATGGCACGCTATGGCCCTACCCTGTTCAAGGTACCAAAGGTGGCTCCGGCCCACGGCGGCGGTTCCCCCGAGGGACCGCGGAGCATGGACAAAGCTCCCCAATGTTCCGCGCCAATGGCCCTCGTGCAAGGGGGGCGCGGCATTCCCGGCATGTCAGGGGGGACCGTCAGTGGGGGAACCGGGGCATGGGCGATGAGGGACTTGAACCCCCGACCTCGCGCATGTGAGGCGCGCGCTCTAACCAGCTGAGCTAATCGCCCGGACATATTCGGGAGCGGGAGTCTACACCGCTCCCCCAGCAGGGGCAAGTCGAAAACTGCAGCAAATTGCACCGTCCTAGGCAGTATTGCCTACCGCTCGGTTCATCCTAGCGGTCCCCCATTTTGACCTGTACGTTAACCCCATAATCCCATAACCAGACGCCCAGAGTGCTCGACTGCGACGCCTCCTCCGATGGCTCGTCGAGCGCTGCTCCTCTCCTAGCTCATCCGCTACGAATGAACTCTTGCAGGAGCGTCGCATGCGTCGTCTGGTGGCCGTCAGTCCTCGAATTCTTTGTTTCATCGTCGTCGCACTCTGGCTCCAAAGCTGTCAGGACACATCAAGGTTTACTGAGCCTGACGCCGCGCGCGTGAAGGTGGACCGGACGCTTACGGTGACCGGCGCCGGCACCGGGCACGGAGTTGTGACCGCTCCCCAGGTCGGCGAAACCATCCTCGTTTGCGAGATCGACGATGGCGGCTACAGTCCGACAGACTGCACCAAGATGTATGGGTTCAAATCGACGGTGGTCCTCACCGCCACCGCCGACCCGCTCAGTACTTTCGCCGGATGGAGCGGTGCCTGCACCGGAACGGCCCCCACCTGCAAAGTGGTGATGACCCAGTCCCGTAACGTCCGCGCCACCTTCACCGGTCAGGGCCCCGCTTCGTTCACCCTCAACGTGGTCGGCGGAGGCAACGGCAGTGGCTTGGTGCAGAGCGCGGCAGGCCCAACGCCTCAGATCAATTGCAGCATTACGACCGGTTCGGCAGGAAGCGGTACCTGCAGCGCTACTTACCAGGACCAGACTCAGATCACCCTGACCGTCGCGCCCAACAGCGGCCACACCTTCGATGGCTGGACTGGCGACTGCAGTGGGACAGGAACCTGCATCCTGAGCATCACCGCTGACCGCTCGGTCACTGCCACACTCTCGGCACCTCCCGGCCCCGAGGCGACCGTCGGCAATTGGGATACTCCCATCACTACTCCTAATGGTCTGATCGCTTTGCACCTGAGTTTCGTAGGCGGGCGGCTGCTCATGTGGGGCCACACAGACGAGCCGCACACCTGGAACCCAGTGGGGAGTGGTTTCACTCGTCTGCCTGCGAGTACTTGTACCAACCCGACCAACTGCGAGCTGTTTTGCAGTGGACACGCCTTCTTGCCGAACGGCAAGCTGCTGGTGGCAGGCGGGCACAACGAGTCATTGGGGGATGGCAACGGTCTGAAACAGACCAGCCTCTTCAACGGAACCTCCTGGGAGCCCACCACCGCTCAGTTGAACTATGCTCGCTGGTATCCCACCCTGGTAACCTTGGACAATGGTGATGTGGTTGCGCTCGGCGGTACCGACAACGCCACGGTAGGGAATGTGGTTTTCCCCGAGCGCTACAACGGATCCGGCTGGACCGTACTCAGCGGAGCCAGTCGCTCGCTTTCGCTGTATCCGCGCGCCTTCGTCGAGCCGAAGAATGGATGGATCTTCTATGCCGGTGAGGATGGCTCCAGCTACCTCAATCCCAGCGGCAGCGGCAGCTGGACCACGGTGGGACTCGTCCCTGCAAAAGTAATTCCCAGCCACAACTACGGCTCCGCTGTGATGCTCAATAGCAGGGTGCTCTACATCGGTGGTGGTGGAAGCAGTTGCACCTCGACAACCTCACCACTGCCCGAGAACCGGACCGAAATCATCGACCTCGCGGACCCGACTCCACAGTGGTCGTCGGGCCCCGCCGATGGCCATTCGTCGCCGGCAGACCAACGCGACCATCCTGCCCGATGGTAAGGTCCTGGTGACCGGCGGCACCAGCCAATGCGGCTTCAACAGCGAGAGCGGCGCGGTCTTCGCGGCGGAGGCGTGGGATTCGGCCACCGGCTGGGCCACTTGGTCCACTGCAAGCAAGCTGCGAGTGTATCACTCGACCGCCGCCCTACTGCCCGATGGCCGGGTAATGGTCATCGGGAGCGGGGACGGCGGCGCCCCTACCCAACAGACCAATTACGAGATCTTCTCACCGCCGTATCTGTTCAAAGGGGCTCGGCCAGCCTACACTCTTCCGGGCGGGGCCAATGACATGCACTACAACGTGCCCTTTACGGTGCAGACCGCCGATGCTGCCTCGATCCGAAAGGTCAACATCATCCGCCATACCTCTACCACCCATGCATTCAACATGGGACAGCGGCTTAACACGTTGACGTTCACTGTTACTTCCGGCGGTCTCAGCTTGACCCCGCCGGCGTCCGGCCGCATTGCGCCGCCGGGTCCGTACCTGCTCTTCCTCATCAACGACAAGGGAGTGCCGTCGGTCGCACAGACCATTCTGTTGTCGCAATGAAGATTTGACTCGCTCCAGCCTCCTCCTTGGGGCACTGCTCCTCGTCTCCGCGGCATCGGCCGGAGACGGGGGGCCACTCCGGGGATTCTCCGAGAAAGCCGCGGGAGAGCAGCGTCAGTGGGAGGAGAAGTTCCGCGCTGTCCCCCATCCCGACTCGCTTCGCGCGTCGATGCGGATCCTTTCGGCTCGACCCCATCATCTCGGCTCACCCTACGACAGCGTCAATGCCGATTGGATCCTGAAGAAGTTTCGGGCCTGGGGGCTCGATGCCGAGATCGAGACCTTCCAGGTCCTCTTTCCCACCCCGAAGGAGCGGGTAGTCGAGCTGGTGGCCCCGAGGCGCTTCACCGCTGCGCTGAAGGAACCCCCCGTCAAGGCGGATCCGGCAAGCGCCCAGCAATCGGAACAACTCCCGACTTACAACGCCTATTCCGCCGATGGTGACGTCACCGCCCCCCTGGTGTTCGTGAACTACGGGATTCCTGCCGACTACGAGCGACTCGAGCGGCTCGGTATCTCAGTGAAGGGTGCCATCGTCATCGCGAAGTACGGCCGGTCGTGGCGCGGCATCAAACCCAAGCTCGCGGCCGAGCACGGTGCGGTGGGCTGCCTCATCTACTCCGACCCGGGTGACGACGGGTACCACGCGGGTGACGTGTACCCCAAGGGCGGCTACCGGCCCAAGGACGGGGTGCAGCGGGGCAGCGTGCTCGACATGCCGCTCTTCACCGGCGACCCCCTCACCCCCGGAATCGGCGCCACCCGAGATGCCAAGCGGCTGGATCGGGCTGAGGCACCGACCCTGCCCAAGATCCCGGTCCAGCCGATCAGTTATGCCGACGCCCAGCCCTTGCTGGCGGCCATCGGAGGCAGGGTCGCGCCGCGGGATTGGGCAGGCGGGCTGCCGATCACCTATCACATCGGACCCGGTCCCGCGCGAGTGCATCTGAGGCTGCGATTCGATTGGCGGCTGGTACCGGCGCGCAACGTCATCGCGAAGGTTCCTGGAGCCACCGCACCGAACGAGTGGGTGATCCGGGGCAACCACCACGATGCGTGGGTCAACGGCGCGGAGGACCCCATCTCGGGGCTGGTGGCGCTCTTGGAAGAGGCCCGAGGGGTTGGTGCGCTGCTGCGCCAGG
This sequence comes from uncultured Gemmatimonadales bacterium, assembly GCA_963812755.1. Lineage (GTDB taxonomy): Bacteria > Gemmatimonadota > Gemmatimonadetes > Gemmatimonadales > GWC2-71-9 > CAVVWJ01. Next base: position 612,437 of record CAWEWK010000005.1, on the reverse strand, counting down.
GGTGGAAGCCGCGCCGCACCATCATATTCGCGGCCTGGGATGGAGAGGAGCCAATGCTGCTCGGCTCCACCGAATGGGCCGAGGCCCACGCGGAGGACCTGGCCAAACACGCTGTGGCGTACATCAACACCGACGGCAACGGGCGAGGTTTTCTGGGTGCCGACGGTTCTCCCGCGCTGGAGCGGCTGCTCAGCCAGGTCGCTCGCGACATCAAGGACCCGGAGACCGGCATGTCGGTCTACCGACGGGCCCAGCTCGCCGCGATCGCCGGAGGCAAGTCGGCCAAGGACCGGGAGAAAGCGAGGAAACGGCCGGACTTCCCCATCGACGCGATGGGTTCCGGATCGGACTACACCGCGTTCTACCACCACCTGGGGATTGCGTCGCTCAACCTGGGATTCGGAGGGGAGGACGACGGCGGAATCTGGCATTCCATCTACGACAGTTACCACTGGTACACCACCTTCAGTGACACCGCCTTCGTCTACGGCCGTGCCCTGGCTCAGACTGCCGGCACGGCCGTGCTGCGACTGGCCAACGCCGAGCTGCTTCCCTTCGAGTTCACCCGGGTATCGGAGCGGGTGAAGACCAACCTGGGCGAGGTGCAGGAACTGTTCAAGACGGTCCGCGACTCGATCGAGGAACAGAACCGGCAGGTCGAAGAAAGCACCTTCGTGGCGATCAACGATCCTCGTCGCCCTATCGTCGCACCTACCATCGAGCAGGTGCCGCCCCACATCAATCTCACGCCGCTGGAGAATGGCGTCGACCGGCTGGCTCGAGCCGCCGAGCGGTACGAGGAAGCGGTGGCCCGCGCGTCGCAGAAAGGGGGCGAGACGCTTCGGTCGGACGCGATCGGCAAGGTGAATGCGCTGCTGCTCCAGTCGGAGCGAACCCTGGCACCGGAAGACGGCACGCCCCGGCGGCCATGGTACCGTCACGTGCTCTCCGCGCCCGGCTGGTACACCGGATACTCACCCAAGACGCTCCCGGGAGTCCGGGAAGCGATCGAGGCCAAGAGCTGGGCCGAAAGCGAGGAACAGGCGGCCAAGCTGGGACGGGTGCTGGAGTCGGAAGCGGCGGTGTTGAATCAGGCGGCGGACGCCCTGGAGCGAATCGCTGCACCGTGACCGAAAGGCAGGACAAGCCCTTCCATACGCCCCACGGCCGGGCTACGCTCCTCGGCGATAGCGAAGCCGCTCTAAGTCATGTCCGAGGCGCCCATGCCTTCCTACAGCGAATATCTGAAGATCGACGACCTGCTGCGGTTGCAGCAGCCCCTATCGAAGGGGCCCGAGCACGATGAGCTGCTTTTCATCGTCATCCACCAGGTGTACGAGCTCTGGTTCAAGGAGATCCTTCACGAGCTGGACTACCTCGAGGGCCTGCTCTCCCGCAACGACATTGCCCGTGCGCGCCACACGCTCAAGCGCATCCTCACCATCCTCAAGGTCATGGTGGCGCAGCTCGATATTCTGGAGACCATGACCCCGCTCGAGTTCCTCTCCTTTCGCGACCGGTTGGAGTCGGGCAGCGGGTTTCAGTCGCACCAGTTTCGGGAGCTCGAGTTTGCCCTCGGGCTGAAGGAGCCGCGGGCGATGGACCGCTATCCGGTTGGGAGCGAAGCCCGCCGCCAGTTGGAGCACCGATGGAAAGCAGGGACCCTATGGGACGCTTTCCTCCGGCACTTGGCCGCCAACGGGGTGTCCGTCCCTCGGGCCGATCTCGAGCGTGACGTCACCGGACGGGTGGAGTCCTCCCCGGCGCTGCGGGAGGTTCTGGTCGAGGTCTATCGCAACCGACCCGAGCTGGCCGAGCTGTGCGAGCGGCTGGTGGATCTCGACGAGGGACTCATGGAGTGGCGCTATCGGCACGTCAAGATGGTCCAGCGTACCATAGGAACCCGGAAAGGCACCGGTGGGAGCGCGGGCGCGGAATACCTGATGGCGACGCTCAACCAGCCGCTGTTCCCCGACCTCTGGGCGATCCGAACCGAGCTATAAGGCTCGGCAACGTCATGGATCCGGCCTCGCTCTACACCTCACCCAACGCGTTGGCGGAACACTACTCTCGATTCGGCGTGGCGGAGCGACTGCTGCTCACCGGGCACTCGCATCAAGCCTGGCCCGACCGTGGCTTCGAGGCTCAGCAAGCCGCCTGGTTGGATGCCGCGCGACACGTGGATGACAAGTGGGAACACGCCTTCGCACAGGCCGAGAAGGTCCGCGAGGGATTCACACGGCTGCTGGGAGATGCGGGAGGTGGAATCGCGCTCGCGCCCAACACCCACGAGCTGGTGGTGCGGCTACTATCCGCCTTGCCGTTGCGAACCCGGCCCCGGCTGGTCACCACCGATGGTGAGTTCCACACTATCCGGCGGCAGCTCGACCGCCTCGAGGAAGAGGGCGTTGAGGTGCTGCGGACACCTGAGGCGCCGCTCGACTCCCTGGCGTCGCGATTGAGCCGTGCCGTCGACGACCGCACAGCCCTGGTACTGGTCTCCGCGGTGTTCTTCGACACCGGACGCATCGCCCGGGGCCTGGCTGACGTGGCCGCGAGCTGCCGGCGACACGGCAGCGCGCTGCTGGTGGACGCGTATCATGCGTTGAACGTGCTGCCGTTCTCTCTCGCGGACGAAGGCCTGACCGATGCATTCGTCGTGGGAGGCGGCTATAAGTACTGCCAGTTGGGCGAGGGCAACTGCTTCCTCCGAATTCCCTCGGACACCGGGCTTCGACCGGTCATCACGGGATGGTACAGCGAGTTCACTGCGCTGGAGGAACGACAGCAGGGGAAGCGCGTAGTCTATGGGCAGGGAGGCGACCGCTTCGCGGGCGCGACCTACGATCCCACCAGCCACTATCGCGCCGCGGCGGTGTTCGACTTCTTCCGCGAGCGCGGGCTCACGCCATTGACTCTGCGCGAGGTGAGCCAGCACCAGATCGGGCTGCTCGCTACGGCGTTCGATGCCCTCGATCTCAACCCCACAGTGATGAGTCGCGACCGTACCATTCACCTGAGCGAATTCGGCGGATTCCTGGCGCTTCGTTCTCCGGTTGCGGCCGCGCTGACCCGGAAGTTGCGCCAACGAGGCGCGTGGACCGACGCGCGGGGCGAGGTCCTCCGACTCGGCCCAGCACCCTATCTGTCCGATCGGCAGTTGGGAGATGCAATTGCGCTGCTGGGAGAAGTGGCGCGGGAGAAGAGCGGCTGGTGAGGACCGCATCGGTCAGGACCCAGATCTGGATCATCGTCGCGGCGCTGGCGAGCTACTGGCTCGGCTTTGTGCTCTACCCGCCGGCGGCCCTTGGGATCAACGATGAGGTCTTTTACGTCCACCAGGCCGAGGCGTTCGCGCGGGGCCGGGTGACGGAAACGCTGTTGGATCCTCTGACCGACCAGCCACGGCGTGTTGCCCCGAGCGCATATCCAGTAGGGACATCATTGCTCCAAGCTCCATTCGTCCGGCTAGGCGGCTGGCGAGCGGCCCCTGTCGCCTCCGCGCTCGCGCTCACCGCGGCCGTGCTTCTGCTGGCGCGGTGGATCGGTCTCGGCGGTGGACCGCCGCTCATGGCGCTCCTCTTTCTCGGCTTTCCGCCGACGCTCGTGCTCGGGCGAACGGCGATGAGCGACGTTCCGGGCGCCCTCATCGTGACCCTCGGCCTTTGGCTCTTCTGGCTTGGTCAGGAATCGCCGGGTCCGCACGGTGCTCGACGGCGTCGAGCGAGCGCGCCGCTTCGGTTTCCTGGCGGGTCTGTGCGCAGGTCTTTCGTTGCTCTTCCGGGAGACCAACGCCCTCTTGTTCGGTCCCTTGCTGGCGGGCGCGGTGCTGCGGAGGAAGCCCGGCGCGCCGGCCCTCCTCATCGGTTGTCTGGTCGGGATCGCCGTACGCCTGCTGTCCGCCTATGTCACCCAAGGCGATCCGCTGTTCGCCCGGCCCAATCCGGGCTATCACCTTGCAGCGATCGCCAGCAGCGCACCGCTCTACCTGTTCGCCCTCGTGGTCCTCATTCCTGGTGGCCTGCCGGCAGCGCTTGCCTATCGCGGGCCGCGCCGGCCCGAGATCCTCGTCGCCATCCTGCTCTACGTCGCCTTCTTCCTGGGTTACTCGTTCAGCGGGATAGAGAGCGGTGGGCTCAAGCGCCTGGTGGTCGGGCCGCGCTTTTTCATCGCGCTCGCGCCCGATGCTCGCGTTCGCGGCAGCGCGAACCATTCCCGCATGGCTTGCGCGCCTCGGAGGCTGGGGGCGCGCTGGCGTCGCACTCTATACGCTCGGCGTCGTTGTCGCCGCGTTCGCCGTCCATGTCGTGCACGGCCGCTGGAGCCGGTCGCAGGCTGGGATGACCCGAGCGATCCACCAAACCACCCAACCGGACGAGATCGTGGTCACGAACCTGCTCTCGACCGGGAAGCTCTTCCCCGAGCCCGAGTCTGAGCGTCCCCGGACCGATCTCGCGGAAATGCACGCCGAAGACGTAGCGGTCCTGGCAGCGAGGGGACGGAAGGTCGCGCTAGTCGTCCTCGATCGTTCGGACACTCCCTTCTTCCTGGAGCGATCGGCCGAGAACGCGCGCTTCGTCGCGCAGGTCGGCGCGCTCTGTCGGCTCACGCTGCGCCACGACAGCGCCGCGACTGCGACCGACCGGCTTCGCATCTGGGGCGTCGAGGGTTGCGCGTCGCCAGGGCCGAGGTAATCTGGTACGCGCTGCTCCAGAGAAACCTTACGAGATGATCTAAGTTCGATGGGCCCTGTTGGATTCGAACCAACGACCTACGGATTATGAGTCCGCTGCTCTAACCAACTGAGCTAAGGGCCCGACAGGGCCGAAACTTCGCCACCCCAAATGGGCAGGACAAGAGCCTGTGAACCTGGATCCACTGCTCGCCATCGCCTCCTTCGGCATCGGCATCGTCGTCGGCCTCACCGGCATGGGAGGCGGGGCGCTGATGACCCCGGTGCTGGTGCTCTTCTTCAATGTGCCGCCGCTCACCGCCGTGTCCTCCGATCTGGTGGCGAGCGCGATAATGAAGCCGGTGGGGTCGGTCGTCCACTTGCGTCGCGGAACGGTTCACCTCGGTCTGGTCAAGTGGCTGTGCATCGGCTCCATCCCCGGCGCATTCAGCGGAGTCCTCATCGCCCGATCCCTGGGCCCCGGCCAGGAAGTGCAGGACGTCATCCGCATGGCGTTGGGGGTAGCCCTGCTCCTCGCGGCGGCAGGCCTGACCGTCCGCGCCTACATCCGGCTGGTCGAGCATGCCCGCCGGCGCGACGGACGGGCCGCACCGCTGCCGCAGGGTCGCCCCTCCATCAGCCTTCGCCCGCTTCCTACCGTCATACTGGGCCTGCTCGGCGGCGTGGTCGTGGGTTTGACATCGGTCGGATCAGGCTCGCTGATCATCATTGCGTTGATGGCACTCTATCCAACGCTCAAAGCCAGTGAGCTGGTCGGCACCGACCTGGTCCAGGCCGTCCCCCTGGTCGGCTCCGCTGCATTAGGGCATATCCTGTTCGGCGACTTCAAGCTCGACCTGACCACCTCGCTCCTGATCGGCTGTATTCCCGGCGTCTGGCTCGGCGCCCACCTATCGGCGCGCGCCCCGGGCGGCCTGGTGCGCCGGGCCCTGGCCTTCGTCCTGCTGGCCTCTGCCCTCAAGCTGCTCCATGTCTCCACCCCGGACACCGGGATCATCCTGCTCCTGGTCCTCCTGATCGCCCCTGTGGTCTGGATGTGGGTGCGCCGCCGGCATGGCTTTCCCGCCCTCGCGCGGAAGGCCAACCCCGCACCCAGCCCACCCGAGAAGTGAGTTGCATCCCGTGCCTACTCTTCCCTTCGCATCGGCTCGCCGCGCCCTGGCAACACTCCTCGCGGCCGGCCTTGCCGCCTGCACCTCGGAATCGCGACCAGGCGGATCTGCCGAGTCGATGAACTCAGTCGCCGAATCCTACGTCAAGCTGGTCCTCTCCTTGGGACAGCACGACCCGAATTATGTGGATGCCTACTACGGCCCGCCGGAATGGCGCCAGGCCGCTGAGTCGGAGCGGCTGGCACTCGACAGCATCCGCGCCCGGCAGCAGGCGCTTCGGAACCAGTTGGGTACGCTCCGCCCGGCGGCTGGAGACTCTATCGCCCTGCTTCGCCACGAGTATCTGGACAAGCAGCTCCAGGCCATGGGGGGACGGCTCGACTTTCTCGCCGGCGTCCGGCGGTCGTTCGATGAGGAATCGGCCTTGCTCTACGACGCGACCGCGCCCAAGCTGAGCGAGAGCCACTTCCAGGAAGTGCTTTCCCGTCTCGACCGCGAGCTGCCCGGGTCGGGCACGGTGACCGCGCGGTTCGAGCGCTACCGTTCCGGATTCGTTATCGCCCGCGAGCGGCTGGACACCGTATTCCGCGCCGCCATCGCCGAATGTCGCGCACGCACCGCGCGACACCTGAAGCTCCCGGCGGGCGAGAGCTTCACCGTGGAATACGTCAAAGACAAACCGTGGAGCGGCTACAACTGGTACAAGGGAGGGTTCCACAGCGTCATCCAGGTCAATACCGACCTGCCGATCTTCATCGATCGCGCGGTGGATCTCGCATGTCACGAGGGGTACCCCGGGCACCACGCCTACAACGTTTCGCTGGAGCAACACCTGGTACGGGACCGCGGTTGGGTGGAGTTCTCGGTGTACCCCCTCTTCAGCCCCCAGTCTCTGATCGCCGAAGGAAGCGCCAATTACGGCATCGTCATGGCGTTCCCCGGGGATGAGCGAGCGGCCTACGAGCGGGAGCGGCTGTTCCCACTCGCCGGCCTCGACCCTGCTGGTGCCGAGCGCTATTACCGGATCATGGGGCTCAAGAAGGAACTGGCGTACGCCGACAACGAAGCCGCGCGGCGATATCTGAACGGCGAGATCGGCGCCGATGCCGCCGCCCAATGGCTCGTGCGGTACGCGGTCATGGAGCCGGAGCGCGCCCGCCAGCGCGTGCGGTTCATGGACACCTACCGGAGCTACGTGATCAACTACAATCTCGGCGAGGACCTGGTGCGGGCGTACGTGGAGAGGCTGGGCGGGAATGATGAGGCCCGCCGGTGGGAGGTTTTCACCGGCTTGTTGGCGTCGCCCCGCCTTCCGTCAGGCCTACGCTAATTGCCTCTCTCCCGGTGCGGCGAGTGCTATCGTCCGGCACGGATCCGCTCGTACAGCTCGATGTGCTTCTCCGCCATGGCAGTCTGGGTAAAGCGTTCGACCACCCGCTTTCGCCCGGCTTCGCCCATTTTCTGCCGTCGCGCCGGGTCGTGACTCAGCGTCTCCAGCGCTTGGGCCAGCGCCGCCACGTCGCGCAGCGGGACTTCCAGACCGGTGACACCCGGCGCGTTCACTTCTCGCACGGCGCTGGGCACCGCGGTGGTTATCACCGGACGGCCGGCGGCCATTGCCTCCAGGACGACCAGCCCGAACATCTCCTCCACGGTGACCGAGGGCAGCACCAGGAAGTCGGCGTCGGCCATTCGGCGGGGAAGATCTTCATCGGGATACTCCCCGTACCACCGAACCCGGTCGGTTACGGCGAGGGCCTGGGCTAGGGTGCGCAGCCGCGGCCCCTCCGGCCCCACCCCCACCACGTCCAGCCGCAGATCCGGGACTCGCTCCAGCGCGCGCAGCAGGATGTCCAGCCCCTTGTAGGCGACCAGGCGGCCGATGAAGATCGCCCGCGGCGCCGCGCCCGGCGGTGTCGGTGGCACCATTTCCCAGCGGCTCTGGTCGATGCCGAAGGGGATGATCTCGACCTTGCTTTCGTATCCGATCAGCTCGTTGGAGAGCGCCAGGTGGGCGCGGCTTGGCACCACGATGGCTTCGGCCTGGCGCAGCACCAGCCGGGTCACCGGGCGGTAAATCGAGCGTCGGGCGTCGGCGTGTTGGGTGACCACGACCGGAGTCCGCCCCGCCCGGAGCAGGCAGGCGAGGTCCGCCAATGGGTGGGGATGGTGCACGTGGATCAGGTCGGCCCGCCTCCAGGCGGCCGCGATGTAGCCCGGCGCGATCTCCTGAGACCCCAGCGCCGCCAGCGAGAACGCCCTGGTCACCGAGGAGCGCTGCCGGCCGGAGGTACCGGCGCGGCCCATCGACTCCACCGCGACCACTTCGACTTGGTGGCCCAGGTTGGAGGCGCCCTCGGCGAGGCCCTGGACCACCCGCTCCATGCCGCCGGAGCGCGGCCAGTAGTACTTCGCGAGATGCAGTATGCGCATGGGGGTTCCGCCAAGTTGACCACGACCCGCGACCGGTGTCAACGGCCTGCGGCCCTTGGATGCCGCCTTTGGGTGAGCCAGATTTATGCCCGCGGCACCCGCCTCCAACTCGAGGACCTCACCCTTGTTCGCTCCCCGCTGACGTGCAAGCCGTCGTCATGTCTCGCGCCTATGCCGACCCGCACACTCGGGCCAAGCTCAAGGCGCTCGCGGGACTCGGGGTAGGGGTGGCTGCCGTGGTACCCGACCGATGGACCCCTCACGGGCTCCGGAACGAGCAGACCACGTCCTGGGGTGATGACGGCGGAGTGCGGACCGTGCCGATCCGGATCCGAGGAAGCGCACGGGCTGATGGCGATCCGCGGTGGAGCGGAGGGGCTCTCCGCCGGCTTCTGGCCGAGACTCGCCCGGACATTCTCCAGATAGAAGAAGACCCGGAGAGCCGGGGCGCGGCGACGGCCGCTCGCATCGCTCGCGCGCTCCGGGTGCCGTACGTGGTGTTGGCGCAAGAGAGCCTGCCTCGGGGCCACGGACTGGTGGGAAGCCTGAGGCGCTCATGGGTGCTGGGCGGAGCAGCCGGACTGCTGGGCGTCAACCAGCAGGCGGCCCGGCTCGCCCTCAAGAGCAGGCCCTCGTTGCCGCACCGGGTGATGCCACAGTTGGGGGTTTCCCTGCCTCTAACCAGCTCGCCCGCTCCCCGCACTAGTCTCTCCATCGGCTTCCTTGGCCGTCTAATCCCGGAGAAGGGACTCGACCTTTTGTTCCGCGCCTGCGTCAAGCTGGTCGGCCGCTGGACCATCACCGTCGTAGGCAATGGACCGGCTCAAGAAGAGCTGGAGGGTCTGGCCGAGCGGCTTGGCATTGCGGGACGAGTCACCTGGCTCGGTGCCCTCCCCAGACCGGCTGTGGATCAGGTGTGGCCCCGGCTGGACTGTCTCGTCGCTCCTTCACGCACCGCGCCCCGGTGGATCGAAGTCGCCCCTCGGGCTCCGCTCGAAGCCATGGCTCACGGAATCCCGGTGGTCGTCAGCGCGTCAGGCGCGCTCCCCGAGATCGTTGGCTCCGCGGGGACTGTGGTGCCCGAGGAGGACGTCGAGGCTCTCGCTGGTGCGCTCCAGCGATTCATCGACCAACCGGCCGAGCGCACCGAGTTGGGGGCGGCGGGCCGAAAGCGGGTCATGGAGGAGTACACTGATTCCGCGATCGCCCGAAAGACCCACCAGTTCTGGACCGAGATCATCAGCGCAAACGCTTGACTTCCGGTAACTTACGAGCGATCTTCGGCCCCAATGCACTGCACTGAGACCCGCCGTCCCGGTCCTTGGAGAGCGCTCCCCCTCCTGGCCATCCTCCTCTCCACGGTGGGACCTCGCCTCTCGGCACAGGTTCCGGTCCAGGTTCCGCCGGGCCAGCAACTCCCCACGCCGGAACAGGCGAGGGAGTTGCTGCAAAACCAACCGGAGCTGGTGGACCAGCTGCGTGACAAGATGGCCGAGTCGGGTCTCACTCCCGACCAGGTGCGGTCCCGGCTTCGGGCGGCCGGATATCCCGAAGAGCTGCTCGATCAATACCTTCCCGGCGCCGATACGACCCGCCAGGTGTCCCCCAGTCCCCGCACTGTGGAGGCCGCGCGGGCACTTGGTATCCTGACCCCCCTGGAAGCCGATTCCATCCAGGTGCAGGACTCACTGTTTGCGCTGTCCGATTCGATTCGGCAGGTCATCGATTCGCTGCGGCTGCTACGCATGGACTCGCTGCGCGCCGATTCGCTCGCCGATTCGCTGCGCATCCTCCAGGCCGGGGAGCTCAAGTTGTTCGGGTTGGAGACCTTCCGGCGGACTTCGACGCAGTTTCAGGCAGCCCAGGCGGGGCCCGTAGACGAGAACTACCGGCTCGGCCCTGGTGACGTTCTGGTCCTCATTCTGACCGGTGACGTGGAGCGGGTGCAGCAGCTGCCGGTGACTCGTGAAGGGTTCGTCGTGATACCTCAGGTGGGCCAGGTTTACGTGGCCAACCTGACGCTTGCCCAGCTGGAAGACCAACTCTACGCCCGCTTAGGACGGGTCTACTCCGGCATCCGCCGATCGCCCAACGCCAGAACCAAGTTCCAGCTCTCGATCGGCCGGCTGCGCAACATCCAGGTATACGTCGCCGGGGATGTGGTGCGACCCGGGGCTTACCAGATCTCGGCGGCAGGGACCGTCCTCACCGCCCTCTACAGTGCTGGCGGCCCGTCATCCAACGGCAGCTTTCGCCGAGTGGACGTACGCCGGGGCGGCAAGCTGGTGGACAGCCTCGATCTCTACGACTACCTCCTGCGGGGCATTAACCAGACCGATGTCCGGCTCCAGACCGGTGACGTGGTATTCGTTCCCGTCCATAGTGGCTTTGCGAAGGTGGCGGGCAAGGTGGTGCGCCCCGCCATCTACGAGGTAAGCCCGGGCGAAACCCTGCGGGATGTGATTGGGTTTGCCGGAGGCTTCGACCCCTCTGCCTACCACGCGAGAGTGACCATTCACCGCGTGCTGCCGCCGGAGTCACGCGGTTCCGACGGACGGGCGCGGGTCGTGATCTCGGTGGGTGCCGACCAGTTCTCAGGGGGCGTTGCGCCCGCGGTGCCGATGGCTCCGGGAGATTCGGTGACGGTGTTCTCGGTGGCCCAGCGGCAACGGGCCTATGTCACAGTCAAAGGAAACGTGTGGGTGGAAGGTGAGGTGGGCTTCACCCCGGGAATGAAGCTCAGCGATGCCATCCGTCTGGCCGGTGGTCCCAAGCCCGACGTGTACCTGGGCCGGATCCTGGTCACCCGCATGCGGGAGGATTCCAGCATGATCCAGCTCCGGTCGTCGTTTGCCGACTCGAGCGGGAGCCTGAGTCAGGATCTTGCCCTGCAGGACGAGGATGAAATTCGGCTCTTCAGCCGCTCGACCTTCCGCGCACTCCCCTATGTGGCCGTCGTAGGCGCGGTGCGAAAGCCCGGGCGAGTGCCGTATCGCGAAGGGATGACCGTGCGGGACGCCGTGCTCCTGGCCGATGGGCTCACCGACGACGCCTACCTCAATGAGGCGGAGATCGCCCGGCTGGCGGAGGACCGCGCACCTGGTGCGCTGGCCGAGACGGTGCGGGTGCCGCTGGATTCCACCTACGTGTTCGGCCGCCGGAGCGGCGAGGGCTATGGCGGGCCGCCAGGCCTGCCTGCCCCCGCCTCCGGCGCACCGGAGACCCAGCTTCAGCCCTACGACAATGTGCTGATCATGCGGCAGCCCGGGTGGGATCTGCAACGCAGCGTGGCACTCGCCGGCCAGGTCAAATATCCCGGCCGTTACACCCTTCGCTCCAAGACCGAGCGGCTCGGCGACCTGATCAAGCGGGCCGGCGGACTGACCGATGAGGCGTACGCGGACGGGGTCCGATTCTACCGGTCCTACGCCAACGGCCGGCCGGTGGAGCAGGAGCGTCTTCCCCAGGTCTTGGCCCAGACACCGGCTCCTCGTGACTCGGTCCGTCCAGTGCCGGAGCTGGTAGGGATCGACCTCGCGCGCGTGCTCGAGAATCCCAAGTTCAAAGACAACATCATCATGATAGGGGGCGACTCGGTGTACGTCCCCGAGTTCAATCCCATCGTCATGGTTCAGGGTTCGGTGAACTCACCGGGTGCGGTGGCTTATACGCCAGGGAAGAATCTCGACTGGTATGTGAATGCTGCGGGAGGCTATACCCAGACCGGAGACGACCGGCATTCCTATGTGACCCAGCCGAATGGAGAGCGTGAGGGGGTCAAGCGGAAAGCGCTGCTGGCGGACCGGGTGCCGAAGCCGAGGCCCGGCGCGTTGGTCTACGTACCTGCCAAGATCGTCCAGGAACAGCCGAGCAATCTGCCGGGCATTCTGTCAGTCGCGACCCAGATCCTGAGTGCGATCGTGACCATCATCGTGGTCACCCGCTAAACGCGGGCGGTCTCGACCTCCGGCTCGACCGTCGTACCGACCACGGTCCGGAAATCCGGTACTAACTGAGCCATCATGGACCTGAGCTGGTCGTCGGACCAGCCGCGGCTTCCGTCGACCAGCTGATGCACCACCGCGCTCAAGCCGATGGGCAGCGTACCGTTCTTGGCCCGGAGCACCTTGGGGTGTTCGGTCGGCAGCGCGTTTTCCGAGTGGAAAAACAGCTCCTCGGTCAGCTTTTCCCCGGGCCGCGCGCCGGTGAACCAGATCTCGATATCGGTCCCTACCTCGAGGCCCGAGAGCCGGATGAGGTCGGTGGCCAAGTCGAGGATCTTGATCGGCTCGCCCATGTCCAGCACGAAGACCTCTCCGCCCTTTCCAATCGCGCCTGCCTGAAGGACCAGCTGCACCGCCTCGGGGATAGTCATGAAATAGCGCCGCATGTCCGGGTGGGTGATGGTGACCGGTCCCCCGGACTGAATCTGACGCAGGAAGATCGGCACTACACTGCCGCGGCTCCCCAGCACGTTGCCGAAACGGACCGCTACGAAGTTGCGGTCGTGTGCTTCGGCGACTTCCTGCACGATCTGCTCGGCGATTCGCTTGGTGGCCCCCATCACGTTGGTCGGCCGCACCGCCTTGTCGGTGGAGATCATCACCAGATGCTCGGCCCCGAACTCCGCCGCCAACTCCGCGACATTCCTGGTGCCGAGGATGTTGTTGGTCACTGCTTCCCCGATGTTGCTTTCCATCAAGGGCACATGCTTGTGAGCAGCGGCATGGAACACGGAATAGGGACGGTACTGCTCGAAAACGGTCCGCATCCGCTCCCGGTCACGCACGTCCGCGATGATAGGGACCAAATCTACGTGGGGGAACCGCTCGGTCAGTTCGGCCAGCACGTCGAAGATCGAGTTTTCCCCGTGCCCCAGCATCAGGATCTGCGCTGGCTCCAAGTGGGCCAACTGCCGGCAGAGCTCGCTGCCGATCGATCCACCGGCTCCCGTCACCAGGACGGTCTCCCCAGTGGCGAGCACTCGCACTTGTTCCAGGTCCGCGCGGACCGGCTCCCGCCGCAGGAGGTCCTGAATCTCGACCTGCCGAAGCGAAGCCACCGCCACCCGGCCGGCCAGAATGTCCGAAATGGCAGGTACCGTGCGCGCCTTGATCCCTACCTCGAGCGCCGCCCGCACTACCCTCCGGACCACCTGCCCCGAAGCTTTGGGCATCGCGATGATGATTTCCTCGACATCGTAGCGGGTCACCAGCTCCCGGATCTGCTCCAGCGAGCCCAGGACCAGGAGATTGCACATCCGGTGGCCGTGCTTGCTGCGGTCATCATCCACGAACCCAATGGGATTGAGACCCAAGTGCGGGTGAGCGAGCAGCTCCTTCACGATCAGCTCACCCGCTGCCCCAGCCCCTACGATTAAGGCCCGGCGGGCACCCGCCCGCTTGGTTCCATGACCCCGTCGGCCGTAGGCTCGGACCGCCAGTCGCGGAAGTGCGGTAAAGACCCCGGAAAGCAGGCCGTCGAGGAACAAGACCGACAGCGGTACCCGGGAGATGGTGAGTCCGGCGGCAGGCAGAAGCAGCCCACCGATCACCAGGCCGGCAAACCCCGAAACCGCCGAGGCGAGGATCAGCCGCTCCAACTCGATCAGCCCGGCGTACCTCCACAGCCGACGGTAGAGGCCGGCCGACCAGAGGATGAGGATTTTCACCGGGATGGAACAGACGAGATAGACCGCAGCCGTATGGCTCCAGTCGGGTCCCCACTCGAAGCCTTCGAACCGTAACGCGAACGCCAGAATTACCGACGCTGCGAACAGCAGCACGTCGGAGACGAGCAGGTAACGATTTCTCAGGTGGGTACCAAAAGGGCTGGTTATTTGGTCGGCGGCCATCTCAGGAGTATTAAGGCGGCCAGAGCAAGAGTCAAGCCCATGCCTCATCGTATCTTAACCTCGGCGACCGGTCCGGTGCGTCGATTTGCCACACACTGGCGACGGCGGTGTAGCCTGGGAGTACCAACTTTTACGGCGGCCGATCAGTAAGTTGACTCTCCGTAGGGGTCCAATGTCACAACGGTGAACGAATGCGGGGGTTAACGCACGATCCGCGCCGGGACTACTCGCCCCGCCGGAATGTTAGCCTGCTGGCTGGCTGGTTTTCAGGGTTCGGCGCGCCGCTCTCTTCCGAATAGCTGCGCCAGGGTCCGCCAAGGCCGGACCAGCTCCCTTGCGGTCTGCTGCCGTAAGACCGCGAACTCGGCGGCCTCAGGCGAGGGGAAGAAGGAAAGGTTGGCGGCGTAGGACTTCCAGAGTGCCCAAACGGCGCCGATCACCAGGCCAACGAGCAGACCCAAGATGCCCTTGAGCATCAGACCTCGCGGGTCAGGCCTGGCCGGCAGCTCCGGCTGCTGGATGACGGTGATCACAGGCGTGTCGCGGACTTCCTCGATCTTGGCCTGCTCGAAGGCCTGGGCCAGGGTGGTATAGACCTCCTGCTGCATAGTGACTTCCCGCTTCAACCGATCCGCCTGAAAGGTCAGCTCGGGCGAGTTCCGGAAATCCCGGTTTCGCTGCATGAATTGCTGGAGCCGGTCCTCGGTCGCGCGGAGGTCCTGCTTCACCTCGGCCAAGCGCCGCTCGGTGAAGCGCCGTTCCTGGGCGGCCTGGGACTGGCGAGTTTGGAGATTGAACTCGTTCAGCAGGTCCAGCAGTCGCCGGTTGATCTGCACCGCGAGGGCCGGCTGGCGGACCGTGACATCCATGGTCACAACACCGGTCCGCTGCACGGTCGAGGCGTCGATGTCGCTCTCCAGCCTCCGGATGGCCGCGTCGCGCCGGAGCAACGGCGTCGCTCCCTTGGACTCGTAGAAATCGATCAGGGTGCCTCGAGTCTCCTGCCCGTCGACCTGGTAGGTGAAGGAATCGGCTACGACCGACCCGAGGATGGAACGACTCTGGACCAGGTCGGCGTAGAAGGCCGGCGTCTGCTGGGTTTCCGCGGTCGGAAGGGTGAAACCGAACTGTGCAGCGAGGCCGGAGAGCGAGCTCGTCGCCTTGCGGGTCTGCGGCATGAAGGCGGAGCTGGCGGTGAACGAGCGGGGCGAGAGCAACGTAAGGACCACCGCGGCGGCAAAGCAGAGGAGAGTGACGCCCAGGACGAGGTGGCGATGACGCAACAAGATGTTCACGAGCCCGAGGAACGGGACTTCTTCCTCCGGGGCCGGCGAGCCAGGGGCGGGGCCGGTCACAGACTCACCGTGTTAGTCCTTTTGCGGGTCAGGGCGGAACATATTCTCATCGAACCGGCTTTTCCACCGCGGGAAGCCTTGGCCGCGAAGGCATTGGGCTCCAGCGCTCGAGGAAGAGATAGAGAATGGCCAGTCCGACGCAGGCGGCCCCGAGCATCGGGAGCAACAATTGGGGCTCTCGGGTAACCCACCATGCCATGGCGCCCAGCCCGGCGTTGAGGCCGAGCACAACGCCGGTCACTCCAGCATGCGACCATCCGCCCTGCACGGCTCGCTGGTAGGCGTGGGAGCGATGGGGAGCGTACCACCGATCTCCTCGAATCAGTCGCCGGAGCAGAGTAATGGTGGCGTCGGCGAAGAAGACTCCGAGCAGGAGCAGCCAAATCAGCGCCGGCAATGTTCCGGCGTGCTCGGAAGCCACCGCGAGAGCGGCGAACAGGAAGCCCAGAAAGCCCGAGCCGACATCCCCCATAAAGATCCGTGCCGGAGACCAGTTGAACGGAAGGAAGCCGAACGCGCTGCCCGCGACCAACGCCGCGACCCAGGCCAGCGGGGGATTCCAATGCGCCAGGAGGACGGCCCCCAAGAGGCCGACGCTCGCCGCCTCGCCGGCTGCGAGGCCATCGATGCCGTCCATGAAGTTGTAGAGATTGGTCGCCCACACGATCCCGAGCACGGCCAGCGCGCTCCCGGCAAGCCCGAGGTGAACCGAATAGTCTCCCACCATGAGCTTCGGCATGCCGCCCAGCCACCACACCGCCCAGCAGGCCGCCGCAAAGTGGGTCAGCAGTCGAAACGGCGCCAACAGACCGCGGCGGTCGTCCAGCCATCCCGCGATCGCAACCAGTGCGCCCCCGCCGACCAGGGCCAGGGCAACATCATGGGCGAAGAACCCCTTGTTTGCCAGGATCGCCAGCCCTGCGATTACGACGAGAACGATGGCGAGCCCACCGCCCCGCGGAGTGGGCTCGGTGTGAGAGCTGCGCGAATTCGGATAGTCGAGTAGCGAGAGGACGACGGCATAGCGACGCACCAGCGCCGAGAGAGTCAGGCTGGCGACGAATCCGCACGCACCGACTACGATGAGGGAATCGGTCATTCGACCCTGGTCAGCGGTTTCGGTACCACTCGGCCGTGAGGCGAAGTCCCTCGGCAACCGAGAACGGCGGCGCATATCCCGTCACCCGCCGGAGCTTCGAGCCGTCTACCGTCAGCGAGCCGAACAGCCGGTCCAGCGTGGCGGTCGTGATGGGGAACGGCCGCGCCGATGTGACCGAATCACCCACCCGGCCGGTTGCCCGGAGTAGTCCGGACGGGATGGGGAAGAGCGGAGTGCGGCGCCCCAACGCTCGACCGATTGCTTGGATGAGCTCTGGAGTCGAGAGGTCCTCCCCGTCGCTCACAAAGAAAGTATCATTGCCCGCCGGGTTCTCCAGGGCGGCGAACAGGGCTGCGACCAGGTTTCCGCTGAAGAGGAGGCTCCGGCGGTTGCGGATCCCGCCGAGCGGAAGTGGCAGCCCACGGTCCACCAGATCGAACAGACGGAGAGCGTTGGCCTTCATCCGGGGGCCGTACACCAGAGGAAGCCGGAGGATCGGCGCGTGGACCCCATGTTTCGCCGCCAGCTCACGGACGACGGTTTCCGCCTCCAGCTTGGTGATGCCGTAGGAGTCCACCGGAGCGGGAGGCGTCAGCTCGGTCCACGGAATCTCAGTGCTTTCACCCACCGCCTTGACCGAGCTGAAGAACGCGAACGTCCGTACTCCCGCTCCGATCGCCTCCTCCACCAGGCTGCGGGTGCCTTCGAGATTCACCGCCCGAAAGGCCGCCAGGTCGTCCGGCGCCGACCCTTCATGTACCCGAGCAGCGAGATGGATCACGCCGTCCATAGCACTGAGCGCGCGGCGGATCCCGGCGAGGTCATCCAAGCCCTGCACCACCACCGGAATCGTGCCCGAAGGCAGGGCCGCGTCGGGCCGGCGCACCATGCCCGTGACCCTGATCCCGCGCTCCAGCAGCGCCGCGGTGACGTGACTGCCCAGGAATCCGCTCGCCCCGGTGACCAGCACCGTGGAAGGTAGCGGCCGGCTCACCACAGCTTCCACCCATGAATGCTGAAGAAAGTCAGCGCCGACCGGACGAAGAGTCGCTGGTGCGTCAGACCCTTGCGTGCGGCGTTGCCGCCTCCGTGGGTGATGCGCACCGATGGCACGTAGGCGATGTGGGCCTGGCGCCGGAAGCGGAGGCTGAGGTCGAAGTCTTCGAAGTAGAGAAAGTAGCGGGAGGAAAAGCCGCCCACCGCCTGGAGCAGGGGCCGGCGGGCGAACATGAAACAGCCGCTGGCGATAGGGATGCCGGTAGCGGGCTCATGCTCCGGGAGGTCCCTCATTTCGTAGCGGTCGAGCAGCGTCCGAAATCGGCGCCGTAGTGTTTCCGGCGCGAACCCGCGAAGCGCAAGAACCAGGACGCTGGGGTACCGCTTGCAGAGGTACTGACGATTGCCGGTTGGGTCCACGGCGTGGGGAGTCACGATACCCGCTTGGGGGTGGGCCTCGAGATAACGAATCGCCTCGGTGATCGCTTCGTGGTGGAGCACGACGTCCGGGTTGAGCACAAGGTGCCAGATACCACCCGGTTCTGCCAAGGTGAGGTCGTGCCCTCGGCCATAGCCCACGTTGCCCTGGCCGCGAATCACGTGACAGGAGAGCCAGCCAGCGGCGGGAGCGAGGATCTCGGCGACCAAACGGTCGACCTCTCCGGGGTTGTCGGATCCATTGTCGACGAGGGAGAGGCTGGCCCGATCGAGAAGATTCGCCTCTCGGCTCCGGGCGACCGCACGGACCAGCGATTCGAGGGTCTCTCGCAGCTCCGTGAGATCGGGGTGGAACACCACGACCGAGATGTCGAGCCTGCGCGGCTCACCTCCCATATACGACGAGAGGAGGACCATTAGAGGTCATGCCGAGACCTTGGAGAAACCATCCGGCGCTGAGGGCACGGCAAATTGCTGGCGAGTAAAGCCACCCGATCTTGTCAGTCATCGAGACCCAGCTTTCCAGCGCCAGGACCACGGCGGGATTGAGCGCGGCGCGGAGCAATAGCTTCCGGCCGAGCCGCATGCCGCGATCCCGGTCCCAGTCGACCGGAAGGAGGCCCGCGAAGCCGGTGTCTTCCAAGAATTCAGGTGCCGCCCGCAGCAGCGTGGGGACCCCGTCCCGGGCGGTTTCCTGCAGCTTGGCGCGATACCAGCTCAAGGCAACCGAGTCGTAGTGGAGCGCGTGGGCGTCCGCTGCGAAGACGAAACTCACACCGAGGCGCCGGAGCCCGTGCGCAAAGGCGTGGTCCTCGCAACCGTAGAACCGCATGGCCTCGTTGAACGGACCAACCGCGAGGAGATCCTCCCGGCGGACGGACGCCACCGCTCCGATCAGGAAGCGCGGGTGCAGGTTGGAAGGGTCGAGCCGCCGCCAGGCCTTGGCATCGCGGTTCCCCAGATAACGAGACTGTAGATATTTGGCGTAGTTACTTGCGGCGACGACCTCCGGTGGAAATCGCAAGTTCCCGATCACCGCTACCCGCTGATCTCCGGCAGCGGCGTGGGCCCGGAGATGGGCGGCGACATACCCCGGTTCCACCACGACGTCATCGTCCACGAATAGCACGATCCGGCCGCTGGCATTCTGCACCCCGGTATTCAAGGCCGCACTGCGTCCCCGGTTCACCTCGTGCCGGAGATAGATGACGTTGGCTGCGCTGCTTGCCATTCGTTCGGCCACCAGCCGGGTGGTGGGTTCCGAGCAGTCATCTACGATCAGGATCTCGTGCGGCGGGGTGGCGGGATCCTGCGCGCGCAGTGCAAGGAGGCACCGTTCCAGCAACTGGGGCCGGTTATACGTCCGGACGACCACGCTGGCTGTGCTCATCACGACTTCACCTACCGGTGCGTTGCAGGACCCGGTCCACAATCCGCGCAAAGCTCTCGCGTTGCGCTCGCCCGTCGAACTGCTCCATCACCCGCCGCCGCCCACTGGCACCCAACCGCTGGGCGCAGATCGGATCGCGGAGGAGACGAACCGCGGCTTCTGCCACCTCGGCCACTGACGCCCCATCGACCAGCAGACCGGTTTCCCCATCGGCCACCGCCTCGGGCACCCCACCCTGCCGGCCCCCAATGACTGGTTTCCCGGCGAACGCGGCTTCCAGGAAGACAATGCCAAACCCTTCTGCGCTGCCGTCTACCTCCCTCCCGGGCAACAGGAACACGTCGCAGGCTGCATAGAGCATCAGCAGATGCTTCCGTTCGACCAGGCCGAGAAACCTGACGTGATCCTGCACTCCCAAGCGGTGCGCGAGCGCGGTGAGCCGCTCCTGTCTCCCGGGGCCCGCGATGAGTAGCGTCGTATCGGGAACTTC
This sequence comes from uncultured Gemmatimonadales bacterium, assembly GCA_963812755.1. GTDB lineage: Bacteria > Gemmatimonadota > Gemmatimonadetes > Gemmatimonadales > GWC2-71-9 > CAVVWJ01. The sequence continues at coordinate 592,577 of CAWEWK010000005.1, read as the reverse complement.
CCGCACGATGGCGGGAAGCGCTTCAATGGCGGTGTCGAAGCCCTTGTGGGCCTCGGCGAGGCGCCCCACCATGAGCAGCACGTGCTCCCGACCGGTCAGCGTCTTCCTGAACGCAGCGACCGCGGAGGCATCCGGAATAGCACTCAGCTCGGCAACGTCGACGGAAGGATAGATCACCTCGAGATTGCCGGGAGGTATGTCGTAGAGCTCAGCCACAAGACGCCGGGTGTTCCGGGTGATGCACACTACGACCGATGCATGTCGGAGAGTGTGCCGCAGCAAGCGCCTCCGGACCTGGAATGGTTTTCGGTCCCGCGCAATGGTCGTGAACTCCTCGCCTAAGCCCAGCACGATGTAAGGAATTCCGAACAGCCGACGCGCCAACAAGCCGCCGACCCCGCTGAAGAGTGGTTGGTTGCACACGATCAGCGAAGGTCTCCGTCGCCTCGAGCGAAGACACCAGCGGAGCGGCGCCGAGAGGATCTCCAAGTGCTGCAGTAGACTGAAGACCTTGAATGGGCCTCCTGCTCGACCGCTGAAACGGAGCCGTGGGATCACCCAGGGATGGTTCGCTCCTCCGTCTTGAGGAACCCGGGGGACCACTGCCACGATGTTGGGGAGCCCATCGATCAGCGCCTTCATGGCGTAACCGCTGCCGTTCGCCATGGGTGGCCAGGCGCTACTGATGGCGAGCACGTAGGGGGTCGTCATCGCCGCCAGCGGCTCCATCACTGGGCTCCAGAGCTATCGCTTTTCCCCCCGGTGAGCCCCAGAGCTCTCCGGGGGCCAGGTGGCTGGATCGATATCATCAGACCCCTCAGCCGGAAGCGGTGCCTGTCGCCGAGCCAGGTGCGCGGCTGGCGATGAGAAGTATGCTGTGGACCATCCGCCCGGCGAGCACCAGGAGGTAGCAAACTACCGCAATCGAAATGGCCTGGCGGAGGCTGAGCGGGATGGTCGCCCATTCGACCTCGATGCGCAACGCGGCAAGTGTCAGGGCGATCAGAGTCAACCCGTAACCCACGCCGCGAAAGCTTCGCTCCAGCCATCGGGAGAGCAGGCACAATCCCCATATGAGCGCTGGCGGCACGAGGAAAAAGCCGATGATTCCGAACGACATCACCCCGGCGCTGAAGGCCGAATCTTGATAGTCGGCGATCATTTCCTGATTGACGGAGGCCGGCCAGCCCAAGTGTTTGTCCAGAATATCGGAATAGACGTCCTTGACGACCTTGAACTTGTCGGGGAACACCACCCGCGGAATGGCATTGAGCACGGCGGCAGTGATGATCCCCGCATCGTGGGCCTCGCCGTGGGACTGAACCATGATCGCGGTGGCGAAGTCCGTCAAATCGGCCCGCCGGTTCACGGCGGCTATCGCCAGGCGCATTCCGGCTTCCTGCGGGACGTTTACCCGCCCCAGGAGCAAGGTAAGCTGAACCCCGAAAAGAGAGAGTGCCGGAAGGCTGATGAGCATGAGCTGGAGTAAGCGCTCCGCAAGACGGCGCGACCTAATCTCCGCTGCCAGAGCCAGGATCACGAACGTCACCAGCAAAATCGAGCGGGCCCTGAGATAGAGCAGGTTGAAGCCGACCTGGGCCAGCACTCCCACCACTGCGACCACCCAGGTAAACGGTCGGGTTCGGCCCGGCACACCGGGCCGCAGCACGTAGAGCATCCCCAGCAAGAGCGAGAGGAGACCGAAGGCCTCGTTGCCCAAGAGCAGAAAGAAGTCTCCATAGCGCCTCACCGCCTGTTCGCTGTAGACCGTGTCGGTATAGGTCGAGCCGTATCCCAGGGAGACCAGGGCAGCCTTGCAGCTCAGCGAGCCGGCGACCGATACGACCATGAGGCGCCGAAGATCCGCCCAGTATCGGTCGACCCAGGCAAACACACGAGGCGAGGTCGGGCCCTGCTGGAAGCGGAGCAGAAAGGCGCATCCGAACAGAACCACGGCGCCAGCCACCGAGCCCAGGAACTGGACCGCCAGGGTCAGATCGAATTGGGGATACAGGATCGGCGAGAAATACTTGAGCCCGTTGACGGCAAAGTACACCTGCGAAACGAGGAGGAAGGCAGCCGCCGGCGCCGCGAACAGGCACAGCGGTCGCGCCCGGAGCACTCGGAGCAAATACACGTTGAGTACCGCTGCGAGAAGGAGGTGCCCCAGTGTGAACGTCCACTCCTGCGTCGTGGCCTGAAGCCGGATTGCCAGCCATGCCGTCAGGGCAGCATACGCTGTGGCACTCACCAGGAAAAAGATCATCCGACTTCCGCTCCGGCTCCCACGGGAAGGGCGCTTGCTGCTAGCAGCGGCTCCATCGCTTGGGCGACCCGATTGATGACTTCGCCCAATGGCAGGCAGGTGAGCTCTGCCACCGCCCGGGCCCGCCGCCGCGAATACTCCTCCGCCCGGGCTTCCAGCTCGGCTAACACCGAGTTGAGCTCGGATGGATGATCGCAGTAGCGCCGGGCTCCAATGGCGTCGAATGCCCGCATGTGAATGTAGCGCTGGAAGTCGTGCACTTTCATGACCTCCTCCGGTGCACTCCGGGGAAGCGCATCCATCCAGCGGAGCTGGACGCTCGCGGTGTCGAAGATGCAGGCCTCCAGGAGGGCCGTGGTTCCCCAGCTGCTCACCACGAAACGCGCGTCCTGAAGTAAGCTCGCCATGTGGCGGATCGCTCCGGCGTCGAGCGCTTCCGGCCTGGTGCGCGCATCGGTGAGGTCGGGCGACCGGTCCAGGAGAACCCCCAGCGGCAGCAGCTGTTCGTAGGCTTCCCGTGATCCTTGAGGATGAGGTCGTAAAACCACCCTGAGGTCACGAAAGGGCCCCAGGCGTAACTGCTCCAGTAGCGCCAGCACGTCCTCCACGTCGTACCGGGCGGTACGGGCGCCGCAGATGTAGGTGAGGTACGCCTCGGTGGGACGAAGCCCGATCCGGGCCCGCATGGCGGCTATTTCGCCGGACGACGGCGGCTCCTGGTAATAGAAAAACTGGAGGGGACCGACGACGCTGATCCGATCGGCCGGGAACTGATGAACCTCGACCGCCTGCTGCCGCATCACTTCGCTCCAGACCATGAGATAGTCGGGGCGGCGACACATCGGCCCGCGGGAATAGAGGTTGTCCCAGCTCAGCACCACACACACCGAGGGAATCCCCCGCCGCCGAGCCTCGTCCAGGACGAAGTGATCCAACCAGTAGTGGCCCGGCGATGCGACCAGCACCAGCGATGGCGCGATCCGATCGAAGGCCGCGACCACCTCTGGCCGAGCCGGCCGATAGAGCCCATAGAGCCGTCGGAGCCAGCGGCGGGCGGGGGAACGGCGCGGCGCCAGGATGGTCAACGCCCGCGCAATCACGTTCTGGGCCGCTCTCCTTCGACTCAGCTCGAGATTCTGCAGACTGCCATCCGGGTATTCCAGCGCGAAGCCGGTCAAATGCACGCTCTTCAACGCCATGTCGAGCAGGTTCACGCCCGCCATGGTAGGAACCCCCGCCGTCCCCTGCTCCGCCGACACCTGCCAATTGGGATAGGTGGCACCGCTCCCGTCGGCAAATTCCGGTTGCGCGTATGGCGACACGAAGTGGACCCGCAGTCCAAAGCGCCGCTCCAACTCTCCGGCGAGGCCGGTCGGGACGAAGTTGCGGAGACTGAGCGGAAACGGCGCCACGGCCAGGATGGTGGGCTCAGGCATCGGCCACCACCTCACTCCCGGTGAGCCAGGCGAGAAACGCGGGCGCGGGAGGCAGTTGCGCCACCGTTCGCCAGGCGCCGGCTGCCGCGAGCTCACTCGCCGGGTATCCCCCGGTGGCAACCGCGATGGTCCGCGCCCCGATCACCTGGCCGCAGCGGACATCGTGCGGCGTGTCGCCCACCACGAAAATCCGGTCCGGTGCTGCCGCGGCCCCCACTGCCTCGGCCCGTTCGATTGCCAAGCGGGCGATCGCGGCCCGGTCGCGTTCCCCATCCGAGAATGCACCGTCGCTGAAGAATCCCGCCAGTTCGTAGTGCGAGAGCTTGGCTTGCGCGCCCCTTCGGGTATTGCCGGTCAGCAGCATCGAGCGGGCGCCGGGATCGCGCGCGAGGGCTTCCAGAATCTCCCGCACGTTGGGCAAGACCGCACCCTGCTTGCGAGAGAGCGCGGCCGGCAGGTGATCTTCGTACCGCTCCACCAGGCGCCGTACCGCGGGTTCCTCCGGTTCGGCGACCCCAGCGAACTGGCCCAGGAGTCGTCGCGCGATCCCGAAATCGGGGTGGCCCGCGGTATCGAACTCCCACAAATCCGCGCTTATCCCGGTCACATCGTGCAGCGCGTCCTGCCAGGCGTAAATGCCGGCCCGCCCGGTGGTGAGCAAGGTGCCGTCGATGTCCCAGAAGACCAGCATCAGTCGGGACGTCCTTCCGCCATCGTTTGAGCGATGTCTTGGGCCAACGATCCGGCGTCGAGTCGGTGGGCCCGCAGCACCTCGTCGTTCTGCCCACATGCCGGAATTTCCCGAACCCCGAAGCGGCGGATTCGAATTCCCGGAGCGTAGCCCAGCTCCGCCAACTGGGCGGCGATCATCTCACCCTGGCCTCCGCTCAGGTAATGATCGTCCAGCGTGAACACCTGACCTAGGCCCGACACCTCAGCCGCGAGCCACAGCTGGTCCACCAGATTGAGCCAGGGGAGGTTCACCACCCTGAGTCCCAGTCCATGCTGCTCTCGGAGAATGCCCGCCGCCCGGAATGCTTGAGCCAGGAGCACCGGGCCGTATCCGAAAAGGACGGCGTCGCTGCCCTCCGTCAGCGCGACACCGCGACCCCGCTCCAACCGGTAGTCCGGCGGCAGGCGGTATGGTACCTGGCACGGAATCGAGACCAGTCGGAGATAACAACTGCTCGCGGCCCGGGCCAGACAGTAGTCCATCGCTTGAGCCACCTCGTCCTCGCAGGAAGGCTGCAGCAGCTCGAGTCCGGGAATCGCTCCCAGGGCGGAGATGTCGCGCACCGACTGATGCGAATGACCGGGGCCGCCGGGCAGGAGGCCGGCGAGCGAGCCGACGTAGACCACTTTCCGCTGTTCGGTGGCGTTGTTGTAGATCTGCTCGTTCGCCCGGGTAGACAGGAAGCAGGCGAAGGAATGGACCACCGGAATCGCGCCGCTCAGTGCCAGGCCCCCGGCCTGAGACACCATGTCCTGCTCCGCGATTCCGCACTCGATGAACCGGTCGGGGAAGCGATCGGCAAAAGGGATGAGCCCGGTATCGAGCACCAGGTCCGCGTCCAGCGCCACAATGCGGGAGTCTCGCTCGGCGTGGGCCATGAGAGCCTTGGAGTAGGCGGCCACCAGGCGTTGGGCCCCTTGAACGTCGGGCCGCTTGGGCCTGGGCTGCCGCTCGACCTCGAGCGGCGATCCGCCGCCCTCCGCGAGCAGCCGATCGGCTGCGGCGATCAGTTCGGCTGCCGCGCGCTCATAGGTCGCGTCGTCGGGCGCACCGCTGTGAAACCGATAGTACTTGTCGCTGCCGGAGAGCGTGGGCTCCATGAACGATACTCCCCGACCCTTGACGGTGTCTGCGATGATCACCTTGGGCCGGTCGGTCACCTGGCGTAGCCGTTCCAGCGTCGCCCCCAGTGCCGCGAGGTCGTGCCCGTTGCAGCGCTCCGCATGCCACCCGAAGGCCTCGAACTTTCGGGGCAGATCACCCAGATCGCTGACCGAAGAGACCCAGGTATCCGACTGAATTTTGTTGTGATCCACGATCGCCGTGATCTCGCCCATACCGGCGTGCGCCGCCGTAGCCAACGATTCCCAGAGCTGGCCTTCCTGCAGCTCGCCGTCGCCGGTCATCACGAAGATGCGGCCCGGCCGCCCGGCCAGCCGGTTGGCCTGCACCATTCCCTTGGCCTTGGAGATCCCCATGCCGAGCGGGCCGGTGTTGGTCACCATCCCGGGGGTGCCGACGTCGGGATGTCCCGGCAAGCCGCCGAGCCGACGGAGGGTGTGCAGGCTCTCGAACGGCAGCCGTCCCAGCCCGATCAGCACGGCGTACAGCCCGGGCACATCGTGCCCCTTGGAGGAGAAGAATCGACCGTCCTCGCCGAGCTCCTGGAGGTACAGCCAGGACACGATGTCGAGACTGCTGAAGCTGCTGCCGATGTGTCCCGAGCCGGCGCGCGCGATCATGTAGAGGGTGTTGATGCGACAGAGTGCGGCGAAGAGAGCGGTCGACTGGACCGGGTCCGTCGTAAGCCTTCGTATCCGGGTGAATTCCTGGGCCGGAACGTAGAGCAGCGGCTCCACGGTCAGCGCGCCGCGGCGCGAGCGGCGCTCCAAGGAGAGCTGGAGACGGTGGGAAGAGATGCCTCCCGGTTGGCTAGAAGGTGCTCCGCATACCACCAGTCTTTCAGGTCGTTCACGTCCAGTCCCTCGTAGCTCTGGGTAAAGAACGGCAAAATAGCCCGCCCGGCGATGCTGTCGGTCTCGCTTACGGTGCGCCGCCAGGCGATCTCCAGGCTGGCATTCTGGACATAGACCGGCGGGAGGGCCTGATAGGGCATGCTGTGCCAGGGAGGAGCGACCGGACCGTCGCTCAGCAGGGGGGTCATCCTCTGATCGTTCAGCAGCCACATCTTGCCCGGATGCTGGCGGCACAGCTCCACGGCACGCAGTGAATCGATGTCGCCTGCGCCGGTAAACTGCTCCCACGCACGGCGAATCGTCTCCGGCTGGCGGAACGGGCTGGTGGGCCGCAGCAGGCTGAAGCAGTCGAAGCGTCGCCCGGCCTCTTCCAAGGTGCCCAGTGAGTGGCGTACCCACTCGATGTCGGGCGAATGATCGCCCGCCATCTCCGAGGGTCGCAGCGAAGGGATCTCCGCGCCGTAGTATCGTGCTATCTCGGCGATTTCGGGCGAATCGGTCGAGACCACGACGGCGGCAAACACTCCACTTTCCCGCGCCGCCGCGATCGTGTAGGCCAGAAGGGGATGCCCCGCGAGGGGCCGAATGTTCTTTCCGGGGACCCGCTTGGACCCTCCACGAGCGGGAACCAGCGCCACGCAGGTGGGGGCGGTCATCGGTTCAGACCGCGCGCGGGTTGAAGTTCAGGTAGACCGTCTTCCATTCCGAGTACACGTCGAGTGCCTCGGTCCCGGCCTCCCGCCATCCGGTTCCGGACTCGCCGAGGCCACCGAACGGCAGGTGCGGCTCGCTACCATAGGTAGCGCCGTTGACCACCGCGACTCCGGAGCGGGTCCGGGCCAGGAAGGCCATGGCCCGATGCACGCTCGCGGTGTGAATCGAGGAGGTGAGGCCGTAGGGCGAATCCTGGGCCAGTGCGAGCGCCTCTTCGAAATCGCGCACCCGGTAGAGCACCGAAATGGGGCCGAACAGCTCGGTCCGAGAGATGGCGGAATCGGGCGCGGCGTCTTCCAGGAGCGTCGGCGCCATGAAGTATCCGCCGTCGTAACCGGGCCCGGTGAGCCGCCGACCCCCAGTGAGCACCGTGACTCCGTCCCGCCGGGCAGCTTCCACAGTCGCGCACATCGAATCGAGCGCGCCCTGATTGATGACCGGGCCAAAATCGTCGTCATCGCCGCATCCGACGCGCAACCGGGCCACTCGGGCGAGAAGCCGGTCGCGGAACTCTTGGTAGACCGCGTCGAAGACGATGATCCGGCTCCCGGCTGCGCAACGCTGCCCGGCGTTGCTGAACGCGGAGAGAACGCTGGCTTCCACCGCGAGGTCGAGGTCCGCGTCATCACAGACGATCAGGGGGTTCTTTCCGCCCAGCTCGAGACATACCTTGGCCAACCGCGCACCCGCCGCCCGGGCGATGTACCGTCCTACCGCGGTGGAGCCGGTAAAGCTGATCAGGTCGACCTCGGGGGATTCGACCAGCGGCGCTCCCGCCTCCTCACCAAAGCCGTGCACCACGTTGAGCAAGCCGGCCGGCAATCCTGCGGCGTGAGCGATGCGCCCGAACGCCCAGGCGCTGAGCGGTGTGTCTTCCGCGGCCTTGAGTACGGCGGCATTGCCGCAGAGCAACGCGGGAAAGACCTTCCAGGCGACGTTGGCGATCGGGGTGTTCGCGGCGATGATGAGTCCGGCGACCCCCAACGGCTGCCGCACGGTCATCGCTGTCTTATTGGGAACCGCGCTCGTCGTCGTGCGGCCATAGAATCGCCGGCCTTCACCCGCCACGAACATTCCCATTTCGATCGCGGCATTGGTTTCGGCTCCGGCGTCTTTGAGTGACTTGCCGGTCTCCAGCGCTACCAGTCGAGCCATGTCGTCCTGCCGCTCGCGAAGTCCGAGCGCAATGGCGCGAACCAAGTCTCCCCGGCTCACGACGGTGGCGTCGGCCCAGGCCGGCTGAGCGCATCGCGCGGCAGCTACCGCGGCACGGACGTCCTCGGCACGGGAGCGGGTCACCTCCAGGAGCACCCGCCCGTCCGCCGGCGATCGCTTGGCGAAGCGCTCTCCGGCAAGCGCACGGACTTCCTGGCCGTTGATGAGATTGGGGACTAACGATGGCAGACTTAGATCGACCATAGCGGTATCGGCGTCGGGCGACTGCTTACCATGAGGTGAATCCACCGTCGACCCGCAACTCGACGCCGGTGACGTAGGACGACGCATCGGAAGCCAGAAATATAAGCGGGCCGCGCAGGTCCTCGGCCGCGGCCATCCGGCCTAAAGGCACGCGGGATATGAACTTCCGCTTGAATTCGGAGTCCTGGCCTCCTTCGACACCTCCCGGTGAAAGTGCATTGACCCGTACTCCTCGCGGACCCCAGTGGGCGGCCAGGTAGCGGGTCAGGTTCACCAGTCCGGCCTTGGATGCCCCGTAGGCGGGCGGCTTGAGAAAGGGCGGATCGGCGGGAAGGTGATCGTAGAAGCGCGCGTCGGGCGAAACCGAGGCGTAGAGCGACCCGATATTTACAATGGAGCCGCGGCCCGCTTGCACCATTCCGGCCCCGAATACCTGGCAAGCTTGAAACGCGCCCACCAGATTCACCTCCAGCACCCCGCGAAAGACATCCGCAGGGATCTCCTCCAGCAGATAGGTGACGGCCGGCCCGGGCGGCTGATCGATGCCCGCATTATTGACCAGCACTGAAGGCATCCTGCCCTCGGCCTGGCACCGATCCATCACCGCCGCGAGCGAAGCTCGATCCAGCACGTCAGCCGGTTCGGTTCGAAGCCGATCTCCCGCGGCGCGCTGAAGCGCGGCATAACCGGATGAAGGGGAGGCGCGAGGCACATCGATTCCCACGACGGTGGCGCCGGCATCCAACAGCGCCTCACACCACACCGGACCCAGGCGGCCAAAGGCACCGGTGACGACCGCCACCTGACCTTCCAGCGAGAGTGTCACTCCGCTTCGCTCTGGGCCAGAATCTCGAAGCTGATGTTGTCATCCGGCTGGAGCGGCCGGGTGAGAGTGCGTCCCACGACCTGATCGAGATAGTGCGGTGCCAGGCCGTCGCCCGGCGATTTCAGGGCGACATCTTCGGCCCTGAGCACATGACCGATGCCGAGGGCACGGCTGGCCACCAGCTTCTTCCCCATCTTCTGGAGCGGACCCAGTTCCGACGGAAGCGGACACTTGATCCCGTTTCCCATGGCGACACGAGTGCGCCGAAGGTCCCGCACCAGCTTCCGCATCCCGATGGGCTCGAGTGAGAAGGGGTGATCGGTCCCCTTCCACGTGTGATTGAGGGTGAAATGTTTCTCCACTACCCTCGCCCCAAGCACATAGGCGGCCACTGCCATCGCGATGCCGTTCTCATGGTCCGAGAGTCCGATCACCAGCTCGGGAAACTGGGCCCGCAGCGTGGTGATGACCCGTAGATTCAGTTCCTCCGGTGAAGCGGGATAGGCCGCGGTACACTGGAGAAACGAGAGCTGCGGATTGATGGGCATGATCGCGTCGTAGGCACGAGCCACGTCCTCCATGGTGGCGCCTCCCGTACTTACGATCATCGGTTTGCCGATCTCGGCGACATGCTTGAGCAACGGGATGGTCTTAAGATCGCCTGACGCAATCTTGTAGGCCGGCATGTCGAGCCGAGCCAGAAAGTCCGCGCTCGGCAGGTCGAACACGGTCGCGAAGAAGGTCAGGTCGAGCTCCCGGCCGTACTGCTGCAGCTCCTGATACTCCTCCCGTCCGAATTCCAGTGCCTCCCGGTGCTCGCCGTAGGTCGCCCCGAAACTGTTCTCGTTGTCGTAGGGCTTGTCATACATGGCCCGGGTGTACAGGGCGCGGTTGTCCCGCTTCTGGAGCTTGACCGCGTCGACCCCGCATTCCTTGGCGACGCGGAACAGCTCCTTGCATTTCTCGAGATCCCCCTGATGGTTGTGACCCACCTCGGCGATGATGTAGCAGTCCGAATCGTCACTCAGGCGAACACCGTCGATAGTCAGGGCTCTCATAGTGTGTCGATATCGCTCCGAAGTAATTCGCTACGCGCCAATCAGGCCGTGGTTGCCAGTTGGAGGCGGATGCAGATCCTCAAGCATGGCCGAGATCACACGGCAGCGGGTTTCCGGAGGGTGACCACAGCGACGCCCTCGGAAGGCGCCTGAGTGCGATAGTTTTCGTAGTCGTGTGCGGCGATCTCGCTCGCTTCGCTCGGCCCCCACACACCCCGACGTCCACTCTTCCTGAAGAATGAGATTTCGCCTTCGTAGGGCATGACCTTTCGTAGCGCCACTTCGTCGTATACCCGGTACCCGCGTTGTACGCTGGGCCGTCCGGCCGGGACGGAAAAGATGAGCCGACCGCCAGGTCGGACCTTATCCCACAGGTTTGCCAGAGCAATGCCGTCTCCGGCCGCAATGGAAGGGTCGCCGTAGTGACCCAGGCCCACGTGTTCGATGGTCGAGATAGAGTACACGAGATCGAAGTCGGACGGGAGGGCAGCGAGCGGACGAAGAATGTCATGCTGGATGACCGACAGGCGTTGCGCCGCGAAGGGATAGCGGCGTTGATCGACCACAGTGACATCGAGGCCGAGGGCAGCGAGGGCCAGGGGCAGCGTTGACTCGAAGGCGCCGAAATCCAGCACTCTCCGCACGGACGAGTCAACCTCGCGGAGCACAAAAGCGTTCTCAATTACTTGCTCCGAGATGATCACCGAGAAGCGCCCGCCCACCAGAGCGGTATCTCTCAGGCGCGTGGACATCAACCACAGGCGATCTGCCAGCCTCTGGCGGAGGCTCCGCCTCCCGGCTTCCACGACGATGTTCTTGTTCCTGGTGTGAAGAAGGGCGTCGGAGATCTGGGAGGAGCTGGCGTCCACAGGTAGATATCGATCACTCACGAGGTGCCGTGCTCCATGTCGCGGACCGCAATGCACACGAGGTTGTCTCCCCGGCACTGCGGATCCAGGGGCGCAGGACGGCCGGCGAGCACCTGCCGGATAGCCCGGCGCAGATAGAAGGTCCGTAGCACCCGGTCCACGACTCGACGAAGCGCCGCTCGACCACGCCGGACCGACGCTGGAAGTCTGGCCGGTCGCTCGGCCGCGCCAGCGACCGAGGCCTCCGGACTGCCTTGGTTATACGTGCCGATCAGGCGCACGGTGAACCCCGCCCGGGACAGTGCCTGTGTCAAAGTGCTCTGTTGGAACAGATAGATGTGAAACGGATTGAAACCGCGCCACCGCTCCCCAACCACTCCAACATTGATGCCACCCACGTTGGGTGTATCGACCACGAGCCACCCGCCCGGCCGAAGGCTCTGGTGAAGTGACCGAAGAAGGGCGCCAGGTTCGGGCACATGCTCCAGCACGTCCTGTGCGAGCACCACATCGAAGACGCGGCTATCCTGGCGCCGGAACTCCTCGAGTGTGCCGGTGCATACCTCAACGCCGAAGGCCCGCCGACTGAAGTCCGCCGCGGTTTGTGCGATTTCGACCCCCGTGACTCGCCAGCCCAACCCGGCGAGCAGCGCGAGCATGTACCCTTTGGCGCTGCCCACCTCGAGCAGGGTGCCCGGCGTCGCGGGCAGGTGCGCCATGGTCCGGAGATACGCGCCCTGGATCCGTTCGAACTCAACACCCGCAGGTCGAGCGAAGAAATAGTAATTGCGCCGGTACAGGTCGTGGAGCCGCTCTCGAGACAGCCGCGGTGAATTGAAAACCAGTCCACATTCACAGCAACGCCGGAGCACGAAGGTCTCCACCTGCCCCCAACGCTGCACGTTCGGGAGAAAGCCGACCTCGCTCTGCTCGGACCCGCAGATGAAGCACGGTTGGTTGGCCTGTTCCATGACTCCGAGCGTCTCACGATTGCTCAGCAGGCCAGGCTCGTGGCCGGTGCTATCCATGACGCTATACCTGTCTTCGCGCCGATGCGGCTCCGCGCGGATCGAGCTCGGGAGCGAATCGGACGAGGAGCACAAGATACACGATCGCACTGATGGCAAGCCCGATGCCGACTTGCAGCCCGCTTGCGGCGGTCAATGCTACTCGCGCGAGACCTAGGACGACAGCCATGCCACCAGTCGCGGCGAGCAGCGGGATCCAAAGCGAGATGGGTCCGGAGGGAGTCACGCCGACCCAGATTTTCCCAAGCCAATAGGCGACCGGCACGAGCAGCAGGTTTGCCACGGCGAACGCGGAGGTGGCGCCCTCGAGTCCCACCGCAGCACCGAGCAGCAACGCGCCAGAGGTGACCAGGGTGTAAGTCGCCGACCACAAGATCAGGCCGCCCGGGCGATTCAATCCCTTCAGTAACTGCCCGAATGGTGCAAATATGGCCCAGGCGACTCCGACCAGCGCAAGCCACGGGACGAGGCTTGTCGCAACCTCCCATCGGGAGCCGAAGATGATCCCGATCAGCGGAGGCCCCGCCATGGCCGCAGCGAGTGCCAGCGGCAGGACCAAGCTCAGAATAATGCGCAAGTATCGAGTGTATTCGCGGCGCACGGCATCTGGATCGACCTGAATCCGGGAGACCAACGGAAAGAAATGGGTCGAGATCGCACCCGCGAGCGACGTCACCGGAAAGAGTACGACACGAAAGGCAAGCGCGTAAATGCCGACCGCGGAAGGCCCGAGCAGATGGCCGAGAATGAGGCGATCGGTATTCTGGCTGAAAGCCTTCAGTAGGTTAAAGCCCAGGATCTTGGACCCATAGCCCCACAATTCCAGCGCGCGCTGGCGGGAAAATTCACTGATCCGCGGACGCCAGTCGACCGAGCGCCAGAGCAGCACGACACTGGCGAGGGCGACCGTCAAGCTCATGCCGACGTAGCTCCAGGCTCCCGCGCCCGCAAAGGCCAACCAAATTCCAGCCACCCCACCGATTGCGTTCGCGAGCGTGTCGCGTACGGCAAGCGTCCTGAAATCGAGCCGTCGTTGCAACAGCGCCGCCTGCGTCAGGCCAAAGGACCGTATGACAAAACCGGTCGAAAGCACCGCCATCACGGGCCGCACCTCTGAACTATGGAAGAATGCCGCCGCCGGCCACGACAGCAGCAGGCCCAGTATCGTCAGCGCCACCCCGGTCACAATGTTCAGGACGAAAGCCGAGTGAGGATGATCCGGGGCAAGATCCTCCCGCTGTATGAGAGCGGAGCCGAGCCCGGCTTCGGCGAAGGCTCCGATAATGCCCAGCCAGGCGTTGGCCATGGCGACCACGCCGATCTCCTCCGGACGGAGTAGCAGCGCTAGGCCGAGAAACGTGAGGAATGCTGCGGACTGCCCCCCGACCTGCTGGATCACGGCCCAGATCACCGGGACCCTCTGTGCACCGGGCCAAGGCGCGATGCAATCACGGCAGCAGCAGCAGGTTGCAATGGCGAGTAGTGGTGGCGAGCTGGTCGAACAACCGCCGCAGCTCCCCGATCTCTTGCGATTCTGACTGGGCGCCGAGAAGCACAAAGCTGCGGAAGAGCGACCCGAGCAACCCGCAGAACTGATCGCGGTCGAGGCCGCTGCGACGGATCCCGTAAGGCCAGAACTCGGTCACCACCGGCACGCCAGCTTGGAGGCTGCGGGTGCCACCCTGCAGTACTCGACCTTCGAAGCCCTGCACATCCATCCAGATGAATGAGGGACGCTCCTGGGAGGGGCTCACGCGCTCGAGGAGGTCATCGAGAGTCGATGCCGGCACGGTGATGGTGCCACGCAGGCTCTCGCCGTATGCGCCGGGTGCCGAACCCAATGGCCCTCGAACCCGATGGTCACCAAAGTTGTCGGGCGACAGCTCCATCTCCACGGAGCCGTCGACGTTATCCAGTGCCAGCCGCTCACAGCGGATCGATTCGCTCAAGCCGTTCTGCTGGACATTGCGGAGGAGCAATTCGAAATTTGCCGGCTCCGGCTCCACCGCGATCACGCGCGCCGCGTATCCCCGAAGCACCAGCGCAATTCCGATGACCCCAATGTTGGCTCCGATGTCCAACGCGGTGCCCTGCGGCGAAGCGAGGCCGCGTCGCCGCAGTTCCGCAAGGGCCGTGTCGATCAGATATGACTCGTATTCCCCGCCGATGAACAACCGTCTGGCCATCAGCCGGTAACTCGTGTTGACTGTCAGGAGCCCGTTCGCGGTAGGTACCGTTAGCAGGCGTGGCGCGCCTCGCTCCAGGCGGCGCCACTGGAGCGCCCGCATCTGGCGGCGTGCCCAACGAAGAGCCCGCCACCCCAGCGCCCGCCGACCATCACGCAGCAAGGAATCGGCGCGGGTCACGCCCATGCTACCAGCGGCGGCGTGTCGCTGCCGACGAAGACTGCTGCCTCCGCTGATGCGAGCACACGGTCTCGGGGGCGTCGCACGGGGCTCAGGAGACCTCTCCAGCACCAGCTCCGCGGGCCGGCGATCCGGCGCTGGCACCAAGAGGCGACGGCCAGCCTCGTTTCGCCACAGCCGTCAGCACCGCCTCTGGCCGAATGCTTTCCATGCACTCGCGCCAGGTACAATCCGGCGACAGTATCCCGCTGGGTGCGAGGCAGGGTTCCGTGCTGCCACGACAGCCGACCGGCGTGAGCATGATGTGCCCCATCCCGTAGGGCCTGGTCCGAGTTCGGTCGGTGGGGCCGAAGATACTGAATATCGGTGTCCCGACGGCCCCCGCGATGTGCATGATCGCGCTATCGGTACAAACCAAGAGCTCACATCGCTCTAAGACCGCCGCGACCACGCGGAGCGAGAAGACGCCCGCTGCGTTGATCGCACCAGTCTCGTGGCAGATCTCCTTTACTCGATCCCGCTCGTCCGCTGACCCGAGCGCTAGTACGGTGAACCTGGCCTCAGTGAGGCCACTTGCCAAGGCTCGCCAGTGCTCGGTTGGCCAGCGCTTCCACGCCTGCAGGGAGCTGGTGCCCGGGTGAATCGCAGCCAGCGGACGATCCACAGCCACGCCGAGATCCTCCATGACCCGCGCGGCCTCGACGCGATCTTCGTCGGGTACAGCCAAGCAGGGAGCCCGGCGAGACGGCTGCATGCCCAGCCTCTCCACCAGCGCCAGGTAGCGATCGACCTCATGGTCGTAGTCGTGCATGGTCACGGGCAGGTTGAAAAGCCAATCGAGCTCGGAGCGGTATCGCCCACTGGTCACGTGGCCGACCCGATACCGGATGCGTCCGAAGATTGCCGCGACGACCAATTCGCGCGTCGCGCCGTTGAAGCGGATGAGGCAGAGATCCCACCTTCGGCGCGCAAGTCGAAGCCCGGCGATAACCGACGCCAGGCGGGACGCTTGAGGCAGCACGATTACTTCATCGACCAGCCCCGACCAGCGGAAGACCGCCAAGCTGGGTGACGTTGGGTCGATGGTGACCGCGATGTGGGCTCCGGGGAACCGCTCGCGCAACGCGTGCAGGAGAGGCTCGAGCATCACCGCGTTGCCTATTCCCATGCTCCCCGAGAGAAGGATTCGACGGACTTGCTCACCCGTGATCACGTCATCGGCGCGCGGGGCGAGAATGCGTAGAGCGCCCCTGAGCACGATTCGGTTTAGGCGGCCGGCAGCGGAGCGGAGTTGTGCCTTCATGTCCTAGGAAGTGCACTCACGACTGTGCCGCCTTGTAACCATGACGGGATCTACCCTTGCGACCACCAGGTGGCCGCCACGCCCGCCGGAGTTCGGCCAGCGTAACCGCGGAAGTCCCCACTTTACCTACCACGATCCCCGCCGCTCGATTGGCAATCCTGACCGCCTGCGCCAGGGACCCACCCGCGGCGAGCACCATGCCGATGGCGGCCGTGGCGGTATCGCCCGCCCCGGTCACATCGAAGACTGCCTGCGCCTCCGCGGGCACATGGGTCACTCCGACCGCAGGCAGAAATAATGACATTCCTTCCGAGCCGCGGGTGATCAACACAGCGCTCCCCGGCAAGTGGGCGAGGAGCCGATGTCCCAACATCTCGAGATCATCCGGTCCGTGCACTGCGATGCCGCCAGCCTGCTCCGCCTCGTGAAGATTAGGCGTCACAACGGTCGCGCCGCGGTACCGGGCGTAATCGTGATTCTTCGGATCCACGACCACCGGCGTACCGGAGCGACGGGCGAGGGCGATCAGGTCGCGCGCCAACCGCGCGGAGACTGCTCCCTTCGCGTAATCCGAGATCACGCAGACCCCGACCCCAGGCATGGCCCGGCTCGCCCAACTGAGGATTGCGTCTTCTACGGCAGGCGTGACTGACCCCCGCTCCTCGCGGTCGATACGGACAATCTGCTGATTCTGAGCCACAACTCTGGTCTTTGTGGTAGTCGGTCGCGTTGGTTCCACAACCAGCCCTTCTGCGTCGATGCCGCGCGCCCGTAGACACTCCCGGAGGCGTTTCCCCGCCTCGTCCTCGCCTATGACCCCGCCGAGTACCGCCAGACCTCCGAGCCCGACGACGTTCGCAGCCGTGTTGGCGGCACCGCCGGGCTCGCAGGTCTGGCGATGGAGCTCCATCACAGGCACTGGAGCTTCCGGCGAGATCCGGCGGACCTGGCCCCACAAGTTCTCGTCCAGCATGACATCGCCGATGACCAGCACTCGTTGGCGAGGGAAGGCGTTGAGAATGCTGGCGATCGAAGCTTCGGTCATTCGTCCAACCTCGAGAGGAATCGGCGCTCGAGCAGAGAGAATTGGCTATCGGATCCGCTACTAAAAGTAACGGTCCACGAGAGAAAGTAGGGCCCCGGCTGACCCGTCACACTGTGCGACTCCGAGCGAGAACCGCACGCCACCACGACTCGTTCGCCAGATACCACCTGAGCGTCTTTGCCATCCCGGTCTCGAAGCTTTCCAGGGGACAAAACCCGAGCTCCCGCTCGATCTTGCTGGCATCGATTGCGTAGCGCCGGTCGTGACCCGGGCGATCCGGGACGAAGCTGATGAGCGAAGCAGTCTTTCCTCCCCGAGCGGCGGGACACTCCGGGAATCGACCCGCCAGCGCCGTATCCGATCGGAACGCCTCATCTACCAGACCACAGAGAAGTTGGACGATGTCGAGGTTCTTCCACTCGTTCCGCCCGCCCACGTTGTAGGTCTCTCCCATCCTGCCCTCGAGGATGACGCACTCCACCGCCCGGCAGTGGTCCTCCACGTAGAGCCAATCGCGCACGTTCTGGCCGTCACCGTACACCGGCAGCGGTTTGCCCTGGAGCGCGTTCACCAGCATCAGGGGAATCAGTTTTTCGGGAAATTGAAACGGCCCATAGTTGTTGGAGCAGTTGCTGGTCGTGACCGGCAACCCGTAGGTGTGGTGATACGCCCTCACCAGATAGTCGGAGGCGGCCTTGCTGGCAGCGTAGGGCGAGTTCGGCGCATACGGCGTAGTCTCACTGAACGACGGGTCGGCCGGGCCGAGCGAGCCGTAGACCTCATCGGTCGAGATGTGATGGAACCGCTCCCCGGCCTCTCGCCTTCCCTCTTCCAGCCAGACCTTGCGAGCCGCCTTCAGCAGCTCGTGGGTGCCGATCACGTTGGTCTCCAGGAACGGATCGGGCCCCGCGATGGATCGGTCGACGTGAGACTCTGCCGCGAAGTGCACCAGCAGCGTGATGGCGTGTTCCCGAAGCAGCCGCTCCGCCAGCTCCGGCGTGCGAATGTCTCCCTGGACAAAGCTCAACTCCGGCCGACCATCGGCGGCCTCGAGGCTGGCGAGGTTGCCCGCGTAGGTCAGGGCGTCGAGCACCACGATCCGATCGCCGGGATGCCGACCCAGCCAGTAGTGCACGAAGTTGGCACCGATGAACCCGGCACCGCCGGTGACTAGGAGATTACGCACGCGCCAGTCCTTGGAGCATGAGTCGCAGGTTGGTGCGCCAATGCCGCGCCGGACCGCCGAGCGCCGCCCAGGTTGCGGTCTTGTCGAGCACGCTGAAGCAAGGCCGGCGCGCCGCGGTGGGATACTCTTCGGTGCGAAGGGGTCGAATCGGGACTGGCCGCTGCAGCAGCCCGAGCCCGAGGGCCTCTTCCTGAATGGCCACGGCGAAGTCGTACCAACTGGCCACCCCGGCGTCGGTCCAGTGGTGGGTGCCGCGCAGCTCCGGGAGCGAGGCGGCCCGCCACAACGCCTCGGCGAGCGGATGAGCCCAGGTCGGAGTCCCCACCTGATCCCACACCACGCCCAGATTCTCCCCTTGGCGCATCAATCCGAGCATGGTGCGCACGAAGTTACGCCCGTGCGCCGAATAGACCCAGGCAGTCCGCATCACCAGGGCCTCGCCTCCGGAAAGCCGCGCGACCTCGCGCTCGCCGGCCAGCTTGCTCCGGCCGTAGGTCCCCAGAGGATTGGGCGAGTCCGCCGGAGTATAGGGACGCCCCTGGGCGCCATCGAACACGAAGTCGGTCGAAAGGTGAACCAGGCGTGCCCCGATCCTCCGCGCCGCCTCGGCGACATGCGCCGCGCCCCGCGTGTTCACCGCCTCCGCGCGCTCTACCGCCCGCTCGGCCGCATCCACGCCGGTAAACGCGGCGGTATGAATCACCCAGGCCGGCCGCTCGCGCTCCAAGACATCGGTCACCACGTCGGCGCGGGTGACGTCGAGCTCCGCCGACCCGCAGGCGACCACCTCCCAACCGGCCGGTGCCGTCTGCCGTAACGCGACGCCGATCTGACCGTCGGCGCCGGTGATGAGCGCCTTGGGCGCCGGGCCCTTCATGGGTAGGTCGGTGCGTCCCCCAGCGGCGGGGCGGCGGCATCCCTGGCGGAGAGAATCGGGCGGGTGCCGGAAGGTAGGGGCCAAGGAATCCCGAGCGCCGGATCATTCCACCGGATCGCACGGTCATCCTGGGCCAGGTGGAAGTCGGTACACTTGTATAACACGTCGGCCGAGGTGCTGAGAACGTAGAAGCCGTGGGCGAATCCCGGCGGCATCCACAGCTGGCGCTGGTTCGCCTCCGACAGCACCTCCGCCACCCAACGGCCGAAGGTGGGAGATGATCGACGCAGATCGACCGCCACGTCGAAGATCTCCCCGCTCGCAACCCGCACCAGCTTTCCCTGGGGGCGCTCCAGCTGATAGTGCAGCCCCCGCAGGGTCCCGGCCAGTGAGCGGCTATGGTTGTCCTGCACGAATGTCGCGCAGATGCCGGCCGCGTTGAACCGCTCTTCCTGCCAGGTCTCGACAAAGAACCCCCGCTCGTCGCCGTGGACCACCGGCTCGACCAGCAGCACCTCCGCGATGTCGGTTGGCGTCACCCTCACCGTCGGGGACGCTCCGCCAGCATTTGCGTGAGGTAGCGGCCATAGGCCGTCTGCCGGAGCGGCTCGGCCAGACGCTCGACCTGGGCCGCATCGATGTATCCCATGCGGTAGGCGATCTCCTCGGGACAGGCGATTTTCAGTCCTTGCCGCTGCTCGATGGTCTCGATGAACAAGCCTGCCTGGAGCAGCGATTCGTGAGTTCCGGTGTCGAGCCAGGCAGTGCCGCGGCCAAGCAGCTCTACCTGGAGCGCTCCCCACTCGAGATACCGGTTGTTGACGTCGGTGATCTCGAGCTCCCCCCGGGCAGAAGGACGAATCTCCTGCGCGATATCCACCACCCGGTTGTCATAGTAGTATAGCCCCACCACAGCATAGCTCGAGCGGGGTTGGGCCGGTTTCTCCTGGATTCCAACCGCTCGCCTCGCGGCGTCGAACTCAACCACTCCGTAAGCACTCGGGTTTTGAACGTGATAGGCGAAGATCGTCGCCCCATCATCGCGGGCGGCCGCGCGCTGAAGGGTACTACTTAAGTCGTGGCCGTAGAAGATGTTGTCTCCCAGCACCAGGCTACATCGGTCGCCGCCGATGAATTCCCGGCCGATGATGAAGGCCTGGGCCAGCCCGTCGGGCGAAGGTTGCGCGGCATAGGAGAGGCACAGCCCCCACTGGCTCCCGTCACCCAGGAGCCGTTGGAACGCCGGGAGGTCCTGGGGCGTCGAGATCACCAACACGTCCCGCGTCCCCCCCAGCATCAGGGTGGACAGCGGGTAATAGATCATCGGCTTGTCGTAGATCGGGAGGAGTTGCTTGCTCACCGCGCGGGTAACCGGATGCAGCCGGGTTCCGGTGCCCCCGGCGAGCACGATGCCCTTGCGGTTGAGTGTCGCTCCCATCGGCTAGTATGGTCCCCAGCATCGATCCATCGCGTCTCCCGGGCCCAGGCCCCTATAAACAAGCCCTATCCCACGAAGGACTTGCCTCCTGCGGGACGGGCTGCAAGGGGGGAGAATGTTACCCCCCTATCAAGAGTAGCTCAACCGCCAGGAGTGCTTCCTACGCAACCAGGCGGGCGCGCACCCGGCCGGCGATCTCGGAGCCAATTGCCAGTGATGCCGTCGCCCCCGGGCTGGGTGCGTTGACCACGTGCAGTGCCCGGGGGCCTTCGACGAAATGAAAGTCTTCCACCAAGGTGCCGTCCGGGAGCATCGCCTGGGCCCGCACACCGGCTCCACCGTCCACGAGATCGTCGGGCCGGAGCTCCGGGACCAGTCGCGCGAGCGAGGCGGCGAAGCGGCGGCGGCTAAAGGATCGTTGAATCTCAGCAAACGTCACCCCGGGATGCCGCGCCAGAAACCGCCAAAGTCCGGGGAAGCACACCGCCTCGGCCAGGTCTCGGAGATTGATCCGGCTTTTGCTGTATCCCTCCCGAGCCAGCGCGAGCACCGCGTTGGGCCCGGCCTCGACGCGCTCCCCGGATCATGCGGGTGAGATGAACGCCGAGGAAAGGAAAGGTGGGATCGGGTACCGGGTAAATCAGGTGCCGCACCAGGTAGCGCCGCTCCGGCCGGATGTAGTGGTATTCGCCCCGAAAAGGTACGATCCGTACTGGGCTCCTTTCACCGCTGAGCCGCAGCACCCGATCGGCCTGAAGGCCGGCACAATTCACCACGAAGTCGGCTTCGAACGGACCCTGCTCGGTATCCAACAGCCAGCCGCGGGAGCGTGAGGACAGCGCCCGGACGCGAGCCCCGGTCACCACCCGACCTCCCCCGCGTTGAATCAGATCGGCCAATACAAGACAGACCCGGGCGTAGTCGACGATGCCTTCCTCCGGCACCCGGAGTGCCGCGACCCCGCCGACGTGGGGCTCGATCTCCCGCATCCGTTCCGGCCCCAACAGCTCCAGGCCGGTGAGACCATTGGCCTTCCCCCGCTCCGCCAGCGCCTCCAGCCGGGGACGTTCGGCTTCGACCGCGGCGACAACCAGTTTGCCACAGATCTCGTGGTCGACCCCATGCTCGCGGCAAAAGGCCGTCATCTCACGGATGCCGCTCACCGCCAGCCGGGCCTTTGCCGAGCCGGGCCGGTAATACAGACCGGCGTGGAGCACTCCGCTGTTGTGGCCGCTTTGGTGCCGGCCAACCGCCGGCTCCTTATCCAGCACCACGACTTCGGCGCCGGGCTCCAGCCGTTGCAGCTTGTAGGCGGCGGCGAGCCCCACGATCCCGCCGCCGATGACGACCAGGCGGGAGGAGGAGGCCCGGGCCGGCATCGCTAGTACTCCAGTGGCAGCGCCACCCGACGTCCGTCGCGTGCGGAGAGGTACGTTGCGATCAGGATCTCCAGCGAATGGAGCCCTTCGCGCCCGTCGGTGTCGGGAGTCGCCTCGCCCCTGAGCGACTTGATCACGTTGTCGTAGTAAAGTGCGTGGCCGAAGCCGTACACTGAGGTGGTCTCGTAGCTCACCTGCTCGATTTTGGCATCGTCCGGATCGGGCTCGGCAAATTCCCAGTGCTCGATCTTATTCACCGCGACTCCCCCTACTCGCGCCGTCCCGGTCTCGCCGATGATGGTGATGGAGCCCTCGAGATTCTTGGGATAGGTGAGCATGGTGACGCTCATGGAGCCGAGGGCGCCGGTGCGCCATCGAATGCTGACTACCCCGGTGTCCTCGACTTGAATGTGGCGACCGAGGGTAGCGGTGTAGGCCTGGACGCTCTCCACCGGGCCGATCAGCCAATCGAGCAGATCGACGTAGTGGCTGGCCTGATTCATGAAGGCGCCGCCGTCGAACTCCCAGGTCCCCCGCCAGGGCGCGCTGTCGTAGTATTCCTGCGGCCGAGTCCAGAAGACGTTGATGGTGACCATATAGATTTGGCCGAACCGCTTGCGCTCCACCGCCCGCTTGAGCAGCTGGAGCGTCGCGTTGCGCCGGTTTTGCTTGACCACGAAGAGGTGGACCCCCGCCTGGTCGCAGGCGTGGACCATGTTCTTGCCATCCTGCCAGCGCGTAGCCATCGGCTTTTCGGTCATGACATGGCGGCCCGCCGCCGCCACCTGTATCGCCTGATCGGCGTGGAGCCCGCTGGGGGTCGATAAAATGACGATGTCGGCGTCGGTCCCGGCCAGCAGCGCGTCGAGCGAACTGAAGCCCTTGGCCCCGGTGCGACTCTCCGCCTTGGCCAGCGCCGCGGGATCGATATCGCACACGCCGACCAGCTCCGCCCGGTCCGCGTGTTTCGCCAAGGCGTCGAAATGGTTGGCCGAGATCCTGCCGCAGCCTACCAAGGCGAACCGGATCTTGCGGTCCCGGACGAAAGGCTTGGTGATGAACATGGGATCCCGGATGAGAGTTGAAAGCCGGCTAAATGTAAGCAGGATCTATTGCTGCAAGTAGTTGGACCGCCGCGCGCGCCCGGAAGTTGCGTCCGCTCTGGCGCGGTTTGCGCCGGATTGCTATCTTGTGAATAGTTTCACAATCCTCCCTTCTCCGCGACCGAAATTGCGGAGCCGCAGCGAAGGAGATTACCCATGGCAACTGCTACTCCCCCGGTGTCCCCCCACGCAAGCTACCCCGCCGAGGCCGTAGGGCGGCTCTTCGCGCCGCCCGAGACCGAGGAGCCGGCCGACAAGCTCCGCCGACTGCTCCGGGAAGCCCAGGCCAAAGGGAGCTATATCCACACCGCGGGAGCCTACGACGCCTTTACCGCGGCCATCATGACCCGGCTCGGCTTCAAGGCGCTGTACGGCAGCGGGTGGCAGCTGGCAGCGACGAAGTCGATGTTCCCCGACATCGGCATTTACGCCTCCCACGACATGGTCGACCTGGTGCACGAGATGTGGCTGGGGATCGAGGGGGCGCGGAATACCCATTACTACGACACCGAGGGCAAGGAACTGCTCTCGGTCCCGCCGGCCTTCGTGGACATGGAGGCCGGGTTCGGGGGACCGACCCAGACCTTCACCCTGGCCACCGAATTGATCCGCGCCCGCGCCGCCGGAGTCCACCTGGAAAACCAGGACCCGGCCAACCGGACCTGCGGTCACATCGTGAACGTTGGAAAGCAGAAGCGGAACAAGGTGCTGGTGCAGCGCCAGGATTGGCTGGCCAAGCTCAAGGCCATCAAGGCGGCCGGGCAGGTGACCGGAGTGGACGTGGTGATCATCGCGCGAACCGACTCGATCGACGGCGCGCTTCCCGACCAGGATCCGGGCGGCGTGAAGATGGCAGTCGAGGATGCGTGGGAAGCCGCCGAGTTGGGCGTGGACGTGATCTGGCCCGAATTCAACAACGCGGACCTGGATCAACCCCGGGAGTTCGCCGAAGGAGTGAGGAAGTACTATCCCAACCAGATGCTCGGCTTCAACCTCTCGCCTTCATTGTACTTCGGGAAGGCAAAGAAGGCCGGCACGCTGATCACCAACCAACAGCTCGCCGATCTGGGGTTCATTCTTCAGTTTTCGACCCTGTTCAACTTCCGCACGGCCGGGATGGCACTGGAGAAAGGGCTGCGCAAGTTTTTCAAGAGCGGGCTCGAGGCCCTGGCGGATCTGCAGATCGAGGAAGACGAGCTGGCCGGTGGTAGCCCGATCACGAAGATGCACCAGAAGTTCGCCGGGATGAACCGGTGGCTGATTCTGGAGCAGGTGCTGAGCGGAGAGAAGTAGCCGTCAGCCCGAGCGCCCGCCGCTTACCCGCCGCCGAGCGCGGGCGCCTGCGGTTTCGGTTACGTCCACGCCCTCCCGCTGAAGCCGTTCCACTTGCCAGCGATCCAACCGAACGATCAGGTCGTACCCGTTCTCACCCTGCTCCCGGGAGATGACCTCGCCCTCCCGGTAGAGGGCCGCGAGCCGGGCGCCGTCGGTAACCGGGATGCGCACTCGAACGGCAGGACGCCCCAACCGGTCCAGCTCCCTCAACGCCGTCTTGAGCGAAGCCAGACCGTTGGTTCGCATGGTGGTCACCGCGATAGCTCCCGGGTGAAGCTCCTTGACCCGGGCGGTGAATCCGGCGGCATCGGGCACCGCGTCAGTCTTGTTGAACACCGGAATCAGCGGGCGATCGGCCAGATCGAGCTCAGCCAGGACCCGCTCGACTACGTGCATCTGGCCTTCCCAATCAGGATGGCTCGAGTCGACGATGTGGAGCAGCACGTCCGCCTCCCGGGCTTCCTCCAGGGTCGCCCGGAAGCTCGCTACCAGGTGGTGGGGAAGCTTGCGGATGAAGCCCACGGTGTCGGTTACCCGGGCCCGATGGCCTTCGCCCAGATCGACCTCGCGGGTGAGGGTGTCGAGGGTGGCGAACAACCGGTCCTCCACCACGATCTCGTGCTGTCCGGAGAGTGCCCGCAGTACGCTGGATTTCCCGGCATTGGTGTAGCCCACCAGCGCCACGCTGAGCATCGGATCCCGTCCCGCACGCAGATTTTCCCGGTGCCGCTCCACTCCCTTCAGCTTGGCCTTCAGGCCCTGAATCCGTTGCCGGATGATTCGCCGGTCGGTTTCCAGCTGGGTCTCGCCCGGCCCTCTGAGTCCGATGCCGCCGCGAATACGTGATAAGTGGGTCCACATCCGGGTGAGCCGGGGCAGCAGATACTCCAGCTGGGCCAGCTCGACCTGGAGCTTGGCCTCGTGACTCCGCGCCCGGGTGGAGAAGATGTCCAGAATGACCTCGGGACGGTCCATCACTCGCACGCCGAGCTCGCGTTCGAGGTTGGCGCCCTGCACCGGAGAGAGCTCTTCGTCGAAGATCACCAGGGTCGCGCCGGTTGAGCCGATGGCGGCCGCAACTTCCTCGACCTTCCCCTCACCGATGAGGGTGGCGGGGTTGGGAGCCGCAATCTGCTGCGACATTCGTTCGACCACTTCGGCGCCGGCGGTATCGACCAGGCGGGTCAGCTCTTCCAGGTGCTCGGTGACATGACGGGCATCGGACGATCCCTTCCGCGGGGCGGCGACCAGCACGGCGCGCTCGATGGGATCTCGAACCTGAATCAGCGATCGGTTAATGGAGAGGTCTTCCCTTGGTGAGTGGGGCCCGGCCTGAGTGCGTGAACGGCACTGCCCGGCTGCCCCAGGGAGTTTCGAAGGTTGCCTGCCCTTTCATTGTGTAAGGGATCTCGCCGTAGTTGAGTGCCGCGCGCACCGCGCTGCCGACGCCGGCCCAGTTGAAGGTCACCGGGAGTGTTAGCGTGGTGGTGTCGTCCTGGTTGACGCTGAAGTCGTCGTCATAGGTTACGTCTCCCACGTGGGAGTCCTCTATGTCGAAACCCAGCTGCAGCTTGGTACCGCGGAGATCGAACCGATTCGGATTGTAGACCCCCACCACCAGGTCCAAGGTGCCTCCGGTGACCCCTATCCCTCGGACGTTGACCCGATCGAGGTGGACGTCGGGTTCCCGAAAGAGGTCCCCGATCGCCGCGCATCCTACCAGCGCCACCACACCGACCGTCTTTGTCAGGCTCAAGTGCCCACTCGTTGAGAATATAACGGAGAATGGCGCGACCGGCCGAGTTGGGCCGTGCGCGAGATCACTCCTTGCCTTCCCCCTCGGTCTTCAGCTTCTCCCACCATTCCATGCGCTCCGCCACCTTCTTCTCGTATCCGAACTGCCCCGGCACATAGAACGCCGCACCGCGGAGCAGGTCCGGAAGGTACTCCTGCGGTAGAAATGCGTCGGGCGAATCGTGGGCGTAGCGGTATCCCTGGCCATAGCCCAGCTCTTTCATCAAGCCGGTCGGGGCGTTGCGGATGTGGAGTGGGACCGGTGCAGCCGGCGTGTCCTGCGCCGCCGCCAGGGATGCGCCCAGCGCGATCTTGGCGCTGTTGGACTTGGGTGCCGTCGCCAGGTAGATCGTCATCTCGGCGAGCGGCAGGTAGCCCTCGGGAGGACCGAGCATGTGGAACGCGTCCCGCGCGGCCACCGCCATGATCAAGGCGTTGGGATCGGCCAGACCGATGTCCTCCGCCGCCATGGCGATCGCCCGGCGGAACAGGATCATCGGGTCCTCTCCGCCGTCCAGCATCCGCGCCATCCAGTAGAGCGCCCCTTGAGGATCGCTGCCGCGCAGAGATTTGTGATAGGCGGAGAGCAGGTTGAAGTGCTCCTCGCCCGCCTTGTCGTACCGGGCGAATCGCTTTTGCATGGCTTCCCGAGCCACCTCGGTGTCGATCGAGCCGCCTTGCCCCACGTGGGCCGCGGCGGCCTCCAACACCGTGAGTCCGCGCCGGGCGTCGCCGTCCGCCTCGACCGCGATGGATTGCAGCGCCTCTGGCGCCACCTGAAGCCGCATGTCGCCCAGCCCGCGCTCCTCATCCTCGAGCGCCCGGTCCAGCAATCGCTCGATCTGCTCTGCAGTGAGCGGCTGCAGCACGAATACCCGGGTGCGGGAGAGCAGGGCGCCGTTGATCTCGAAGCTGGGGTTCTCCGTGGTGGCCCCGATGAGAGTGATGGTCCCATCTTCGGACGGCGGCAGCAGGCTGTCCTGTTGAGCCCGGTTGAGGCGGTGGATCTCGTCCACGAACATGATGGTCTGGCGCCCGCCCGACTCCAGCCGGCCGCGAGCCTCTCCCACGATCTCCCGAATCCGTGGCACTCCCTCGGATACCGCGCTGAAGGGCACGAAGACCCGGTCGGTGGTGGTGGCCACCAGATGGGCCAGCGTGGTCTTTCCGCTGCCGGGTGGGCCCCAGAAGATCATGGACCCGGGTACTCCGCGCTCGATGGCCTCCCGCAGCGGCTTTCCCGGCGTCAGGAGGTGTTCCTGTCCGGCGAACTCGTCGAGGGTCCGGGGCCGCATCCTCGCCGCCAGCGGCTGAGTCTCCCGTCCGGGCTGGAAGAGAGACTCCTCCCTTCTCGCCGGCTGACGTTTCCGCGAAGTCACACGCTCCTCAATTCTCGTGTCATCGAACCCACCCCTCGACCAACCGTTCCGTCAGAAAGAACCCCACCACTCCGCCGAAGAATGCCAGCCCCGTCCACCACGCCCGCTTGGCTTGAAACTCGGGCACCAGGTTCGAGGCCGCTACGTACAGCGTCACACCGGCCGAAAGGGCCAGTCCGTGCCGGGCGAGCGGCGTCACCAGCTCGGTCAGGAGCACGCCCAACACGGTTGCCCCACCCAAGACCGCGGCCGCACCTAACGCTCGGCCCCGGGTTTCCCCTCCGGCCACCATCATACTCGCAATGGTGACGCCCTCCGGCAGCTTGTGCAGCATCACCGCGAGAAAAAGCAGGAAGCCCAGCCGGCCCGAGACGAGAAACCCGCTGGCGATGGCCACCCCGTCGAAGAAGGTGTGCAAGGTCAGCCCGAGCAGCGCCGAGGTACCGGCGGAGCGGCTCACTCGATGGGTCTCTTCGCCGAAATGGAAATGAGGGGTGAAGACATGCTGCGCGAAATGCACCGCGAGATAGCCGAGGAGAATGTAGAGCGCGCCGTCGTTGCCTTCGCTCAATACCTCGGGCATCACGCCGAGCACGGCGACGGCCAGCATGAAACCGGCGCCGAACGCCAGACATCCGTCGATCAGGCGAAGTCCTCGACGAAGGCTGCGCACGACGGCGACGGCTCCGACCAGGTTCCCCAGAGCAGCGGCGACGGCGAAGACCAGCGGGCTCACAGCAGGTCCCGGCTGAGGGCCAACAGCCGCTCGCGAGTGTTGAGCGAGGGCTGCTCCAGCACCCGTTCCAACAGCACACCGAGAATTTCTCCGACTCTGGGCCCCGACACCCCGAGCGCCTGAATGTCGCCGCCGTCCACCGCCAAACCGCCGCGATCCAGCGGATCGCCTCGTTCCCTGATGGCGCTCACCGCCGCCGCCCACCCCGGCGAGCGCCCGCTCCGGAATGTCGCGATGGCGAGCAAATCATCGGCGGCTGTCCCGACTCGGGAGAGCCAGCGTCGAACCGCTACCTCGTCCCCGGCCGGCGGCTCGGCGGGCCCCCGGACGACGGCAATCGCGCGGTCGGTTTCGGCGTTGGACGCCTTCATCCGCCGCAACGCCGCCACTGGACCGGTGGTGATCAACGCGGTGAGGACGACCGGATCCCGCGGCTGAGGTGGCGCGTCGGACTCTGGGGGAAGCGCTTCGATCCGGGCCGGGTCCAGCTCAGGCAACCAGGTGGCGGCGGCTCCGACCTCGATCCAGAGACGCGCCAACCCGCTGAGCGACCGGGCAGTGCGCAGGCCCTTGAACCACTCGTCCCGCACCCGTTCGGCGGAGAGACCGGTCAGGCCGCCGACCGCCTCGCGAGCCGCCTGCCAGGTGAGCGGCTCGATCGCAAAGTCGAAACGGGCCGCGAATCGGATAGCGCGCAGGATCCGCAGAAAGTCTTCCCGAAACCGCTGGTGGGGATCGCCCACCGCACGGATCAATCGCCGCTGCAGGTCCTCGGTGCCACCGAAGGGATCCCGCCATTCCTTTCGCAGCGGATGGTAGGCCATGGCGTTGATGGTGAAGTCCCGGCGGGCCAGGTCTTCCTCCAGCGATACACCGTACTCCACGACCGCATGGCGGCCATCGGTCGAGATGTCCCGGCGAAAGGTGGTGACCTCATGCATCACCCGGCGCCGGTCGAGTACACCCACCGTGCCGTACTTCACACCCACTGCGGCAGTACGCCGGAATAGTGCCTGTACCTGCTCCGGCCGGGCCGACGTCGCTATGTCGTAATCCGAGTGGGCATCACCCAAGCACACATCGCGCAGGGCGCCGCCGACGCACCAAGCCTCGTACCCCGCCTGCTCCAGGGTGCGAGCGATCTCCATCACCTCCTCGGGAATCGGGAGGGTGTCCGGGAAAGTCATGCCGAGCCGTAGGGGACGCCGGCCGACAGGGCGAGCGTCAGCTCCAGGCGTGCTTGTGACGCGGTCCGAGCGCCCGCGGGCAGAACTCCCATCGCGACCAGGCGCGCTCCGCCGCCCTCGAACGCGTAGACCGGCGTCACCTGCCCATAGAAGCAGCGGCTGGCCAGCACCACCGGCTTCCCTTCGTCTAACCAGCGCCGAATAGCCGGAACCGCTCCCGGAGGCAAATTGCCGCTGCCGAAGGCTTCGATCACCACGCCGTCGTGGACCGGCCGGGCCAAATCGAGTAGCACCCCTTGGTCGCCCACGACCATGGGCACCAGCGCTACCCGGGCCGCCAGCCCCTTGGCAGATACCGGTGCGAGCCTCTGATGCGGCCGGTTGTCGAGGTAGCGGACCACGCGGTCACGAACGGTGCCGATCGGCCCGGCATGGGGAGCGGCAAAGGCTGCGAAGTCGGTCGCGTGGACCTTCACTGCCGTGCGGCCGGCGAACACTTCCCCGGCAAACACAATGAGCGTGCCCCGCCCCGCGCTCGCCGGATCGGCGGCAACCGCGGCGGCGTCGGTCAGGTTGCGAGGCCCGTCCCACCCATCGTCACTCGAGGTACGCATGGCACCGGTGAGCACTACCGGGACCGTGGGATCGAGCGTGCGATCGAGCAGATATGCCGTCTCCTCCATGGTATCGGTTCCATGAGTCACCACGATCCCGGACACCTCCCCCGACTGGGCGATCTCTCGAACTCGTCCCCTCAGAGCCCATAACCGGTCTGGCCCGAGATGGCAGGCCGGCACCCGGGCCCAATTCTCGATCCGGAACGGCGTGATCCCCTGGAGTTCCGGCGCAAAGCCGACCAAGGCCTCTCCCGCATGCGCGGGGACGTTCCCGCCGGCGGCAGGATCGCGCTGCATCGAGATGGTGCCGCCGGTGAAGAGGAGATGGATCATGCCACCCGGGCCGGGTTCCGCTTCAGCCGCATAGTACCGACCCCCCATTCACATTGAGCACTTCTCCCGTGACGTGCCGGGCGAGGTCGCTGCAGAGGAACAGGATCGGGCCGGCGATGTCCTCGGCGGGCGGGATACGCTGGAGCGGGATGGATCGCCGGACTCGCTCTCGACCCTCGCCGGTGTAGGCGGGGGCGGCCATTTCGGTGTCTACCCAACCGGGAGCCACGCAGTTTACCAGGATGTCGGGGGCGCACTCGATGGCGAGCGACTTGGTCAATGCGATTACCGCTCCCTTGGTGGCGGCGTAATCGGCATGGCCCGCTTCGCCCCGCTGGCCCGCGGTGCTGGAGATGAGTACTACTCGACCGCCCGGCGCCATCAGGCGCAGCGCGGCGCGGGTGCACAAGTAGGTCGCGTCCAGGTTCGCCGCCATGGTTTCCCGCCAGCGGCGATCTGGCATGTCGGCGAGGGGGATCTCCTCGGCAGGCCAGATGCCGGCGTTGGCAACGAAGATGTCGAGGGTAGTGAACTCCCGGCGCACCTGCTCGGTCAGCCGGTCGATCATTCCGGGCTCGGAGTGATCACCGCCAACCGCGAACGCCGTGCGGCCCAGTGAGCGGATCGCGGCCACGACCGCCTCGGCCTCTGTTGCCCGAGTGTGGTAGGTGATCCCGACATTGGCACCGGCTTGGGCCAGAAGGAGTGCAGCAGCCCGGCCGATGCCCCGGCTGGCGCCGGTCACCACCGCGGACTTGCCGTTGAGGGCGATCACGAGTTGTCGGAGAGCTGCTGCTCCACCAGCTCCACGATCAGATGCTCCAGCGCGAGGTGAATCGATTGGATCTGGCTGGTCTGCTGCGAGGGAACCACGATCGCCTGGTCTACTTCGGCGGCGAGCCGGCCGCCGCCTTTCCCCAGAAAGGCTACCGTGCTCACCCCTCGGCCCCGGGCCACCCGCGCGGCCGCTATCAGATTGGGGCTTTCGCCGCTGGTGCTGTGCAGCACCAGAAGGTCGCCCTTCCGGGCGAGGGCTTCTACCTGCCGCGCGAAAATCTGGTCGAATCCGAGATCGTTTCCGGCGGCGGTCAGAATCGAGCTGTCGGTGCTGAGCGCGATCGCGGCGAAGGCCGATCGCGCCGTACTATATCGAACCACGTACTCGGCGGCGAGATGCTGGGCATCGGCCGCGCTGCCTCCATTCCCGCAGAAGAAGAGCGTTCCCCCGCCCTTCAGCACGGTGGCATATCGCACCGCGACCAGAGCGACCGTCCCGCTCAGTCCCTTGCACTCCCGCGCCAGCTCGGCCAACGCCTCGAGGCCCTCCTCGATCCGGGCGCGGCTCACCGGCTTCCCTCGAACAGCTCGCGAAGCCGCTGCATCCAGGTGCTGCGAATTTGTATTGGGGGCACCGGCGTCAGCGGCACGTCCCGGAGGATCGCGCCGGGGTTGCGGACGGTCAGCAGGTCGGCCTGCTCGGCCCCGTCCTGAGCACGGAGAAAATCGGCGCCGGCCGCCACCGATCGGTCGTCGCCGTGGTTATCTCCCGCCAGAATGTCCGCCAGACCGTGACGCACCAGCGCGCGCGCCCGCTGGCCTCTGGGCTGGGGTGACAGGAGGGTCGTGGCGTCGACTTGCATCCGGGCACCCAGCTCGCGCCACCGCGCCACCGACTCAGGGGTGCAACTGCTGTATCGCTCGGGGTGCGCCAGCACCGGGATGAAACCGAGATCGCGAACCCGCCCCAATGCGATGGTGACGGTGTCGAGCGCCACCATACGGGGAAATTCAACCAGGATGTATCGGGTACCGCCCAGACTGACTCGACGAATAGCCGCAGGCTCTCCCAGCAGTGGACGGTCGAGCATGATCTCCGCTCCCCGGTGCAGTCGCGGCATTGCCGGAGCTTGCGCCATCAGGGCATCGTAGGCGCGGTCATGGCGCTCGGGCGGTCCTTCACCCGCTTCGCCGGCCCGGAGGTGAGGCGTGAGGCAAACATCGGTGAGTCCGAGCCGGTCGAGCTCGTGCAGGACCTTCACCGACTGCTCCACGCTGCGGGAGCCGTCGTCGACTGCTGGCAGGAGGTGCGAGTGAAGATCGATCACGCCGGAGGGCGCCTGC
The DNA here is from genome assembly GCA_963812755.1 of uncultured Gemmatimonadales bacterium. Classification (GTDB taxonomy): domain Bacteria; phylum Gemmatimonadota; class Gemmatimonadetes; order Gemmatimonadales; family GWC2-71-9; genus CAVVWJ01. The sequence goes on along the minus strand of CAWEWK010000005.1, from coordinate 560,053 downwards.
CCTGAAGCACGGCGGTAGCAAACTCGCCCAGCCGCTCGGGTCGAGTCTGCGATTGGGCGAGGAGGGCCAGAGTAATCAAAGCATCCGCGGCGAGGAGGTCGAGGGCGACCGAGCGGTCTCCCGGGTGCGCCAACACCCGGCTCAACGCCGTCCGGGCGGCGCCTGCGAGCCGATCGGGAAGATCGATCTCCGGTTCGAAGGCCAAAGCATACTCGTGGACCCTGCTGCGCAGCGCGGCCGGCGCTCGACTGGTGTACCGGTCCAACCAGTCGGAAAGCACGCTCAGGCGCCGGCTTCGGCGACCTGCCGGTTGCTGAGCCAGGCGGAGACCAGTTCGGGTGTGGCCGCCCGCGCGGCGCTGAGCTTGTTGGCGTCGCCGGCACCGGCGGAGGCAAAGTGAGGGCGGCCGCCACCCTTGCCTCCGCTCAGCGCGGCGATCCGGTTGACCAGATCGCCCGCCTTGCGTCCGGAGCTGACCAGATCGTCGGTCAGGGTGACGTGGATGGCGCCCCTCCCGCCGGTGCTGAAGAGGACCAGGACCGCATTGCGCTTTCCTTCACGGAACCGGTCGGCGATCTCACCCACCTCGGCGCGGTCATCGCTCTCGGTTTGGGCAATGGTAAGGTCCACCCCGGCGACGTGGACGATCTCGCCATGGAGCTCCCCGGCTCCCCCGCCGGCGCGCAGCGCGTCGGCCAGGCGCGCCTCCAGGCGTTGGCGTTCTTCCACCAGTTGCTCGACTCGGCGCACCAAATGTTCGGGTTGAGACTTGAGGGTCTCGGCGACCCGGTTGAGCCGATGCTCCAGCTCCCGGATGACGCGCAGTGCCCCGCTGCCGGTGACTGCCTCGATCCGCCGGACACCAGCCGCGACACCGCTCTGGCCGGTGAATCGAAAGGTTCCCACCTGACCGGTGCTTCGCACGTGAGTGCCTCCGCACAGCTCGATCGAAGGACCCATTTGCACCACCCGCACCACATCGCCGTACTTCTCGGAAAAGAACGCCATCGCCCCCAGCTCTAGCGCATCGCGATAGGGCATCTCACGGGTGGCGACGACCTCATTCGCCAGTATCAGGTCGTTCACCTCCGACTCCAGGCCCTCCAGGGTGGACGCATCGATCGGCCCGTGATGGGAGAAGTCGAACCTCAGGCGCTCCGGCTGGACCAGGGAGCCCTGCTGCCGCACGTGGTTGCCGAGCCGCTTCCGCAGCGCGTAGTGAACCAGGTGAGTGGCGCTGTGGTTGCGCTCGATCTCCCGGCGCCGCGGCGTGTCGACTGCCGCCAGCAGGCCGCCGGGCTCGAACTCCGCCTCGAAGCTGCCACCGACCACGGTGCCCTTGGGGTCCTTCCGCACCGTGTCCACGGCCAGCATCCAGTCCTCGCCTGAGAGCCGCCCGCTGTCGCTCACCTGTCCGCCGGATTCGACGTAGAAGGGATTCTCCTTGAGGATCAGCTCCACCCGCGGGCCCTCTTGGCGGAAGGCGAGCACGTCGGTGTCGGCTTCGGTAGTCTGATACCCGACGAACCGTTGCTTTCCCCGCTTGACCGTCCGCCACTTTCCCGGCTTGGTGACGTGCACCGCGGGCGCTCCCCCGCTGTCCCGCTGCCCCGCCAACCTGGCTTCTCTCGACCTCACCCGCTGCTCCTCGAGCGAGCGCTCGAATTCAGCGAGGTCCACGCTGACTCCCCGCTCCCCGGCGATGATCTGGGTGAGGTCGATGGGAAATCCGAAGGTGTCGTAGAGCTTGAACGCCTCCTCCCCGGAGATAGTGCGGGCACCAGACCCGAAGATCTCTTCCAGGCGGCGGAGCCCACCCTCGATGGTTTCCAGAAAGCGCTGCTCTTCGGTTTGGGTCACCTCGTGGATGTAGCCGCCCTTGGAGGACAGCTCGGGGTACACCTCGCCCATCTGCTGGACCACGATCTCGGTCAGGGGCGCAAGGGTGGGCTCTCGGCGCCCCAGCAGCCAGGCGTGCCTCACCGCCCGGCGGAGGATCCGCCGGAGCACGTAGCCTCGACCCTCGTTGCTGGGATACACCCCGTCGGCGAGCAGAAAGCTCACCGCTCGGGCGTGATCAGCCAGCACCCGGTACGACGCCCGGTTCTCCGCGTCACGGTCGTAGGAGGCACCGACCAGCTCACCGACCCGATCGATGAGCGGGAGAAAGAGATCGGTGTGAAAGTTGTCGTCCTCACCCTGCATCACCGCCGCGATCCGCTCCAGCCCGGCCCCGGTATCGACCGACGGCTGGGGAAGCGGGGTAAGGGTACCGTCCGCCGCGCGGTCGAACTGCATGAAGACCAGGTTCCAGATCTCCAGGAAGCGGCCTTCTTCGGCGAGGCGCTCGAAATCGACTTGGGAGATCACGTCACCGGACGACGCACCGCGCGCCTCGACATCTACGTAGATCTCGGTGCAGGGCCCGCAGGGCCCGGTGTCCCCCATCTGCCAGAAGTTGTCCTTGTCGCCCAGGCCGTAGATCCGGTGGTCGGGCAACCCGGAGATCTCGCGCCAGTAGCGTCGCGCCTCGTCGTCAGTGTGATGTACCGTGACCCGCAGGCGATCCGGGGCGATGCCGAGATAGTGGGAGCTGGTGACGAACTCCCAGGCATACGCGATGGCGTCTCGCTTGAAGTACTCGCCGAACGAGAAGTTGCCCAGCATCTCGAAAAAGGTGTGGTGCCGTTTGGTGTGGCCCACCTGCTCGAGATCGTTGTGCTTGCCTCCGGCGCGAACGCACTTCTGACAGGTTGTGGCGCGGGAATAGTCCCGGTGCTCCTGCCCCAGAAAGGTCCGCTTGAACTGCACCATTCCGGCATTGGTAAAGAGGAGGGTGGGGTCATCCGCCGGCACCAACGACGAAGAAGGCACCTCTCGGTGCCCCTTTGCGACGAAGAAATCGAGAAAAAGACGGCGGATGGCGGAAGACTGCATGGCAGGAAAAGTATATGGGGCTATGGGCTATGGGCTATGGGCTATCAGCCTCCCCACCATCTCGGTCACTTCCCTGCCGCTGAAGCCTCGCCGTGCCAGATACGCCAACAGACGGCGGCGCTTTACCGGCCGGGGAAGGTCTCCCAGTTGGCTCGAGCGCCGAGTGGCCAGGGCCAGGGGCACGGCGTGGTCTCGGCCGGCTTCCCACTCGATGGACAGCGCGCGATCGATGAGCCTCCGTTCGATGCCCATTGCCAGAAGGTCCCTGGTGAGCCGGGATGGACCCCGGCCCCGAGCCGAGCGAGTCTGCACGTAGTTGAGGACGAACTCTGCGTCGTTGAGCAAGCCCGCGGAGGCGGCGCGCTCCAGTGCGGCTGCGGACGGCCCCGGCCGGGTGCCCCTTGCGAGCCAGACGACGGCCTAGGTCGGCGCTGGCGTAGGCCCGCCGCTCCAGAGCCCGGAGCGCGGTGCGGTACGCCGCCTCCGCGTCGGCCGCCGCTTCCAGCCGCTCTCGGAGTGCCGCGTCCACCGGGCTCCCGAGCTGAAGCTGCTCGGCCGCCACCGTCTCCCGAGCCATCGTTCCAAACGGGGCGTGGTCGAGTTCCACCCGCACCGCCCCCGGGCGCCTGGGATCGGGCGCCAGGGCAGTGATGCGCGAAGCGGTCTGCCCGTCCGCCCCGCTGTTCGCGGGCCGGTCTGCGCTCACTCTTCTCCCTCGCCCGCGCCGACGCCGGCGGTGGGCCGCACGCCGAGCAGCTCTTTCACCTTGCCCTCGATCTCGGCCAGGAGCGGTGGATTGTCGCGGAGGAACAGCTTGGCATTTTCCCGGCCCTGGCCGATCCGCTGATCGCCGTAGGAATACCAGGCCCCCGACTTCTGGATGATGTTGGCCTCGGAGGCGAGGTCCACCAGCAACGAGGTGTGGCTGATCCCTTCGTCGAACATCACGTCGAACTCGGCCTGGCGGAACGGAGGAGCGACCTTGTTCTTGACCACCTTGACCCGGACGTGGTTGCCGATCACGGTTTCGCGCTCCTTGACCGGTCCGATCCGGCGGATATCCAGCCGCAGAGAGGCGTAGAACTTGAGCGCCTTGCCGCCGGTGGTGGTCTCGGGATTGCCGAACATGACCCCGATCTTTTCGCGGAGTTGGTTGATGAACACCACCGCGCAATTGGAACGGTTGATGGCTCCGGCGAGCTTGCGCAACGCCTGACTCATGAGCCGGGCCTGGAGACCGACGTGGCTGTCGCCCATTTCGCCTTCGATTTCCGCCTTGGGGACCAGCGCCGCGACCGAATCGATGACCACCAGATCCACCGCTCCCGAGCGCACCAGGATCTCGACGATCTCGAGCGCCTGCTCACCGGTATCGGGCTGGGACACCAGCAGGTCTTCGACGTTGACGCCGAGCTTCTTGGCGTAATCGATGTCGAGCGCGTGTTCCGCGTCGACGTAGGCGGCAACCCCACCGGCCTTCTGGACGTTGGCGGCGAGATGCAGGGTGAGGGTGGTCTTGCCCGAGGATTCCGGGCCGTAGATCTCGGTGATCCGGCCTCGGGGGATTCCGCCGACGCCGGTGGCGGCATCGAGATTGATGGCCCCGGTGGGAATGGCGGCCACCTTGACCCGGGCCGAGTCGCTGCCCATGCGCATGATGGAGCCCTTGCCGAGCTGCTTCTCGATCTGGGAGATGGCGAGCCCGAGGGCCTTCCGGCGATCGGCGTCGAGCCGGCTGTCATCAGCCATGTTATCCTCGTTGAAAAGTGATCGATTTTGCTACACTGAGATAGCTGCAGCCAAGCTAATACCGAATATCTGCCGAAGCAATAGATAATGGGTGACCGATTTTGAGTCATCGGAGCGCTATCCGCTATCAGCTATCAGCTATCAGCTATCCGCGTTGGTGAGGAGATCCATCCCCCCGGGGCCACTGGCCGATAGCCCGATAGCTGATAGCCGATAGCTCTCTACCCCGGACTCCATTCCAACCGCCACGCATCCTCCACATGCTCCACCTGGTACCGGCCGGCACCCAAATCCCGAATGGCGATCAGATCGAAGCGATAGCGGTCGTTCCGCCGGCCATAGCGCACCCGCCAGAAGAGCGCGACTTTGGCGAGCACCCGCTGCTTGAGCCGGCTCACCGATTCCAGCGCCGAACCGCAGGCGGCGGAGCGGCGGGTCTTTACCTCCACGAACGCCACCAGGCCACCGCGGCGGATTATCAGATCGACGTCGTGCCGGCCCAGGCGGAACCGGTGGGCCTCGATATTCCAGCCGCAGGAAGTCAGGTAGCCGATGGCGGCCCGCTCGCCGGCCAGGCCCCGCAACTGCCGGCGATCTTCCCACGCCGCCGTGGGTGTGAACCTGGTCCGCGGAGCCATGGCCGAGAATATCCATTCCGCCTCGGGAAGCGTTACCGTTTTTCCGGCGTGCGGAACGCAAACGCTGAAGACTCGGCATAGGTTGTCACTCTTCCGCCCGCGCTCTACCTTCGACCTGGCCGAGCGCCCATCTGCCCGTCTTCCAGGAGGCAGCTGTGTCCGACCCGACTGCCGGTCCTTCGAAGCTGGTGCGTCAGTTCCGTCAGATCCTCCTTTGGCCGTTGCAGCTCGCTCCCCAAGCCGGCTCGCACCTGCGTGGCCCCTGGGAGCCGCTCCGCATATCGGGACCGGATAATCCCTGGCGCGAGGCACCCGACGGCCTCATCGGCGACTCCGAGCGCCTCCCGGAGCCGCAGTACGCCGAGTTCGTCAGCTTCCTTCCCTACGTCCAACGCTTCCTCTATGGCGAAGGACGGCGGGCCGAAGGCTACGGCGAATCACCCATCCGGGTCTTCACTCGAGAGGACATCGCCGCCGCCCGGGTCACGTTGATGGAAGGACATTCCCCGGTCCGGCTCGAGGTCGCACACGTTCGGCTCTATTTCTTTTGCGATGTCGACGTGGTCATTCCGGCGATCGAGCTTGCAGCTCAGGACCTGGGCCTCGAGCTGGCCCAGGAAATCCTCTTCCAGTTTGGCCGGGCCTACCCTGCCTTCTGGGAACCGGGCGGGCGGGGTGGACGCTGTCCCGTCTCAGTAGAATGGCTCTCCCCCACCGGAGAGATCCTGGCCCGCTCGGATTACCAGAACCGCGAGCGGTATCTCGCGGCCGCGGCCCGCGAGCGGATCGCTCCCATCGCCTCGCACTGGGACTGGCTGCTCCGACCCCTGGTCCCCGATCACACCGGCGAGCCCGGCTTGCTCCGCTACCGGCAGATCGAGTATTACCGCATGCCGCTCATGGCCTACCTGGCAATGGACGATCCGTCAGCCTTGACCCGCAGTGATTTCATCAGCATCGGTCTCAACACCGGCCCGGTCGATGCCGGCGCGTTTCCATTTTCCGCCGGATCCCTGGCGCGCTTCGAGGAAGACTTCTGCTACGACCGGTTTTGGGCTCCAACCGAGCCGCATACCTGGAGCAATACCCGATTCATGTGCTCGGGCCACGCCTTTCTCATGGTGGGCAAGCATGGGGACCGATTCTTTGCCGATCAGGATGTCGGCCTGCAGGCCCAGTTCCGGCGCCAGTACTTCCTGCTGGGCTTGATCGCGCACTTCCACAAGGCGGCTCTGCTCATGTTCTCCGACCGGCTGGTCATGGCCATCAGCCGGCTGGACATCCGCGACGTGGAGTCGGTCAAGCGCTTCAAGCGGGTGATCCGCCAGTCCCTGGAGACCTTCCTCCGCTTCACCCATCGCTACTGGTTTCACGAGGTGTCCACCCAGGACCAGGCGCGCGAGCTCTTCCGGATGTGGAGCAGCCACCTCGGCACCGACCGGATGTACCTCGAGGTGCGGGAAGAGATCCAGGACATGAACGACTATCTCAACAGCGATAGTCTGCGGCGGCAAGCGAACACGGTCGTCCGGCTCACCGTGGTGACTACCCTGGGCTTGGTGGCCACCGTCGCCACCGGGATCCTGGGGATGAACCTGTTCGCCCACGCGGACAAGCCCTGGGCGACCAAAATGTTGTACTTCGTACTGGCCGTGATTCCCACGGTCCTGCTCATTCTCTTCGCCATCTTCCGGGCCAAAGCGCTGGCGGATTTCCTCGACGCCCTCTCGGACGAGCGCGCGGGCTGGGGGATGAAGCTGGACGCCTTACGGGGAGTGTGGAGAAGAAAGCCGTAGGGGAGGCACGTGCGGCTCACTCAACTCGCCCGTGCCCTCGGCGCGACGGTCCATGGCGCCGATCCCGAAGTCACCGGCATCGCCCTCGACTCCCGCCAGGTTCGCCCCGGTGATCTGTTCGTTGCGGTCCCGGGACTTCGGGCCGACGGTGCCGCATTCGTCCGGGAGGCGCTCGGGCGAGGGGCCCTTGGTCTCTGTGCCGTCGCCCCGCACCCCGAGGTTCCCACCCTGGTCGTTCCCGACCCCCGGGCCGCCCTGCCGGCGCTGGCCGCCGCCTTCTACGGCCAACCCGCAAAGCAGCTCAGGCTCATCGGCGTCACGGGCACGCTGGGCAAGACTTCCACGGTCCTGCTGATCCAATCCGCTTTGGAAGCCAGCGGACGTGCCATCGGCGTCATCGGCTCGCTCGGTGTGCGCGTACGGGGGCACGTCTCCGACACCGGGATGACGACTCCCGATGCTCCCGCCATTCAGCGCGCCCTCCGCATGATGGCCGACCAGGGGGTGGAAACGGTGGCGATGGAAGTCACCTCCCACGCGATCGCGCTCCGCCGGGTCGCCGGGCTCCGCTTCGCCCTCGGGGTATTCACCAATCTCGTGCCGGACGAGCACCTCGAATTTCATCCGACCCCGGAGCACTACCTGAGGACCAAGCTCCGCTTCCTCGACATGCTGGAGGATGCTGCCCCGCTGGTGATCAACCAGGACGACACCCGGCTAGGGGAGGCGGTCGCCGCCGCGGTGGCTCGGCACCCCCGGCCCGTGGTCGGAGTGTCGGTCGCCGGCACTCCCGGGGCCGCGGTGGTTCTCCGGGGGCTTCGAACCGACGCGGCGGGCTCCGCCTTTGCGCTCGAGGTGACCCGGCGTCTCACCGGCCTCGATGGCACCGTCATCCAGCCGGGTACGGTACCGCTGGTACTCCCGGTATTCGGGCTTCAGCAGGTGGCCAACGCGGCTCTCGCGGCGACGGCGGCGCTGCTGGCGGGCGGGTCGCCTCGCGGCGTCACCGAGGCGGTCGCGGAGGTGAGCCCGATCCGGCGCCGGATGGAGCTGGTCCGGCACACGGACCCGGCGGTGCTCGACGACACCTCGGGCAATCCTCGCACCCTTCGCGCAGTGTTCCAGAGTATCGACGCGTTGCCGCATGAAGGGCTCCGGATCGTATTCGGCATCCGGGGCTCACGCGGCCCCGTGATCAACCGCAAGCTCGGCAGCACGCTCGCCGAGCTGGTGTCGGTGCGACGGGGCTCGACACCGGTCCGGTTGGTGATCACCGCGTGCGAGGAATCGGCCGGCACTCGCGATCGGGTGACGGACGAGGAGCGTCGGGCGATGACGGAAGCGCTGGAGCAGGATGGAACCGAGTTTCTCTTCGAGCCAAGATTGGACGGGGCGGTGCGGCGCGCCTTGGAGGGGTGGTCGCCGGGTGACGTGGTCTTGTTGCTGGGCGCTCAGGGGATGAATCGGGCGGCCGGGATCGCTCAGTCGCTGCTGGACGATCCGACAGCATCCCGAACGCTCAAGGACGCAACCCTCGCGTCCCCGCCGCCCACGCGTCGTACACGTTGAACGACTTCATCTGCTCGGCCAGATCGGTATTCCGGACCAGGGAATCGACCTGCTGTGCGGTCTGCCGGGGCAGCGACAGGTCGAGGGTGGCGAAGCCCCAGGTCACCGCTCCCGCGATCGCCGCGTTGAGCCGGAGCTGACGCAGATCGGCCTTGTCGAATTCGTCAGAGCGGGCGTGATAGTTCGGACCGTAGTTGGCCGACTCCTGGTTGGCTACCAGGTTGGCCACGCCCTGCATCATGAAGTCGTAGTTGTCGGTTCCCACGATCGGCACGTTGAGTTGGGTGAAGGGACCCAGTCCCTGGACCGGCCCCAGGGCGCGTTCCAGTAGGGGCAGCAGATCGGCGCGGCCGCCGGTGAAGAATCCGGTGATCCGGCCGGTCCCGATGTCGTAGGATGACGCCATGACATGCCGGTCGAGCTCGGCCGCATGGGTCAGGGTGTATCCTTGCGAGCCGATCAAGCCCTGCTCTTCTCCGTTCCATAACGCAAACCGTATGGTCCGGGCCGGCCGGACCCCCAGGCGTTTGATCTGCCGGGCCAGGTCGAGCACCATCATGGCGTTGGCGCCGTTGTCGAGGGCGCCGGTGCCGAGGTCCCAGGAATCGAGGTGGGCCCCAATGAGCACGACCTCGTCTGGCCGCGTGGCACCCCGGATTTCCCCGATCACGTTGTGGCTCTCATAGGCCGGTCCCGACTGAATGTCGAGCATGGCCGTCAGGGTGAGACGCTTCCCGTTTCGCAGCAACCGGAGAGCCCGGGCGGCTCCATCCCGCTCCATCATCATCATCGGGTGGACGTTCTTGAGCCCCAGCGAGGCGTTGTGGCGGGCCAGGAGATCGTCCGGGCGGGAAGACATGTAGACCAACCCGGCGGCGCCGCCGGCGATCGCCCGCCGCTCGATGCCGACCGCTTCGTTGTATTCCCGAAAGAGCCCGTCGAGGTCATGCAGCTCCTCGGTTTCAACCAGCACGAACGATCCCTTCGCCTTGGCGCCGAGCCGGGTGAAGTCCTCCTCGGTGCCATGGCCCGCGTCAACCAGAGGAGCGCTCAGTCCCGCCTTCGGAGTCGGGGTCGAGAACGGCAGAGCCGCGACCCGTGGAGCGAAGCTCACGCCCTCGCCTTTCACCGCGGCGGATGCGGATCGCTCCAGCCAGAGGCCCGGCATCCGGAAGGGCTCCTTGCGTACCTCGACACCCGCATCACGGAAGCGCTGCACCGCCCACTCTACCGCCCGAAGGTTGGCTGGCGACCCGGTGGCGCGTCCCCCGATCTGATCGGTCAGGGTGCGGAGATCGCTCACCAGCGGCGTGTCGCCCTGCAGGGCGCCCACCAGGCGGGACGCGGCGTCGGATTGGGCATGGGTGAGATGGGGAAAGCTGACCGCGAGGAGCAACGCACAGGCGATGCGAGAGATGGTCATGGGTTCCTTACCGGCTGTACTCGTCCAACTGGTCGAAGCCGACCAACACTTCGCGGGGCTTGCTTCCATCGGGCGGTCCCAGGATCCCGGCATAGTGCAGCTGATCGATGATTCGCGCCGCACGCCCATAGCCGATGCGAAGTCTGCGCTGGAGCAGCGACGTGGACCCGCCCTGGTTCTGAATGCAGGCCTCCGCCGCCTCGCGGAACAGCGCGTCCCGATCGCCTTCCTGCTCCTCGCTCGCTCCGCCCTCGCCCTCCGCCTCCTGCGCCCGAACCAGCTCCAGAATGTCCGCTTCCTTGGCCTCGGCCGCCTGGGCTGCCGCCCGCCGGGCCTCCCGCCGGGCAACGTACCACTCCATCACCCGCTCGCTGTCCTCGGTGGCGATGAAGGCTCCCTGGAGCCGCATCGGCTCGCTCTTGCCGGGCGGAAGGAACAACATGTCGCCGTTGCCCAGCAGCGCCTCCGCGCCGTTCTGATCCAGGATGGTGCGGCTGTCGACCTTGGAGGCAACCCGAAAGGCGATGCGGCTGGGGAAATTGGCCTTGATGAGCCCGGTAATCACGTTCACCGAAGGCCGCTGGGTGGCGAGAATCAGATGAATGCCGATGGCCCGGGCCTTCTGAGCCAACATCGCCAGCGGCGTCTCCACCTCGCCTTGGACCGTCATCATGAGGTCGGCCAGCTCGTCGATGACGATCACGATGATGGGGAGCACGCCTTCGGTATAGCTCTCCTCCAGCGGTAGCTCCGGCGGCGTATCCGCCGGCTCCGCGCTGATGGTCACCAGGGTGGGCTTGGGTCGAGGTGGATTCCGCAGCGGCTTGCCTTCCTCGACCTTGCGGTTGAAGTCCCCCACGTTGCGTGCGCCGTTGGCCTGGAGCAGCTCGTACCGCCGGTTCATCTCGAACACCGCCCACTTGAGCACCGCGGCGGCATCCTGGTTGTTGGTCACCACCTTATGTCGCAGGTGGGGGAGCGCGTTGTACATCGAGAGCTCGACCATCTTGGGATCCACCATCAGCAGCCGCAGCTCGCGCGGGGTATAGCGATAGATCAGGCTGGTGATGATGGTATTGATGGTGACCGATTTTCCGGTGCCGGTCGCGCCCGCGATCAGCAGGTGGGGCATCTTGGTGAGATCGGCGATCACCGGCTTGCCCTCGAGGTCGCGGCCCAGGGCGATCGGCAGGGTCGGCCGGCCCCGAGCCCAATCAGCCGACTCGAACAGCTCCCGCAAGGTCACCAGCCGGGCGATCGGATTGGGCACCTCCACGCCGACCGCGCCCTTGCCGGGAATGGGCGCCACTCTGATCGAGGGCGCCCGCATGGTGATCGCCAGATCGTCCGCCAGCGCGACGATCCTGCCGACCTTCACCCCGGGCGCCGGCACCACTTCGAATTGAGTGACCACCGGCCCGGTAGTCCGTCCCGCGATGGTCCCCTCCACCTTGAAGGTGCGAAGGGTCTCCAGCAGCAATTGCCCCAGCCGATCCAGTTGAGCCTCACCGGCATCGACGTCCTGCATCGAGGCCGGCGTCAGCAGCTCGATCGGTGGCACATCGGACTCCTGATCCGCCTCCTCTACGACGCCCGCCTTCTTGGCCTTCCGATCCTTGCGAGGCTTGACCGCCGGCTCCTCCGGAGCCGCAACCGGGCGACGGGTGGACGCCTTGTCCGGCTTCGCGTCGTCCCGTGACTCCGTCGCTGCCTCGGACCGTTTGCCTGTCCGCCCGTCCGGCCACCCATCCGTTGCACTGCCACGTGGCCCTGCCACGCCGCCGCCCGGCTGACCCGGCAGCTCGCTCTTCTCCAGCCTCTGCAATGGATGCCAGGCAAACGTCGCCAGGGTGAGCGCCGACAGTGCCAGGAAGCCCAACAGCACCGCTCCCGCGACGCCGACCTTGGCCGAGATCGTCTCGGCGAAGAAGCCCGGCAACACTCCGACGGCCTGGGCCGTCAGGCTGCGCTGCCCGACGTCCAGATCGAGATCGGTGTGGCGAACATGGGTGAGAACGCCGACGACGTAGGGAATCAGCAGGCTGAGCCCGATGATGAGCACCGCCGAGCGCTTCATGTCCAGCCCGCCCAACCGGTCGAACCCGGCGAGCGCCAGTCCCACTCCCAAGAGCGGAAGTCCCAGCGCCCCGGCACCGAGCCACTGCCACAGACCGTGGCCCAGGGAGCGGCCAACCGGGCCGGTAATCGCGACGGGCAGGAGGGTGAGGCCGACGAAGAGGCCGGCTACCAGTGCGGTGATGGCGCCGAGTCGCCGGCGCGAGTCGGTGCTCATACCGGAACCGGCGCGAGTGTGACCCGCCGTTCGTGGAAGTGAGCCAGTACCGGGTAGGCATCGAGGCGGGCGGCATCCAGTACATCGTAGCGGAAGCCCAGCCGGATCAGCTCCCGGCCGGCTCGGCTGTAGAGCAGCGGCCGCCGCCAGTCGTCGCCGTACCGCCGGACCAGATCCAGCGCGGCGATGGCGGCATCGTTGAGCCCGCGCCGCGGTCTCCGGCCGCCCAGCGCGGCCACGGCGAGCCGGCCGGCACAATAGGCGTCGTCCAAGGAGAACGCGCCGTCCCGTCCCGCACAGACGATGAGGACGTCACTCTTCTGCTCCAACGCCTCCCGAGCCCGCTCTCCGGACACCGTGAGGTTGGCCGCGCCGGTGGCGTAAGCCGCGGCGGCGCCCTGGCTGGCGAGCAAGGCTTTGGTGCCATTGGTGGTGGCGATGACGACCGTCTTTCCTCGCACCGTGCCCTCGGTCATCTCGAGCGGGCTGTTGCCGAGCTGGAATCCAGGAATGCGGAGGCAGTCCTTCTCGCCCGCCAACAGCACATCGGTGCTGCCGATGGTCTGGGCCAGCTTCAGCGCCTCCTCGGTCGAGGCGACCGGGATGATCGACTTGGCCCCGCGGCTCAGCGCGGCGCACATCGATGTGGTGGCGCGAAGGATGTCGATCACGAACACCGTCCGGCCCTGGACCTCTGTTGGGGTCAGGCCGGCTGGGGTGAAGGCGACGTCAAGCCTCATGCGTCAGGGCGAAGGAGCTGTGACTCCCGCTCGAGAAAACGGGTGTCCACCTCGCCGGCGACGAAGGACGGATGGCGGATGACCCGTGCGAGGAAGGGTATGGTGGTCGTGACGCCTTCCAGAATGAAGCTGTCCAGCGCCTGCCCCATGCGGCTCAGCGCCTCTCCCCGATCGTTGCCGTGGACGATGACCTTGGCCAGGAGCGAGTCGTAGTAGGGCGGCACGGTGTAGCCGTCGTAGACGTGCGTGTCCACCCGAACGCCCGGCCCACCCGGAGGATGGTAGGCGGTGATGAGCCCGGGAGACGGCTGAAAGTTGCGGTAGGGATCTTCCGCATTGATCCGGCACTCGATCGCGTGGCCCCGCAGCCGCCGTCCGTCGCCCTGAAAGCTGATGCGCTCTCCGGCGGCCACCCGGATCTGCTCCTTCACCAAATCGAAACTGGTCACCATCTCGGTGACCGGATGCTCCACCTGGATCCGGGTATTCATCTCCATGAAGTAGAAGCTGCCGTCGGTATCGAGCAGGAACTCCAGGGTCCCCGCTCCGATGTAGCCGATGTTGGCGGCCAGGGCCACTGCCGCCCGCCCCATCTGGTCGCGCAGGTCCTGGGTCAGAGCCGGACTGGGACTTTCCTCGATCAGCTTCTGGTGCCGGCGCTGCACCGAGCAGTCCCGCTCGCCGAAATGGACCACCCGTCCGGCGCAATCGCCCATGACCTGAATCTCGACATGCCGGGGATGCTCCAGATATTTCTCGACGTAGACCGACCCGTTTCCGAAGGCGGCGAGGGCCTCGTTCTGGGCCAGCCCGAAGAGCTGAGGGAACTGATCCGGGTCGAGCGCGATGCGCATGCCCTTCCCGCCACCGCCCGCCGTCGCCTTGATGATGACCGGAAATCCGATCTCGCCGGCAAAGGCCACTGCTTCGTCGACGTCCTCGATGGTGCCGGGGGAACCGGGGACGGTGGGCACCCCGGCCTCTTGCGCCAGCCGCCGGGCCGTCGCCTTGTCGCCCATCTGCCGGATCTGCTCCCCGGTGGGGCCGATGAAGGTGATGTTGGACGCCCGGCAGGTCTCGGCGAACTCGGCGTTCTCTGCCAGGAAGCCGTAGCCGGGGTGGATCGCGTCGGCCCCGGTGATTTCGGCGGCGGCAATCAGGCTGGGAATGCGAAGGTAGGAGAGACGGCTGGGGGGCGGGCCGATACAGACGTCGTCGTCCGCGAAGCGGACGTGCAACGACTCTCGATCGGCTTCGCTATACACCGCCACCGTCGCGATGCCCAGCTCGCGGCACGCTCGAATGACCCGCAAGGCGATTTCCCCGCGGTTGGCGATGAGCACCTTCTTGAACATCTAGGGAGTCAGGTCCAGCGACCGGGGTGCTGTCGAATCCCCGGTGATCTCGGTGAACGTGCGGTCCGACGCCGAGTCCACGCCCGAGACCCGGAGGGCGAACTCGCTGGGGTTGGAGGAGTAGAACAGCGCGCTCTCGTAGGAGATCATCCCGTCCTTGAACCACTTCATCAGCGACTGATCGAACGACTGCATCCCATAGGACACCGTGCCCCCGGCGATCAGGTCGGGGATATTCAACGCCTTTTCGATGTCGCGCATGTTGTCGGCTACAGCGGCAGTGTTGATCAGGACCTCCGCCGCAGGCACCCGACCCCGGCCGTCCGCCCGGGGCACCAGCCTGAGCGACACCACGGCCTGGAGCGCCGTGGCGAGCAGCATCCTGATCTCCTGGTGCTGGTACGGCGGGTAGAAGGAGATGATCCGGTTGATGGTCTGGGTGGTGTCGGTGGTGTGAAGCGTGGAGAACACCAGGTGCCCGGTGTCGGCCGCCTTGAGTGCCGTGTCCAGCGTCTCCAGGTCGCGGATCTCGCCGATGAGGATCACGTCCGGGTCCTGCCGCAGCACGTGACGCAAGGCCGAGCCGAAGGAGAGGGTGTCGCTGCCCACCTCGCGTTGAGAGATGTTGGACATCACGTCGCGATGCAGAAACTCGATCGGATCTTCGATGGTAATGACGTTGACCCGTCGATTCTGGTTGACGTGGTTGATCATCGCGGCCAGCGCCGTGGACTTGCCCGAACCGGTCACCCCGGTCACCAGCACCAGGCCGCGGGCCCGCAGCGCGATCTCCTCCAACACCTCGGGCAAATGCAGCTCGGTGATGGTCTTCACCTCGTAGGGGATGGCCCGGAAGGCGAAGGCGAGGGTGCCACGCTGCTGGTAGACGTTGGTGCGGAACCGCCCCACCCCAGGCACTCCGATGGCGAAGTCCGCCTCCTTCTTTTCGGCGAACTCCTTGACCTGGCGCGGCGTCATCACCTGCTCGGCCAGCATCTTGAGGTCCTCGGGCTTGAGCGGCGGCATCTCCAGCCCCAGCAGCTCACCGTTGACCCGCACGGTGGGCGGGCGTCCGACCTTGAGCAGCAGGTCGGAGGCGTTGCGCTGCACCATCTGCCCGATGGTGTTCTTGAAATTGAAGCTGCTGGCCGGCGCGCCGGCTGCCGTAGAAGTCTCAGCCATTGGGATCAACCCGGAAGAGGACCTGGCCGAATTCGACCGGCTGCGAGTCTTCCACCGACACCTCGCGGACCACGCCGGCAATCTCGGCCTCGATCTCGTTCATGATCTTCATCGCTTCGATGATGCACACCGTCTGTCCGGGGCTGATTCGGCCGCCGACCTTCACATAGGGCTCGGCGCCGGGCTCGGGTGACTTGTAGAAGGTCCCCACCATGGGGGACTTGATCTCCTTGAGCGCGGGGGCAGCCCGCGGCGGCTCCCGGTGATCGGTCTCGCCCGCCGGGTGCGCGGCCGGCGGCGAGGTGGAGGCAATCGAAACCGGCGCGGGAGCATAGATCGGGGCAGCCTGGGTCCGGGTGATCACTACCCCACTCCCAAACCACCCCTTGACCTCGATGGACCCAATCTCGGGCGACTCCCGCAGTAGCTGGGCGAGGCCCTTCACGTCCTTCAGCTCGATCGACTTGATGCCGGGGACGCCCTGGAGCAGCTCGGCCAGCTGCTTCATCTCCTTCAGCTCTTGAGGCGTCATACGCGGGTGAGGTATTTGTCGTCGCGCCGGTCAACCCGAATCACTTGGCCCTCCTCGACGAAGAGCGGGACCTGCACCGTGGCGCCGGTCTCGAGCATAGCCGGCTTGGTCGCGCCGGCGGCGGTGTCGCCCCGAACCCCGGGATCGGTGCGGGTGACGGTGAGCTCGACGAAGACCGGCAGCTCGACCTGGATGACCCGATCCTCATGCACCAGCCCCTCGCACTCCATCCCTTCCTTCAGGTACTTGAGCTGATCACGACCGATCACGTCGTCGGTGAGCATGATGTCGTCGAAGGTCTGCTGGTCCATAAAGTGGTAGAAGTGCCCATCGCCGTAGGAGAACTGCATCGGCCGGCGCTGCAGCCGGACGTCAATCACCCGCTCCCCCGCGTTATACGTCCGGTCCAGCACGGCGCCGGTACGGATGTTCTTGAGCTTGGTCCGGACGAACGCTCCGCCCTTGCCCGGTTTGACGTGCTGGAAGTAGACGAGCTGAAAAAGCTGGCCGTCGATATCGAGCACCAGACCGTTTTTGAAATCCGCGGTGGTAGCCATTGTCGGTATCCCAGGGTTGTCATCCCAAGGATGACACTGCTTACACCAGCTCGATCAACTCGGTACGACCATCGGAAAGGCGCTCCGGCCCGGCGGGGCTCAGGTACACGTCGTCCTCCAACCGAACCCCGCCCCAGCCCGGAAGATAGACGCCGGGCTCGACGGTGACTACCGCGTGGACGGGCAAAGGTGCCTCCGCGGTCGGCGCGAGTCGCGGCGCCTCGTGCACCTCCAGACCCAGCCCATGGCCCAGCGAGTGCCCGAAGGCGTCGCCGAACCCTCGCGCGGCAATGACGTCGCGGGCGAGCGCGTCGGCTTCCCGCCCGGTCATGCCGGCCGCCAGGTGCTCGACGGCTCTGGCCTGGGCCGAGCGAACCAACTCGTGGATGGTCCGTTGCCGTTCGTCGGCTCGTGCGCCTACAACGACTGTGCGGGTCAGATCGGCGCAGTATCCGTCGACCTGCGCGCCGAAGTCAAGCAGCAACCACTCCCCGGTCCCGATCGCGCGGTCGCTGGTACGCGCGTGGGGCAGGGCCGAGCGCGGGCCCGATGCCACGATCGTGGGGAACGGGTGCCACTCACTGCCCCTGCGGCGCAGGGCCAGCTCCAGGTTGGCGCCGACTTCCCGCTCGGTCTGGCCGACTCGGACAGTCGGCAGAACCTCCGCCAGCGCCTCCTGCGCCAACCTCGCAGCCGACCGGATCGCCGCCACCTCCTCGGGAGCTTTGACTACCCGCAGCCGTTCGACCAGCTCGTTGGTCGGTATCACCGGAGAGCGGGCGATCCCGCTCACTCGCTCCGCGTCCCGCACGCTGATCGAATGAGCTTCGACACCCAGGCTGGCTGTCGGCTCACCCGCCAGCACTCGGCCCAGCCGTTCCCAGACGCTCTTCTGATCCACTTCCACCGCGGCCGCTGAGCCGACCTCGGCCGGGGCCTGAGCCGCATAGCGATAGTCGGTGATCAGGACGGTGGACCCGGCGCGGACCACCAGCAACGCCGCGGAACCGGTGAAGCCGGTCAGATACCGGATGTTGGGCAGGTGGGTGACCAGCAACCGCTCCAACCCTTCCTGCTCCAGCGCGAGTCGAAGTGCGGCCTGCCGTTCGACCCGGCGGTCAGGTGGCACGCAGACGCCCTACCAGCGCCTGTAGCGCCAGGAGGTAGCTCTGCGCACCGAAGCCGGTAACCAGGCCGATTGCCAGGTCCGCGATCACCGAGTGCCTCCGCTCGGGCTCGCGGGCAAAAATGTTCGAGAGGTGCAGCTCGACGAAGGGGACCTTGACCGCGAGCAGAGCGTCGCGCAGGGCCAGGCTCGAGTGGGTCAGGGCGGCGGCGTTGATCAGCGCTCCATCCACCCGACCCTTGAGCTTCTGCACCGCGTCGACCAGGTCACCTTCATGATTGGTCTGAAACCAGTCGATCTCCGCACCCTCCGCCCGCGCCGCGTCGCGTACCATGGCCTCGATTTGGGCGAGCGTAATTCGCCCGTACAACTCCGGCTCCCGCTGCCCCAAGAGGTTGAGGTTGGGACCGTTGAGTACCGCGATCCGCATCTAGCGCTTCAGGTTCTGCAGCCAGGCGTGAAACTGGTCGAGATCGTCGGTCTTGGGGTCGGGAGCCCGGGAGGCCCGCGGCGCGCCACCTGCGGCCGGCGGGCTGAAGAACTCATCGAAGGAGACCTCGCCGGCTTCCTGGCTGCCTGCAGCAGGCACCGCGGGAGGTGATGGCGTGGTTTCCTCGCCGAATACGGAGCTGAGTGATAGAGCCTCCGCGGCGGGACGAGTAGGAGCGCCGGCAGTGGGGGGAGCCGGAGCGACGGTTGGAATACTTTGGGCTGGGGGTGCCGATGCTAATGTCGGCGGCCGGGCCGCCAGAAGGTCGCGGAGAAACGCCCTTACCGGCCGACCCTGGGTTTCCTCGACACTGTACGCCCGTCGCGCCGGCGGCGGGGTCTTGGCCTCCAGCTCGGCGATTTTTTCGCGAAATCGAGGGTCACCGGTACTCCGCATGTCCAGCTCCCGGTAGACCCGCAACGCTTCCGACGGATGTCCCTGATTAAGCAGTACCTCCGCCATGGTTTCGGTGACTACCAGCTCCGGCTCGACCGGCGGCACTGCGACCGGCGGGACCTCGGTCGGTGGGACATCGGCCAGTGGGACATCGGCCGGCGCCTCGGGTTCGCTTTCCGCGAGCGAGGCCGATCGCAGGGGCGCCTCTTCTTCGAAGGGGGAGAAATCGCGACCCCGAGCGAACAGCTCCTCCGATGCGTTGGGCACTTGGAATTCGCCGCCGCCTTCGCTGCGGAGGACGATGTCTTCGCTGGTCTCTACGCTGAATTCCTCGCCCAGCTGAGTGTCGGCATCGAGGTCTCGGCCCACCAGACCGGACAAAGGCTCGACCTCCTCTTCGATCGACGGAGGTTCCTCCACCTGGAGGCCTTCCGGGGGCGGTTCCAGATCTTCCGACGAGAGGGAAGCGAGCTCCAAGTCCTCCATCAGGAGCGGCGAAGGCTCAGCGAATTCGGGTGCCGGAGTGGGCTCGAATAGTAGCGGAGGGGGCGACGGCGTTTGTTCGGCGGAGGTGTCGGCCGAGGCCTCCGAGGAGACCTCGGCGACAGGTGGCGACTCCGGCTCGGGGACGGCGGCCGTTGCGGAAGCGGCCGCAGGATCGGCCGAAGCTGTCGCGGTCTGGGTGCGGGCCATCTCGACCCGAGCGAGCTGGTCTCGTGCCTCGTCGTTGCTGCGGTCGACGGCCAACAGTTGGCGGAGCCACCGCTCGGCATCGTCGAACCGGTGCAGCCGCTCGCCGATGTCGGCCAGGGCCTTAAGCGCGATCACGTTCTCGCCATCGAGGGCCAGCACTTTGGTGAAGGCGGTTTCGGCGGCCGACAGGTCGCCGAGATCCAGATGGCACCGTCCCAGCACAATACTGGCCGGGGTATAGTCGGGATGCAGGGCCAGCCCGGGCTTCAGCAGTTCCAGCGCGCGGGTGACGTCGCCGTTCTTGCGGTGAACCTCGGCCAGGGGAGCGAAGGTGAGTCCCTGGGGATTCTCGGCGTAACGGCGCTCGAGTTTTTCGATCTCGCTAAGTGCCATCGGCTCTCGGGTGGCGCGGTCTGGATCGTGGCGCGAACGACCGTTCAATGCGGGTTGCGGGGCAATCTGCTGAGACTAGCAATCCATCCCCTGCCTGTCAACTGCTAACCGGCGTCGTGCCTTGAGGTTCTGTGCGACCCGGCTTAAACTTACTGCTCTTTTGCCACCTCAGGTCCGGGAGTTCGGGGTTCTATGATGCAAGCCTTCCGCAACGCGGCCAAGCCCCTCATGGTGGTCGTCGCGTTCACTTTCTTCGCCTGGCTGGTGCTCGATCTCAGCGGGATCACCAGCGGCACCGGCCTGCTCACCACCACCTCGGTGGGGAAGGTGAACGGCCAGAGCATCGACGCCCGGACTTTCCAGACCGCGGTACAGCAGACCATCGACAACCAGCAACAACAGTCTCCCGGCGCCCTCGGGCTGGAGGAGCGAAACCAGATCCAGGACCAGGTTTGGGAGCAGTTTGTCCAGAACACCGTACTCGACGCCGAGTATCGCCGTCGCGGGATCGAGGTCTCCTACGATGAAATCGTTCAGGCGTTGCGCAACTCTCCCCCGTCTGACTTCCAGAAGATTCCGGAGTTCCAGACCGACAGTCAGTTCGACCTGGGCAAATACCAGCGCTGGCTGACCTCGAGCGTGGCGGCCCAGTATCTCCCGGCGCTGGAGTCCCAGTATCGAGATCAACTGCGGCGCTCCAAGCTCCTCCGGGTGGTCACCGCCGACGTCTACCTGTCCGACCCGGCGCTGTGGGAGCAGTATCGCGACGAGCATGAGAAGGTCAAGATCGGGCTGGCGGCGATCATCCCGGGCAACTCGGTTCCGGATTCGGCGGTGAAGCTGAGCGACGCCGAGGTCACGACCTACTACAAGAATCATCAGGACGAGTTCAAACGACCGGCGACGGCGTTCTTGAGCTTCGTCGCCCTACCCCGCCTGATCACCGCGGCCGACACCGCGGCGTCCCGCGCCCGGGCGGATTCGGTGCGAGCCGAGATCGCCGGCGGAGCACCCTTTGACGAGGTGGCCCGCCGGGAATCCGCCGATAGCGGCACCGCGGTCAACGGCGGGAACCTGCCCGAGTGGACCCGCGGCTCGATGGATCCCGCCTTTGACTCGGCGGCATTCGCCATGCCCCTGAACACCGTGTCCCAGCCGGTGCTGTCCCAGTTCGGGTTCCACCTGATCGAGATGACCAGCCGGAAGGGTAAGAAGGCCAAGGGTCGTCACATTCTGATCCCGATCGAGGTCACCGGGGCCCACCGTGACCTGCTGGATGCCCAGGCCGACAGCCTGGAACGCCTGGCGGCGGAGCGCACCGACCCGGCCGCATTGGACACGGCGGCCCGCGCCCTCAAATTGCCGGTAGGGAAGTCCGGACCGGTTCAGAAGGGCACCAAGGTGCAGCTGGGACAGCTCGCCGTTCCCGACGCCGGTATCTGGGCTTTCCAAAGCAAGCCCGGTTCCACCAGCCCGGTCATCGAAACCTCGATCGCCTATTACGTCTTCCGGCTCGACAGCCTGCGCGCCGAGGGCGTCCCGCCGCTGGCCGAGATTCGGCGCGGGGTGGAGTTCGCCTTGCGGAGCGAGAAAAAGAAGGCCCAGGGACAGAAGCTGGCCGAGCAGTATCTCACTCGGCTCGCGGCGGGAAGCAGCATGGCTCAGGCAGCGGAAGCGATGAAGCTGCCTTACCGCGAATTTGGCCCGTTCAGCAGGATCAACCCCCCGGTTACCGACCCGGTAGTGGTGGGAGCGGCCTTCGGAATCGACGTCGGCAAGCGAAGCGGGTTGATCAACGCGAAGGACGGGATCTACGTCTTGGAGGTCCTGGAGCACACCAAGGCGGATTCAGCAGCCTTCGTGAAGGGGCTGGATGAGTACCGGCCCCAGATGCTCACTCTGGCGCGGCAGGATCGGGTGCGGAGCTACATCGGAGCGCTACGGGACGCGGCCAAGGTGGTGGACAACCGGGAGAAGGTGCTTCAGCAGCAGCCGGTGGCGCCGCCGCCAACCCAGCCGTCGTAAACGGAAAGGACGCCCTCACTTCGCCTTACTGAGATAAGCGCTTCGGGTCCCCCGACGACGCCGTAGACTTGGGCGCTGGCTCGTCCTGGCGCGGCGGAAGATTGCGCTGCTGCTCCTCCGAGCCCATGATGGCGTCCTGGGTCTCGGTCAGGCTTCGCTTGAACTCCCGAATTCCCTTCCCGATAGATGCTCCTACCTCTGGCAGCCGCTTGGCTCCGAAGAGCAGCAGGACCACCACCAGAATCAGCATGATTTCGCCGAAGCCGAGATTAGGCACAAGACCTCCTAGAAAAGCGACCGCGCGATCAGGTACGCGACCAGGACGCCGATCAAGCTGAGCAGCGACACGTGCACCCCGATCGGCCCCAGGGTGAAGCTTATCACCAGAAGATCCATCGAGACAGGCCCGAAACTGGCAGTCCAGGTATCGGTGAAGAAGGTGCGCGCGGCGCTCTCGGGAAGGGTCTGGCGCAGCAAGGCGGTGAGCGCACCGCCCGCGACGAATCCCGCGATCAGGACGCCGATGTAAAACCCCGGCCGGTGCGGGCCGCTGGCCATCAGCGTCTGCGGTCCACGACGTAGGTGATGCTGTCTCGTAACGCCTCCCGGGCCGGCGAGGGAGTGAGCCGGTCCAGTACCGAGTCGGCCTGCTCCGCCAGTTGAAGCGCCCGTCCCCGGGCGTACTCCAGTCCTCCGGCGTCAGCCACGGCGGCGATCACCTGCTGAATCTGGGTGTCGGTCGGCTCGGGCGAGGTGAGCAGGTCTGCGACCAGGTCCTGCTCCGCCTGGGACATTCTGGGAAGCGCCGCGATGAGGGGGAGCGTCACCTTGTGCTCCCGCAGGTCCGATCCGGAGGACTTCCCGGTGACGCTGACATCCCCCACGTAATCCAGCAGGTCGTCCACGATCTGGAACGCCATCCCGAGCGCCTCGCCGAACCGCCGGAGGGCATTCCGTTCCTCGGGCGCCGCTTTGAGCGCGCCTACCTCGCACGCGCCCTCCACCAGCGAGGCCGTCTTGGAGCGGATCAGCAGATCGTACTCTTCCTCAGAGAACTGCAGCGGGTCGTGAGCCAGCAGCTGGCGCATCTCACCCACCGTCATTTCGTTGGTCACCCGGCTCACCACTCGCAGCGCCTCCAGGTCGTCCAGCCGGACCAGCTCGATGACCGCCCGGGAGTACAGGTAATCTCCCATGATCACCGAGACCTGGTGACTGAAGAGGGAGTTGACCGTAGGCATCCCGCGCCGCAGCACCGAATGATCCACCGAATCGTCGTGGACCAGCGTGGCGAGATGGATCAGTTCTACCACCGCGGCCAGCGTGGTAGCCCGGGGATCACCCGTGCCGGTGGCCTCGTCGGCCAGGAGCAGCAGCGTCGGGCGAAACATCTTGCCCTGCATCTGGAACAGGTGCGAATTGACCTGGGTGATCAGCCCGAAGTCCGCCTCGACGATTCTGCGCAGCTCCTGCTGCACCCGCTCGAGCCGCGGGCGCAGCGGACGCTGGAGGTCGGCCAGCGATACCGGTGCGGTCTGAGAGCTCATTCGTGCCGTCCGGCGGTGAGCCGCTGGATCCGCTGGCCTAGATCCATGAACCTGATGTCCACCGCCAGAGCCCGCTCGTAGCTACCGATGGCCTCGCGGTCCTTTCCTTGGGCTTCCGATGCCCGGCCCAGCCAGTACAGCAGGCCGATCTTGGCGTCGTCTCCCCCCTCCAGGCCTTCCACCGCACGGCGGAGCACGCTCTCGGCAATGGCGAACTGGTTCTTCTCGAAGAAGCAGAGACCCAGGGCTTCCGAGGTCCGCAGGCGGCCCTCCGGTGACCGCAGCGCCTTCTGGAATTCCTCGACCGCCTCGTCCAGCAATCCCATTTCCTTGAAAGCGATACCGAGGTCGTAGTGGGCTTGGTAATCCTCAGTATCGAGATTCTGATCGATGCCTCGCTTGAATTGATCCAGAATCTCTTGGAACTCTCGCTGGTCGTCCTGGTCTTCCGGCTCCCTCCGGGCGACACGCATCCGGGTGTCCCGGGGAGTCGACTCATCGAGCACCAAGGAACCGAAATCGACGAAGCTGTCTCCCGCGGCCTTGGGAGCTGGTGGCGGGGGGCTTGGTTTGGGTGGCGATGGGGCGGTCGCGGTCTCGGGAGGCTTGCCCAAAGCCCTGAGGGCCGCGACGGCCCTGACGTTGCCGGGATCGTGTTCCTCCACCCGGCTGTACACCGCGATCGCCTTTTCGGTGGCCCCGGCCTTGGCCAGACTTTCGGCCAACGCGAGGTATGCCTCGAGCAGAGGGGCCCGATCACCCTGCCGGTAGGCCAACTCGACCCGTTTCTGATGGTAACGGATGACCTCAGGCGCCAGCGTCACCAGCCGGTTTGCGGTGGCGGAGGCGCGAGGCCAATCTTGCCCTGTCTCGTAACCTGCGAGGGCCAACTCCAGCTCCTCGAGAGCGCGGATCTCGTCGCCCTCGGTCAGTAGGCGGTCGGCCAGAGCCTCGTGGAGCGTTGGGTTGTCGGGGTCGTCCAGGATTCGGTTTTCCAGTTCGGCGACACTTCCCGTCCCGCCGCCTTCGACCGGAATGATCGGCAGCCCGGTGGTGGGCGCCACCGGCTCGAGGTCGTCGGCAATCTCCGCATCGATCAGGTCCAGGTCTTCCGCCGGGGCCGCCGATTCAGTGGTCTCGAGATCCATCAGGTCTGACTCCTCGATTCCTTCCACTGGAGGCGCCTCGAAGTCCAACTCGGCCGGCTCGGGCTGATCGAGATCCAATGCAGCGGCCTCGATCCTATCCACCGGCGTGAGATCCACGTCGTCGGTTTGCTCCAGACCCGGGATGACCTCGCCACCTTGGATGGGGACGGGCGTGAGGGGATCGATGATCAGCTCACCTGCCGCCTCCACCGCTCCGGTGAGCGGTTCGCTGACTATCAACCCCTCGGGTGGCTCGGTCACCGGTTCTTCCGCAGCCGCGTGGGGAGCCGTTGGCAGTTCGATGCCAGTGTCCAGAAATACCAGACCACCGGCCCGCCCGGTTCCGGGGCGGGGCCGGGGAGTGGGGGCCTCACCGGCCTCGTCGGTCTGTTCGGGTGAGGGGACGTGCCTTCCGCCTCCGCGCTCACCCCGCGACTCCAACTCGCCGGCGAGCTTTTCCAGCTGCTCCCGTGCTTCGTCTTCGCGAGACGCCGCGCGAAGCAACTCGACCAACATGATCCGGATGTCCTGGCTACCGGAGAATTGGTCGGCGAATTCCTTGACGGATTGGAATGCTGGGTCGAGCTGGCCCAAGGCGTTCATCCGTTCGAGGAACTCGATCAGATTTCGCTTGGCCTCGATGACCACGTTCTTGCGGGCGTGCAGCTGGGCGAGCTTCAGATAGGTCTGAGTCCGACCGGGATTCACCCGGAGAATCTTGCCGCACAACGCGATAGCGTTGTTGAAGAATCCCTGGTCAGCGTAGAGATCCACCGCCCTCTCGTAGGAACGCACCGCAGAGGGGGTGTCGTTGATCCGGAGGTACAGGTCTCCGACCCGATTGTAGAGGGAGAGATCGGGAGAAGTCTCGGCCCCGGACTCAATCTGCTGGATGGCTTTGAGGTAAACCTCGATCGCCTTTCGCCAGTCCTCCTTCTGCTCGAACTTCCGCGCCGTGTCTTTCAGCTTTTCCAGATTCATGCGGCTCGGGTGTGAGAGAGAGGAGTGGGGTAAGGCTTGGAGCGACCGAAAGATACCGGGCGGTCTAGGGGGGGGCAAGAACGCCGTGAGGCCGCGGGGCAGCGACCCCGCGACGGCCTATTGCCCCGCTGGATCGAGCTCCCCGCTTGCCACCGCCCTTGCCAGCCGCTCCAGGTCGGGGGCCGGGGGTCGGTCCTGATCCAATGCCAGGACCGGCGGCCGGAGCGCACGGAGCCTGGCATGGAGCCGCTCGACTCCCCGTCCCGCACGCAGAGGCCTGAGAAACTCCAAGCCTTGGGCCGCGCAGAGCAGCTCGGCCCCGACTACACGCTGGGCGTTGGCCAGAATCCGCTGCGCCTTGTAAGCCGCGGCCATCCCCATCGGCACGAAGTCCTCCTGATTGGCGTCCGTAGGGATCGAGCCGATGCTGGCCGGCATCGCAAGCGAACGGGACTCCGCCACCAACGATGCCGCGGTGATCTGCACCATCATGAAGCCCGAGCTGAGGCCGGGGTCGCCGGTCAGGAACGCCGGCAACCCTTGCGACAGATCGGGGTTCACCAGCCGCTCCACCCGTCGCTCCGCAATGGCCTGCAACGTAGTGAGAGTGAGTGCCAGCACGTCCAGCGCCTGCGCCACCGGCTGACCATGAAAGTTGCCGCCGGATATCACCTCTCCGTCGGGAAACACCAGGGGGTTGTCGGTCGACGCATTCAGCTCCACGGTGACGGTCTCCTCCGCAAACCGGAGGGCGTCGGCTACCGCGCCGAGCACCTGGGGAGCACAGCGAAGGCTGTAGGCATCCTGCACCCGGGGGTCGTCGACTCGATGTGACTCCCGGATTTCACTATCCGCCAGCAAGTCGCGCATGAGCGAGGCTGCCCGAAGCTGGCCTCGGTGAGGCCGCGCCTCATGAATCCGGGGATCGAGCGGCGCGGGAGTACCCCGCAGCGCCTCCAGGCTCATCGCGGCGGCGCCGACGGCGGTCCGCCACAGCACACCGGCGTCGTGGACGAGGAGAGCCAGTATCGCAGTCTGCGCCTGGGTGCCGTTGATGAACGCCAGTCCCTCCTTGGGGCCGAAGCGGTAGGGCTCGAGCCCGGCGGCGGCCAGCGCCTTGTCCGCGGGAATCGCCCTTCCGTCCTGCAGGACATCCCCCTCGCCCATGAGTGCAAGGGCAATGTGGCTGAGCGGAGCCAGATCGCCGCTCGCACCCACGCTCCCCTGCTCCGGTACCAGAGGGAGCACTCCCCCGTTGAGCATCGCGATCAGGGCCTCGACCAGCTCCGGCCGCACTCCGCTGGTCGGCCGCAACAGCACGTTGGCCCGTAGGACCATGATGGCCCGAACCACCGAGGCGGGAAGCGGCGGTCCCACGCCGGCGGCATGGCTGCGGATCAGGTTGACTTGGAGCTGGCTCAGCTGGTCGGGTGCAATACGGACGTTGGCGAGCTTGCCGAACCCGGTGTTGATCCCGTAGATGGTTTGACCGGAGGCGACCGCCGCCTCGACCAGTCGGCGGCTGGTCTCCAAGGCGGCGTGGGCATTCGGTTGCAGAGCGATGCTGGACGCCGGATCACGAGCCACCCGAACCACGTCGGGGATCGTGAGCGACTGGCCGTCGAGCACACAGGTGGGCTGGGGCACGCCCGAAGTTGATGGAGCCGGGCGAGGGATTCAAGGTTGGCGAGCCTGGCCCGGCGATCGCGGCCGAGGAGCTATTTCTTCCGGCCCGATATCACCAACAGCTCTGGGTTGCCCGGATCGGTCTGGAAGGCCCAGTCCATGATCAGGAAGGTCTGTCCCACATGAGTCACCCGCAGGGCTCCGTAGCGGGGGAATCCGTCGCCGCCATCCATCTCGAAGACGTAGCCGAACCCGGGGACGGCGACGATGCCGGTGGTCCGGTAGTCCCGGTCCGCGGCGAGGTCGATGCCGGTAAGATCCTCCACCGGCGCATTCTCGTCGTAGTACTCCACTCCGGTCCCGGGACGCACCGGTTGCAGGAAGAGGTCGCCGCTGGGGTCCTCGTCCACGAAGAAGTCGATCGTGGACGAGTTGCCGGTTTGCACGATGCCGAGCTCGCCGGGCTGCACTGTTCCGTCACCGTTGCTGTCTTCCCAGAACCGGAAGCCGCTGTTGGAGGCATCGGCCTGGATGGTGGTGAGCGCCACGTTGCGGGAGTCGGGGCGCGGCGTGTCTCCCCGCAAGGGAGAGCGATCGCCCTCGAACCCGTCCACGCTCACCGCGGTCACCGAGAAGCATCGGGGTATCCCATTGCTGAGCGCGCCGACCAGGAACTCGTTCGCGACCGTGGTGCCCTCCAGCCGCCAGGAATTGCCGCAGGTCGCGGGAGTCGCGTCGATGTCGAATGTGGTGCTGTAGACCCGATAATTCTGGAAGTTGCCCGGCTCGGAGGTATACGGGTTGTCCGACCAGACAAGAGCGATTGCGCCGTCCAGGGACGTGCTGTTGAGGAACGTGGGGGTCTCGGGAGCACTCCCGGGACCGGTTCCGGAATCGTTCGAGCAGGCTGCCAGCACCGCCACGACCGGGATCCACCAGCCACGCATACGAGCGTTCTCCAATGAGGGATACCCCTGGCAGAGCAGGAGATATGCCACAGGCTAGGGGCTATCGGCTATCGGCTATCGGCTATCGGCTACTGCCAGCCAAGCCCCAAAGTGCGTAGCCCTTGGGCCCCTGGCCGATAGCCCATAGCCGATAGCCAATAGCCGATAGCCCATAGCCCTCTTTTGATGACACCTACTGCTCAAAAGTCGTCTGATCGTAGTCGAACTTGAGATCCGGCAGGTCGGTCAGATAGATGGAGAAGTAGAAGGCAAAGTTGCCGTTCGGGTTCCGCACGAAGTTGAATCCCGCCCGCCACTCGTGCAGATCGCGCTCCAGCCGCACCACCTGCGACTCGAACTTGGAGTCGGTGATGTTGAACTGGGAGGACCAGGAGAGGGACCAGAATGGCGTGGGCGAGAAGCTCGTGGAAAAGCCGAGGTTCTGAGTGTCGTCCGGGGCCGGCTGGCCTTCCACCGGGCGCTGCCGGCTCAGGCTGTAATTGAAGCTGGCCGAAAAGGCGCGGCCCCGCTGGAGCGGCGCCTGAGTGGTGGTGAAGAACGAACCCGGTCGAGTTCGGCGTCCCGACTCGGCCACGTAGCCCCGAGGCACCTCGTCCCTGGCGGCTCGACCCTTTCGCTCGCCCCCACCCAGTCCGAAGATCGATCCGATAGAGCGGAAGAAGCCGCCCGAGATGGCGAAGCTGGCGCTCACGTTTTGAAGAAAAGGATCGAAATCCGAGGTGTCGACTCCAACCGCTCCCCGCCAGAGATCGTGGGTCAGGCTGAGATTGAAGCCGGGGAGCAGGTCGCTCAACAGCGAATTGGTGATGGTCTGAGTGGCCCACCCAGTCCGGCCGGGCTTCTTGGCCTGCTCGAAGTCGTACGCGAGGCCGCTGGTGCTGATGCTCAGCAGCCTGACCTTGGGGGCATCCACCGACGAGGTATCTCCCGGAGGCGGCCGGTGCTTGCCCTCGAAGGTCTGGGAGAGCGAGAGGTTCACCCGCTGGCTGGCGTCGCTCCGGAGCAGGACCGGTTGGCCGGGCTGGGTGATCGCCCGGGCGTACTCCTCCGGGATGTCCGCGGCCGGCTCGTAACTCCAGGTAATCACCGGAGACACACTGTGCCGGATCCGGCCCAGGGGGCCGATGCCGGGAAAGAAGGCGAACAGGGTCGGGGAAGCGGTGGCGCCGAAGCTGAATCGCTTGCCCTGCTGTACCCAGCTCCCGTTGGTGTTCCGGTTTCGGATGGCGAAGGCTCCGCTGGTCGTGTTCGAGATGCCTAGGGTGGGCTGGAGCTTCCATGAGCCTCGGAACAGCACCGGCAGGTTGATTCCCGTGTCCCAGTCGAGCGAGCTCTCGAAGTCACCCGGGAAGGTCCGGATCACTACCGTAGAATCGGTCGGCTCCGGGGTGGTAGGGTCGTCGACCAGGAATCGAACCGAGTCCCGCCCATCATTGACCTGGTCATTCACCCGGATCGAGTTCTGCCAGTTGAAGGAGCCGAACCGCACCGGTGTGTCGAAGCTCAAAGCGGTGATCCGGCTGCTGCCCAACTGGCTCAGAGTATCGAGCGCCCCGCCGGGGAGCACCTGGATCAGGTCGGGCAGCCCCGGGGTGCGCGACGTGGTGTTGTTGGTGAAGCTCAGGTTGGGCGACCAGGTGATGTCGCCGCCGATCGGAATCGGCACCGGAGAGAGGGTGACCGCCGGCAGGAGCTGCTGAACGCTCTGGTCGGTCAGACTCTGCCGCCGGTTGCCTCCCACCGTCAGCGTCCCCCACCCGTAGCGCTTGGAGAAGTTGAGCGAGCTGGTGATCTGTTGGGTGTTTTGCAGCGGATCGATGGCGTTCCGCTGGGTCACCGTCGTGTTGCTGGCGTAGTTGAGCGCCAGGTTCAGGCTGGTGTTGAGGTCAAAGGTCTGGCGGTGATCCCACCGGAGACTCAAGCCCGAGCCGCCTCCCACCTGCCGTTGCTCGTTGAACCCCAGAGTGCCGCTCAGGAACCGGTTCAACCATCGGTATTGGCCGGTAACGCCGTACTGGACGTAGCGGTTGGAGAACCAGTCGAGCCGACCGGTGAGGTCGAGGTAGTCGTTCGGGGCCCAGTAATACCCGACATTGGTGACCTGCCGGTTATAGGAGCGGGAAGGCCGGACCAGATCGTTCAAGCCGAATTGGGGGATCAGGATTCCCGAGCGCCGGCCGGGACGCACGTCTTGGAAAATGAACGGCAGCCAGAGAATGGGGACGTCGCGCACGTAGAGTGTCACCGGCCGGGCCACCAGCACGGTGCGAGAAACCCACTTCACTTCGCGGGCCGAGAAGTGATAGTGCGGAGTGGGCAGATCGCAGCTGGTGATCTCGCTGGACCCGGCGTAGATCCGGCTGGAACTCGAATCCTGGGCCACGTTGCCCCGGAGAAACCAGACCGTCGAGCCCTCGGTGAAGTTGGTGAGGGCGTCGGCGATGATCCCCCGCCGCCGGCAGGTGTCGTAGCGAATCCCCTGCCCGACCATCACCTGCCCCCGGTCGAAGAGATGGGGGTCGCCCGCCGCATCCAGGAGACAGCTGTCCCGACGATAGGTGATGGTATCGGCCTCGAGCATCGATCCCTGCCGCTCGGTAAGCGCCTGTCCTTCCAGCCGCACCCGTTCCTCCTGAACGAACACCGTCGCCGAGTCGGCCCGGTAGCGGGTGGATTGGTACCCGCGACGGTTCAGCAGCTCGGTGACCACCGAGTCGGGTGGCGCGAAGCTGCGGGACGGCGCGGTGGGGAGCCCGAGTCGCCGGGCGGTGGCGGTGTCGAGTGACTGTCCCGGCTGGTTGCGCAGCGAATCCCGCCGGGTCCGCAAGGTGTCGCGCAGCGAATCCGCCTGGGTCACCCGCGGGCGCCGTTGGGGGACCGGCTCTTGCGCCTGCGCCGGCTGCCCCGCCAGCCCCAGGCCCAGCAGCAGCGCGGCGGCGATTGCCGCCTTGCGCCGCCGGCGGGAGATCACCACCGCTCCGGCGAAGCCCACCTCGTACAGCAGGAGCAGCGGCACCGTCATCATCACCATGGACAGCAGGTCGGCACCGGGGGACAGCACCGCGCCGGCGATGAATGCCAACACCACCGCGTACCGGCGAAACCGGCTCAGCTCCAACGGACCCACCACGCCCAACCAGGCCAGGATGATCATCACCAGCGGCAGCTCGAAGGAGATCCCCAGCGCCAGGACGATCTGGAGCACGAAGCCGAAGTAGGCGTCGTAGGTGATGAACGGCGCGATGGCCTCGGTCTGAAAGCTGAAGAGAACTCGGAGGGCTTGGGGGATGACGTAGACGTAGCCCAGCGCCGCACCGGTGAGGAAGAGCAGCAAGCCGATGAACAGCGACGGCACCAGGGCCTTCTTTTCCCGCTCGTACAGCGCCGGCGCGAGGAAGGCCCAGAGCTGCCAGAGAATGAACGGCGAAGCGAGTACCAGCCCCACCAGAAATCCCAGCTTGAACACGATCATCACCGGCTCGGTTGGGCTGGTGACGATCAGCTTCCCGTCCATCAGGTATGGCGCGATCGGTTGCTTGAGGAGGCTCACCAGCCGGAACTGGTGCACCACCCAGAGCCCGGCGCCGAACCCTACGATCACCGCGGCCAGCGACCGCAGGATGCGGCCGCGCAGCTCCTCGAGGTGATCGAGGAACGGCATTTCCCCGGTGGAGCTACGCATGGGCAGGAGCGCCCGGGCTTAGCGCCCGAGCGCCTTCAATCGGTCGCGGGCCAGGGCGGCTTCGTCGGACTGAGGGTACTTCTGGACCACCCGCTGGTAGGCGTCCTTCGCCTTGGCGGTATCCTTCCGGCGCTCCGCCAGCAGGCCCAGGTTGTACAGCGCCGAGGCGGCCCGCGGCGAGGTGGGATAGCGATCGACCACTTGGTTGTAGTACGCCGCCGCCGAATCAGGGTTCTCCGCCGCAAAGCTCTGGCCGATGAAGTACAGCGCGTCGGGAGCCCGCTCACTGGTGGGATAGACCCGCAACATTTCCCGCAAGCCCAGCCGGGCGGTCCCGGAGCTGCCCCGGCGAAGCTGGGCCAACGAGGCCTCGTACATCTGGTCGGCCGACGCCGCCGACGCCCCACCGCCCTGGGGCCGGGCGGTGTCGCCGGGCATGGCGGAAACGGCCTCGTTTTGCGGGGCGCGCGCTTCCAGCCGGTTCCGCAGCTCGCTCAGCCGCTGCTGGCTCTGGCCGGTCAGCTCCTGGAGCTGCACCAGCTGTTGCTGGGCGTTGTACAGATCGGTCGAGACATCACCCTTGAACTGGGCCAGGCTCCGCTGGGTGCTGCCCAGCGAATCCATGATCCGTTGCTGCAGCTGGATTACCTGGCTGAGCTGGGCTGCGCGGGCCGAGTCCCGGCGAGCCATCTCCGCCTTGAGCAGGGACACTTCGCCCTGCACCATCTGCACGTCGCCCTTGCTGGCGCACGCCACGAGGCTCGCCCCCGCCAACAACGCGGGGACGAGTGCGCTCAGGCGTCGAGAGGATGATCTCACTGCGGTGCGACGAGGTTGTCCCCGCCGGCCGTCACCTCGAACTCGTCGCGGCGGTTCTGGGCGTAGGCGGTCTCGTCGGCCCCTTGATTCAGGGGACGTTCCTCACCGAAGGAGACGACCTCGACCCGGGAGCCATCCAGCCCCTTGTTCTCCAAGTAGCGCTTGGCGGCGGCGGCGCGACGGTTGCCCAGGGCCAGGTTGTACTCGTCAGAGCCCCGCTCGTCGGCGTGGCCGCTGATCCGGACCTTGACCTGGGGGTTGGCCTGGAGAATGGCCGCCTTGCGGTCGAGCGTGCCCTGATCGGCGGTGCGAATGGTCGACTGGTCGTAGTCGAAATTGATCATCGCCGCGAGATCGGCCTGCAACGCCTTGGCCACCCGCTCGGCTTCCGCCCGAGCCGCCCGCTCGCGTTCCGCGCTGTCGTCCACCGGTGCGGGCGTTGGAGCAGGGGGAGGGGCGGGCGCTGGCGTCGGCTCCGGTGCCGGCTCTTCCGGCGGCTTCTTCCCGCCGCACCCGACGGCGATGGTAGCTGCGGCCAACAGCATCAGCAGGGATGAAGCGCGCATCATCACTCCGAGTTCATGGGTTCGAGGCTGCCGCGGTCCGGCCCAGCCGCCGGGACCACGAGGGGAGTCGAGCGACACCTGGGGTTCTCAACTGCCGCACCCGGCCGGTTTCGATGTCGACAATCCAGACCTGCTGCGGGCCGCTGCGATCAGAAATGAAGGCGACGTGGCGGCCATCCGGCGCCCAGGTTGGATCCGAGTTGCGGCCCAGCGACGTGAATTGGCGCACCCGGCGAGCCGCAACGTCCACCAGGAACAGCTGCGGGCTCCGTGAGACTTCACGATGGAATACGACGTTGGCCCCGTCCGGCGACCATTCAGGAGAGTTCGATGGCCCGGTGGCACCGTAGTCGAAGGGCGCCAACAGCTCCTGGTCGGTTCCGTCCGCGGCCATCACGTACACTTGCGGGGGCCCGGCGCGGGTGGAAACGAATGCGATGCGCCGGCCATCTGGCGAAAACGTTGGTGACAAGTTGTCAGCGAAGCGTCCCACGGTCAAGCGTTGCGCGCAACAGAGATCCACCACGTTAGCGGTGAAGATGTCGGTGCCCCGCTCGTCGGAATGGGCAAAGGCGAGCAGGCGGCCATCAGGCGAGAAGGAAGGGGTGATGTTGAGCGCCGTCTGGGTTCCGGGCGCCACCGTGGTTGTCCCGCTGGCCAGCGACTGGAGGATGACGCCACCCCGCCCCCCTTCCAGACGAGTGTAGGCGATCCGCTGCCCGTCCGGCGACCACACTGGGGACAGTGAGGTAACGCCCGCAGGAGTAAGGGGGGTCAGCGCCTCTCCGTCGCTATCGGCCCGGTACACGCGGCCGCCGGAGACGAACAGCAGGCGGGAAGCAGCGATCCCCGGCGTGCCGGTGGCCCAACGCGCGACCTCGTCGGCCAGTCGGTGGACTTCCAGGCGGTACCCGGCATCGCTGGCCGCGGGAAGCGGTACCGTCTGCTGATTGCGAACCCGGGAGGCGGTCACGTCGTGCAGTCGGACGCTCACGCCGCCGGGTGCCTCGATCAGCTCCACCGCGAACGCCGCGTTGTACATCTTGTACAGCCCGTAGTTGAAGCTTCCCGGTGCCGCCGTCGTCGCCGGCGGATCGGTCGTGGTCAGGCTGGCCGGATCGCCCATCATTTCGAAGCGGTCGCTGAAGTCGAGATCGCGCCGGACCACTGCGCGCAGCGTATCCAGTCCCGGACCGGGGACCACGATGAGGCCGGGGCGCACGCCGGGGGTGTACTCGATCCCCAGTCGGATGGCGTCCTGGGCGCGGGTGGTGTCCTGTGCCGCGAGTGTGGTGGGACGTAGCGGAGCCAGCAGGGCCGCCGCGGCAATGGCCGATGCGACTGACAACAGTCGGGTCATGGAGAAGTCGGCTTGAAGTAGAAGCTCACCGGCAGGACGTCGGCCTCCCAGCCATCGGGAAGCGGACCGAACGAATTGGCGTTCCCTGCGGCCTCGACCGCCCCCTGGGCGCTCAAGTCGAAGGCGAAGCTGCCCGACCGAGTGACAAACCGGATATCGCGCACCGAGCCATCCCGCAGGATCAAGAAGCTCAGCTCCGCGAAGCTGTTTTGCCGGCCTGATTCCCGGTCCCAACGCTGATAGATCTGAGTCACGATGTTCCGCAGGTACTCCGGGTAAGGGAATTGAAGCCCGGGCGTCTTGATCGTCGCGATGTCGGTGCCGGTGCTCGGCGTCTCCCCCGGCGCCGGGGCCACCGGCGCGGCCGTCTTGGGAGGAGGCTCCCGTTTGGTCTCGGTCGGCGGGGGTGGCTTGGGCGCCGGTGCCGGCGGCGTCTTGGGCGGCGTCGGTTTGGGCTTGACCGGCGCGGGCTTTTCTTCCGGTGGCGGAGTCGGCACCGCCTCTCGGGCCACCCGCTGCTTGGTGGTCGGTGCCGGCGCCGCCACCAGCTCCACCGCGTACGAGGGCGGCAACGACTGCACCGGTCTCACGTGAGTGAAGAGAAAGCCCGCCGCCGCGGCGTGGACTACGACCGTCCCAACCATTCCCGCGGTCTTCCCCGGCGGACCACTCCGACCGGGGGTGCGGATGTTCACGGCGACTCTTCCTCCGCCGCTACCAATCCCACGTTTTGAATACCGGCACCACGGATGATCGCGAGCACCCGCACTACCTGCCCGTAGGGCACCCGGGTATCCGCCTGGAGGTACACCCCAGTGGGCTTTCGGGTCGCCACTAAAGACCGAAAGGCGACTCGAAAGTCGTTGAACGAGACCGGCGTCTGATCCACGAAGATCCGGCCGTTCCGATTGACCGTCACCACCATGCCTTCCTTGGGCGACAGCGGGCGGGCTTCGGCCCGGGGAAGCTCGACGTCAACGCCGCCCTGCATCATCGGTGCCGTGATCATGAAGATAATCAACAGGACCAGCATCACGTCCACCAAGGACGTGACGTTGACGTCGGCGTTGAACTGCATCTCCCCGCGCTGGCTCCCCAGTCCGCCTCCCAGGCTCCCCGACATCTAGACCATCCCCTCACGGGCCATGGTGCCGATCAGCTCGTTGGCGAATCCTTCGAGCTCACCGGCGAAGAGCCGCACCCGGTTGACGTATAGGTTGTAGGCGATGACCGCGGGAATCGCCGCGGCAAGGCCGGCAAAGGTGGCCACCAGGGCCTCGGCCACGCCCGGAGCCACCGCTGCGAGATTGCCCGACCCCTTGGTGGCGATGCCGGTGAAGGCGTTGATGATACCCAAGGTCGTGCCCAGCAGTCCGAGCAACGGGCTCACCGAGCCGATCGTCGCCAACCATGGGATATAGTGGCCGAGCAGATCCCGCTCCGCCGCCACCTCTTTCCCCAACACCATCTTGAGCGCCTCCAATTGGGTGATGCTCATGGGGCTGCGATCCGCACCCCGTTCATCCCGGAGGGCCCCCGGGCGAAGCTCGGAGTAAAAGGTGATGGCCTCACGAAACAATCGGTTATAGGGGGAAGGTGGCTGCTTCATCACCGAGTGATAGGCGTCCTGGAGCCGGGTGGTCCGTTCCATCTCGGCAAAGAACTTGTCCGCCTGGCGATTGAGCCGGCGGAATTGCCACCACTTGAGCACGATGATGAACCATGACACCAGTGAAAAGATGACGGTG
This sequence comes from uncultured Gemmatimonadales bacterium, assembly GCA_963812755.1. Taxonomy (GTDB): domain Bacteria; phylum Gemmatimonadota; class Gemmatimonadetes; order Gemmatimonadales; family GWC2-71-9; genus CAVVWJ01. The sequence continues at coordinate 523,714 of CAWEWK010000005.1, read as the reverse complement.
ATTGCCAGGACGACTTTGGTTTCGGGACTCGCGGTGAGGACCAACTCGACCGCAGATCGGGGGACTGCGCCGCTGGTCTGCTGGATCACGCCGCCTCCTTCCGAAACCATTTCACCAGCTCACGGAGGCCATCGTCGAACGCATGCTCGGGACTCCACCCCAGCACCGACTTTGCCTTGCGAATGTCGAGAGCGCTGCGGAACAGCTCGCCGGGACGGGGCGGCGCGAACTCCAGCTCCGGTTTTCGCCCCATGACCCGGCCTACTTCCTCGGCCAGCTCCAGGACGTTGCGTTGCACCGAGGTGGCGATGTTGAAGGCCGGGGCATCGAAATCGTTCCCCGGCGGCACCGGAACAGTACTGGCCAGCACGTTGGCCCGGGCGACATCGCGCACGAAGACGTAGTCTCGCGTCTGCCGCCCATCGCCGAACACGGTGAGCTTGCGCCCCTCGAGCAGCCGAGAGACGAAGATCGAAACGACTCCAGCCTCGGATTTGGGATCCTGCCGCGGCCCGAACACGTTGGCGTAGCGCATCGGGACTCCCTCGAACCCGCGGAGCGCCGCCAGCGCACGCAGGTAGAACTCCCCGGCCAGCTTACTGACGCCGTAGGGTGACACGGGAAGCTTGGGCGCGGTCTCGGGCGTGGGGATCTGCTCGGGGTCGCCGTAGATCACCCCGCCGCTGCTGGCAAACACCACCCGCCGGACTCCACCCTCGCCGGCCCCCTCCAGCAGGTTCACAAAACCCACCAGGTTGATGTCGGCGTCGAGCGACGGCCGGTCCACCGACACTCGCACGTCGATCTGGGCGGCGTGATGGTTGAGCACGTCGAATCGGCCGGTGGAGAGCAGCTCCCGAGCCTCGGGCGAACGGATATCGGCCCGAACGAACCGAGCCCCTGCGGGGACGTTGACCTGATGACCGCGGGAGAGATCGTCCAGCACCACGACTTCCCAGCCTGCTCGGAGGTACGCCTCCGCGATGTGAGAGCCGATGAAGCCGGCGCCGCCCGTGACCAACACCCGCCCGCTCATTCAGTGGGTCTCGTCATGAATTCTCCGACCGGAGGTTGATAGGCCAAGGAATGACCGCCCCGCAATATAGAGGTGTGGGACACGGAAGGCAGACGGGCAGATGGGCGGAGCGGCGATGAGCTCGGTAAACGCGAACGGGCAGGAATCCGGCTTGCGCCGTTCCTGCCCGTCCGCCCCGACCGTCCGCCCGACGGTCTTAGGAGGGCAGCTTTGCCACCTGCCGCACCTCGGTGCCGGGGGGGATATCAGGCGACACGATGTTCAGGAGCCGAGCGGTAGCGGACCGCTCGCGCACATGAACCACCTGCAGCGTCGCCATGACTTCGTCCACCCGCAACGTGCCGTCGGGGAGGCGGCCCGGCTTACGACGGAGCTCGAAGATGTCTCCCACCGAGACTCCATCGTTGCGCCCCTTGTCCAGGAAGACAACCATCTGAGGGGCCTTGAGATCCTGACGATTGGCACCGCCGAGGAGGGTAGCCCGGATGCCATCGGTTATCGGCGCGGCCCGCTTGGATCCGGCCGGAGTGAAGGTCTCCGCCGGGAGCACGCGCTGTCCCTTGCGGATGGAACCGTAGACTGCCACCACGTCGGCCAGATAGCGGCCACCCGTGGTGTCGGTGACCCGAGCCAAGCCGGTGGGCACCACGATCTCTCCGAATTCATCCAGATCGCGACCCATCCGCACGATGAGAAGGCTATCCCCGATCTGGTAGGTGGTTCCGTGCGGCGCCTCCAGCCCGATTACGGTGTACAGCATGGCGTTCACGTTGGCGGCCACGGCGCGAATCTGGGGTGGCGTGACCGGACCCAGGACCGAGCCGAAGGGCAGCTTGTCCTTCTCGGTCAGGAAGCCGGACGAGAAGAACTCGCTGCGCCGGAGCGGCCGATAGGGCTGCTCGGTATAGGCCCGTAGCGTCTCGTGCATCGACTGGTTCGGGGGCGGACCAAAGAGCGGCGTATACTCGTCGGTCTTGGCATTCAACAAGGATGCAAGACTGGCCGGATTGGCCTCAGTCGCTGGAGGTGCGGGTTCGGCCGCCGGAGTCGGCTCACTCACCAAAGACGAGGTATCTGCGATTGAGCTGTCGGGGGTGGTGCTGTCCGGCTGCGCCACGGCCACGGCATCGAGCGCGGTGCCGGCGGAATCTGCCGCCGCAACCTCGGGCGCCGGCGTGTCGGTGGTCGGCACCGACGGGACGCTGTCCGAGGCCGCGAGACGCAGCACCTCGCCGGGGTAGATCCAGTGGGGATCTTCAACCACGCCGGTGTTCAGCCGGTAGATGTCCGGCCACAGGAACGGGTCGCCACGATACTGCTTGGCGAGATCCCAGAGCGTGTCGCCTTCGCGCACGCTGTGCGACGAGTTCGCCTGTCCGAGGGCCAGGGTCGGATAGGCGGCGAGGGCGATCGCGCCCAGCCAATTCCAGCGGAACGTACGCGGCATCAGGATCTCCCAGCGACTTCGTTGTCGAGTATGGAGATGGACCTGCGAAACCAGGACCGAATCAGGGGGTCGGAGGCGCAATTTCGGCGCCACCTGTCAGAGGAGGCCGGTCGCCGTCGTAAGTTGCACAGGATCAGACTGTTACGCCGCAAAAACAGGTTCTGCACGGCCGACTCGCCATGGCGATTGGCAGGCGGGTCGGGGAAAAAGCTATCAGCTATCGGCTCTCCGCCGACGCCGTCAGCGGCGACGCTCCGCTTCCCCGGACCGATAGCGGATAGCCGATCAGCCGATAGCCCCGTCAGAACGGCAGGTCGTCGTCCTCGGCGTCAAGCGCCTCGGGGAAGTCGTCGAACGACTGCTTATCGCCCTTGGGTGCCGTTGCCCCCGCGGCTACCTTGGCTGCCGAAGCGAAGGCCTCCGACCCGTCGCTCTTGCCGGAGAGCAGAATCAGCTCTTGGGCCACGACCTCCGTGGTGTAGCGGGTCTGGCCCTCGCGATCCTGCCACGACCGATACTCCACCCGCCCCTCGACGTATACCTTGTCGCCCTTCTTGCAGTACTTCTCCGCGATGTCGGCCAGGGTGAAGCCCTTGTTGTTCCACAGCACCACCCGATGCCACTCGGTCTTTTCCTGCTTTTCTCCCGCCTGATTTTTCCACTGCCGGCTGGTGGCAACCGACAACGTGGCCACCCGGGAGCCGTTGGCGGTGCTGCGGACTTCGGGGTCCGCGCCCAGGTTTCCGATGAGGATGACTTTGTTCAGACTCCGGCTCACATGCACCTCCAGGATTCTAGCGTGGGCTCACCGGTGGGGACCCACAGAAAATGTGGACCTGCGACTCATTCCGCCAACCAAAGGTATCGCGCCCTGTAGCCAATCTACGCGTGCTGCCTCATCGCCAATCGAAGGACCAGCGCGTCCTCCTTAGGGTTCCGATAGTATGCCGATCGTTGTCCGACCGGTCGGAAGCCGTGCGCCAGGTACAGGGCCTGGGCCGAGTGATTCGATTCTCGCACTTCCAAGAACACCTCGTCCACTCTCCGCTGGCGGAGCGCGGTTAACCCGGCACGCAGCAGCGCGCCACCTACCCCGCGGCGACGGGACTCGGTTGCCACCGCGAGATTGAGGACCTCACCGGTGCCGGCGACTTCCCGCCCCACGAGGTAGCCGGTGATCCCTCGGGTATTCTGGGCCACCAGACAGAAGGTCCAGGCCGAACTGAGCGCTTCGCGGAAGCTGGCTTCGCTCCACGGATCGCCGAAGCATTGCCGCTCGATCGCGACCATCGCGGCCGCGTCACCGAGGGTGGCCGATCGGATCCGGTAGGGGGCGTCCATGCGCCGTCTCCCAGCGTGCCTGCGCTTCGGCCGGCCTTCCGTAGACCGGCTCCCAATCTCGAACCTCCGTTACCTCCACCGCACCACCGGGCCGGCGCACCAAATCGATCAGGTGCCTGGCGTGAGGCGCGCCTTCCGGTGGCCGCAGCATGACCCGGCCGGCCCAACGCTCAACCGGTGCCGTTACCTCGGGCGGGGCCTCGCCCACCAGGATATCGGGCTCCAGCCCGGTCGCCGCCAGCGCGTCGGGCCGCCAGACGGAGGGCGCGAGAAGACACTCGATACGGTCCGAGGCGCTCTGGTACGCGGCGGCGTAGATCTCGCCGCGGAGCGCGTCGGCGAGGGCCAGCACCGTGGATCCTTCCTTGGCCACTCCAACTGCCCGAACCAGCAGCGATGGGGCCCTCCACAACGGCACACCGAGCGCGTGCACCAGACCCTTGGCCACCGCCGCGCCGACCCGAAGGCCGGTGAAACTCCCGGGCCCGTCGCTCACTACGATCCCGGTCAGATCTGCCATGCCCGCGCCCTGCCGCCGGAGCAGGTCTTGGATCATCGGAATGAGCGCGCCGGCGTGGCGGCGAGAACCCTCGAGCTCACTTTCCGCGGCTTGGGCCGTCGACTGGCCCAGCGCGACCGAGGCCCGGCTGGTGGCCGTATCCATGGCCAACCACATCAGAGCGACTCCAGCCCGCGGTGGGCGGGGTCGGTCACGTGGTGCAGGCGAAACCGCCGTTGAGCCCTGGGGAGCCAGGGACCGGCCCGCTCGGGCCACTCCACCAGGATCGCGTCGCCCTCCGAGATCAGCCCTTCCCAGTCGAGGTCGGCGGCCTCTTCGGGCGCGCGGAGGCGAAAGCAGTCGAGGTGGAACACCGGACCGCGTCGCCCCTGATATCGGTGCACCAGAGCATAGGTTGGGCTGGTGGCCGGACCGGCAACGCCGAGCCCGCGGGCGACCGCCTTGATCAAGGTGGTCTTCCCCGCTCCGAGCTCCCCCTCGAAGGTGACCACTGAGCCCGGCTCCAGCGCCCGGCCCAGCGCCTCACCCTCCTTTTCCAGTTGCTCGATACCGACGCTCCGAATCATGCCCGCCGCCTGACCCGCGCCGGAGACCCCCGGCGCACCTCAGGCGCCGAGTAGGCCTTGAGCTCGTTCACCTGATCGCGCAGCATCGCTGCCAGCTCGAACTCCAGATTTGCCGCCGCCTCCCGCATCTGCCGCTCCAGCGCCTGGATCGCCGCGGCTCGCTTGGTCGGATCGCGCAGGTCAACCCGTTCCTGCACTGCCATCTTGGGTTCGGGTCGCTCGGTGCGGGCGTCGGCCACGTGGGTCGAGAGCCGCACCTCTTCCATCGACTTCACGATGGAACGCGGCGTGATGCCGTGTTCCTCGTTATATCGCTGCTGAATCTGGCGTCGCCGGGTCATCTCGTCGAGCGCGCGCTGCATCGAGCCGGTCATCCGATCGGCGTAGAGGATTGCCCGGCCGTTGAGGTTCCGGGCCGCGCGCCCGATGGTCTGGACCAGGGAGCGGTCGGATCGCAGAAAGCCTTCCTGATCGGCATCCAGGATGGCTACCAGCGAGACCTCGGGCAGATCGAGACCTTCCCGCAGCAGGTTGATGCCCACCAGCACGTCGAAGTCACCCAGCCGGAGCCCGCGAAGAATCTCCATCCGCTCGATGGCGTCGATGTCGGAATGGAGATAGCGGACCCGGACGCCGGCCTGCTGGAGGTAGTCGGTCAGGTCTTCCGACATGCGCTTGGTCAGCGTAGTCACCAGGACCCGTTCTCCCCGCGCCTCGCGCACCCGGATCTCGTTGAGGAGATCGTCGACCTGTCCCCTCACCGGCCGCACGTCCACCTCGGGATCCACCAACCCGGTGGGCCGGATGATCTGCTCGACCACCGCACCCTGTGAGAGCCTCAGCTCGTAGTCGCCGGGCGTGGCCGACAGGTTGACCATCTGCGGCACCAGGGACATGAACTCGTCGAACTGGAGCGGCCGGTTATCCAGTGCCGATGGGAGCCGGAAGCCATACTCCACCAGTGTCAGCTTGCGGGCCCGGTCGCCGTTGTACATCCCGCCGACCTGGGGCAGGGTGACGTGGGACTCGTCGGCGACCACCAGAAAATCGGGCGGGAAGTAGTCGATGAGGCAGGCGGGGCGCTCTCCCGCCTGGCGGCCGCTCAGGTGCCGGGAATAGTTCTCGATCCCGGCACAGGTGCCGACCTCGAGCAGCATCTCCACGTCGAAGCCGGTGCGGGACTCGAGTCGTTGCGCCTCCAACAGCTTTCCCGCGCTCCTCAGCTCGGTCAGCCGCTCCGCCAGCTCGGCCCGGATGGCCCGGACCGCGCGCTCGATCTTGGCCCGCTCGGTGACGAAATGCCGCGCGGGATAGATGGCGCACTGCTCCAGCTGGGCGATGGTCTCGCCGGTGAGGGGGTTGATCTTGCTGATCCGTTCCACCTCGTCGCCCCACAACTCGATCCGGATGGCCTGTTCGGCGTAGGCCGGGAAGATCTCGATCGAGTCACCCCGGACCCGGAAGGTGCCCTGCTCGAAGGCAACGTCATTGCGGCCGTACTGGATGCGGACCAGCTCGCTGAGAATGGCGTCGCGCCCCCGCTGCTCGCCCCGATGCACGGTGACCATCAGCCGGCGATACTCTACCGGGTCGCCCAGGCCGTAGATGGCGCTGACGGTGGCGACGATGACGACGTCTTCCCGTTCCATGAGGCTGGACGTAGCGCGCAGTCGCAGGCTCTCGATGTCCTGATTGATCGACGCGTCCTTCTCGATGTAGACGTCGGTGGAGGGGACGTAGGCCTCGGGCTGGTAGTAGTCGTAGTAGGAGACGAAGTATTCGACCGCGTTGCGGGGGAGGAACTGGCGCAACTCGCCGTAGAGCTGAGCCGCGAGGGTCTTGTTGTGCGACAGCACCAGCGTGGGCCGGCCGTGCGCGGCGATGGTGTGAGCCAGGGTCATGGTCTTCCCCGACCCGGTGACGCCGAGCAGCGTCTGGTAGCGGTCGCCCCGGCGGAGACCCTCGGTCAGCTCGCGGATGGCTTTGGGCTGGTCGCCGGCCGGCTGGAAGGGGGCAACGACCTCGAATCGGGGGCTGGGCATAGGTAAGAATATAATCACTCTGCCGGGGTTTGTTCGGGATAACGCTATCGGCTATCGGCTATCGGCTATCCGCTACTAGGCCCTTACGCACGGAGGCCAGCCCACCCAATGAGCAGCCGATAGCGGATAGCCGATAGCTACTTTCCCCTCATGAGCTCTATCGAACAGACCTGCTACTGGCTGGCCCGGCGCCCGGCGCGCGAACCGCTTCGGCTCGAGGGAACGAGAACGGCAGACGTCGCCGTGGTTGGCGCCGGGCTGACCGGGCTCTGGACCGCGCTCTTTCTTCGGGAGCTGGCACCCGGCCTCGAGATCGCCGTGGTGGAGAAGGACGTCGCCGCTTACGGCGCCAGCGGACGCAACGCCGGGATCCTCTCGGAGACCATCGATCACGGCCATGGCCTGGCCATCCGCCACTTCGGCGAACAGGAAGCCCGCCGGCTGGCCCGACTGGGCGAAGCCAACGTCGCCGAGATGTTGAGGTTTCTGCAACAGCGCGGGGTCTCCTGCGACTACGAACCCACCGGACGGCTCGTGGTCGCCCTCACCCCGGGACACCTGGAGGAAGCGCGGCGCAACGTCGACGTTGCCCGCCGGCTCGGGCTGGACGGCTTCGAGCTGCTGGATCGCGACCAGGTCCGCGCCGAACTCGATTCGCCGCTCTATCTCGGCGGGATGCGGGTCGCCCGAGGAGGAATCCTCGATCCGGTGACGCTGGTGGATGGGCTGCTGGCCGAAGCGGAGCGCTTGGGTGTGACGGTCTATCAGCGGAGCGGGGTGGAGTCGATAGAAACGGTGGGATCGGTGATCCGCCTCCGCACCACGGCCGGCCGGGTGGACGCGGGACGCGTGGTGCTGGCAACCAGCGCCTACACCCACCATCTCCTGCCACAGGTGATCCACCGGTTCATTCCGCTCTACGACTACATCCTGGTCAGTGACCCGCTCACTCCGGCGCAGCGTCAAGCCATCGGGTGGTCCCGGCGCCAGGGAGTGACCGACGGACGCACCTTCTTCAACTACTACCGACTCACCAGGGATGACCGGCTGTTATGGGGAACCAGCGAGGCCGCCTACTACAGCGGTAACCGGGTCGATCCCAGCTGCGATTACTCGGCACCGCACTTCTCCGCGCTCAAGGAAAGCTTCCAGCGCCACTTTCCCGTGATCGCCGACCTCGAATTTCCCTATGCGTGGGGCGGGCCGATCTGTTCCACCACCCGGCTCACCCCGTTCTTCGGTTCGGCGCATGGCGGCAAGGTGCTGTATGGGCTGGGCTACACCGGGCACGGCCTGGGCACCACCCGTCTGGCCGGCCGAATCCTCGCCCACCTTACGCTCGAGCGGCCCAGCGAGCTCCTGGATCTCTCCCTGGTGCGACGGAAGCCGTTTCCCTACCCGCCCGAGCCGCTGCGCTCCTGGGCGGTGGGCACAGTGACGGCCGCGTTGCGAAGAACGGACAGAGGAGAAGAAGCGGGTCTGTTGCTTCGGTTGCTGGATCGGTTGGGGATCGGCTTTTCGAGCTGATCGGTTGGAGCTACGCCCGCTGATGTACTCCGGCCAAGTCCAGCAACCGATTCCATTGTGCGGGGGGCACCGGACCCACCGACAGCCGAGGCTGCCGTACCAACGGCAGCTCGGCGAAAGCGGGATCCGCCTTGATGGCGGCCAGGGTCACCGTCTGAGGAAGCCGCGGGCCTGCTTCGATGTCGACTACCGTGAGCGTGGGATCTTTCGGGTCGGGATACGGGGCGCTGGCCACTCGGGCCAAGCCGACCAGCGCCTTCTCATCTCCCGAATGATAGATCAGGACCTGGTCTCCCTCGACCATACTGCGAATGTTCTTGAGCGCGACGGCATTGCGCACCCCATCCCAGACCGTGCGCGTGTCCCGCACCAATTGATCGAAGGTGTAGCTGTCGGCGTCGGTCTTGAGCACCCAGCGATTGGGCACGGCGACCTACTTCTTCACCGCGAAGGTCTTGGTGTCGACCGAGTCGCCGTCGGCGAAGATCGTCACCTTGTACACTCCGACCGGCCAGCCCTTGGGCTGAGCGACCCTGAAAGCCGTATTTTCCGGTCCCTTGGGGTGAATCTCCTGCTCCGAGGAGTCCAGCACCTGACCCTTTTGCGACACCCACTTGGTGCCGAGTTTGGCGCTCGCCGGAGTTCCCTCGGTGCCGACCGAGAGGAACACCGTATCGGCCGGGGCGAATTGGAAGGTCGGCTCGATAATCAGGTTCTTGTCCCCCAATTTCTTGCCGATCATGACCATGGTGACCCGCATCTCGCCCGGCGCAAGCGCCGGCTTGGCAGAGGCCGCGCTGTCCGCCGCCGCCGCTGAGTCTGCGGCGGCCCTCGCTCGAGACGCCTCGCTGCCCCCACAGCCGACCGCCGCCGACATGACGAGTATGAGTGACAGCAGGCGTCCGTTCACCTCGACCATACCACCTCCCCGGTTTATTTCTTGACTTCGAAGTCCTTACTCCCCGCAGGGCTACCATCGACGACGATCTCGACCTTGTATTTCCCGACCGGCCAACCGCTGGGTTTGGCGATGTGAAATTCGGTGGCGGCCGGCCCGGTCGGCGCGATGGTTTCCGTGGCCTCCTTGACGACCTGGCCATCCTGGAAAGTCCACTTCGCGACGATGGTCTTGCTCGGCGCGGCGCCTTCGGTCGCTACCACAGCGTAGATCGTATCCTTCGGTGCAAAGCTCGTGGTGGGCGACGTGATCCGCTTATCGGCGCCGATCTGCTTACCCACCTCTACTCCGCTGACGCTGAACTCCGGAGGAGCCGGAGCCGGGGCGGCTGCGCCGGTCTCTCCCTGGGGCGCCGGCGCTTCCTTCTTGCAGCCCGCCAGCGTGATCGCGGTCAGACCGAATGCCAGAGTGAAGAATCTGCGTCCGTGCGCGTGCATGGAAGTTCTCCTCGAAGCGGCTCAGGCGCTAGGAATCTTGAAGGTCTGGCCGGGGTAAATGAGATCGGGGTTCTTGATCTGGTCTTTATTGGCTTCGTAGATCTTGCGCCACTGCTGGGCATCGCCATAGAACCGCTTGGCGATCTTCGAGAGGCTGTCGCCCTTCACCACGGTATAGGTCTGGTCGGTTGTCTGGGGCGGTGGCGCAGTCGAAGAGCTGCCGCTCTCCACATCGGAAAAGTCGGCTTTGGGTGTCTTGGGATCCGGCATGAGTCGCTCCGGTAGAAGTAGAAGTTCGAGGGCGGTCAGCGGCGGCCGAACAGCCCGCCCAGCAGGCCGCCGACATCGTCGAGCACCGAACCGTCATTGTTGCGGTCGAGCAGCCGTCCGACCGCCCCGAGCACGCCGGGGGCCCGGGCGCCGAGCTCGTTCCGCTCCTCCCCGAGTACTCGGCCGAGCCCATCCGGATCAAGGCCTCGCTCGGTACGAGCCCGACCCAGCGCGCCCATCACCAGCGGGGCGAGCATCGCCAGCAATGGCCCCACCTTGGAGAGGTCGAGACCGGACGCTCGAGAAACTCCCTGTTCGGCGATCGACCGTCGGTCACCCAGAATATGACCCAATATGGCGTCGCCGTCGCGGAGCCGGGCCTCATCACCGATGACTGCGGGATTGTCGAGCGCACTGCCGTCATGATCGCGTTGCAGCGCCTGATGCAGCCGCTCGGCGCCGTCGCCCTGGCTGGCATTCTGGGCCAGCGCGCCCAGCAACAGCGGCACTGCTGCGGCGATGGCCTTGCTGGTGTTGCCTTCATCCGTTCCCAGACGGGTGCTCAACTGCGACAGCGCACGCTCATCGAGGCGGGCGCTCAGGGCATCGAGAATGGAGGGCATGAGAAGCCTCTAAGTGAGACACTGCGGGAAGTGGCTGTTCTGGATCGCGTGGAACATTGCGTCGACATCTGGCGAGGGATGTGATCGCCGTCACCCGACTATACGGCCGGCGCCTCCCGCCGTTCGATCTCGGTTACACCCTTCACCCGGCGGACTGCCTTCAGCACCTTGGCCAGGTGGGGCAGGTTGTCCACCTCCACGAAGATGGTTCCGAACACCGTGCCATCCTTGGTGTGCAGATCGGCCCCCCGGATATTGGTCCCGGTCTGGCTGATCGCTTCCATGATATCGGCGTACAGCCCGCGCCGGTCCTCACCGGTAACGGCCAGCCGCACGGCGAACGCCTCCCCCGCCGTTTCCTGCCAGTCGATGTCCACCCGCCGCCCATCGGCGGAGAGCATGAGCAGATTGGGACAATCGGCTCGGTGAATGGAAATGCCGCGGCCCTGGGTCACGTAGCCGACCACCGAGTCCCCCGGCACCGGCTGGCAACATTGGGCGTAGCGGACCATCAGTCCATCCACGCCCTGGATCTTGATCCCACGGCCCAACCGGATCCGGTCGATGACCCGCCCGAACACCGTGGGCTTGGGCTCCTGGATCTCGTCGGTGGGAAGCTCGGGGTATAAGGCGCGGATCACCTGGCCGATGGCGACGTCGCCCCGGCCCACGGCGATCTCCAGTCCTCGGCCATCCGCCAGCGAGAGCGTCTCCGCCGCCTTGGCCAGACGGTCGTCGTCGGGCGCCTCGAGCCGCCGGCGCCGCAGCTCGCGGGCGAGGATTTCCTTGCCCAGCGTGAGGCTGACCTTTTCCTCTTCGTGGTTCACCCACTGCTTGATCTTCTGCCGGGCGCGGGCGGTGCGCACGTGGCTCAGCCAATCGCGGCTGGGGCGGGCGGCGGCGCTGGTGAGGATCTCGATCGTGTCGCCGCTCTTGAGCTCCCGGTGCAGCGGCGCGATCCTCCCGTTGATCTTGGCGCCCTGACACTTGAAGCCCACCTCGGTGTGCACGTGGAAGGCGAAATCGATCGGGGTGGAACCCTTGGGCAGCCGCTTCACGTCGCCTTGCGGCGTGAAGACGAAGATCTCGTCCTGGTACAGGTCTACCTTCAGGAACTCGAGGAACTCCTCGGGACTGTGGGTGTCCTGCTGGAGCTCGATCAGCTGCCGGAACCAGCCTAAGTGCTGGTCCAGCTCGTCCGGCTTGCCGTCCCGCTTGTAGAGCCAGTGCGCCGCGATACCGAACTCGGCAGTGCGGTGCATCTCCTGAGTGCGGATCTGCACTTCGAACAGTTGGCCCCCGGGCCCGAAGATCGTGGTGTGCAGCGACTGATAGGCGTTCGACTTGGGGCTGGCGATGTAGTCCTTGATCCGCTCCTGGATCGGGGTCCAGTTGTGGTGGATGATGCCCAGGACGTGGTAGCAGTCCGGCACGCTGCGGACGATTACCCGTACCGCCATCAGGTCATAGATCTCGTCGAACCCCTTGTTCCGCTTCCGCATCTTCTGGAAGATCGACCACAGATGCTTGGGCCGGCCGGTGACCTCGAACCACTCGATTTCGGCCCGGCGCAATTCGTACTCCAGCGGGGTGCGGAGCTTGAGAATCTGCTGCTCCCGGGCCGCCCGCTTGGACGCGACCTGCGCCACCAGGTCCCGATAATCGTCGGGCTCCAGGAACTTGAAGGCGAGATCTTCCAGCTCGGCCTTGATGCCGGCCATGCCGAACCGGTGTGCCAGCGGCGCGTAGATTTCGCGGGTCTCCAGCGCGATCCGACTCCGCCGCTCGGCGGGAAGGTGCTCCAGGGTCCGCATGTTGTGCAGCCGGTCGCCCAGCTTGATGATGATGACCCGCGCATCCTTGGCGATCGAGAGCAGCAGCTTCCGGTAGTTCTCCACCTGCTCTTCCGCCGAGGAGCGGAAGGTGAGGCTGGAAATCTTGGTGAGACCGTCCACGATCCCGGCGATCTCGCTTCCGAACTCCCGGGCGATGTCCTCGGTCCGGACGTCGGAGTCTTCTACCACGTCGTGCAGCAGCGCCGCTGAAATGGTCGCCGTGTCCAGGAGCTGTTCCGCCAGAATCAGGGCCACCGCGATGCTGTGGGAGATGAAATCCTCGCCCGACATGCGCTTTTGACCCCGGTGAGCGGACGCGCTGAAGCGGAGCGCCCGATCGATGACGCTCGAGGTCAAGACGATCGGCATGGCGCTCGAGCACGGCGCTCAGGTCGGGTGCCAGGTCGGGCAGGGTTCCGGTCACAGCAATCCGGTGGTTGCGAAGCTCACGAAACGATCTCCCGCGATGATCACGTGGTCATACAGGGGCAGGTCCAGCAGCCGTCCCGCCTCGACCAGCTGCCGGGTGACCGCCCGGTCCTCGGCCGAGGGCGTCGGATCGCCACTCGGGTGATTATGCACGACGATGATTCCCGCCGCGGCCTCCACGATCGCGGCGCGAAACACCTCCCGAGGATGTACCAACGAGCTGTTGAGAAGGCCGCGGGTAACCAACACCTCGCGCAACACCTGGCTCTGGCTGTCCAGCGCGAGGAGATGGAACTCTTCCACCTGGAGGTCGCGCAGTCGTCCCTGAAACAGGCGGACTACATCCTCTGGTTCCCGGATCCGGGGGATCTGGGGACGCCCCTCGCGGGCCAAGCGGCCACCCAGCTCGAATGCAGCAAGGAGACGGCCAGCCTTGGCCGGTCCGATTCCCTCCGCCCGGAGCAGCTCTGCGGAAGGCCGTTGCGCCAAGCGGCGCAAAGAGCCGTGGCTCACCGCCAGGAGATGGCCGGCCACGTCGAGGACGCTCTGCCCTCCCCTGCCGGTTCCTATGAGGATGGCGAGAAGTTCGGCAGTCGTCAACGCGGAGGGGCCCAGAGCCCAGAGGCGCTCGCGGGGGCGGTCGGCGTCGGGGAGGGTGGCGAGGGGAGCCGGCATACCGAAAAACTACACACCGGAAGCCCCCGGCAGGTGCCATTATCGTGCGGTATTCACAGAAGTTATGCAGGGAGGACGAAGTTATGGCTGAAGGGCCGGGTTGCCAGCCTGGAGCAGCCATGCTCGACTAGCCAGTCACTGTAGCATCCCCATCTTCAACCATCCCTCGCAAAGCCGTAACCTGTCCGACGTCCTCCTGCGGCTTCGGGCCACCCTTGGCACGCCAATGTACCCCATCAGGGCAGCTCCCCCTGCAGCGCCGCCGCGAAGTGCTCTGCGTCGGGAAAGCGGTCGGTGGGGGACTTGGCCAGCGCTTTGCCCACTACCGCCTCGAGCCAGGGCGGGACTTCGGCCCGAACCGTCCGCAATGATGGCACCGGATCCGCCGCGTGGCGCGCGAGAACCGCCTGGCTGGTCGCGCCGCCGAACGGCGGTTCTCCCGACAGCATCTCATACAGCACACAGCCCAGGCTATAGATGTCGCTCCGCCCATCGATCGGCGAGCTGTCGGCCGCCTGCTCCGGGCTCATGTACCCGGGAGTCCCCAATCTCACTCCCGAGAGCGACAGATTCTCGCCCCCTGCCAGGTCGAGCGCCCGAGCGATCCCGAAGTCCGCCACCAGCGAGTGCCCTACATCCAGCAGGATGTTGTCCGGCTTGATATCCCGGTGGACGATCCCGCGCGTGTGCGCGTAGGCCAACGCGTCAGCCACTTGGCCAGCAATGCGTAGCGCGACCTCCAGGGGCAGCTGGATCTCCCTGGCAAGCCGCGCCCGCAGTGACTCGCCCTCTACGTAGGGCATGACGTAGTAAGGTGCCGGCGGGCGGCCGGGCACTTGCATCAGTCCCGAGTCGTGAATCTGAAGAATGTGCGGATGATGGAGCCCCGCGAGGATGGCGATTTCCCGATGGAACCGCTCGTTGGCGGTTGAGGCGGCGAGCTCCGGGCGAAGCAGCTTGAGGGCGACCGCCCGATTGAGCTTGAGGTCACGGGCCAGATAGACCGTGGCCATCGAGCCCTTGGCAAGCTCCCGAATGATCGTATAGCGCGCGGCCACCGATGGACTGGCACTGGGAGCCGCTGCTTTCTCCGCCCGCAACTGCTCGACCAAGGCGGTGAGATGTGAACGCTCTTCTCCCAGCTCACGGCGGACCAACGCATCGTAGGCCTTCGAATGTTGGAGCGCTCCAGTCCAGTCGCCGGCCGAGGCCAGAGCACGAGCCAGGCCGGTAGCTCCCCGCTCGCTCAGCGGGTCCACCGCGCTGAGCTTCCGCCAGCACTCGATTTCCACGGTGTGATGTCCGCTGGATCCCGCCGCCTTTGCCAGCTGGTACAGGACGTGAGCGTGCTCCCTCGCCAACCGAGTCCGCTCGGACTCGGCCCAGGCCTCGAACTCCGCCGCGTCGCTGACAAAGAATCCGTCCAGAAACGGGCCGCGATACAGGGCCGCGGCGTCGGCCAGCTTCCCCTCCGCAATCGCCTTCTCGAACTCGGCTACGTCCGACCCGATCACGGCGGAGTTGAGACGCAGGGGATCGGCCCCGCTCACTAGGTCCTTCGGGGCCTGACGTCGCATGGAATAGAGCAGCTGCTCCAGAGCGTGGCGCGCATTCTCATCGGGACTGTCAGGCCACAGATACGCGACCACTTTGTCCCGGGTGAGTCCGCGCGATCCTGCCGTCGCCAGGAGCGCGAGCAGAGCAAGCCGCAGACGGGGGGTCGAGACCGAAGACCCGTCCTGCATCTGCCACGCTGAGCCCGCCGAAGGTCACCAGCCGGTACATGTGCTTTCTAGAAGAGAGGCCGTGAGGAGAGGGGCATATGGTCCCCAAATCCTATTGTAGGCCGCCACGAAGGACCGGGCAAGCGGCCGCGAGCCCGGCGGAGAATGAGCTTGGGATGAGGAAGCCGTGAGTGGCGGGTGAGCCCCGGAAAGTATTGTAGCGCGTGAATTGAAACGGCAATCCCACGGTACACCCCGGAGGCTCCAATGCGTGCGCACTTCCCGATTCAGCTTTCTCGGCTCGCGCTGTGCGCGGTGACCGCGCTAGTTGCCGCTTGCGACTCGTCACCCACCGACTTGAGTGACGACCGCACCTTCCTTCTCGTGGTCCATCCCAGCTCGGCGACACTCCAGCCCGGACGCCAGCTGCAGCTCAATGTGACCAGCCAAGGGGCAGAGGACCGCACCCTTACTGCGGGCGACATGCTGTGGTCCAGCACGGATGCGGCGGTAGCCACCGTCACGGCGGGTGGCGTGGTGACGGCACAGGGCAATGGCGCAGCTCAGATCACCGCCTGGTTCGAGGGACACCGAGCGGTTGCCTCGGTGAAGGTGATCGACCGCGGTGGGCTGGGGCCGTGCGGCAACTTGGCTGCGGCCGGCAATCCTAGCGCCGAGAAGCTTTCGAACTGCAACGACGCGCCGCCGGGTGGACCCGGGAAGCAGTGATCGACCGATCGTAGCCGCGGTGGCAGTCGTGGAAACAGCAAGAGGGCGACAGGCCAATCCGACCTGTTCGCTCTCTTCGCTTTGCGACTTCCTGTTCCCCTATTTCCGCACCACGAACACCTTGGTGTCGGCCGAATCATTCTCCAGGAAGAGGACCACCTTGTAGGTCCCCGGCTTGAATCCCTTGGGCTGCGACAGCTGGAAAACCGTGTTCTCCCCGGCCGGCCGAACCGGTTCGGACGATTGCTGCAGGATTTCGCCGCTCTGCGAGCGCCAACCCGCGGTCAGGGTACCGGACCCTCCTCCGCCCCCCTGGGTTCCGACCGAGACGTAGACGGTTTCCCTGGGGGTGAACTCGAACGTCGGCTCTATGATGCGGTTCCCTGCCCCGAGCCGCCGCCCGATCATCACATTCGAAACCTTGAGGGCCGAGCCGGCCGCGGACCCTGTCATCGCCGCTGAGTCGGCGGCCGCGCTGTCGGCTCCTGCCTGCCGCGATTTGTCGGACCCTGCACAGGCACCGGCGAGCGCCGCGATCGCCACCAGCGGCGCCCCGTTCCGCGTGATATGAGACATAGCTACCTCCGTGCAACTCTCTGGGATAGTGGTTCACGTCGCGTTCAGGGTGGCGCCTCGGCAGTAGCGGTGAGCCCGGCGCGGTACCTTCGCGCTCACGCAGAATCTACCGGATGAACGCACCGGCAAACATGCCCGGTCGGGTTCCTGAGGTATGAGTCTCGAGTGAGCGAGTAGTGAGGGGCAACCCGCTGCGTATCCGGGCTGAATTTCTTTCTGGTGACTCGAGATCGCGGTCGGGGTTATTGGGTGGGTCCGGTTCGGCCGCGAGCCGGCGGGGCAGATCGACCTGGTGATCGAGAAGGATGCCCCCTCTCATCGGCGAGCGTGCTGGGTGGGTCTCAGCCGAGCCGGAACGCGTACGTCTGGTAGGAGGCTACCGCCCGGCCCCGTGGCACTTCTTGTACTTCTTTCCCGACCCGCAGGGACAGGGATCGTTCCGCCCGACTTCGGGCACGGTCGCCGCGGCGGGCCTGCCAACCGGGCCGAGCGAGCTGTTCACCGACGGTGCTGCCACCGGTGGTGGGGGCTGTAGCCGGTTCGCACCGCCGGAAAAGAGATCGTCGGCGCCGGTGGGAGCCGGTGCTGGCGGAGGCGGCGGCGCCCGCCGCGCCGGCGGCTCCTGCCGCGGTTCCGCGCTGACCTGGATCTTCAGGAATCGCTCGGTGAAGGTGGATTGGATGTCGCGCATCAGGTCCTCGAACATCTCGAAGGCCTCGCGCTTGTACTCCACCAGGGGGTCCTTCTGGCCCCAGGCGCGATACTGAATCGCGTTGCGCAACTGGTCCAGGTCGTAGAGGTGGTCCTTCCACCGCTCGTCCAGCACCGACAACATCACCTGGGAGAGCACCTGGGTATCCACGTCGGGGATCCCGATGGTCTTTCCGAAATCGGCCAGGTACTCGACCTTTCGCCCGAACGCCCGTTCTCCCTCTTCCTTCGTGACCTCGATCATCTTGTCGATGCTGGGCGTCGCCTCGGCGTCGGTGAGCGGGTCGACCGCCACCAGGTACTGGAGCATGAGCGCTTCACGGAGCCCGCCCCGGTCGTATTCCTCGGGACGGTCGGTCCCGACCAGGAACTGGGTCACCCCCCGTTCCAGCGCCGCCTCGATCATCCTCCGGGCTTCGGCCTTGAGCTCCTCGCCGCGCTCCAGCGCGAACAGGCGCAGCGAGTAGATCACCTCTCGCTGCTGGTTCATCACGTCGTCGTATTCCAACAGCCGTTTCCGCTGCTGGAAGTTCTGCAGCTCAACCCGCTTCTGGGCTTGCTCGATGGCGCGAGTGACCAGCCCGCCGGTGATGACCTCACCCTCCTCCGCCCCGCTCTTGTCCATCCAGCGCGCAATCCGGTCCGACCCGAAGAGCCGCATCAGGTCGTCTTCCAACGAGAGAAAGAAGATCGACTGCCCCGGATCACCCTGACGGCCGGATCGGCCTCGCAGCTGGCGGTCGATCCGCCGCGACTCGTGCCGCTCGGTACCGATGATCTGGAGCCCGGCCTCCGGAAGCGCTAGATCGAGATCCTTGCCCAGTTTGATGTCGGTGCCGCGGCCGGCCATGTTGGTGGCAATAGTGATGGCAGCCTTCTGTCCTGCCCCCGCGACGATTTCCGCCTCCCGCTGGTGATACTTGGCGTTCAGTACCTCGTGCTTGAGCCCCCGCCGCTTGAGCTGCCGGGAGAGGGTCTCCGAGACGTCCACGTTCACCGTCCCGATCAGGATGGGCCAGCCGAGCCCGTGGAGCCGCTCGACCTCGTCCATGATGGCGTCGTGCTTTTCCTTCCGGGTCTTGTAGATCCGGTCGGCCTCGTCCCGCCGCACCATGGGTCTGTGGGTGGGAATCACACTCACCTCGAGCCCGTAGATCGAGTAGAACTCGGTCTCCTCGGTCTCGGCGGTGCCGGTCATTCCCGCCAGCTTGTCGTACATCCGGAAGTAGTTCTGGATGGTGATGGTGGCGAAGGTCTGGGTTTCGCCCTTGACCTGGACCTGCTCCTTGGCCTCCACCGCCTGGTGCAGCCCGTCGGCCCAGCGCCGGCCCGACATCACCCGGCCGGTGAACTCGTCCACGATCACCACCTGGCCTTCCTGCACCAGGTAGTCCACTTCCTTTTCGTAGAGGACGTGGGCCTGGAGCAGCTTGTGGATGATGTGGAGCTTCTCGCTCTTGAGCGCGTACTCCCCCTCCACCGTTCGCCGGCGCTCGATCCGGTCGTGGGGGGAAAGCTCCGGATCCTTGTCGATCCGATGGATCTCCTCCGAGATGTCGGGCACCAGAAACAGCTCGGGGTCGTTGGGTGACATCGCCTCGGCGCCCCGGTCGGTGAGGTGCACCGAATGACCCTTCTCGTCCAGCACGAAGTACAGCACGTCTTCGACGTTCCGCATGCGCTGCTGTTTCATCGGCAGCTTGCGGTCGGCGATGGCGTCGAGCTCCATTCGCTGTACCATCTGCTTGATGCCTGTCTCATTCAGCATCTTGAGCAGCCGCTTGTTCTTGGGCATTCCCAGGCGGGCCTGGTAAAGCTTCACCGCGGCATCGTCCCGGGTTTTCTCGTCCTCCAATTGCTTTTCGGCCTCGGCCAGGAGGGTGTTGACCACCCCAGTCTGCTTTCGCACCAGTTCCGCCACCTGCCGGTTGAACTGGGCGTACTTCTCGTCGCTCTCGTTGCCTACCGGCCCGGAGATGATGAGCGGGGTACGCGCCTCGTCGATGAGAATCGAGTCCACCTCGTCGATGATGGCGTAGGCATGTTCCCGCTGCACTCGCTGTTCCAGCGAGAACACCATGTTGTCGCGCAGGTAGTCGAAGCCGAACTCGTTGTTGGTCCCGTAGGTGATGTCGGCTTGGTAGGCGGCGCGCCGGTCGGGCGAGGAAGGCTCGGTGTCGTCCAGGCAGGTGACCGTGAGCCCCAGGTACTTGAAGACGTGACCCATCCACTGCGAGTCACGGCGGGCCAGGTAGTTGTTGACCGTGACTAGGTGCGCCCCGCGGCCGGTCAACGCATTCAGGTATAGTGGGAGGGTGGCCACCAGCGTCTTGCCCTCGCCGGTGGCCATTTCCGCAATCCGGCCCTGGTGCAGTACGTAGCCCCCGATGAGCTGCACATCGTAGGGTACCATGTCCCAGGTGAGCTCGTGACCGGTCACCTGGACGGTGCTGCCCATCAGCCGGCGGCAGGCTTCACGGACGGTGGCGAACGCCTCCGGCAGCAGGTCGTCCAGTCCCGCGGCCAACTCCTTCTTGTACCGGGTCTCCAGCTCGTGAAACCGGCGTTCCAGCTGATCCCGCTCCACCGGATCGGCGCAGCCGTGCTTGGCCTCGCGGACTTGGTCCAGCTCCGCCTTCAGGGCCCCGGTTCGTTCGGCCAGTCGTTCCCGGAACTTGGTTGTCTGGGCCTTGAGCTCGGCCTCGCTCAGGTCCTTGAGCTGGTCTTCCTGCCGGTGAATGGCGTCGATTACCGGCTGGAGTCGCTTGCGCTCGCGCTCGAACCGGGTGCCGAACACCGCAGTCATCAGAGTCTTGATCATTCTGGGTCCAAATATAACCGGTGCTTGGCGATATACTCCCGGACGGCGTCGGGTACCAGGTAGCGAATCGAGCGGCCCTCACGCACCCTGCGCCGCACGTCGGTGGCCGAGATATCCACCGCGGGCACCAGAATGATTCGGCTGATCATGGACGAGTCGGGAACCGGCGAGCCCGGCCGGGCAAACACGACGACTCGGGCCAGGCGGGGGATCTCCGCCGCCTGGTACCATTGTTCCAGCTCCGCCGCCGCGTCGGCACCCAGCAGCAAGGTCAGGTCGACCTCGGGCTCGCGCTCGCGGAGCATCCGGAGCGTATCGACCGTGTAGGACGGCGCCTGTCGCTCCAGCTCTGCGCGCTCCAGCGAAAACCCGGGATGTCCGCTGATCGCGAGCTCCAGCATGGCGACTCGGTCGCCGGGCGTTGCGCCATGGCGGCCCTGCTTGAAGGGCTGCTCCCGCGCGGGCACAAAACGCAGCGCCGCCAGGCCGAGAATTTCGGCAGCGGCCTGGCCGACGATGAGATGCCCGTGATGAACCGGATCGAAGGAACCGCCGAGGAGCCCAACCGTTCCCTTCAAGACGCCTCGCTGGAGTCCGGCGGACATGCCTCCCGCACACCCTCGGCGCCGGCGTGGAACCGCCGAATGTATCCGCAGGTCTCCTTCACGTCCTCGCGGTATCCCAGGGTCTTGTACGCCTGAACCAGCTTCACCAGTGCCTGGGGGGCCACCGAAGCCCGCGGGTACGTGGCCACGAGATCCTTGAGGTAGAGGATCGCGGAGTCGTAGGCCTTGAGCCGGAAGTAGAACAGCGCCGCCTTGTACTCCTTATAGGCGAACTGCTCCTGAAGCTCGGTGATTCTGGCTTGTGCCCGCTGCGCGGCCGACCCGCCGGGATAGCGGTTGAGCAGCTCCTGGTAGGTCGCCAACGCGGTCTGGCCGTAAGACGGATCCAGCTCGGGCCGGCGCCACAGATCGGCGTAGACGTCACCCACCCGAAGCAGCGCTTCCGGCGCGAGCGGGTCATTCGGGGTCTCGTCCGAGACTTTGCGGAATTCCCGCGCCGCGACCAGGTGGCTACCAATGGCGAACTGAGCTTCGCCCAGGTAGTAGCGCGCCTGGGGGATCCGGTTGTCTCCCGGGGAAAATTCCAGCAGCACGCGTTCCAGCAACTTGATTCCGTCGCCCCACTTCCCGTGGCGCACCCGGTCCTCGGCGCGCCGCCAGAGGGAATCCACCGTGGCGGCCGACGCACCTTCGGCCCGTGCCTCCGGTGTGGGTCGTTGATCCGGTCGGTATGCGCCCGCCCCGCAGCCGAAGAGGCCGGCGGCCACAACCGGCAATAGCAACGGAGGTAAGAGGCGGGGCATCACGGTTGGCCGGCCGAAGGCAAGTTGTTCGACGGAACCAGCCCGAGCGCCGCCAGTTTCACCTTGGCGACTTGCCCGGCAGAGTCGGCATCGGTGCCGGTCACGACGGCTTGAAAGGCCAAGGCCGCCGCAAGGGTGTCTCCCTCGCGGACCCGGCTGTCGCCGTAGGCCAGGAGCGCCCTCCGGCCGGTGGCCGACGTGGAGTCCATACGGGCTGCCTCCGCAAACCAGAGCGCGGCGGTGCCGAAGTCTCTGGACGACTCGGCCCTTCGGCCGAGGGTCCAGGCGCAGTCGGCAGCCCGCGCCCGCATGCGGGCCTGGACCACGGTGTCCTGAGTGCGCCGCAGGATCGCCCGAAACTGGGGCAAGGCTTGTCCGCACCCGGCCGTGGCCTGGAGCGCGGTACCGTAGAGGGCCAAGAGTGAGTCCACGGCTTTGGGATCCGGGGCGGTGGCGATCGCGCCGGGCAACAGCTGCACCAGATCGCCGTTGTCCAGATCCGGCTGCTGAGCCAGCAACAGCGCGTAGCGACCGGGGGACCGGTCCGGCGCGATCGCCTGGAGGCCTCGCACCGCCTGCCGAAGCACCGCCATGTCGGCCCGCCGTTCCGCCGCCCGTGCGACCGACTCCAAGCCTTCCGCCGCCTCCGAGGCCCGGGTTGGATCCTCCGAGGCGAGGCGAAGGTATCCATCGACCGCTTGCTGGAGCTCACCGGCGTGAAGTGCCGCCGCGGATGTCTTGGCCCAGATTCGCGGCTCCGACTTACCACCCAGCACCGACCGGTACTCGGCCAGGGCCTGGGCGTACTGCGCCTGGCCATACGCCCGATCGCCCCGCCGCTCGCGATCGTCGCCCGAGCGACATCCCTGGGTGACCACGCAGGCAGAGATGAGAATCCAATACCGGTTTGGTCGAACCGACCGGCTCACCGACCCACCCGGCCCAGCATGGCCAGGTAGGCCTCGACCCTGGCGTTCTCCGGCCGGCGGGCGAGGCAGGCTTTCCATACGTCCCGCGCACCGATGCCGTCTCCCGAGAGGTAGTGCGCGAGCCCGAGCGCGGCTTCCGCATCGACGAAATTGGGCCGAGCCTGAATCACTTCCTCCAGCGCTTCTCGGGCTTCCAGCGAGCGCCCCGCTTCGAGCAGGAGCCGGGCCATCCGGTAGCGCAGATCGTGATACTCGGGCCCCAACTCGAGGGCCCGCTCGTACTCTTCGATCGCGAAATCCAGCGCACCCGCCTCGGCGTACTCCTCGGCCAGCTCGGCATGCTGGTTGGCCATGCGCGCGGCAACCGGTGCCGGTAGGCCATTGGTCGCCGGAGCTACACTCGCGGCGGCACGGCGGAAGGATTCTTCGGCCTCGGCTTCCCTTCCCAGCTCGTTCAGGACCAGGCCTTGGTGGATGAGAGCCTCGAGGTATCTGGGGTTGAGCTGCAGCGCCCGCTGGAATTCCCCCAGCGCCCGTTCGTGCTGGCCCAGGAGAGAAAGGGACACGCCCATCAGATGATGCACGTCGGCGAAGGACCGGCCCGACTCGACGATTTCCTCCAACAGGTGCACGGCCCCGTAGTAGTCCTGCACCGTAAACCGCTCGCGGGCCCGCGCCAGCAGGCGCTCAGGCTGCCCGGCCATAGGCCTCCCGGAACCAGGCTACGAAGCGCCGCACGCCCTCGGGAAACGGGGTCCTGGGCGCGTACCCCAGGATTGCCCCCGACTTGCTCAGGTCCGCCGACGTCTGCTGCACATCGCCCGGCTGCATCGGGGCCCATTCCACTCGTGGCTTCAGGTCCAACGCCCGGCCGATCTCCGCGACCATGTCACCGGTCCGCACCGAGCGGTTGCCTCCCAGGTTGAATGCTTCGACGCCGATGGGCGCCTGTTCGCTCCAGGCCAACGCCGCGAGGACTCCCGCGATGATGTCATCGCAATAGGTATAGTCCCGTGCCTGGGTGCCGTCGCCGAACAGGGTCAGGGTGCGGCCCTCGGTCATCCGCCGGGTGAAGGCGTGGATCGCGAGATCGGGCCGCTGGCGCGGCCCATACACCGTGAAGAATCGAAGACTGGCGGCCCGGAAGCCGAAAATCGGCGCCACCGCCCGAAGCAACAGCTCGGCGCCGCGCTTAGTGGCCGCATAGGGAGACACCGGCTCGACTGCCATCGCGTCCTCCCGAAATGGCGCCGGCGTGCTGTCACCGTATACCGAGGAGGACGACCCGAAGAGAATCCGGGTCACACCGGCCCGGCGTGCCGCCTCCAGCACCGCGGCGGTCCCCGTGACATTGGCTTGGGCATACCCAACCGGATCGGCCAAGGAAGGACGCACCCCGGCTTTAGCGGCCAGGTGGACCACGACCGTTTCGGGAGTGAGCAGCTTTTCGAGGGCCGTCGCATCGAGCATGTCCTGCTCGCGGAACGTGAAGCCGTGGAGCGGCCCCATCTCGGCCAGGTTCCGCTCCTTCATTGCCCGGGGGTAGAAGGGATCGAAGTTGTCGATTCCCACCACTTCGTCCCCCCGGCCGGCCAGCGCCTCCACCAGGTGCGAGCCGATGAATCCGGCCGCTCCGGTGACGAGGACACGGGTCACCGGCGGCCCCGCCCGATACCGTGATACTCGAAGCCCAGCACCGCCATTCGCTCGGGCTCGTAGAGATTGCGCCCGTCGATCAGCAGCGGCCGCCGCAGGAGACGGCGCACCCGCTCGAAGTCGGGATTACGGTAGAGCAGCCACTCGGTCATGACCACGAGGGCGTCGGCACCGTGAGCGGCGCTGTAAGGGTCGGCAGCGTACATCACCCGGTCGCCGAAGATGTGGCGGGCCGAGTCGGTGGCCTTGGGGTCGTGGGTTTGCACTCGCGCACCGGCGGAGAGCAGCCCCTCGATGAGGGGAATGGTCGGACTCTCCCGCATGTCGTCGGTTTCGGCCTTGAAGGCCAGTCCCCATAGCCCGACGATCTTCCCACTCAGATCCTGCCCCAGGTAGCGCAGCAACTTCTGAAGCACTACCAGCTTCTGACATTCGTTCACCGCCTCGACCGACTTGAGCACGTCGAGGGAGAGCCCCAGGGTGTCGGCGGTATGGATCAGCGCCTTTACGTCCTTGGGAAAGCAGGACCCACCGTATCCGGGACCAGGATAGAGGAATGCCCGGCCGATCCGCTGGTCGGATCCGATGCCGAGGCGGACGTTGTTGACGTCTGCGCCGACCAGCTCGCAGAACAGCGCCATCTGGTTCATGAAGGAGATACGGGTGGCGAGCATGGCGTTGGCGGCATACTTGGTGACCTCGGCCGACGCGATGTCCATGAACAGGATCCGATTGCCGCCCTGGCGGGTGAACGGCGCGTAGAGCTCACCCATGACCGACTTGGCCTCTTCGTCGTCCACCCCGATGACCACTCGATCGGGCTTCATGAAGTCTTCGATCGCGGCGCCTTCCTTGAGGAATTCCGGATTGGAGCAGACCGCGAACGGTGTCTTGGTCTCCCCCCGTACCGCGGTCCGGACCTTTTCGGCGGTACCCACCGGTACGGTGGACTTGGTCACCACGATCTTCGGCTCGTTCATGTTGCGGCCGATCTCTCGGGCCACCGCGAGCACGTGTTGCAGGTCGGCCGAGCCGTCTTCGCCGGGCGGGGTGCCCACCGCAATGAAGACCACCCGCGAGGCCCGGACCGCCGCGCCGAGGTCGGTGGTGAAGGTGAGCCGGCCCTCTTCCTGATTGCGCCGCACCATGGGCTCCAGGCCCGGCTCGTAGATGGGGATCTCGTTCCGCTGCAAGCGCGTGATCTTTTCCTGATCCTTGTCGACGCAGATCACGTCGTTGCCGGTCTCCGAGAGACAGGCGCCGGCCACCAAGCCCACGTAACCGCTTCCGATCACCGCCACATGCATGTCAAGCCTCTTTCGGTAACACGTTTCGAGTGTCGACCACCATCTTGGCGTTGCGCTTGATCATCCGATAGTCGACCTCGGAGTGATCGGTGACCACCATGACACAGTCGGCCCGGGATACCGTTTCCGGAGTCAGGGTGACGGATCGAAACTCCCGTCCGTCCTCCCGAAAGCAGGGGACGTGAGGATCCGAGTAGGTCACTCGAGCCCCTTGCCCTTCCAGCAGACGGATGATGTCCAGCGCCGGGCTCTCCCGGATGTCGTCGATGTCCCGCTTGTACGCCACGCCCAGCACCAGCACCGCAGCGCCCCGTACCGCCTTGCCCTGTGCGTTGAGCGCCTCACCGACTTTCCTGGTCCAGAACAGCGGCATCTCGGTGTTGAGCTCGCCGGCCAGGTCGATGAACCGAGTCTTGTAGTTGAGTCCCCGCATCTTCCAGGCGAGGTAGTGGGGGTCCACCGGGATGCAGTGACCGCCGAGGCCGGGACCGGGCAGAAACTTCATGAAGCCGAAGGGCTTGGTGGCCGCGGCCTCGATGACCTCCCACACGTCCACCCCCAGCTTGTCGCAGACGATCGCCATCTCGTTGACCAGGCCGATGTTCACGCTGCGAAAGGTGTTTTCCAGGAGCTTGACCAGCTCGGCTGCCTCGGTGGTCGAGACCGGTACCAGCTGCTCGATCGCCGGCTGGTAGAGCGCACAGGCCACCGCGCGGCAGTCTTCGGTGATTCCGCCGACGACTTTGGGAGTGTTCCTGGTGCCATAGGTCGGATTGCCGGGATCCACCCGCTCGGGACTGAACGCGAGGAAGAAGTCCTGCCCCACCTTGAGACCGGTGTTTTCCAGTGCCGGCAAGAGAATCTCCCGGGTGGTGCCGGGATAGGTCGTGCTTTCGAGGATGATCGCCTGCCCCCGCCGCAAGGTGCGCTTCACGGCCTCGGTGGCGGCAACGATAAAGCTGACGTCGGGATCCTTGAACTTGGAGAGCGGCGTGGGCACGCAGATCGAGATCGCGTCCGGCTCGCCCATGCGGGTCATGTCGCTGGTGGCAGTGAACCGCCCAGCGCTCAGAACGGCGCGCAACTGCTCGTCGGTCACGTCCTTGACATGAGAGCGCCCGTTGTTGAGACCCTCGATGACTCTCTCGTTGATGTCGAAGCCAAGCACCCGAAAGCCGGCGTTGGCCAACTCGCAGGCCAACGGGAGCCCGACGTATCCCAGGCCCACGATACCGAACAGCACGTCCCGCTGTTTGGCTCTTCGGATGAGATCCTGCGCGATATCCGTCACGACTTCTCCTGCAGCAGACCCGCCGCCGATTTGACGGTCAGGCGTAAAATGAGCGCACCGCTCCGATCACCGCGTCCTGCTGTTCCAGCGTCAGCTCGGGATAGATCGGCAGCGAGATCACCGAGTCCATCGCTGATTCAGTCACCGGCAGAGCCCCCCGAGCATACCCCAGATGCGCGAAACAGGGCTGGAGGTGGAGCGCAAGGGGATAATAGACGGCGTTGCCGATCCCCCGCTCCTGAAGCCGGGCCCGCAGCTCATCGCGACGCGGCACCCGGATGGTGTACTGGTGGAAAATGTGGTCGTTGAGCGGATCGACCCGCGGAGAACAGACGTCCGCGTTCCCGGTGAAGGCTTCGGTATAGCGCTTCGCGTGCCGGGCCCGCGCGGCACTCCAGTCGGCGAGGTGCGGCAGCTTGGCCAGCAGCACCGCCGCCTGGAGCGTGTCCAGCCTGCTGTTGAAGCCCACCTCGTCGTGATGGTACTGCCGCGATCCCCCATGAAGCCGCAGCCGACGCAGTCGCTCGGCCAGCTCGTCGTCTTGCGTCAGCATCATCCCAGCATCTCCCCAGCCACCCAGATTCTTGCTGGGAAAGAACGAGAGGGTACCCACCGAGCCCAGCTCTCCGGCCATCCGCCAGCCACCGTCGATCCGCCGCCGGGCCCCGATGGCTTGGGCCGCGTCCTCGATCAGGGTCAGCCGGTGACGCGCGGCGATAGGCAGGATCCGTTCCATCGGCGCCATCTGGCCGAAGAGATGGACCACGATGATCCCGCGGGTCCGGGGGGTGATGGCCGCCTCGATGGCCTCCGGTGAGATGTTGAAAGTGTCGGGATCGATGTCGACGAAGACCGGCGTGCCTCCGGCGTTGTGGATGGCCCCGCCGGTGGCGAAGAACGTAAATGCCGTGGTGATAACCTCGTCGCCCGGCTTGAGCTCCAGAGCCCGGAGCGGGAGCAACAACGCGTCGGTGCCGCTGGCGCAGCCGACCGCGTGCTTGGTCTGGGATAGGCGGGCGACCGCAGTCTCCAGCTGGGCGACCTCGGGCCCCATGATGAAACCCTGTCGCTCCACCACGGCCATGATGGCGGGGAGCACTTCGTCCTTGATGTTGCGGTACTGCGCCACCAGGTCTAGAAGCGGAACATTCACCGGAGCAGCCCATGTGGAAGCGCCCGTGCGTCGGCCGAAGGGCCGAGCCACGGGCGCGGTTTGTCGCCGGAACCGTTGGCAGCCAAGTAACTTAGCCGCGGGGCCTAGGGGGGTCAATCTGTCGCAGGAGGCCCTCCGATTCCCGGTAACGAGCCCCGCAGGCGGAGCAGGCGGCGAGCCCCTCCCGAACCGGCAACCGGGTGCCGCATTGGCACATCCAACCCACTCGCCGGGCCGGTACCCCGACCATGAGGGCGTAGGCCGGAACGTCGCTCCGGACCACCGCGCCGGCCCCGACGAAGCTGTACTCCCCCAAAGTCACCCCGCAGACGATCGTGGCGTTGGCGCCGATCGAGGCGCCCCGGCGGACCAGGGTCGGCTTATACTCGGCTTTGCGAGAAATATGGCTGCGGGGGTTGATCACGTTGGTGAAGACGCAGCTGGGCCCGCAGAAGACGTCGTCCTCTAGCACGACGCCTTCGTAGATCGACACGTTATTCTGCACCTTGACGTTGTTGCCCAGCTTGGTGCCGCCCATGACGACGACGTTTTGCCCCAGATTGCAGCGCTCGCCTATCACCGCGCCGGGCATGACATGGCAGAAGTGCCAGATCTTGGTGCCCGCCCCGATCACGGCGCCGTCGTCGATGTAGCTCGATTGGTGAACGAAATAGTCAGGCATCCGGGTCCCGATTCAGATACTCCCCCTTGCTCCCGATCAACTTGACCTCCGGCTCCAGCCGCACCCCGAATCGGTCCTCGACCACCCGCTGGACGTGCTCGATGAGGGCGCGAACGTCCGCGGCGGTAGCCCCATCCGCGTTCACGAAATAGTTGGCGTGCATCGGCGAGACTTCGGCGCCGCCGACGCGAAACCCCTTGAGCTCTGCGGCCTCGATCAGCTGCCCCGCGGTGCGGGGGCCGCCCTCCATCTTCCAACTGGGCCCGGCGGGGTTCTTGAAGACGCTCCCGCAGCACGGCTGGTTGAAGGGAGTCCCTTGCTGGCGCCACTCGAACATCTCGGCGATGGCCTCATCCAGGTGCTGCTGCTCCTGCGCCTTCAGGCGGACAGTCGTATCCAGCACGATGCGTCCGTCCAAGCCGCTCCGCCGATAGGTGAACGGCACTTCGGCCCGGGTCAGCACCACGTCGCGTCCGGTCCGGTCCACCACCGTCACCCGCTCCACCACCTCCGACCAGTCTCCGCCGTGGCATCCGGCGTTCATGTAGACTCCGCCGCCCACACTGCCGGGAACGCCGACGAAGATATGAAGACCGGCAAACCCGGCAGTGGCGGTGCGACGAGCAGCGAGCGGAGCCGGTAACCCGGCCCCAACGGTCCACCGCTCTCCCTCTTGGCGCAGCTGATCGAGTCCCTTCCCCAACCGAATGACCAGCGCCTCGAGTCCTTCATCGGGCAACAGGATATTCGAGCCCAGCCCCAGCGCAAACCAGGCGATACCTGCCTCGTGGGCCATCCGGAGCGCGATTCCTACGTCTTCCGCCACGGCGGGCAGCACCACCGTAGCGGGACCGCCGATCCGGTAGGTCGAATAGCGACCCAGCGGCTCGGCTTCCTTGACTTCGCCGCGGATGCGGTCCCGCAGCGCCTGGGCGAAGGTGGCGGCCCGCGCCGTCACCCGGTCCACTCCGGCGACATCTCCCGCGCCAGGGCGTGCCATTCCTGGAGCGGACGCACCTCTCCAGCCCGGCTCCGCAGCGCGATGATGGCGTCGCAGGCAGCGGAAGCGGCCGAGAGTGTGGTGGTGTAAGGCACTCGGTGCTGGAGCGCGGCCTGACGGATGGCGTAGTCGTCCCGTTGGGTAAGCTTGCCCAGTGGGGTGTTGATCAGCAGCTGGATTCGTCCGGACACGAGGAGGTCGATGGCGTTGGGCCGGCCTTCGTGCACTTTCAGCACCCGCTCGGTAGGAATTCCCCGGGCCCGGAGATAGCGGGCGGTTCCTTCGGTGCCCAGCATCCGGAATCCGAGTCCGTGAAAGCGCCGTGCGATCGGTACCAGATTGGCTTTGTCATGATCGTTCACCGTCACGAACACCGCGCCTTCCAGGGGAAGCGCACCCTCGGCGGAGATCTGAGCCTTGGCGAACGCCATGCCGAAGGAGTCGGCAATGCCCATGACCTCCCCGGTAGACCGCATCTCCGGTCCCAGGATGAGGTCGACGCCGGGCAGCTTGCTGAAGGGAAATACGGCTTCCTTCACCGCGACGTAGGGCTGGAGCACGTCATCGTGGAGACCCAGGTCGTCGAGAGTCTTTCCCACCATGATCGCGGCCGCCAGGCTGGCAAGCGGGACGCCGGTGGTCTTCGACACGAAAGGAACGGTGCGCGATCCCCGGGGATTCACCTCGAGCACGTAGACGATCCCGTCCTTGATGGCGAACTGGACGTTGAGCAGCCCCACCACGCCGAGCCGCTCGGCAAAGGCCCTGGTATGGCCCCGCATCTCCTCCACCTGAGTTTCGGTGATCAGATACGGCGGCAGCACGCAGGCGGAATCGCCCGAGTGAATCCCGGCGTCCTCGATGTGCTGCATCACCCCGCCAATGACGCAGCGGGTGCCGTCGGCGATGGCGTCGACGTCGGCCTCGAACGCGTCTTCCAGAAAGCTGTCGATCAGCACCGGATGTTCCGGCGCCACTCGCGCCGCCCGGTCGAAATAGCTCCGCAACGAGGTATCGTCGTACACGATCTCCATCGCCCGGCCGCCCAGCACGTAGGAGGGGCGCACCAACACCGGATAGCCCACCCGCGCCGCCACTGCGACCGCCTGCTCGACGGAGTGCGCCACTCCACTCGGCGGTTGCGCGACCTTCAGCTCCCGAGTCACCGCCTCGAACCGACCCCGATCCTCCGCCACATCGATCGCCTCGGGCGAGGTTCCCAGGATCCGGACGCCCTCCCGCTCGAGCCCACGGGCCAGCCGGAGCGGCGTCTGACCGCCCAGCTGGACCACCACGCCGAGCGGTTGCTCGACGTGGACGATCTCGAGCACATCCTCCAGCGTCAGCGGCTCGAAATAGAGCGCGTCCGAAATGTCGAAGTCGGTGGAGACGGTTTCCGGATTGGAATTCACCATGACGGTCCGGTATCCCATCTCCCGGAACGCCATGGCCGCGCGGACACAGCAGTAGTCGAACTCCACGCCCTGGCCGATCCGGTTGGGGCCGCTACCCAGAATGATCACGGTTTGGCTGCCGGAGGCCGCAGCTTCGTTCTCCTCGTCGTAGGAGGAGTAGAGGTATGGCGTGGCCGAGGGAAATTCGCCGGCGCAGGTGTCGACCGTCTTGTAGGCGGGACGAACCCCCAGGCGATGCCGTTCGGCGCGAATGGCCGTCTCGGTGGTGCCGCGCAGGTCGGCGAGCTGGCGGTCGGAGAAGCCGAGCCGCTTCATGTGCCGAAGGATCGCACTGGCCTCCTCGTCCGAGGGGGGCGCGGCCCGCTTCGCCCCCCCGGGCGCCCACTGTCGTTCCGCCTCGATCAGCTCGGCCATCTGATGCAAAAACCACGCGTCGATGCCGGTGCGCTCCGTGAGACTTTCGACCGAAGCACCGAGCTGAAGGGCGCGCTTCAGTTGAAACACCCGCTCGGGTGTGGGCGTGCGGACCGCGGCGAGCACGGCGTCGAGCGACTCGTCCGCCAGCCGGTCGTCGGCCGGAGTGGGCCCCACCACCCAGCCGCTCCGATCGGCCTCGAGACCTCTGAGTCCCTTCTGGAACGCCTCCTTGAACGTCCGGCCAATGGCCATCACCTCGCCCACCGACTTCATCTGGGTGGTGAGGGTAGGATCCGCGGTGGGAAACTTTTCGAAGGCGAAGCGCGGAATCTTTACCACCACGTAATCCAGGACTGGCTCGAACGAGGCTGGCGTGGTCCGGGTGATGTCGTTGGGCAGCTCGTCCAGTCGGTACCCGACGGCCACTTTGGTGCCGATGCGGGCGATGGGAAAGCCGGTCGCCTTCGAGGCCAGCGCCGACGAGCGAGATACCCGGGGATTCATCTCGATCACCAACTGCTCGCCGGTAGCGGGGCTGACGGCGAACTGGATGTTGCAGCCGCCCGCCGCCACTCCCACCTCGCGGATGATCTTGATGGCGGCGTCCCGCATCACCTGGTATTCCCGGTC
This sequence comes from uncultured Gemmatimonadales bacterium, assembly GCA_963812755.1. Classification (GTDB taxonomy): domain Bacteria; phylum Gemmatimonadota; class Gemmatimonadetes; order Gemmatimonadales; family GWC2-71-9; genus CAVVWJ01. The sequence continues at coordinate 491,598 of CAWEWK010000005.1, read as the reverse complement.
GGTCAGTGTCATGGTGGGCGCCACCGTGATCGAATCGCCGGTGTGCACCCCCATTGGGTCGAGGTTTTCGATCGAGCAGACGATCACGACGTTGTCGGCTCCGTCGCGCATCACCTCCAGCTCGAACTCCTTCCACCCGATGATGCTCCGCTCCACCAGGACGGAGCCGACCGGAGACAGCTCCAGCCCGCGCCGGATCAAGGTCTCGAATTCCTGGAGGTTGTAGGCGATGCCACCGCCGGTACCGCCCAGAGTGAAGGACGGGCGGAGGATGGCCGGGTAACCGGTGACCTCCACGGCCTCGAGCGCCTCCTCCACGCTCCGGACCGTGCGTCCTTTGGGAGTGGCCAGGCCGATGCGCGCCATCGCCGCGGCGAACTCCTGCCGGTCCTCCGCCAGTCGGATCGCGCGTTCGTTGGCGCCGATCAGCTCCACCCCGTAGCGCTCCAGAGTCCCGTCGCGCTGAAGCGCCATGGCCACGTTGAGCGCGGTTTGTCCGCCCATGGTCGGTAGCAAGGCGTCGGGCCGCTCCCGCTCGATCACCTTGGCCACCCACTCGGGCGTTACCGGCTCGAGGTAGGTGCGGTCGGCCAGCTCGGGATCGGTCATGATGGTGGCAGGGTTCGAGTTCACCAGGACCACCCGGTAGCCCTCTTCCTTGAGGGCCCGTACTGCCTGGGTACCCGAATAGTCGAACTCGGCGCCCTGGCCGATCACGATCGGTCCCGAGCCGATGAGGAGGATGGTGGAGAGGTCAGTGCGCTTCGGCATTCACCAAGTCCCTCAGGGTCTGCTCCAGTGAGATCGACGGCGCCCAACTGGTGGCGCGCCGGAGTTTACTCGAGTCCCCCACCAGGTGCGGGATATCGGCCGCGCGAGTGAGCGCGGGATCGGACTTCGGCTCCACCGATACGCCGATCAGCTGGGACAGCCGGTGTAACATGTCGGCAAGACCTACGCCTTCCCCCCGAGACACGTTGTAGATCTCGCCGGGAACTCCCCGGTGGAGCAGGGCCAGATAGGCCTCCACCACGTCCCGCACGTCGAGGAAATCCCGCACCGACGTGAGGTTTCCGGTGGGAATGCTGGTCGCTCCGCTCGCCTTGGCGGCCCGCAGTCGCTCGACCAGGGCCGGCAGCACGTACCGCGTGGTCTGGCCCGGGCCGGTATGGGTAAAGGGCCGAGCGATGATCACACGCAGCCCCGTTCTTCGCCAGGTCTCCAGCCCGGCCAGCTCGGCGGCAAGCTTGCTCGCGGCGTAGGACGAGTGGGGCAGCGGAGGATCGGTCTCCTTCCGCAGCCGCGGCTCGCTGGGACCGTACACCTCGCCACTGGAGACCAGTATCAGGACCGGATCCGCGCCTCCGCCGACTCGCAGCGTCTCCGCCGCGTGGAGCAACCGCGCGGTGCCGGCGGCGTTCACCACCCACGCCGTGCCGGGATCGCTCAGTGCTTCGCGGACCGACGCAACCGCGGCGAGGTGGACGATGGCCTCGGGCCGCCACTGGAGAGCGGCAGTGAGCGACCGGGCATCGGTGAGCTCGATCGGAATCATCTCGATCCGGGCGCCGGAAGGCTCACCCCAATTCACGCCGATGGTCCCGGGCCTGCAGCCGGCGGCCACGTGGTTCTCTCCTTGAAGGAGCCGCCGCACGAGATGCCGGCCGACGAAGCCGTCAGCCCCGGTGACCAGCACTCTCACCGAGCCGTCACGGCCGGGCTGCTCAGGCGTTGGAGATCGGCGTCGACCATCATCGCCACCAGATCGGCAAACCCTATCTTCGGCGACCACCCCAGCTCCTTGCGGGCCTTGGACGGATCCGCCTGAAGCAGATCAACCTCGGCGGGCCGATAATACCGGGAATCGCTGATCACATGCTTTTGCCAATCGAGTCCAACGTGACTGAAGGCCAGCTGCACCAGTTCGCGCACCGAATGGGTCTCCCCCGTTCCGATGACGTAGTCGGCCGGCGCCGGCTGCTGTAGCATCCGCCACATGGCGTCGACGTAGTCACCGGCGAAGCCCCAATCCCGGCGGGCATCGAGATTCCCCAGCTTGAGCTCCTTTGCCAGACCGAGCTTGATGCGGGCCACGCCGTCCGTCACCTTGCGGGTGACGAACTCGATGCCTCTCCGGGGCGACTCGTGGTTGAAGAGAATTCCGCTCACCGCGTAGAGCCCGTAGGACTCCCGATAGTTGACCGTGATCCAATGGCCGTAGACCTTGGCCACGCCATAGGGTGACCGAGGGTAGAAGGGAGTCGTTTCCCGCTGGGGTGTTTCGCGGACGTTTCCGAACATCTCCGACGAGCTCGCCTGATAGAACTTCGCGGTCGGGTGAACCAGGCGAACCGCCTCGAGAATGCGGGTGACGCCGAGTGCGGTGAATTCGCCGGTCAGCACCGGCTGGGTCCAGGAGGTGGGCACGTAGGATTGGGCGGCGAGGTTATAGACCTCGTCGGGCCGGGTCTCCTGCAACACCACGGTGAGGGAGTGCTGGTCCAGAAGGTCGGCGGCTACCACCTCGATTCGATCGAGGAGGTGCTCGATCCGCTCGTAGCTGTGGTGGCTGGTCCGCCGGACCACGCCCACGACCTCGTAGCCCTTCTCCAGCAGGAACTCGGCAAGGTAGGAACCGTCCTGCCCGGTCACCCCGGTTACCAGCGCCTTAGGCATCGCGTGGCCCATCAAAGGGTTGTGTCATTGGATCGGTCGCTTTAAGTTTCTGGGTTCCCAGCGTTTGGAAGCAACGATTCAGCGATGGATGGAGCGAGTTATGGCACGGGTGTGCACCGTGTGTGGCAAAGGGCCGATCACCGGCAACAACGTGAGCCACGCCAACAATCGAACCAAGCGCCGGTGGTATCCCAACCTCCAGACCGTCCGCGTCCTGGTAGACGGTGCGCCCAAGCGGGTTCAGGTGTGTACCCAGTGCCTGAAGAGTAACCGCATCGTGAAGGCCCCCCGCGCGAAGGCATTGGCCTCGTAAAGGCGAGGGACGCCGTCCAAAAAAAGGGGACCCGATTGGGTCCCCTTTCGCGTTTCGGGCGACGCGTCGCCCCTACTCATTCAACAACTCGATCCGCGCCACGTCCGCCCCGTCTCCGCTGCGGTGGCCCAACTTGAGGATGCGAGTGTAGCCACCCGGCCGAGCCGAGAACCGCGGCCCGATTTCCTTGAACAGCAGGGAAAGGGTATCCCGGTCTTTGATTCGGCGCTCGACCAATCGCCGGGCGTGGAGATCTCCCCGCCGGGCCAGGGTGATGAGCTTTTCGGCGAAGGGGCGCAGCTCCTTGGCTTTGGCCTCGGTGGTGATCACCCGGCCGTGAGCGAAGAGGCTGGTCGCCATGTTGTTCAGCAACGCCCGCCTGTGGCTCGAGGTACGAGAGAGCTGGCGGCCTTTGGCTCGATGCCGCATCAGCCCTCTCCTGCTCCCGTGGAAGGCTGAGCCATGGGCGGCACCCCGGGCCGGACCACGCGCAGCTCCCCGTCGGTCTCCTCGAACCCCATGCCGAAGTTCAACCCCTCACGCTGCAGCAGATCGGCGATCTCGCTCAGCGCCTTTTCGCCCACGTTTTTGACCTTGAGCAGGTCTTCCTCGGAGAACTCCACCAGATCCTTGAGGGTCCGGATGTTCGAGTTCTTGAGCGAATTGAGCGAGCGCACCGACAGCCCGAAGTCGTCGATCGGGCGGCCCAGCCGCTGGCGGAGGTTGCTGCCGCCCACGGCACCGGCCGACGCGCCGTCGCCGCTCCGCATGCTCGGGACCTTGCCGAAGTCTACGAAATACTGGAAGTGGACCTGGGCCAAAGCCGCCGCATAGGCGATGGCGTCTTCCGGGGTGATGGTCCCGTTGGTCTCGACCTGGACCGTGAGCCGGTCGTAGTCGGTGCGTTGGCCGACACGGGTCTCCGCCACGGTGAAGTTGGCCCGGCGGACCGGATTGTAGATAGCGTCGATGCGAACCAGATCGACCGGCAGCGACCGGTCGGCCGGGTGCATCTCGGCCTCGACGTACCCGCGACCCTTGTTGACGTAGAGCTCCATGCTGACCTCGCGGTCGTCCTGGAGCGTGAACAACAGATGCTCGGGATTCTTGATGGAGACCGAGCCGTGCTCCTGAATGTCCCGCGCGTACACCGGGCCGGCACCTTCGCGCCGGATGTGGAGCACCGCGTCGTCCACTTCGTCGGAGAGCACCAGGGTCAGCGCCTTGAGCCGCTGCACGATCTGGTGCACGTCTTCCAGCACACCCTGCACCGTCTGGTGCTCGTGCACCACTCCGTCGAGCCGGAAGCCCCACACCGCGCTGCCACGCAGCGAGGACAGCAGCAGCCGCCGGAGAGAGTTGCCCAGGGTGTAGCCGAACCCCCGCTCCAACGGCTGGAGGCGGAACTCGGCGGCGTTCGGGTTGTCGTCCCGCTTGGTCATCTCGACAAGGTGAGGACGAACCAGCCCGGTCAGGTCAATGGTCATGGTCACTTCGAGTAGAGCTCGACTATGAGCTGTTCTTGGGCGTTGATCGGGATCGCATCGCGGGTGGGCCGCTCGGTAACGCGGCCGGCCGCCTTGTCGGTATCCACTGAAATCCAGGACACCGGCTGTCCCCGGGAGGCGTACTCCTGGGCCAGCTTGACCGACACGAGGTCGCGGCTCGACGGGGCAACCCGGACTTCTTCGCCGGGTACCACGCGGTACGAGGGGATGTCTACCCGGTGTCCGTTCACCTCGACGTGGCCGTGGCCGATGAGCTGGCGTGCAGCCTTCCGACTGGAGGCAAACCCCATCCGGTAGACGATGTTGTCCAGCCGGCTCTCCAGGGCCACGAGCAAGTTGGTGCCCTTGACGCCGGGTTCCCCGGTGACGTTCTCGAAGGTGTTGCGGAATTGGCGCTCCGAGAGACCGTACATCCGCTTCACCTTTTGCTTCTCACGCATCTGCTTGGCGTACTCCGACGCCTTGCGCTGGCGCCCTCCGGACTGGCCATGCTGGCCGGGCGCGTACGCGCGGCGCTCGACCGGACACTTCTCGGTCAGGCACTTGGTGCCCTTGAGGAAGAGCTTGGTCGCTTCTCTGCGGCAGAGCCGGCAGCTGGGTCCGACGTATCTCGACATGACTCAGACCCGCCGCTTCTTGGGAGGCCGGCACCCATTGTGAGGAATGGGGGTCACGTCGCGGATCGACACCACCCGGAGCCCCACCGATGCCAACGCCTGGATGGCCGACTCGCGGCCGCTGCCGGGACCCTGCACTCGCACGTGTACCCGGCGCAGTCCCAGATTCATCGCCTCGCGCCCGCAGTTTTCCGCCGCGACTGTTGCGGCGAACGGCGTGGACTTCTTGGAGCCCTTGAACCCGGCCTTGCCGGCGGAGCCCCAGGCGAGGGCGTTGCCTCGAAGGTCGGTGATGGTAATGAGCAGATTGTTGAAGGTCGCCGAGATGTGGGCAATGCCCTCGGACTCGACCACCTTCTTGGTGCGCTTGGCGCTCGGCGCCTTGGCTGGAGCAGCAGGAGCGGTCATTTACTTCTTGGTCACTTTCTTTTTACCCGCGATGGCTCGCCGCGGCCCCTTCTTGGTCCGCGCATTGGTGTGAGTGCGCTGGCCCCGAACCGGCAATCCCCGCCGATGCCGAATGCCGCGGTAGCTGCCGATATCCATCAGCCGCTTGATGTTCATGGCGACTTCGGTGCGAAGCGCGCCCTCCACCTTGACCGAACGCTCGATCATCTGGCGCAACCGGGCGACCTCGGCATCCGAGAGGTCTCGGACCCGGGTGTCGGGATTGACGCCGGTTTCGCCGAGAATGCGGCTACTGGTGGGGCGACCGATGCCGAAGATGTAGGTGAGCGCGATTTCGACGCGCTTTTCGCGCGGAAGGTCTACCCCAGCGATACGCGCCATGATCAGCCCTGCCGCTGCTTATGCTTGGGATTGCGCTTGCAGATGATGCGGGTCACGCCTTGTCGCTTGACGACCTTGCAGTGCTCGCAAATCGGCTTGACGCTGGAACGAACCTTCATGAGTCTCCGGACCGGTTAAAGGCTAGCTTGCAAATATATCGGAGGGGGGGAAGTCGTGCAAGCGCCTTGGGTTGACGGTGGTGGGGCGAGGCTGGCGCCCGGGAGGATGGGCGCTAACCCCGCCGACGCGTCTTTAGGGTGCAGGCGCAGTTCCCACCGCTCAGAACAGCCTGATCTCTGAGACCACGCGCGCCTCTTCGAACGGGCGACCGGGCAGAAGGTGGAACCGGCCAAACAACGAGTATTTAAGCTCTTCGCCGGTCGTTGGGTTCGTTACCCTCCCCACAGCACGAGTCGTGGACGAGTTCGCGCCTGGCCCTGTGACATTGACATCATTGTCCGTGAGATGGAAGTAGGCGGTTCCCTCCGCCAGAGGAATGGTAGTTGCCAACTCCCCGCAGAGGTCGAAGGAGATGAAGGACCAGACCAGCACTGCTCGCTCATGGCCTTTCCAAAGTCTCTTGATGGCACCGGTAGGCCGGAGGATTTCGAGAATACTCATTGTCTCCGGCGCTACGGTGCCCGCGCAGACGCCCTCCAGCTCCGCTGCCGTATTACCGAGAACAGTGGTGAGACCCCGCTCAAAGTCCCAGAAGACCAGCCCAAGCGGCTCTTCAGCCCTGACCACAATCGCGCCGCCGGAGCCATTGCCTCCCTTGAGGAAGCCGGGTGCTGCGGGAGCACTCGCGGTCTGTAGTGTGGGGGACTGATGGTCGGCGCATCCAAGCATGAGCGCGGCGGCGAGGGCAGCAGTGGAGGGGAGGACTAATACCGAGCGGCGCATAGCAACCTCCGGGGAGTGGGCCTAGAACGGGTATCACGACTCCTGGCTTCACCCAGTTACACGTGAAACCGCCCTAGATCCCCTCACTCTCCGAAGTCAGTTCTCGCCGAGGCCGCACGTTGACGCCACCGTTTTCGCACCGTAACCTCTGGTAGGGGCGGCTGATACATGCGTCCACCTCCCACCTCCTACTCATGACGTCCCAGTGCGCGATGTGACCGCGTTGCTGCGAGCCTGGAGCCAGGGCGAGCAAGGTGCATTGGACGAGCTTCTTCCTCTCGTCTACGGTGAGTTGCGCCGGTTAGCCGCCCGCTACCTGCGGACGCAGCGTCCAGGACACACGCTTCAGACCACCGCGCTGGTGCACGAGGCCTACCTCCGGCTCGTCGGCCCGGTTGGCGCAGGCGCCGATTGGCAGGGCCGGGCCCATTTCTTCGGTGTAGCCGCGCGCGCGATGCGGAGCATACTGGTCGATCACGCGCGCGCCCGGCAGGCGGCCAAACGCGGCGGCGGGGTCCGAGCCCTTACCTTGGGCGCGGCCGATGCCGCAGGCGCACGAGCCGACCGAGCGGCTGAGTCCGAGGTGGACGTGGTCGCGTTAGATGACGCACTCGCCAGGTTGGCCGACATGGACGCGCGACAGGCGCGGGTTGTAGAGCTCCGTTACTTCGCTGGGCTGAGCATCGAGGAGACGGCTCTGGCTCTTGGCATCTCCCACGCCACAGTGGAGCGCGAGTGGAGGACGGCTCGCCTCTGGCTTCGACGCGAGCTGGGTGCGGCATGAGAACCGATCATGGCGAAGATCCCGAAGTTGGCCATACCGCAATGACGCCGGAACGGTGGCAGACGGTTAAAGAACTCCTGGATCGAGCGCTGCGCTGTGCGCCCGATGAGCGGATGGCGATTCTGGATCAAGTCTGCGGGTCAGACCCGTCTCTGCGAGAGGAAATCGAATCGCTGCTGGCCGCCGAAGAGGGGGCTGGCGGCTTTCTGGAGCCGCCTGCCTCCCCCACCACCCCCACAGGCGCGGACGAGCTAGCGGAGGTTCTTCAGGCGGCCTTGGGTAGCACATACCGCCTCGAGCGCGAACTCGGCGGCGGCGGCATGAGCCGCGTTTTCTTGGCGGAGGAGGTCTCGCTTGCCCGCCGGGTGGTAGTCAAGGTTCTGCCGCCTGAGCTGGCCGCCAGCGTCGATGCCCAGCGTTTCAGGCGCGAGGCGCGCCTAGCCGCCCGACTGCAGCACCCGCACGTCGTACCCCTCCTCGCCGCTGGTGAGGCCGGGGCGCTCCTCTACTACACCATGCCCTATGTCGCGGGGGAAAGCCTGCGCGAGCGTCTGAAGCGCGAGGGCAGGCTCCCTGTAGAGGAAGCCGTGCAGCTCGCGCGGGAGGTGGCCGACGCTCTTGGTTACGCACACGGTGAAGGCGTTGTCCACCGCGACGTCAAGCCCGGCAATATCCTCTTGTCGGGGGCCCACGCCCTCGTGACCGACTTCGGCATCGCCCAGGCCCTCAGCCGTGGCGAGATCAGCGACGCCAGCACCGACCCGCCACCGAGCTCGCCGACAAGGGCCAGCGGAGACGCCGATAATACCGCGCGGGTGCGGCTGACCAGGACCGGTGTGACTGTCGGCACGCCCCAGTACATGAGCCCGGAGCAAGCGAGCGGGGGCGAGGTAGATGCCCGCTCCGACATCTACGCCCTCGGGTGTGTGCTCTACGAGATGCTAACGGGCGGGCCGCCTCATGCAGGCCCCACGCAGCGGAGCAACGCCGTCGGGCCCATCGAGCCGCCACCCTCGCTGGACCATGCGCGGCCCGAAGCGCCTGAGGCGGTTGGTCGGGCGATTATCCGGGCTCTCGCCCCTTCCCGTGAAGACCGCTTCCAGACCGCGGCCGAGTTCGCCCACGCTCTTGCGAGATCAGTCTCTGAAGGATCGGTTGTCTCCGGGACCTCCTCGCGCGCCGCACCAGGTTGGCTGAAACCGGTCGTGGCCATCCTGTTGCTCTGTCTCATTGTGGCCGGCGGGTTGATCGCGCGGAGCCGACAGAGCGGGGTGACTGCAACTCGGGCGGGCCCGGCGATGCTCGCCGTGCTGCCCCTCAAAAACCTGGGAGCGACGGAAGATCAGTACTTTGCCGACGGTCTTACTGATGAAATCACCAGCCGCTTGGCGGGTGTCGGTGGGTTGGGCGTCATCTCGCGCACGAGCGCGGATCAATATCGCGAGACCCGGAAGTCGCTCAAGCAAGTGGGACGCGAGCTCGCCGTGGGGTACATCCTTGAAGGCAGCGTCCGCTGGGAGAAGACGACCGACGGCCGGGGCCGCATCCGGGTTATTCCCCAACTCATCCAGGTAGCCGACGACCGCCAGCTTTGGGCCGGGCGCTACGAGGCGGAGTTTGCCGATGTGTTCCGGGTGCAGGGCGACATCGCCAAGCAGGTTGCTGCGGCCCTCGGCGTGGCGTTGCGTCCGCCCGAGCGCCGAGCCCTGGTAGCGCCCCAGACGGAGAATCTGGATGCTTACGCCCTCTACCTCCAGGGACGGCAGGCGCTCCGGCTCGACCCCTCCGAAGCGGCAGTGCGGCTCTTCGAGCGTGCAGTGGCGCTGGATTCCACGTTCGCCGCGGCCTACGTCGGTCTCGCGGAGGCGCACCAGATGATCTACGGGTGGGCCGTCGACCGGAGTGGAACGCGTATGGCCCAGATCGAGGCGGCCCTGGACCGAGCACTACGGCTGCAACCCGATCTCGTCGAGGCCCTGCGGGCGCAGGGGAGTTACTACTCCTATGCGCTGGGTGACTACGGCCGCGCGCTTCGGGCGCTGTCTCGTGCCGACAGCCTGCGGCCCAACGACCCCGCCACAATCCGGAGCATCGGCCAGATCGATCTGGATCGCGGCAAGCTGTCGGAGGCCCTCCGGCGCTTCCGCCAGTCCGTGGCGCTCGATCCCCGCTCCGCGTCAAGTCATCTCCGACTTGGCCGGCTCCTCACCTGGATGCGCCGCTACGGCGAAGCCGACCGACACCTGGCCCAGGCGGTGGTCCTCGCGCCCGATGCGCCGTTCGCCTGGCGCTGGAGAGCGTACGCGAAGCGGCTGGGGGGCGACACCGCCGGAGAGCGCCGGGTGCTCCGGGAGGCGATCGCCCGCATAGGGATCGAGAAGCTGCTCCCCTCGGAAACGTGGGCGGACTTCATCCTCACGCGGGACACGGCCAATTGGGTCGTTTTGGAGGCAGCCGGGCCGGAGGCATTCGAGACCGACACCGTGAGATACCTCCAGTGGAAGGCGGAGTTCGCTGCGGTTCGGGGTCACACCCGGCAAGCCCGGGCCTACGCCGACTCGGCCCGGCTCAGGCCCGAGGCGGAGCTCGCGCAGAGACCGGCGGACGGCATCCTCCACGGCGACCTCGCGTTCATCTACCTGAGCTTGGGGCGAACCGAGGACGCTGTGCGTGAGTCGGAGCGGGCGGCGGCGTTTCTACCCTTGGAGGTGAGTTACGGAGACGGCATGCCTGCGCTCGAGAACCTCGCCGAGGTGTATGCGCGCGCTGGGCGGAGTGACGATGCGGTGGCGGTGTTGGAGCGGTTGTTGAAGATGCCGTCGATGATATCCATCGCCCGGCTCCGGGTGGATCCCGTCTGGGCACCACTTCACGGTCACCTGCGCTTTGAGGAATTACTCCGGCGGGATGATCGACCGACCAGTTGACCTACCGCCCGCTACCCCACTACCCGCAGCTCCACCAGGACCCAGCCATCCCGGCTCAGCCGGTACCCCAGCAACAGGCTCTGGGTCCGCACATCCTGGGTTCCGGCCACCCGATATCGCCGCTGAAGCTCCACGTATCCTCTTCCCTGCTCCACCTCCCGGGCCGCCCGGATGGATGTCTCCACCTCGTGGGCCGAGGCCAGGAAATCGGCCAGGAGCGCCGCCGCCTGCTCCCGGCCCAGCGCCACCGAGGGATCGGCCCCCGGCAATTGGATCAGGAGGCGGGGACTGTTCGCCACCAGGCCCGCTGGGTTGTGGGCGAACCAGGCCTCTCGGGCCTGCTCGGCCGCATGGCCCAACCCCGGTTCCTGTGCCTGCCCCAATACCGGAGCCACGGCAAGCATCAGTGCCATCAGGACGTGACGCACCGGGCCTCCTCGGCAAACTCTCGGAAGGCCGCACCCGGATCCGCCGCCTGGAGAATGGGTCTCCCCACTACCAAGTGGGTGGCGCCGTCGCCCACGGCGGTCCTCGCCGTGGCGACCCTTACCTGGTCGCCCAGCGTATCCCCGGTCCGCCGGATTCCGGGCACCACCAGATACGGTCCTTCTCCCAACTGCCGTCGCACCGGGAGCACCTCCTGTGCGGAGCACACGAGTCCGCTCAGCCCCGCCTGCACCCCGATGCTGGCCTGGCGGAGCACTTCGCGCTCGAGCTCGACCTTGGTGCGGCCAACCGCGCGGGCATAGGAATGGGCGTCGTGGGAGGTGAGCACGGTGACGCCGACCAACGAAAGGTCCGTTCCAGCCGCCACCGTTGCCGCCTCCAACATGGTCGCTCCACCCAAAGTGTGCACCGTGGCCATGGCGACGCCGAGCTCCCGCGCCGCGGTCACCGCTTCCGCGACGGTGTGCGGGATGTCGTGCCACTTGAGGTCGAGAAAGACGCTCAAGCCCCGGCCGATCAGCGTCCGCACCAACCCGGGTCCTTCGCGGGTCATGAGGATCGAGCCGACCTTGACCCACCGCGCCTCGGGCAACCGATCCAACAGCCGCAGCGCATCACTGCCGCGACTCAGATCCAGTGCCACGATCACCTCAGCCATTCCCACGCTCCAAGTCGCTTACGATCCGCTCGGGGAGCCTGGGATCCGCCAGTGCCCCGTCCCGATTCCGACCAAGGAAGCCCCCGCACTGAGATACTGCCGAGCATCCGCCGCCGAGCGCACGCCGCCCAGCCCGATGACCGGCATCCCGCCGGTGCGCTCCATTACCTTCGCCACCGCCTGTACCCCCATCGGAAGGAGCGCGGGGCCGCTCACCCCACCGGTTCCATTCCCCAACCGGGTCGCGTCTCCCTCTGCAAAGAGAAGGCCGGGAAAAGTATTGACCAGACTGACCCCGTCGGCCCCGGCGTCTCGCGCCACCACCGCCATCCCGGCGATATCAGGCAGGACCGGAGACAGCTTCGCGACCAAGGGATGCCGGGTGGCCCTGCGGCACAGCGACACTATCCGGCGCACGCACTCCGGATCGGCGCCGAACTCGATGCCGCCGGCGCTGGTGTTGGGACAGGAGAGGTTGAGCTCCAGTCCGGCGACCCCCGTCAGCTCGTCGAGTCCGCGGGCTACCTCGGCGTACTCCTCGACGCTGAAGCCGACCACGTTCACCAGGATCTGCGCCCGCCGAAGTCGGTCCACCAGCCAGGGAAGATGGTCCCGCCTTACTCGCTCGAGACCGGGATTGGCCAGTCCCACGGAGTTCAACATTCCACCACGAAACTCCGCCACCCGGGGGGGCCGATTCCCGTCCCGCGGCTGGAGCGACACCGCCTTGGTGACCAGTCCGCCCAGACGGTCCAGATCCACGATCCCGTCCAGCTCCCGTCCGAAGCCGGCGGTGCCAGCGGCGAGAAGGATCGGATTTTGAAAGCGGCGGCCGAGGAAGTTGCAGGAGAGGTCGGTTGCCGCCGGGCTCACGGCTCGAGCTCTCGACGCGGCGTGGGACGGTCTCCCGGACGCGGCATCAAGACCGGCCGATTGGGAGCCGCACCGGGACGTCTCGCGGCGGGTGACGGCTGGGCCAGGCTCGCCAGCGCGAAGGCGGACAACGAGTCCTCCAACTGACGGTACCCTTCCGCCTCTTCGCCCCGGAGGAACGCGAGATAGGGGCTCGAGTTGTACCGCTCGGCGAGAAGGGTCTGGGCGCTGTCACTCCATGCCTGGATCCAACAGCTGTCCGGCAAGAATTGCCTTGGGGGTGTAGGGCGAATCGGGCCACCCGTCGGCGATCCGCCTGAAGAAGGAGGCGGCGAGCCCCGGTGCCGCGAGGGAGTCCCGAGCCAGCTCCGCGGTGAGGAAGAGTCGCAGATCACCCTGGGGCGACCCTGGCTGAACCGAGTCCGCCGCACCCAGGACGTGCTGGACGATAAGCCGCAACTGAGAGGCCTCTCCGGTGACGGTGCTGTTCCGGCCGGCGATCGCCTGAAGCGCCCCGCCGAATGCCGGGAGCTGGGCGGCTTCCCGAACGTGGCTCAGGTCCAGGCGGATGAGGCGCAGGGCAGCGCGGTCGCCGGCCTCGGTCCCGGCGCCGAGCGCCGCGGCTTCCCGCAACCGCCTGGTAGCCCTGGCGGAGTCCACTGGCGCCAACCGCAGCCCGTCTTCCACCAAGCGGCGGGCTTGCTCGGCGGGTTGCGGGTTAGCTTTTCGGCCCAGAAGGTCGACCAACCCGGAAGCGACGACCGGATTCTGCCGGCCTATCACGACCACCAGCGTGTCCCACCCTCTGGTGCTGTCGCCTTTCGAGAGCAGACTGTCCGCCAGGGTGAGCGTCTCGGTATCCCGCTTGGCGGCCGACAGGGAGAGCAGGCGCTCATCCTCCACATTGCGGCCGCTCAGTCCCTCCAGGGCAGCTACCGACTCCACCGGTCTTCCACTCTGACGGAGGGCGCGGGCGTGATACAGCCTTGCCTCTCTCCGGCGGGCCGAGTCGGCGCTCTCGATGACCCGGCCGAAGGCCAACTCGGCCGCGGCCGGATCGCCCAGCTCCATCTGGCAGCGACCCAGCGCCAGCGCGGCCGTTTCGGAGATGTCGTGCTTGGCGGGGAGCAGCGATGTCCTGGCCAGGGGACCGACCGCGTTGGGGCACTGCCCCAGCCGGGCGAATGCCACTCCTTGAAGCACCAACGCCTCATCCACGTACTTGCTCTGCGGGTGTCGCGTGACCAAGGATTCCGCGCGGGTGATGACCTGACCCCAGAGGTTATTCGCCTCGAAGGTCCGCCCCTCCCGCTCCGCCCGCTGGGCCGACCGGGCGAGCCGCTTGGTGTTGTACATCCCGTTGTAGTAGACGCAGCCACCGAGCAGCATTGTTGCGAAGACAATCGTGAACAGCGCCCGCCCGGCGGGTACACGGCGGGTCATCGGGCCGACCCCATTTCGCCGGCACCGATCTTCCGCTCGTACTCGACCAAGTATTCCACGATGGCATCGGCCAGGGCCGAGGCCATCGCCTTCTGACTGGACCGTCGGGTGAGGAAGCGTCCGTCCTCCGGATTGGTGCTGTAGCCCATCTCGACCAGGATGGCCGGCCTCCGGGCGGTGGTGAGGACCATGAAGCCCGCCTGTTTGACGCCCCGGCTCTCTCCGGTGTGCACAGCAGCCAGCTTCCGCTGGACCAGCTCAGCAGCGCGGGCCGATTCCCGGAGATGCTCATTGAGCTGGAGATCCTTCAGAATGAAATCCAGACCGCCGATGGTTCCAGCGGCGTCGGTGCCGGTCTCGAACCGCACGGCGTCGTTCTCCATCCTGGCCACCCGAGCGGCATCCTCGGTGCGGGCTTCGGCCAGGAAGAAGGTCTCAAACCCCCGAATTTCGGTATAGCCACGTCGCCGGGCCAGTGAATTGACGTGAAGACTGACGAAGAGGTCGCAGGCCTCGGTACAGTAGCCGCCCCGGTCGGCCAAATCGATCAGGGTGTCGGTCATGCGAGTCATCTGCACTCCAACACCGCGGCGGCGCAGCTCGTCGCGCAAGAGCATGCCGACCTGGAGCGTGACATCCTTCTCCCGAGTGCCGCGAGGAAAAAAGGTCCCGGGATTCCCCGGATCGACCCCGCCGTGGCCCGGGTCGATCGCCACGATGTGTCCCGGACGAAGGCCATTGCCCAACCGGCGCGCCGCTACTGGAGGGCGAGCGGCTCCCGGGCCGCCGCCGGTGTCCTCCAGGCGGGCCGCCAACCGATCGTAGCGGTAGCGATCGTTGAGATAGTAAGGAATGATCTCGGCCACGAACTGGAGGGGCAGAAAGAGGGTGTCGCCCGACAACCAGGCCGCAGAAGCGAGCGGCTGCAGTTGGCTGCTGAAGATGTAGAACGGAGCGCCCACCAGAAACCGGAACGGCTGGCGCGCGACGGTGACTTCGGCCCACCCGTCCCGTATCTGAAGCGAGCCGCTGAGCGCCGCGATGAGAGGGGTCGCCGGAAGCATCGGCGCGCCGCTCAGGTCGATACGCACCGGCACTCTGGCCTCGCCGTGCAGGGTGGCGACCGTAATTTCGCGGGGAGCCGGCGCCGTGAGCGCAGCCAGGAGGGCCAGGAAACCGATCATCGCCGCCCTCGGATGGAGACGGCGCGGGCCGCCTCCCGTTCGGCGACCCGGTTCTTCAGATCCTGTCGCTTGTCGTGTTGTTTCTTCCCGCGTCCCAGGGCGATGGCGACCTTGGCGCGTCCGTTCTTGAAGTACAGCTCCAGCGGCACCAGAGTGAGACCCTTCTGCTCGACCGCACCGATCAACTTCTCGATCTCGCGCCGGTGCAGCAGTAGCTTGCGGGAGCGTACCGGATCGTGATTGTAGCGATTGCCCTGCTCGTACGGGGTGATGTTCATGCCTTCCAGGAACACCTCGCCGTTCCGCACTCTGGCATAGGCCTCTTTGATCGAGGCCTTTCCTCCCCTCAGCGACTTGACCTCGGTGCCGGTCAGGACCAGCCCGGACTCCCAGGTCTCCAGGATGTGGTAATCGTGGGTCGCTTTGGGGTTACGGGCGACCGATTTCTTGCGCTCGGTGGCAGGGGTGGAATCGCGGGTCACGTCGGGTTCTCAAGCAAAGGATAGGCCAGCACTTCGGGTGGGTCAACGGGCGAGGTTGACCCCGCAGAATCTGACCGCTAGCTTTGCGCCCTTGGCCGAAGTGGTGGAACTGGTAGACGCGCTGCGTTCAGGGCGCAGTGGGCGCAAGCCCGTGCGGGTTCGAGTCCCGCCTTCGGCATGTGCCATGAGAAGCCCCGACCGGCCAGGCCGGTCGGGGCTTCGCATGTCGCTAAGGGCTTCCTAATACCTCGCCATCCCCCGCTCGATCCGATCTGCCCAGGCATCGATGCCGCCGGCCAGGCTGCGCACTTTGCCGAATCCGGCGCCACGGAGGATTTCCAGCGCCTTCATCGATCGCGAGCCCTTGTGGCAGTAGGTCACGATCTCGGAGTGGCCGTCCAGCTCTCCTAGGCGATCAGGCAGTTGGCCCAGCGGAATGAGCCGCGCACCGTCGATGTGGGCGATCTCCCATTCGTGAGGCTCGCGCACGTCGATCAGAACCAAGTCGTCGCCCTTCTCGTTCCGCTCGTCGCGTAACGCCTCGACCAGCACTTCCGGACCCTGATAGGCCGGAGCGGCGCCGATCCCGCAGAACGCCTCGTAGTCGATCAGCTCGCGGATAGTGGGATTATCGCCGCAAATCGGGCAGCTGGGATCCTTGCGCAGCTTGAGCTCACGGAAGCGGAGCTTGAGCGCATCGAACAGGACCAGCCGGCCAATCAGGCTGTCGCCGGCTCCGATGATCAGCTTGATGGTCTCCAGTGCCTGAATGCTACCGATGATGCCAGGTAGAACGCCCAGCACTCCACCCTCGGCACAACTGGGAACCAGTCCCGGAGGAGGCGGCTCTGAATAGAGGCAGCGGTAGCAGGGGCCTTCCTTGGCGTAGAATACCGACGCCTGTCCCTCGAACCGGAAGATGCTCCCATACACGTTCGGCTTGTCCAGAAGCACGCAGGCGTCATTCACCAGGTATCGGGTGGGGAAGTTGTCGGTCCCATCCACCACGACATCGAACTCCCGGATGATGTCGAGCGCGTTTTCCGCGGTGAGCCGGGTCTCGTGGGTCTCGACCTTCACGTTGGGATTGAGATCCGTGAGCCTTGCCTTGGCCGACTCCAGTTTCGAGGTGCCCAGGGTTCCGGTCCCGTGGACGATTTGTCGTTGGAGGTTGGTGAGATCGACGACGTCGAAGTCCACGATACCGATGGTGCCCACGCCCGCGGCGGCGAGATACAGCGAAAGGGGCGAACCCAAGCCCCCCGCCCCAATGGTGAGCACCCGGGCCTGCTTGAGCTTGCGCTGGCCTTCCACACCGACTTCGGGAAGCAGCAGGTGGCGCGAGTAGCGGAGGACCTCGGCGTGGGAGAGCTTGGGAAGCTCGGTCTCGACCGCTGGGCGTCCGCCGGCGATACTGGGCACGATGGTCAGCACATCGCCCTCCTTGACCCGGGTATCGGTCGAGGCGAGATGGCGAATGTCGGTGTCGTTGAGGTACAGGTTGACGAAGTTCCGCAGCCGGCCGTCATCCTGGACCAGATGTCGCTTGAGGCCGCTATGGGTCGCCAGCAGCCCGTCGAGGACCTCGCCAACGGTGGCTCCGGCAAGCTCAACGGCCTCGTGTCCGCCGGTGAAGCTGCGGAGCGGAGTCGGGATGGATACGGTCACTGACATAATCAGACCTCGCTCAAGACTTCGAGTGACTCGGGATGCATCCGTGGCTGCTCGTCATCCAGCACCCAGCTCGCGGCCTCGGCGGCTCGGCCGTGGTCGATCCGGACGATCAGATAGCTGTACCACGGCCAGGCGTGCTCGGTGTCGAACCCGGAAGGTGCCGCCGGGTGGTCGGGATGCGAATGGTAGTAACCCACGATCTCCAATCCCTCCATTTTCAGCTCGCCGTCCAGCCGCCGGAGGTCGTCCGGCGCGATGAGATACCGATGGGGGTCGTCGGTGCGGCGGTTGACCGCCGGCGCGAGCCGGACCACGTCCTTGTGACCGCCACTCGGCCGTCCTCCGAGCACGCCGCAGCACTCCGCAGGATATGCCCGCTCGCCCTGCCGCTGAATCTGCTCCAGCAGTGCGCCGGGCAGTCGCAAGGTCATCGCCCCTCCCACCGCTGAGGCTCGCTGAGGTATCGGCTGCCAGTATCGCATCCGATCACCACCACCGCCGCCTCCGGGTCCCGCCGGAGAATGTCCAACCCCGCGGCCACCGCGGCGCCGGCCGACCATCCCACCAGATACCCCGCCTCGATGGCCAGCCGGCGGGCAGTGCGGTCCGCGATCTCGGTCGGGATCTCCGCGACATAGTCCGGCACCTTGGGATCGTAGAGCGCCGGCGGATTCGGCGTGGTAGCCAGGTGCTTGAGCCCCTCGAGTCCATGAAACGGGGAGTCGGGTTGCACTCCGACCAGGGTGATACTCCGGTTCCTCTCCTTCAAGTAACCGCCGGTCCCCATCATGGTTCCCGTGGTGCCCATGGCGGCGACGAAGTGAGTGAGCCGTCCGCCGGTCTGGGCCCAGATCTCGGGGCCGGTCGTATCCCGGTGGGCTTGGGGATTGGCCGGATTGCTGTACTGGTCGGCGTAGAAATAGCGTTCCGGCTCTGCGCCGGCGAGCTCGCGAGCCCGGCGAGCAGCGCCGTCGGTACCCTCGAGCCGATCGGTGACCACGACTTCGGCGCCGTAGATCTCGAGCAAGGCGCGCCGCTCCGGGCTGGCGTTGCCGGGAAGACAGATGGTGACCCCCACCCCCGCCGCCGCGCCCAGCATCGCGTAGGCAATGCCGGTATTGCCGCTGGAGGCATCGAGCAGCCGCTTGCCCGGCAGCTCACCGCGCTGAAGGCCCTCGCGCAGGATGGCCCGAGCCGTCCGATCCTTTACGCTGCCACCCGGGTTGAGCCATTCGGCCTTGAGCCACAGCCGCCCCCGCTGGCTCTCGGGGAGATCGAGCAAGAGGAGCGGGGTGTTGCCCACCGCCTGCCAGAGGGCCGGCTCACGAGCCGTCGAAAGCTGTCGCACTGCCGTCACTGTCTTCCTCCAAAACGAAAAACCCGACCGGCCGGGTCGGGTGAAATGCGGAGGTACCACCGCCGCTAACTCGCCGACGAGATTCCGACCAACTCCTGCACCTGAGTTTCCTCTTTCATCAGGTCGGCCAGGGAGATACTCGCCAGCAGCTCATCCACCCGCTGCTGGAGCGCGTGCCACACCGGCCGGATGCTACAGGTGGCGTCGGGGCTACATCGCTCGGCATCGACCGGGTGGGTTTCGCAGTTTACTTCGAAGGTCTGGTGCTCGGAGGCGCTCATGACGTCCCGGACCGAGATGGCGGCCGGCTCCTTGGCCAGGAAGTACCCGCCCTTGGCCCCGCGCACGCTCTCCACCAGCCCGGCACGGCGCAGTCGCAGGAGGATCTGCTCCACGTAGTCGGCCGGGAGCCGCTCCACATCGGCCAGCTCGCGCGCGGCGATGGGACCGGACCCGGTCCCTCCCCGCTTGGCGAGGTGCAAGGAGATGATGAGGCTGTATTCGGTCCAGGTGGTAACCCGCATGGTGCCTGCAATATCTACCGCTTTTCCGCCGCCGTCCAGCGGGCCACCTCCTCGGGAGTCAGGTTTCCATAGGGCCGGATGCGGGCGTCGCGGAAGGAGCCGCCAAGGACGTCGCCCAGGTACTGAGACCAGGACAGCAGGGTGCCATAGCACACCGGGTCCTCGGCGTCAGGGGCGTCGACCTCGAGAGACAGGCGTTCCATCAACTCCTTCATCACCGAAGCCGGAACCCGGGAGCGGGCACTGGGAAAGATGAAGCCGTACAGCACCAGATGAGCCAGCAGTACCCGCCAATAGTCTCCGTACCGGTCGACCAGCCGACGCCAGTCGATCCGGTCGCCGTAAGCCAGGATGATATGGGCGATGTCCGCGCCGTCGAAGCGCTCGCGCTCCATGACGAACGACTTGGACCAGATGGTCTCCTCCGCTGGAGCAATCTTGACCGGGAGACCCAACACCGTGCCTTCGGTGGCGTGCTCGAACCAATGGTCGTCCACCACCGCGAGCCCGTTCCCCGAGTTGAAGATCACGTCGATGAATCCGTCGGGGGCTCGGATCTTGGCCAGCCAATGGGAGAAGACCAGGTCGGCCTCGTAACCGGCGGTTGCGCACGCCTCGAGTAGCCGCTGCACGTCAAACGGGCTTGACGAAGATGTCGAGGTCTTTGGTGCTGCGGTCGATTCCCGACTGATGCAGGAAGGCGAAGGTTCCCCCGACGAGAAATGGAACTCCCGCCCGGGTGAGGACCTCCATCGCCTCGCGGTAGAAGACGCGGGATGGGGTTTCGACCATCGAATGAGTGGGCGACAGGCCCATCCCTGCTCCCTGGAAGGGGATGCCCATCATACTATGGGGCTGAAATCGAGGTTGTGCGGAGGATCACCGCTGGGCTGTCCGCCCCGTGATTGATTGGGTCGCAATGGTAAAGATTCCAGGAATCGTGCGGATCGCGGCGGTCGGGGACATCCATCTCGGCAACGCCGGGTATGGGCCGGCCGTCCAGTCGGTCTTAGGCAAGGTGGCCGAACAGGCCGACATACTCGCGCTCTGCGGGGACCTCACCGACCGGGGAGACCCGGAAGAGGCACGCCAGCTTGCCCGGTCGCTGGCCACTGTCGGAGTACCCATGGTTGCGGTGCTGGGCAATCATGATCACGAGTCTGGCAAGCCGGAGGAAGTTGGCCGAATTCTGGCCGATGCCGGGGTCCATGTACTCGATGGTGACACGGTGGACATCTATGGGGTGGGCTTCGCGGGAGTGAAGGGGTTCGCCGGCGGATTCGGCCGTCGGGCACTGGGACCCTGGGGCGAGTCCATGATTAAGCAGTTCGTGCAGGAAGCGCTTCAGGAGGCACTCAAGCTGGAAACCGCCCTGGGCCGGCTGCGGACGCCCCGAAAGGTCGTCCTTCTGCATTACTCGCCGATAGTGGGAACGGTGGAGGGTGAACCGTTGGAGATCTACACCTTCCTGGGGTCGAGCCGCCTCGAGGAGCCGCTCAACCGGTATCCGGTCGACGCCGTCTTCCATGGGCATGCCCACAACGGCCAACCGGAAGGGAAAACCATCGGCAATGCACCGGTGTACAACGTTTCCATGGCCCTGCTTCAGCGCCGCTATCCCGACCGTCCGCCCTTCAGAGTACTGGAGCTTTCTCGAACGGAGGGCGAGGAGCCCAAGGACTCGTCTGAGAGACGAAGCCCAGAGCGATCTGATCGGCGAGGGAACACACGGGCGGGCGAAACGACCGAGGCACCTCCTCCGGGCAGCTCCGAAAGCGGCCGGCGAGATCCCTCGGTACGCTCGGGATGACCTTGTTGCGACCAGCGCTCAACCGCCCGCCGGAATCCCCTTCCCTCCCGGAACTCCTAGCTCCGTCATAGCCCGGAGGTCGAGCACCTCCTCGATCTCCTCCGGCGGAAGCAACCGTTTCTTCTCCAGCAGCTGCTTGACCGTGAGTCCGGTGGCCAAGGCTTCCTTAGCCAGCTTTGCCGCCTCGGCATACCCGAGCTTGGGCGCGAGCGCCGTGACCAGCGCCGGACTCCGCTCCAGCCAGTAGGCGCATTGGGCCTCGTCGGCCTGGATCCCGTCCACACACCGCTCCGCCAGAACCTTGCTGGCGTTCCCCACGATGATCAGGCCGAACACGATATTGTGGGTGATCACCGGCATCATGACGTTGAGCTCGAGCTGCCCGGCCTCCGATGCCAGCGCGACGGTGGTGTCCAGACCCAGTGCCTGGAAGCAGACCTGGTTCACCATTTCCGCCACCGACGGATTCACCTTGCCCGGCATGATGCTGGAGCCGGGCTGCACCGCCGGCAGGATGATCTCGGCCAGGCCGGTTCGCGGACCCGAGGCGAGCAACCGGATATCGTTGGCGATCTTGTTGAGGTCGAGGACGTAGGCCCGGAACGCGCCGCTAAAGGTCGCGATGTCACCCATGGATTGCATGAGCTGGATCCGGTCCTCACCCTCGCGGAGTGCCAGACCGGAGATCTCCTGAAGATGCTTGACCATGAGGCCGGGGTATTCGGGCTCGGCGTTGATGCCGGTGCCGACCGCAGTCCCTCCGATATTCATGTCGCGGAGCCAATCCGCGGCCTGAGTCAACTTGTCGCGATGCCGCTCCACCGTGTGGCCGTAAGCGGTAAACTCCTGGCCCAGGCGGATGGGAGTAGCGTCTTGCAGGTGGGTGCGGCCCGATTTCATGATCCCGTCGAACTCACGGCCCTTGGCCAGGAGCGATTCCGCCAGGCCCTCCAGCGAAGTGAGAAACGCCGGCAGCGAAGCCAGGGTCGCCAGCCGCATGGCCGTGGGGATCACGTCATTGGTGCTCTGGGCCATGTTCACATGATCGTTGGGATGGACCGGCGCATATGCACCTCTGGCTCCACCGAGGATCTCATTGGCCCGATTGGCGAGCACTTCGTTGCAGTTCATGTTGTGGCTGGTGCCGGCACCAGCCTGGTAGACATCGACGATGAATTGATCCCGGTGCTGCCCGCCGAGGATCTCGTCGGCCGCCCGGACGATGGCATCGGCCAAGCGGGGCTCGAGCCGCCCGGTTGCCTTATGGGTCAACGCGGCGGATCGCTTGATCCAGATGACCGCATCCACGAACGCGGGCAAGGGGCGCAGGCCCGAGATGGGGAAATTCTCTGCCGCCCGCACGGTTTGGATGCCGTAGAGCGCGTCGGCAGGAACCGGCTTCTCGCCGAGGGGATCGCGTTCGATGCGGGTTTCGGTCATGGGCTGAATTCTACCCGCCTGGGGTTGCCCTGTCATCCCGAGCGTGCTGACACTGGAGTATTCTCCGCAGTTCCAGGACGGAGGCAATTCATGAGCCGGTATTTCACTCGGGTCGACGACGCGGCAGAGTTCAGCGAAGAGAAGGCTACCAAGGCCGACCTCTTTCGGGGCGAGCGCCTGTTCGTGGGACTGAACTGCTTCGAGCCGGGCCAATCGCAGCGCACCCACATTCATGCAGGGGCGGACAAGTTCTACCTGGTTGTATCGGGGAGGGCGCGGATGACGGTGGGCGGCGAGACCCGGGAAGTGGGTGCGGGAACGGTGGTGTGGGCGCCGGCCGACCTGCCGCACGGCGTTGCCGAAGCGGTGGAGCGAACGGTGCTGCTAGTCGGGATCGCTCCACCGCCCCGCTAACCGGCGGAGGGCGGGCCACCCGTAGACGTGGGCGGCCAGTATCACGCCCAGTAGCACACCAACCCCGTTGGTGTAAAATCGCCAGGCCAACAGCAACCACCCCTCGCCATCTCCCAGCTCCCCCGCCGCACCACCTAGAAAGCCCAGTTCCACTGCTCCTGCTCCCGATGGGGTCGGAAGCAAGAGCTGGCTGTACAGCAGCGCGAACGAGCCCACGGCCATCGGACCCAGCGCCGGGGGACTCGGCAGCGTAAGTGCGAGCACCGGCAGGATGGCCACCCGGGTAACCAGGTTGAGCAGGCTGAGTGGAATGCTCGCTACCAGCGGCCAGCGCGGCATCCGGCGCCAGTAGACCATCGCGCGACGGATCGGGCGCCGGAGATGCCGCGAAGCCGGGGAAGCAATGCGCCGGGCATAGCGCCAGGCAAACAGGCTCACCAAGAGCACGCCGACTACCCAGGGCCACGCATCGGCGATGCCGGCACTCAGCCGGGGCCCGACCAACGCCCACCATGCGGGAGCATAGCGCCAGATCAGCCATCCCGCGGCGACCAGGATGACGGGCCAAGCCGCCAAGACCTCGAGGCTGATGGCCACGAACGCCGCCGTCGCGGGCACCCGGCTGCGCAGCATACCAGCCAGCCGAGCGGGCTCCCCACCGATCCGCAGCGGGGTCAGCGCACAGGCCGCGTCGCCGAACGCGTTCAAGACCAGTGAGTCGCGCACACTGATCCGGTGCCCCAGTCCCTGAATGATCCATTGGATCCGCCAGGCTCGGGCGAGGAGATCGATCACGACGAGGGCCAAACAGAGGAGATGGGCCTCGACCAGAGTCATGGCTGACTAGTTGGCTCGGAACGCGGGCCCAGTCGTGCGGCGAAGCTCGGAGTAGCTGATCGGCTGATGCAGGGTAAGCCACCGATCCAGCGCCCGGGGAAGGGCTCTGGCAGTCGCGGGATGGTCGAGATCCTGAGGGTGAAGCGCCAAGCGCGCGACCGGCGCGCGGCGCTGAAAGAGCCACCGCCCGCCTGCTACCGCGACCGAGCCCCACGCTCGAGCGGGAGATCGTGCGCTCCACCGGACCACCGGCGCGGGCACTCGCTGTCCCGCTGGAAACAGTCGAACCCACCGGTCGTCCTCGCTGAAGTCCAATCCGGCCCGAGCCACCGCCCGGTAGCTCTCCTCGCGCGCGAGCCAGGCCGGAGGGACGAATCCGACCGGCTCCAATCCCAGGTGTCGCAGATACCGCCGCCCGCGAGCGATCCGCTCGTACGCCTGCGCTTCGGTGAGAGTGAGAAATTCCCCCTCGCGCGCGGTCCGTCCCCAGGCCCGCCAGTGGTCCGCGGCCCGGCGCGGGAGGCCCACTTCGTCGTGTCGCTCACCGTGCAGCACGATCTCCGCGCCCTCGAACGCGCGGTCCCGAAGCCAGCCCACGAATTCGGGATGGTGGTGCAATTGACAATCGCCGTGCCAGTTGGGAACCACCAGGAGGGCCGGTAGCAGTTTGCGGTCGGCACAGATCGCCCAGAGTCGGGCCACCGCCGGGCCGAGCGCGGGCGTCACGTCGTGAATGGAGACCAGCAGGCTCACGGTTGTAGCACGCTGCGATACACGGCGAAGAGTCGGTCCAGCACCGCATCCCACCCGTGGTGTCGCTCCGCGTGGCGCCGCCCCCGGGCGCCGAGCTCCGCCAAGTCGCCTGAGAACAGGCTTACGGCCGCCTCCGCCAAGGCACCGGCGTCTCCCGAGGCGAACGTGGCGCCGGCGCCCGAGCGCCGTACGGTTTCGGCGACGCCGCCCCGATCGGCGGAGAGAATCGGCGTGCCGCTGGCCAGGGCTTCGAGAGCCGAGAGGCCGAAGGTCTCGATCGAACAGGGAGCCACGTAGAGGTCCGCGGCGGCAAGGATATCGGCGAGTCGGTCCCGGTCACGCTCGAAGGGCAGCCAGTGCACCCGCTCGCTCCCGGGACGCGCCCGCAATCGCCGGAGTGCAGGACCATCCCCGACCAGCAGGAGACGCGCACCGGTGCGGCGCTCGACCTCGGGCCAGGCCCGAAGCAGGAGATCCAGCTCTTTCTCCGCGGCCAGCCGGCCCACGAAGATCCCCAGGGGTGCCGACGGCAGGCCCAGCTCTCGCCTGGTCTCCGCACCGTAACTCCGGCGGCTGGGATGGAACCGATTCAAGTCTACGCCGAGCCCCACCCGCACCACTCGCTCCACCCCCGCCCGCTCCAGCTCCCCGGCAACGAACTCGGAAGGCGCGAGAGTAGCGCGGACCATCCGGCCCAGGCGGCGAACGTAGGCCCAGGCAAATTCGCTCGCCGCCGATCGCAATCGTCCCACGCGATCGGGCCAGGGAGCGATGACCCGCGGAAAATTGCTGTGATAGAACCAGACGGCCGGCACGTCCAACCGCCGGGTGGCGAGGTGCACCAGCCAGGGCGCACACCAGGCGCTGCCTACCTCGATCAGATCCGGCCGCTCGTGAGCGACGATCCGGCTGGTCGACCGGGTGGCCAGCATGAATCGGTAGGGCTTCTGGGTGGGAACCGATGGGCCATGAAGCCGGTAACAACGGACACCGCTGGCCTCGTGAATCGAATCCTGAGCACCGGGCAGCACCATGACCTGGCGCAGCGCCGGGCGGGCTTGGACGTAGCGCGCCTTCTGAAGCAGATAGGTGCGAACCCCGCCGGTGGTCTCGCCGAAGTACTCGGAGATATCGAGGACAGCCAGCTCCGCGGCAGGCCGGAGCGGAGGCGGCAGCGCGAGGCGCGAGATGTCGAGCTCAGCGCGGGTACTGGCCGGTGCGCTCAGCTCCAGATCGACGAGGGCCCCCGCTCGCTCAGTCAGAACAGTCCCCGAGCGGGTACATCATGCCGCAGTTGGGACAAGGATTTCTGCACCCCAAGGGCGCGCTGGGAACCTCGAAGTTGCAGCGAATACACGAAGGCCGGAGCGACGGTGCGACGGCCGGAGCAGCGGTCGACCGCAGCGGGCGCGGTGGTCTCGCGGGCAGGGACTGTCCGTCGGGCTTCATGCCCGCACGCTCCCTGCCAGGAACGGATTGGTCAGTCGCTCGACGCCGATCGTGGTGTCGGGGCCGTGGCCGCTGTGGACCACGGTAGAATCCGGGAGAGACAGGAATTGGTTCTGGATCGTCGCCATGAGGGTGGCGTAGTCACCACCCGGCAGATCGGTCCGGCCGACCGAGCCGTTGAAGAGTACGTCTCCCCCGAAGACCATGCCGTTGCCCACGAAGCTCACGCTGCCCGGGGAGTGACCCGGGGTGAAGCGGACCTTGAACTCGAAGCCTCCTACCCCGAGCGCTGACCCCGGAGTGATCTCGTGGTCAGGCGGCGGTGGCGCCTCCAGCTGCATGCCGACCCAGGCGCCGAACTGGGGTAACGCGTCGTAGATCGGGCGGTCCAGCGGGTGCAGATGGATCGGCGCTCCTGTGGCGCGCCGAATTTCTCCCACACCCATGATGTGGTCGATATGTGCGTGGGTCAGCCAAATCGCGCCGAGGTTCCAGCCCCGGGTGTTCAGCTCGGCGAGGAACATCGTGGGCTCTTCACCCGGATCGATGATCACGGCCTCGCCGCTGCGGCGGTCGGCCACGAGGAAGCAATTCTGGGCGAATTGTCCGTTGGGCAGGACTACGACTTCCAGATCAGACACCGACCTGCGCCTTGGCGTCGGCCCGGCTCCGGCGGTCCGCCAGGAATTTTTCCACCGCGATGGCGGCGGTGGTGGCGTCTCCTACGGCCGTCGTGATTTGCCGAGTGAGCTGCACCCGGAGATCGCCGGCGGCGAAGAGTCCGGGAATCGAGGTCATCATCCGCTCGTCGGTAATGATGTAACCCGACGCATCATGGGCGAAGTGCTGCTTTACCAGACCGGTGTTGGGGCGGAAACCGATGAACACGAAGCATCCGGTGGCCGCCAGCGACAGAAGTCCACCGGTGACCGTGTCTTCCAGCTCAATCGAGTGCAGCCCGGAGGGCGAGCCCTTCAGCTCCACGACTCGCTTGTTCCAGATGACTTCGATCTTGGGATTGGCGAACAGTCGCTCCTGGAGAATCTTGGAGGCACGGAACTGGTCCCGCCGATGGATGACGTAGACCTTTTCAGCGTATCGGGTCAAATAGTCGGCTTCTTCCACCGCGGCGTCGCCGCCACCCACCACCGCGACGGTCTCGCCCTTGAAGAACGCCCCGTCGCACACCGCGCAGTAGGAGACGCCCCGGCCGGCGTATTCCGCCTCCCCGGGAACCTCCAGTTTGGTCGGAGTTCCTCCGGCAGTGAGGATCACGGTCGGGGCCTCGTACACCATCTCGCCCGAGGTGACGACCTCGAAGATCCCGTCGGGGCGACGGGAGATGGATTCGACTTCTTCCTGCCGGATGTCGGCGCCGAAGACCCGGGCGTGATCGGCCATCTTCGCGGCCAGCTCGCGTCCCAGGACGTGCTCGAAGCCGGGATAGTCGTCGATCCACTCGGTGTTCAGCAGCTCGCCGCCGGGCACACCCTTCTCCAGCAGCACGGCCTTGAGCAAGCCCCGCCCGGCGTACATGGCGGCGCAGAGCCCAGCCGGCCCGGCACCTACGATGATGACATCGAATTCCTCGACCCGACCCATGAGAGTCCCCATTTAGACTGACCCAAATATAGAACAGCCAAGGGTTCCCGGCTCCTGCGCCGGGGGAGGACCCGCCGCCCCTCCAACGGCCTAAGCCCCCAGGTGCAGGAGGCTTGCGGCACCATGACAGGCGGAGACCGTGCCCACCACCACGTCCACCGATCCATGCTCCTGCCCCGCGCGAGCGACGATGTCGTCGCCCGCAAGTACCGCGCTGACGTCGAACATTCCCACCCCATAGACCCGGTGGCGGCAGGCAAACAACACCGGCCCGGCGGTGGGACGGCTCCCGGACAAGTGGCTGGTGAGCCGCTCCATCGCGTCCGACATCTCCCAGCTTCGGGGGGCCCGGATCATGGGACAGGTGGCGGGTTCGATACAGTGGACCGGGCAGAGCCAGTCGGCAAAGGACACGTAACGGGTGCCGTCCGGCGCAGCGGCATCGTAGGGAGTGCCCGGTCCGATCGGGAGGGGCCGCTGCTCCACCAGCTCGGGCCGGCCAACGCGACCGCGCGCGCCGGAGGAGCCACTCGAACATGAGATGGGGCATCAAGGGTGAGGGAACGATCGCGTCGGGTGGTTCCGCCTCGGTCGCTGCAGCGGAGCGGGTGAGCCAGGCGTCGAAGAAGTGAGACCATTCCTCCACCACCAGTTCGACCCCGTTCCCGGGTCCGATCTCACGGCTGAATCGGCAACCGGGATCGCGATCCACCACCGTCACCCGGCGGTAGCTCACCTTGCCTCGCTCCCGTGCACGAAGCAGCTGGCCGGCGTAGAAGGTGCCATAGCATCCTCCGCCGACGATCGCGACGTGACCCAGGGCAACGCTATCGGAGGAGTCGACCGCCATCGACCACCAGTACTTCGCCGGTAACGAAATCGCCGCCTTCCAACAGGTAAAGCAGGGCGGCGACGGCGTCGGCCGGGCTTCCCAGCCGGCCGAGCGGAGCACTCCGGGCCAGCCGCTCGCGCTCGGCCGCAGTGTAGGACTCGGGCACCAGGACGGTCCCCGGGGCAATCGCATTGACGGTCACTTCGGGGGCCAAGGCCCGGGCCATCACCTTGGTCAGCATCACCACGCCCGCCTTGCTGACGGAATGGGCCGCGAATCCCGGCCAGGGCTCGAGCCCGCCGAGGTCGGCCATGTTGACCACCTTGCCCCGGGCGGCCCGGAGCGCGGCGGTCGCGCCCTGGGTACAGAAGAAGACCGAACGCAGGTTCAGATTGAGAATGGTGTCGTAAGCTTCCGGCGTGGTCTCCTCGAACCGCAAGCGCTGCATGATCGCGGCCGAGTTGACCAGAACATCCAATTGGCCGAACTGGTCCACCACTCGCCCCGGCAAGGCCCGGGCGGCGGCGGGATCGGAGAGATCGGCGGGGAAGCACTCAGCCCGTCCGCCACGCGAGACGATCGACTCCTGCAGCTCCTCCGCGCCACCACCGGAAGTGTGATGGTGAATGGCGAGGGTCATGCCGCGACCGGCCAGTGCTTCCGCCATGGCCCGGCCGAGACGCCGTCCGGCGCCGGTGACCAGCGCCACTTTACCTTCGAGCTGCATTACAGCGCGCCGGCGGCCGCCGGTGCGATCGGAAGGATGTGTCCGGTCATGCCGCCGGACACCGGGCTGGCCAGCGAAAGCACGCCATCGGTGATGTCACGCAGCTCCACGTACGCAGCACCCTCGCCGGCCGCGGCCACATTGTCACCGGTAC
The DNA here is from genome assembly GCA_963812755.1 of uncultured Gemmatimonadales bacterium. Lineage (GTDB taxonomy): Bacteria > Gemmatimonadota > Gemmatimonadetes > Gemmatimonadales > GWC2-71-9 > CAVVWJ01. The sequence continues at coordinate 462,421 of CAWEWK010000005.1, read as the reverse complement.
GCACCATGCCGGGCGCGACCGCGTTCACCCGGATGTTGCGGTCCTTTAGTTCCAACGCGAGGCTCTGGGTAAAGCCCGCGACAGCCGCCTTGGCGGCGGAGTAGACCGCCATCGGGCTCTGAGGATGGAAATACGCGATGGACGCGAAGTTGATGATGCATCCCTGGGTCTTGGCCAGCGCCGGGATTGCGGCCTGGGAGACCAGCACCGTGGTCTTCAGGTTGATGGCGAGCTCGCGCTCGAGCCCCTCGACCGGGAGCGTCTCGATCGGCCCATAGGTGGTGAGCCCGCCGGCGACGTTGACCACCACGTCGAGCCGGCCGAAGTGTCGCAGCGCCGTCTCCACCGCGAGCGCGGCGATGTCCGGATGGGTGAGGTCACCGGCACAGGGCCGGGCGTCCAGCCCCTGAGCGGCGAACTCCCGGACCCGTTCGGCCACCCCGACCGCGTTGAGATCGCACGCCACCAGCTTGGCCCCCGCGGTACCGAAGGCAAGCGCCACCGCGTTTCCGATCTGGCCGGCACGGCCGACCCCGGTCACCAGCACGGTCTTGCCCTGAAAGTCGAACTTGGTCGAGCTCATGACGGTCTCAATGACTCCAGGATGATTTCGGCACCGGGCGCTCCTGCCTGACTATACAGGATCGTGCCGTCGCGGTCGATGAGACAGACCGACCGGGAGATGCCTTTGCCGTCGGGCTTCAGGGTGTGATACGCGCGGCTGATGGCCAGTTCGGGATCGGACAGCAGCGCAAATGGAAGCCGGAGGTGGGCGGCATACTCGGCGTGACTCTGGGTCGAAGCGGGATTGACTCCGAGCGGCTGCACCTCATGCTCTTGATATCGGCGGATCTCGTCGCGCACGGCGGAGAGTTGGCGGTTTCAGCCGGGGGTATTATTCCCCGGGTAAAACACCAGCAACACACGCCCCTCGGCCAGTAGCCGGCGGAGCTGGTAGGTGCGGCCGTCGGAGGCTGCCGCGCTGAAGTCCGGGGCCGGAGAACCGGCTGGAAGCAGGGTACTCACGAGGATGCTGCCTGGGGGAGCGGGATGCCGCGCTGGGCCTCCAGTCGATCCAGCCACTCCAGTGGCACCGCCTGCGAGCCAAGCGCGCCGTGGCTTTCGCCCGGCTCGGGATCACCGTGCCAATCGCTCCCGCCGGTTCGAAGGAGACCGAACCGCAGCGCCAGGTCGGTCAGACGCGCGCGAACGTCCGGATCGTGGCTCGGATGCCGGGTCTCGATCGCGTCGAGCCCTTCCTGCTTGAGCCGCTCCACGAACGAGCGAGTGGCGCGATCTTTCAGGTGCGCCACTGACACCAGGCCGCGCACGCCGTGCACCAGGGTGACGACCTCCGCGAATTGGGGCAGCACCTTGTTCACGAAGGCGGGGCGTCCCCTACCGATGAAGCGGTCGAAGGCCTGGGAGACGTCGACTGCCCCGCCCTTCCGCACGATCGCGCGGGCGACGTGCGGGCGGCCGACCGCTCCACCCCGCGCCTCCTGGAGGACGTCCTCGAAATCGAGGTTGACCCCCAGCCGCTGGAGCCGGTCGCACATTTCCCTTCCGCGCCTGACCCGGTCGGCACGGCAGCGCTCCAAGAAGCTCTCCAATGGGGCCGATTCGGCGGGAAGGAAATAACCCAGGACGTGCATTTCACCCCAGGGCGCCGCGACCGAGAACTCGCAGCCGCCGATCACCCTGAGTCCCAGCTTCTCGCCCGCGGCAATGGCGGCGGGGATTCCGGCCAGGGTGTCATGGTCGGTGAGCGCCATCGCGCTGAGCCCAGCGGCGGCGACACGTCCCGCCAGAGCCTCGGGCGAAAGACTTCCGTCCGAAGCACTGGAATGGAGGTGCAGGTCCACCGTGGGGCCGCTTGGCGGCTCCGGAGGCAGGGAGCTCAGCGCCGGTATCCCATCTCGGGCGCGGTCCACGACGGCTGGGAGTGGGCCAGCAGCTCCCGCAGCTCCTGGTCGCTCAGTTCCTCGAGCGACAGCTCCCGGCTCTTGGCTCCGGGTGGCGAGTACCGAACCACCCGCTGCTCCCCTTTTCCACCGGTGCCGCGGGTGAAGATGAGTCCGAACTCGTCTTTGGTGTATTGGGTGAGACGGCCGGATGCTGAGACGGTCCAGGAGTCGCCGTCGACCTCAATGAATCTTCTGGGCATTTCTTGCTCGCAAACAAGAGTGCTGTGCCACTAGATTTCTTCCCACAGATCCCAAGCCCCCTCCTCATATTCCGCCAGCGCACGGATCCGTTGCTCCAGCTTCAGCTCATCCTCCGGCCGATGGGTCACTGCTCGATGCCGCTCCGGGCTTCGGCTTTCGCTGCACTCCAGGAACAGGCCCGAGTCCCCCGGACGGCGGAAAACCCACAGGTGCCAACCCCGCTGCTCAGCCAGCGCGGCCAGCTCTCGAACGGCAGCGAGATACTCCTGCTCCGCCCCGGCGCGCACTCGGACCCGGGAGACCGTGAGTGCGCGCGGCACCTCACACCGCGCTTTCGGGGAAGTCCTGCAGCAGCGCTTTTACCTCCGCCATGAACCGGTCGGCGTCGGCGCCATCCACGATCCGGTGATCGAAGGCAAGCGACAGCATGCCCTTAGTCCGAATTGCCAGAGTATCGCTGCCATCCACCGTCACCACCGCAGGCTTCTTTTCGATGGAGCCGACACAGAGGATCGCCGCCTGCGGCTGATTGATGATCGGCGTTCCGATTGCCGAGCCGAAGACGCCGGGATTGGTGATGGTGAAGGTGCCCTTCTGCACCTCGTCCGGGCTCAGCTTCTTGGACCGCGCCCGTTCGCCCAGGTCGTTGATCGCCCGGGCAATGCCCAGCAGCGAGAGCTCGTCGGCGTGCTTGATGACCGGAACGATCAATCCCCAATCCAGCGCCACCGCGATACCGAGATTGATGTCCCGGCGCAGAATAGTGCTCTCCCCCGAGACGGCGGAGTTGAGCACCGGATGCTTGCGCAGCCCGTCGGCCACCGCCTTGGCGATGAAAGCCAGATAGGTGAGGTTCACGCCCCGGTCGGCGTATTCCTTCTTCTTCTTGGCCCGCAACTGGGCTATGCGGGTGTAATCGATCTCGAAGATCGTGTTCACGTGGGGAGACACCCGACGCGACATCACCATGTGCTCGGCGGTGAGCTTCCGGATGCGCGTCCAAGGCTCCACACGGTCACCCGGCCAGGGCTCGATGAGCGGGGCCACCGGGCCGCGGGGCATCGGGGCGGCTCCGGCTTCTGCAACGGCCGGCTCCTTCGCCAGGGGCGCGGCGGGTGACGGCCCCCGATCGAGGTAGCTCAGCATGTCGTTCTTGGTGACTCGGCCCGCGAGCCCAGTTCCCGGAATGGAGCTGAGATCGACGTTGTGCTCCGCGGCCATCTTCCGCACCAACGGCGTGGACCTGCGGCGCAGCCGGTCTTCAGCCGTCTCCTCGCCCCCGTTGGCTGTCGCCGCGGGAGCGGGCTGGGGCCTCGGCGCGGCAGATGGAGCGGGCGCGGGCGGGCGTGGAGGAGGCGGAGGCGTGGGCGCCTTTTCCGCCGCCGGGGTGGGTGCAGACGGGGAAGACGCAGGAGGCGCGGGAGGGGATGCGGCCGGTGCAGGCGCAGCCGGTGCGGGCGCGGCTCCTGTCGCGGCAGCAGCATCGGTCTCGATCTTGGCCACGACGGTCTGGACTGCGACGGTCTGACCCTCTTGCACCAGTACCTCGGAGAGCACTCCGGCCGCGGGTGCCGGAATCTCCGCGTCGACCTTGTCGGTCGAGATCTCGAAGATGGGCTCGTCTCGCTTCACCGAGTCGCCAACCTTCTTGATCCAACGCGAGAGCGTACCCTCGGCGATGGATTCGCCCATCTGGGGCATGATGACGTCGATCTTGGACATTTTTTCCGCTCCGCGGAGGCTATCGAGCTATCGGCTATCAGCTATCGGCTATCAGCCATGCGCCACCTAGGAATCGCTCCCTCGGACCGATAGCTGATAGCCGATAGCCCTCATCTAGTAATTTGCCACCCATCTCGCCGCCCGAACTATATCCCCCGTCTGAGGCAGGACGAAGTCCTCCAGTTGCGGCGCGTAGGGGAGAGGGACGTCGTGTGCGGCAACCCGGCGGACCGGGGCATCCAGCCATTCGAAGGCGAGCTCGTTGATCCGGGCAGTAATCTCCCCGGCCACGCCGCCGGTGACGGTGTCCTCGTGCACGATGAGAACCCGGTTGGTCTTCTTCACCGTGGCGACGATCGCGTCATCGTCCATCGGCAGCAAGGAACGGAGATCGAGCACCTCCACCGAAAGCTTGTCCTCCCGCTCCAGCTGCTCGGCCGCCTCCAGCGCCTTCCATACCGTGGCCGCATACGTGACGATCGAGAGGTCCTTTCCCTCCCGCGCCAGTCGGGCCTTGCCGATGGGTACGATGTGATCGCCCGAAGGAAGCTCTTCCTTGATCCGGCGGTAGAGATACTTGTGCTCGAAGAACAAGACGCAGTCGTCGTCCCGAATCGCGGCCTTCAGCAGCCCCTTGGCATCCGCCGCCGTCGCGGGGTACACGATCTTGAGCCCCGGAGTATGCAGGAACGCGGCTTCCGGATTCTGCGAATGGAACGGGCCGCCCCTCACGTACCCTCCGCTGGGCCCGCGCACCACCATGGGACAGGGCAGAAAGGCGCGGTATCGGGCGGTGGCGACGTAGTTGGTGAGGATGCTGTAGGCGCAGGAGACGAAGTCGATGAACTGCATCTCGCACACCGGTCGCATTCCCATGTGTGCGGCGCCCGCCGCGGCCCCGACGAAGCCGGTCTCGCTGATCGGCGTATCGATGACCCGCTGCTCCCCGAACCGTGGCCTGTAGCCCGTCGGTGACCTTGAAGGCGCCGCCATAGGCGCCGATATCCTCGCCCATACAGAAGACGTTCGGGTCGCGTTCCATTTCCTCGAACAGCGCCTGGCGGATGGCCTCGAGGTAGGTGACTTCAGCCATCGTGAGTTCCCCAGCTTGCCGGGCGCTCATGGCGCTCGACCGCGCTCTGGATGCCCTCGCGATACCAGAGTGCTGGTGCCGACGGTGGATCGGCGTAGATGCCCGAGAGACAGTCGCGCGCTTCGGGCTGGGGGGAAGCCTCCGCCTCGTCGGTGGCGCGATCGACTTCCGCCGCCACCCTGGCATCGATCTCCCCCAGCTCCGTGGAGGGCACGCCGCTCCCGTCGGTCAAGGTCTTCTGGTAGCGGTCCAGGGGGTCGTTCTCTCGGGCCCATCGGTCGATTTCCCCGGACGGCACGTACGACTGGTTGTCGTGCTCGGCGTGGCCCTTTCGGCGGTACGTCATCAGCTCGATCAGGCTGACGCCGCCACCGCGCCGGGCCCGGTCTACCGCATCCCGAGTCGCCTGGTACACCGCGAGCACATCGTTGCCGTCGGCCCGGGCTCCGGGAACCCCGTAGCCCACCGCCTTGTCCACCAGTCGCTCGGCGGCGCACTGGCCCGAGGTGGGCGTGGAGTAGGCATAGGCGTTGTTCTCGACGATGACCACGAGCGGACAGCGTTGCACCGCAGCCAGGTTGATCCCTTCGTGAAAGGCTCCCGTGGATGTAGCACCGTCGCCGACGTAGACCAGGCCGACGCGGGGCTCGCCCCGGAGCTTGAAGGAGAGCGTGACGCCCGCCATCACCGGCACCATGTCTCCCAGGTGGGAGATCTGGCCGATGAAATTGCGGTCCTCCACGTCGCCGAAGTGAATGTTGAGCTCGCGGCCACGGGTGGGAGAGTCGCCCTTGGCCATGTACTGGCGGAGCACCTCAACCGGGGTGGCGCCCTTCACCAGCATGGAGCCGAGGTTGCGGATCAGCGGGGAGAGCACATCCTCCCGCCGGAGCGCATACGCCGAACCCACCGCGCAGGCTTCCTGGCCAAGGGAGCGGAATAGCCCTCCCACGACCTTGGTCTGGCGGTAGAGGTTGACCAGCCGCTCCTCGAGCGAGCGAGTCAGCCGCATCCAATAGTAGAGCTCGAGAAGTTGCTCGCGGGTAAGGCCGTGCATCGTCGCACGATCCGCGGTGGGAGCACTGGAGGCCATGCTTAGAGGGCCGCCGTCGGCGCGTACTTGGGCGCCTGCCTCAGCTTGGTCGCCTGCTCGTAACCGTACGCCAGCCGGATCAGCGTGGGCTCGTTCCAGGCTCGTCCAATAAACGAAATGCCGACCGGAAGCCCGAAGGCGAACCCTGCCGGCACGCAAATGCTGGGGTACCCGGCGACTGCCGCAGGGGTCGAGCTGGAGCCGGTGAAGTGGTCCCCGTTGACCAGGTCCGTCGGCCAGGGCGGGCTGCCGGTCGGCGCCACCAGCGCGTCCAGACGGTGCCGGCTCATCACTGCGTCGATGCCGAGGGTACGCGAGAGCTTCCGGCAATGTTCGCGCGCCTTCCGGTACGCCGGCGTGGTCAGCGGCCCCTTGGCCTCGGCGCGTTGAAACAGCTCCTGGGCGAAATAGGGCATTTCCCGGTCGCGGTGCTCCTCGTTGAAGGCCACGAGATCTGCCAGAGTCCGGACCTTCACCGACGGTCCCAACGTCGCGAGGTACGCATTCAAGCCCGCCTTGAACTCGTAGAGCAGGACTTCCAGTTCGGCATCGTCGTAAGCACCGGCCTGCGGAATATCGGCGGGATCGACGATGACCGCGCCCTCGTCGCGCATGATGTCGATCGCCGCCTGGGTCAGGCGGTCGGCCGAGTCGCTATAGCCGAAGAACTTGGCCCGGGGCACCCCAATGCGGGCACCGCGGAGGCCACCGGGTGTGAGGAACTGGGTATAGTCGGTCTCGGCGTGCTTGGCCGCCGCGGCGCTGGCCCGATCTCTGGGATCGGCTCCGGCCAATGCGCCGAGTAGCACCGCGGCATCCGCCACCGTGCGGCAGAGCGGACCGGCGGTGTCTTGCGTTTCGGAGATGGGGATGATGCCGGCGCGGCTCACCAACCCGACCGTCGGCTTGATGCCGACCACCCCGTTGGCCGAAGCGGGGCAAACGATGGATCCATCGGTCTCGGTGCCCACCGCTATTGCACCGAAGTTGGCCGACACCGCTGCACCGGAACCCGAGCTCGAGCCGCAGGGATTGCGGTCCAGGACGTAGGGGTTGCGACACTGCCCGCCGCGGCCGCTCCATCCGCTGGTCGAGTGGGTGGACCTGAAATTGGCCCACTCGCTCATGTTTGCCTTGGCCAGCAGGATGGCGCCGGCCGCCCGAAGCCGTTCCGCGATGGTAGCGTCGCGCGGCGGGATCGAGCCTTCCAGCGCGAGTGACCCCGCGGTGGTGGTCATCCGGTCGGCGGTGTCGATGTTGTCCTTCAGCAGCACGGGAATCCCATGCAGCGGACCGCGGGGACCTTTGGCTTTCCGCTCGCGGTCGAGTCCGTCGGCTATGGCTTCCGCTTCAGGATTGGTCTCGAGGATGCTCCGGAGCGTCGGCCCCCGGCGATCGAACGCCTCGATCCGCTCCAGGTACCGCTCGACCAGCTGCCGCGCGGTGATTCGCCCGTCCGCCTGGGCCGCCTGAAGCTCGGCGACTGTGGCCTCCTCCAGGTCGAATGGCTCTTGAGTCGCCTGCGCCCGCCGAGGCCGAACCGTGCCTGCGGCCGCCGCACCGATCGCGGCGGCGTAGGCGAGAAACGCTCTCCGGTCCAGCTCCTGGGTCACACCTTCACCGCTACCGGCCTCCCGGCCTGCGCTTCCACTGTCCCAGTCTCGATCCGCATCCCATAGAATGAACGGTAAACGAAGACCAGAGAGGCGGCGAAGAAGACCACCGCTAAGACCCGGCTAAGCCCGCCGGAACCTTCGCCGACCAGGTAGACGCCCAGCTCGACGGCGAGCAGCCCGAAGAGCGTCGTGAACTTGATCACCGGGTTCATCGCGACCGACGAGGTGTCCTTGAAGGGATCGCCCACGGTGTCGCCCACCACCGAGGCGGCATGGAGCTCGGTGCCTTTCATCTTGAGCTCGGTTTCCACGATCTTCTTGGCGTTGTCCCAGGCACCGCCGGCGTTGGCCATGAAAATGGCCTGGAACAGTCCGAACATCGCGATCGAGATCAGGTAGCCGATGAAGAAGAACGGCTCGATGAAGGCGAACGCCAGCGTGGAGAAGAACACGCCGAGGAAGATGTTGAACATCCCCTTCTGGGCGTACTGGGTGCAGATCTCGACCACCTTGCGGCTGTCTTCGACCGACGCCCTGGTTACGCCCTCGAGCCGGATGTTGGCCTTGATGAACTCCACCGCGCGGTACGCGCCGGTGGTTACCGCCTGGGTGGAAGCGCCGGTGAACCAGTAGATCACCGCGCCCCCGGTGATGAGCCCGAGCAGGAAGGGCGGGTGGAGGATCGAGAGGTTCTCCATTCCGCTGCTGAGCCCGTGGGTCAGCGCCATGATGATCGAGAAGATCATGGTGGTGGCACCCACCACTGCGGTTCCGATCAATACCGGCTTGGCCGTGGCCTTGAAGGTGTTCCCCGCCCCGTCGTTCTCCTCCAGCAGCTCCTTGGCGGTCTCGAAGTTCACGTCGAAGCCATAGTCGCGCTTGAGCTCCTGCTGGATGCCGGGGACCTGCTCGATCAACGACAGCTCGTAAATCGATTGCGCGTTGTCGGTGACCGGTCCATAGCTGTCCACCGCGATGGTGACTGGACCCATTCCCAGGAAACCGAAGGCGACGAGGCCGAAGGCAAAGATGGCCGGCGCCTTCATGAGTTCGCCAAGCCCTCCCATGGTGCTCACGCCATACGCGGCGGCCATGAGGCCCATGATCGTGATGCCGAGCCAGTAGGCCGAAAAGTTGCCCGCCACGAAGCCCGACAGGATGTTGAGCGATGCGCCACCCTCCCGGGAGGAAGTCACCACCTCACGGACGTGCCGCGAATCGGTGGAGGTAAAGATCTTCACCAGCTCCGGAATGATCGCCCCGGCCAGGGTGCCGCAGGTGATCACTGTGGAGAGCTGCCACCAGAGGTCGGGGTTGCCACCGAGATCCGGAACGATGACGTAGGAGAGCAGGTACGTCAGCACCACCGACAGGATCGAGGTGAACCAGACGAGCTGGGTAAGCGGCGCCTCGAAGTTGAAGCGAGTGCCGCTCCCGTAGCGGGACCGCGACATCCCGTTACTGATGAGATAGGAGAATCCCGATGCGAGCACCATCATGACCCGCATGAGGAAAATCCAGACCAGGAGCTGGGCCTGCACCGCGGTGTCCGCCACCGCCAGCACGATGAACGAGATCAGCGCGACACCGGTGACCCCGTAGGTCTCGAACCCATCCGCGGTCGGGCCGACCGAGTCTCCGGCGTTGTCTCCGGTGCAGTCCGCGATCACCCCCGGGTTCCGAGCGTCGTCCTCCTTGATCTTGAAGACGACCTTCATCAGGTCGGACCCGATGTCGGCGATCTTGGTGAAGATGCCTCCCGCGATCCGGAGCGCGGCCGCGCCGAGCGACTCCCCGATGGCGAAACCCAGGAAGCACGCGCCCGCGACCTCGGCCGGAATGAAGAGCAAGATGGCGAGCATGAACAGCAGCTCGACCGAGATGAGCATCATGCCGACGCTCATTCCCGCCCGCAGCGGGATGTCACACACCGGCCACGCCTTGCCTCGCAAGCTGGCGAATGCGGTGCGGGAGTTGGCCAGGGTATTGATCCGGATGCCGAACCAGGCCACCCCATAACTCCCCGCCATGCCGATGAAGCTGAACAGCAGGATGATGAGGATCTTGGGAAACTCGAGCCCGGTGAGCAGGAAGTAGATGACGATGACCGTACCGATGAAGCCTAGGAGTACCAACAGCAGCTTGCCCTGTTGGATCAGGTACGCCTTGCAGGTTTCGTAGATCAGGTCCGAGATGTCAGCCATCGAGCGATGGACCGGGAGTCCGCGGACGTTGGTGTAGCTCCAGAGCCCGAAGAGCAGGCCCAGGACGCAGACCACCAGACCGGAGAGCAGGATGTCGTGCCCGGTGAAACCGAGGAAATCGCCCTGGTTGAGGTCGGGCAGCCGAAGGTTCACCTCGCCACCCGGACGGTGCTCTGGTGCGGCCGCGCCGGTGGGCTCCTGTGCGGCCAGTACCGGCATGGCCACCGGGGCCAGCGCAGTCGCCAGCAGCAGGAGGAGCAGCAGCCGAGTGGCGGATCGAAGAACCGTGCGGGGACGAATCATCGTGGACATTCTCCTGAGCTTCACGGGCAAGGGGAAGAAGCGGCTTCGCTGCGCGATCAATACGCGCCGATCGGTCGGTGGCCCGGCTCGGCCATCGCGTGCACCAGGGTGAGGAAACGCTTGGCCAGCTTGTCGGCCTCGCTCTCCCCCACCTGATTGGTCTCCACCGTGATCAGCGTGTAATGACCTCCTTCGGCCTGCGCGCTGACGCTCATTTGACCCACGCTGCCGGAAAACCTCCGGCGTCGGGGCGACTCCTCGACCGGCGTGAGCCGGGCGCCGAAATACTCGGTGGCCCGCGCGAGAACGCTGTCGGGAGAGAGATGGGTACGGTGGAAGTATTTCATGTGGCTTCGCGCTATCGGCGATCGGCTATCCGCTATCGGCCTGGGTAAACGGAGGTTCGGTCCACAGGACCGATAGCGGATAGCCGATAGCCTTTTACGCCTCCTGGTAATACTCAATGCCAAGATGGGTGATCTGCTCCTCGCCCATCAGGTACCTCAGCGTGTTCTTCAGCTTGGTCTGCTGGATGAAGAGGTCGTGCTCGGGATAGAGGCCGGGGGCCACCTGAGGGCTCTTGAAATAGAACGAGAGCCACTCCTGGATGCCGCTGAGCCCCGCCCGCTGGGCCAGGTCGAAGAAGAGCGCCAGGTCCAGCACCAGCGGGGCGGCCAGGATCGAGTCGCGGCAGAGGAAATCGACCTTGATCTGCATCGGGTAGCCCAGCCACCCGAAGATGTCGATGTTGTCCCAGCCTTCCTTGTTGTCGCCCCGGGGCGGATAGTAGTTGATCCGCACCTTATGGAAGATCGATCCGTACAGCTCGGGGTACAGCTGCGGCTGGAGGATGTACTCCAGCACCCCCAACTTCGACTCTTCCTTGGTCTTGAAGCTCTCCGGATCGTCCAGCACCTCGCCGTCCCGATTGCCCAGGATGTTGGTGGAGTACCAGCCGGCAACTCCCAGCATCCGGGCCTTGAACATGGGGGCGAGAACGGTCTTCACCATGGTCTGGCCGGTCTTGAAGTCCTTGCCGCCGATGGCGACCCCACGGTCGCGGGCCAGCTGCTCCATCGCCGGAAAGTCGCAGGTCAGGTTGGGTGCGCCATTGGCAAAGGGCACCCCCTCCATGATCGCGGCGTAGGCATAGAGCATCGAGGGGGCGATCGAGGGATCGTTGGCATCCATCGCCTTCTCGAAGGATTCCAGGGTCCAGTGCGCCGGCCCGGGGCTGATGAAGATCTCGGTCGAGGCACACCAGACCATCACGAGACGGGCACAGCCCTGGCGGGACTTGAAGTCGCGGATGTCCTGGCGCAACGCCTCGGCGAGCTCTCGCTTGGTCTTCGCCGACTTGACGTTCTTCCCCTCCAGCCGCTTCACGTAGTTCTGGTCGAAGGCGGCCGGCATCGGCTTGATGGCCTTGAGAAAGTCGGCGATCGGCTCCACGTGGTCATGCCGATCGAGCACCCCGGCCTTTAACGCCGCCGTATAGGCATCGTCCGGTAGCGGATCCCAGGCCGCGAACACCAGGTCGGACAGTCCGGCCAGGGAAACGAACTCGCGAATCAGCGGCGCGCGCCCCTCGGTGCGCTTGCCCAATCGGATGGTGCCCATCTGGGTCAAAGACCCGATCGGCTTCGCCGCCCTCCGACGCACGTTCTCGACGCCGGCGATGAAGGTCGTCGCCACGGCGCCGAGTCCGACGCAGAGTACCCCGAGTTTCCCCTGAGCCGGCGCGATCCGCCGGGCGGTCTGTGCAGCCACTTAACGTCCTTTCGCGAGAGAATCCAGCGCGGCGCGCTCCGTCTTGCGTCGCCGCGGCTCCGGTTCCAGCGAGGACTCGGCCGGGTCGGCGTTCCGGAACACGTAAACGAAGCGCTGCACCACTGTGATGACCGTGGCGATCGCCAGCAGGACCACGATCGCTTCCAGAACCAGTGCCCGGGGGCCGGCCCCGACTATCAGGGAAGTCACGCCCAACCCCAGGATCCGCTCCGCCCGTTGGGCGATGCCCACCCGGCAGTCGAGACCCAATCCTTCGGCCCGGGCCCGGGCGTAGGACACGAGGAGCGAGCCGAGAATGGCCACCATGCACACGATGGCGGCGGGCACCCGGTAGGCCACATCGGGCGCGGTGAGCAGGAAGGCTCCGATCCCGATGAAGGTGGCCCCGTCGCCCACCCTATCGAGGGTGGAGTCGTAGAAGGCGCCGAATCGGGTCACCATCGCCCCGCCCCGCGCCACCTGCCCGTCCAGTGTGTCCGCCACCCCGCTCAGCAGGAGGAGAGCACCCCCCAGCCTGATGTGGCCCAGGGCGTACGCCAAGGCGGAGACCAGAACGAGCCCGGTCCCGATGGTGGTGATGGTGTTCGGCCGCACTCCGGCCCGGATCAGCCGCTCCACCATCGGGTTGACCGCGGCGTAGAACGGCTTCTCCAGTGCACCCAGCAGCTTCACTTTGGTGTCGATCCTCTCCAGGAGCCCAGGCTAATCGCCGGGCGAAAGGATAATCGCCAGCACGCGTTGGGGCCAGGTTCTAAGGTGCTTTTTCTTCGTTACCTCTGCGTCCTCTGAGCCTCCCAGGACGGGCACCCGCTACTCCGGATAAAGCAACGCCGGGTTCCGCCGTTCCCGGAAGCGCTTGAGGGCCGGTTCCCAGCCCGCGACGATCACCCGCGGCGCCGAGCCGGCCTCGATAGCCTCGCGGAGCGCGGGCCCCCCTGCCAGTCGATCGAAATGTTTGGCCAGCCAGGAAAACCGGTCCGGATGCCGACTCCGCACGGCGGCAAGGAGATGCACCGCAACCGCGGTGGGGTCGTAGCTCGCGCGGTCGGCCACCTCGAGCCGGATACCGAACACCAGGGAGTCGGCGTATTTACCGTCACCCGGCCGCGCCGGGGTGAAGGTCACTCCCCGGAAGCGAATGCCCGGCAGCCGCGCGGCCCGCGCGGTTGCCAGCACTGCCGCGGTATCGAGCCAGGGAGCGCCGATCTGCTCGAAGGGAGCATCCGACCCCCGACCGACCGAGAGGTTGGTACCCTCGAAGAGGCAGAGGCCGGGATAATGGAAGAGGCTCTCGATCGACCGGAGGTTCGGGCTCGGCGGGACGAACGGCAACCGGGTTTCATCCCAGGCCATGGAGCGGCTCCACCCCGCCACCGGTACTACGCCGATCGCGACCTTGAGCCCGAGATCGGCTGCGGCGAGGCGGGCGAGCTCACCCAGGGTCAAGCCATGGCGCATGGGGACGGCCAGCAGGCCTACGGGAGAGGCGTGAGCCGGATCCAGCACGTTGCCCTGCACCAGCCCACCGATCGGGTTGGGCCGATCCAGGACGACGACCGGAATGCCGCGCCGACTCGAGGCTCGCATGACATCCACCGTGGTCGCCAGATAGGTGTAGTAGCGGGCGCCCGCGTCCTGGAGATCCACCAGCATCAACTCGATGCCCTCGAGCATTGCATCAGTGGGGGCGGTGGTCTTTCCGTAAAGGCTATAGATTGGAAGGCCGGTGGCCGAATCAATCGACGAGGCAACCGCCGCGCCGGGATCGGCGGCGCCGCGGAATCCGTGCTCGGGACTGAACAGCGCCACCAGTCGAACTCCGGCCCCACGCAATCGCACCACGTCGCTGACTCCGGCGGCATCCACTCCGGCCTGGTTGGTCACCAGACCGACTCGCCGGTCGCGGACCAGGCCCACGCTGTCGGCCAGCAGTACCTCGATGCCGGGGCGGACCGCTCCTTGCGTGGTCGATTGAGCCGCGGGGCCCGGTGCCGCGCACCCCAGCGACCACACCCAGAGCCCGAACAGAACGAGAGATCGGTGCACCCCAAGCTCCTCAAGTTCGTGGTGATACTGCTCTGTGCCTGCGCTCCAACCCCACCGGCCGGCGCGCCCGGACCGAACGCCTTCCCGCCCCGCCCGGAGGAAGCCGCGGCGTTCGACCTGGACGGGCTGATCGCCTCGCTTTCGGTTCGCGATAAGATCGCACAGCTGGTGATTCCTTGGATTCCAGGCAGCTACTCGGCCTACGACGATGAAGCGTTCGGCCGGCTGGAAGAATGGGTGGATTCGCTTCACGTGGGAGGCATCATCGTATCGGTCGGCTCGCCGCTCGACATTGCCGCGAAGCTCAACCGACTCCAGCAGCGCTCCCGGCTGCCTCTCCTGGTGGCCTCCGATCTCGAGGGCGGGACCAGCCTCCGCTTCAACGGTGGGACACCGTTTCCACCCAATATGGGCATCGCCGCCACCGGCAGCGACACCGCGGCCTATGAGATGGGCCGGATCACCGCGTTGGAGGGCCGCGCCGTCGGCATCCACCTCGCCTTCGCCCCGGTGGCGGACGTCAACAACAATCCCGCCAACCCCATCATCAATACTCGATCCTTCGGGGAAGACCCGGCGACGGTGGGGCGCTTCGTCTCGGCGGAAGTTCGAGGGCTGCAGGAGCACGGCATGCTGGCGACGGCGAAGCATTTCCCCGGACATGGCGACACCGGGACCGACTCGCATATTGCGCTGCCGGTGATCGCCTCCAGCTGGTCGCGCCTGGACTCGATCGAGTTGGTGCCCTTCCGGGCAGCGGTGGCCGCTGGAGTCGAGGTGGTGATGTCGGCGCACATCGCGTTGCCGGGGATCGACGCCGGCCAGATCCGGCCCGGCACCGTCGCGCCCAACGTGATGACCGGCATCCTGCGAGACTCGCTGGGCTTCCGCGGCATAGTGGTCACCGACGCACTCAACATGGGCGGAGTCACCAGCGCGTACGGCTCGGGAGCCGTGGTTCGGGCGTTTCTCGCGGGGGCCGACCTGCTGCTCCAGCCGGCCGACCCCAAAGTGGCCATCGAGGCGATGGCCGCCGCCGTCGCCCGGGGCGAGATCGCCCCGGAGCGGCTGGATCGCTCGCTCCGCCGGGTACTCGCGGCCAAGCGCGCGTTGGGCCTCTTCGACCGGCGCACCGTGCCGCTCGACAGCGTTCCGATGGTGGTGGGGAGCGCCCGATTTCAACAGGAGGCCCGAGAGCTTGCCTCCCGCTCGATCGTGATGGTGAAGGACGTGGGCGGAACGGTGCACGATCTCAGGCGCAGCCGGCCCCCGCTCGCCGCGATTACGTACGCCGAGGACGACAACCGCACCATCGGCACCGTGCTGGTGGCCGAGCTGCGGAACCAGGGGTTCGGCGTCACCCTGTTCCGACTTTGGCCCGGCAGCGGGCCGGCGAGTTACGACTCCGCCGCCGCGGCCATCGCCCGCAATCCCACGGCGCTCTTCATCACCGCCGATAAGCCGACAGCTTGGCGAGGCAACATCGGTCTCCCGGCACCGCTCATGAACCTCATCGGCCGGTCGGCGCAGGCCCGACCCACCATCCTGGTGTCGCTGGGCAATCCCTACCTGATCTCCAGCGTGCCGGAGGTGGGATCCTACCTGATC
Source organism: uncultured Gemmatimonadales bacterium (assembly GCA_963812755.1). Classification (GTDB taxonomy): domain Bacteria; phylum Gemmatimonadota; class Gemmatimonadetes; order Gemmatimonadales; family GWC2-71-9; genus CAVVWJ01. The sequence goes on along the minus strand of CAWEWK010000005.1, from coordinate 446,777 downwards.
GGCTGGCGTTCCAATCCGGTGACCGAGTGGGCGACGGCTCGTGCGCTCGCGGGCGTAGCGCCCATCACCGGCCGGCTGCCGATCTCGATCCCACCGGACTATTCCCGTGGTTGGGGCGTACAGCGCCGGGTGCCCTGAAGCCTTCCCATTTTCCCAAGGAGCCGCGATGCGTCTCGTCTTATCAGACTGGCTGATCATCGCGCTGTACTTCGTCCTATCGGCCGGCATCGGTCTCGCCTACACCAGGAAGGCGAGTCAATCGCTGGCCGACTATTTCGTCTCCGGCCGCTCGCTGCCTTGGTGGCTGGCAGGTACCTCGATGGTAGCGACCACTTTCGCGGCTGATACGCCACTGGTGGTTGCCGGACTGGTCGCCAAGTATGGGGTGGCCGGCAATTGGCTGTGGTGGAACGGGGCCTTCTCGGGCGTCCTAACCGTGTTCTTCTTCTCCCGGCTCTGGCGCCGGGCCGGAGTCCTCACCGATGTGGAGTTCACGGAATTGCGTTACGGCGGTCGACCGGCTGCGGTGCTCCGGGGGTTCCGCGCGATCTACTTGGCGCTGCCCATCAACCTGATCATCATGGGATGGGTGACCCGCGCCATGGTGACCATCCTCCAAATCACCCTGGATATCGATCCCTGGAAGGCGGCCATCGCGTTGTTTGGAATCACCGCGATCTACAGTGTTCTGTCGGGTCTCTGGGGCGTGATCGTGACCGACGCCTTTCAATTCATCGTGGCGATGGGTGGGACCATCTTGCTGGCCGTATTCGCGGTGGACTCGGTCGGCGGACTGGACGCGCTCGCTACCCAGGCGGCTGCTCGCTTCGGGTCGACCGAAGCCGCTTTCGGCGTGATCCCACCGACCGATCAGGCCTGGCTCCCCCTCTCTACGCTACTGGTCTTTCTCGGCGTCCAGTGGTGGGCCGCCTGGTATCCGGGACAGGAGCCCGGCGGTGGCGGATACGTGGTGCAGCGAATCCTCTCGGCGCGGGACGAGCGGCACGGCCTCTTGGCTACCCTCTGGTTCACCATCGCACACTACGCGCTGCGTCCGTGGCCCTGGATTCTGGTCGGATTCGTCGCGGTGTTGCGTTATCCCGGGCTGACCAATCCGGAAGAGGGCTATGTGAGAGTCATGGTCGACATTCTGCCTTCTCCCTACCGGGGACTGCTTCTCGCAGCCTTTGCCGCGGCCTACATGAGCACCATCAGTACCCACTTGAACTGGGGTGCTTCCTACCTGGTGAACGACGTCTACTTGCGCTTCATCCGGCCGAACGCCGGCCCCCGCGCCCAGGTCGTGGCCTCCCGACTGGCGACCGTGGTTCTCATGGTTTGCTCGCTGATCGTCATGAGTTATCTCGAGAGCGTGGAGCAAGGCTGGAAGCTGCTGATCGGTTTGGGCGCCGGGACTGGTCTGGTGTTCATCCTTCGGTGGTACTGGTGGCGGGTCAATGCCTGGTCGGAGATCAGCGCGATGGTGGCCTCCTTCGTCACGTCGGTCTGGCTGATGCGCTCCGGATGGACCCTGGACAACCCCGGGAGCCCTATTTACGCCAAGACCATGCTGATCACCGTTCTGGTAACCAGTGTGGTCTGGCTGACGGTCACCTTCCTCACCTCGCCGGAAAGCGACGCTACACTGGAGCGATTCTACCGGCAGGTTCGACCCGGTGGGCCGGGGTGGCGCCGGACCGCAGACCGGCTGGGGTTCCACGGGGACCGGATTCCAGGTGGAGCATTGTCCTGGGTGAACTGGGTGGCGGGGCTGACGGCGGTATATGCCTCGGTTTTTGCAGTGGGAGCCTTGGTAACCGGGACCCCGGCTCGCGGGCTGGCCTACGGCGCTGCGGCAATAGCTGCTTTCTTGTTGATCCAGCGTAACTTGCGTGCAGACGAGCAGCTCGCGGCCCACGTTGACCGGGGGAGGGATTCATAGTAGTTTTTACCCCGGTACCGACTTAACTGGACGCCTCAAAGGAGTAGCGAATGAGCAGTCTCGAGCAGCAGGCCCCAGCCGGTGGGTTTGCCTTGACCCTCACCGGTCGGGCGGCTGAGGAAGTACAGAAATTCATCACCCAGGAACAGGTTCCGGCCGAGACGGCCGGCCTCCGGGTGAGCGTGCTGCCGGGCGGCTGCTCTGGGTTCAAGTACAGTCTGAACATCGAGGAGCGGGCCTTGGACGACGACCTCGTGGCCGAGGTCAACGGCGTCCGGGTCTTCGTGGACGGCTTTAGCGCGCAGTATCTCACCGGTGTCACCATCGACTACGTCAGCTCGATGCAGGGAGCCGGGTTCACCTTCAGCAATCCGAACGCGACCGGCGGCTGCGGGTGCGGCACCAGCTTCACCGCCTGATCTCAGATCGCTGAACCATCGGGCCCACCGCCTTCGGCGTGTGGGCTCTTTTTTTGGCTTCCAGCGGAGCGAGTTTGCATACACTCGATCTGACCGTCGTCGGGCTCTACTTCCTCTTCACCCTGGGCGTCGGTCTGTGGGTGGCGCGGCATCAGCGGAGCGTCTCAGACTACTTCCTCGGTGCGCGCAACCTTCCTGCCTGGGCCATTCTGCTCTCCATCGTCGCCACCGAAACCTCGGCGCTCACCGTCATCTCCATCCCGGGCATCGGGGCTCGGGGCGATCTCACATTTCTCCAACTGACCATCGGATACCTGGTGGGGCGCATCGGGGTCGCCCTGTGGCTGCTACCCGGGTACTTCCAGGGACAGCAGGAGACCGCTTATGCCAGGCTCGAGACCCGTTTCGGAGTGGGTACCCGGAGACTGACCTCGACGATCTTCATGGTTTCCCGCTTCCTGGGAGACGCGGTGCGGGTGTTCGCCAGCGCCATACCGCTCGCGTTGGTTACCGGGTGGGGAGTACCCACTGCGATCGTGGTGATGGGGATCGTCACTATGGTGTACACCTGGTTCGGCGGCTTCAAGGCGGTGGTATGGACCGACGTGCTGCAGCTTTCGGTATACCTGGCGGGTGGAGTCGGGGCACTCATGATTGCCTGGAATCTTGCCGGAGGTCCCGCTGCTGCCCTCGACCTGGCTCGTGAAGCCGGCAAGCTGAAGCTGATCGACCCAACTGTGTCGTTGACCCGAACCTACACCCTGCTCGGCGGCGTGGTCGGTGGCGCCATGCTCTCCGCCGCTTCTCACGGCACCGATCATCTCATCGTCCAGCGGCTGCTCGCCACTCGTTCACTTGCGGACGCCCGAGTCGCGCTGGTCGGCTCCGGTGTCATGGTCATGTTCCAGTTCACGCTCTTTTTGCTGGTAGGGTCCGCCATCTGGGCCGCGGGGCTGGCGCCGGCGACAACGCCGAGTGACCAGCTCTTTCCCCAGTTCGTAGTGGACCACCTGCCGGCGGGCCTCGCCGGACTGGTCATCGCCGGGATTCTCGCCGCGGCCATGGGCACTCACAGCTCCGCGATCAACTCCCTGGCGTCATCGGCGACCCACGACCTCTATGCCTCATGGACCGGCCGGCGCGATCCGGTACACTTGCTCAAGGTCGGACGGCTGTTCTCCGCCGTCTGGGCAACCGGCCTGATCGGAGGCGCGCTGTTCTTCCACTATGCCGCCCGAGGCAACGACACTCCGGTGGTCGTGTTGGCGCTGTCGATCGCGTCCATAACCTATGGGCCGCTCTTGGGCACCTATTTCTTGGCGGGTCGCTGGCCCAGGGCTCGCGGACGCGACGTGGTCGGGGCGGTGGCGGTCACCGTGTGCGTCATGCTGGTGGTGATCTTCGCCAAGCGACTGGCGCTAACTCCGGGCCTCGAGTGGCTGGAGCCCGTTGGCCACCTTGCATGGCCGTGGTATGTCCCGCTGGGCACGTTGCTCGCCGTCGGCAGCGGGATCTTGTTCAGCTATCTTCCCTCCGCGCAACGTCAAGCCGAGAAGCATGCCTAGAACTCTGGTGGGTGCCGATGTCGGCGGCAGCAAGACCGCCGTTGGTGTCGCCCAGGACGATCGAATCGTAGCCCGCGCGGAGGGCCCCGGAGCCGCCGTGCGACCTGGGCGAGCGCTCGCATCAGCCAGCATCATCGCCGAGGTGGTTCGTCGTGCGCTCTCCCAGGTTGGCCGACTCGCCGGGGATGTGTTGGTTGTGGGTGCTGCGGGAGCCGGGCGAGAGCCCGAACGCGATGAGCTCCGCAAGGCGCTGCGAAGCGAAGCGCTCGCCGAGAGGGTGGTGGTGACCACCGACATCGAGATCGCCCTCGCCGGCGCCTTCGAGCACGGCCCGGGAATGGTGGTGAGCGCTGGAACCGGGAGCGTGGCAGTGGGGCGGGACCGTCACGGCGGCCGGCACCGGATCGGCGGCTACGGTTGGCAGATGGGTGACGAAGGGAGCGGCTATGCCATCGCCCGCGCGGCCCTTGGGGCGGTGAGCCGGGCGCACGACGGCCGCAGTCCAGCCACCGCGCTCAGCGAGCGGGTGCTTGCCGCGAGCCGCAGTGCGGACTTCGACGCCCTGGTGCGCTGGGCTGCCGGTGCCTCACCTGCGGAGATCGCAGCCCTGGCCCCGCACGTGCTGGCCGTCGCCGCCCAGGGCGATACTCTGGCTCAGGGAATCGCCGACTACGCGGCCAGGGAGCTTTCCCAGCTTGCCATCTGTCTCTTGCCGGTCATGGACATCGATCCGCCGGTCGGAGTGGCACTGACCGGAGGCCTGCTGTCAGCGGACCAGCCCCTCCGCCGCAGCGTGCTCGCCAAGCTGAAGGAAGAGTCCGCCCTGCGGCCGATCGAGACTGCCGTGGATGCGGTGATGGGAGCGATACGCTTGGGAGGAGTTGAATAGCCCCTTACGCCGCTTTCGCTCGTTCCCGGATCGCCCTCAGCCTGCTGTGCCCCGCCCCATAGAAGAAGTAGATCAGCAATCCCAGCAGCAGCCAGATCCCGAAGCGGATCCAGGTGAGCCGGGGGAGCTGGAGCATGAGGTAGAGGCAGGTGACGATGGAGATGATGGGCGTGATCGGCACCCACGGCGCGCGGAACGGTCGTGGGCGGTCAGGCTCTACCCGGCGCAAGACGATCACGCCGGCAGACACCAGGACGAAGGCAAACAGCGTTCCGATATTGGTGAGATCCACCACCTCCGCGATGTTGGCGAAGGCGGCGAAGGTGCCGACGAACAGACCGGTGACCAGGGTGCCGACGTACGGCGTGCGAAAGCGAGGGTGGACCCTGGAGAAGATCGGCGGCAGCAGCCCGTCGCGTGACATCGACATAAAGATGCGGGGTTGGCCCAGCTGGAAGACCAGGAGCACGCTGCCCATGGCGATCACGGCACCCAGAGAGACGATGAAGCGGGAGATGGTGATCAGCCTGGGCGAGCCTTCGGCCTGAGCCAACGCGGTGATCATCGGCTCCGGCGTCCCCAGGGTCGGCCACGGCGCCATACCGGTCATTACCAGAGAGAGCACCACATACAGCACGGTGCAGATCACCAGGCTCATGATGATTCCGAACGGCATGTCCCGCGCCGGGTCCTTGGCCTCCTCCGCGGCCGTCGAGGTGGCATCGAAGCCGATATAACTGAAGAAGATGATCGCCGCACCGGCGCTGATGCCGGCCCATCCGTTAGGAGCGAAGCCGCCGGTGGCGGGGTTGTTCCAATTCTCCGGCCGGATCAAGGTGCTGCCTACCGCCACGAAGAACAGAATGATGCCCACCTTGAGCAGCACCATGGCGGCGTTCGAGTTGGCCGACTCCTTGATTCCTATCAGCAGAACCACGGTGATCGCGGCGACCGCGAGAAAAGCCGGCAGGTTGGCGATGACGGGCAAACCGAAGAGTCGGGGAGCGGCGTCGATGGCCGAAGCGAGATACAGGCTGGCCGCGTCGCTGGCGCCTCCGGCCACCGACTCGGCCGCCAGGTGGGCCGATCGGTAGTCGGTGGCGAGCCAGGCCGGCATCGAGAGCCCCAAGTGGGAGAGCAGCTCTCGAAAATATCCCGACCAGCCGATGGCCACTCCGATATTGCCGACCGCGTATTCGATGATCAGGTCCCAGCCGATGATCCACGCCACCAGCTCGCCGAGGGAGGCGTACGCGTAGGTATAGGCCGATCCCGAGATCGGGACCATTGCCGCGAACTCCGCGTAACACAGTGCGGCGAATCCGCAGGTCAGCGCGGTGAGCAGGAAGGAGAGGACAATCGCGGGTCCGGCGCCCGGCCGGAGGGGATCTCCCACGATGGCGGTGCCGGTGGTCGCGAAGATCCCGGCTCCAATGGTGGCCCCCACCCCGAGGGCGGTGAGGTGCCACTTGCCCAGCGAGCGCTTGAGCCCGCCGCGCTCCAAGATGTCGTTCTCGCAGTCCTGCACCGACTTCCGGAGGAAGAACCGGCTCATGAATTCCTCAAAGACGTGAACGGCATGTCACACGGCCGGCGGGCGCCGACCGATGGGCGGGAACGGTGCTTCTAGGAGCTCCGCTTACCGGGGAGCGTAAAGGTGACGGTGGTAGTTCCGGCGATCCGGCTCCCGTCGGGCGCGCGCGCAGGAGTAAAGCGGAAAGCCCGGATCACTTCGTCGAACTTTCGGGCATAGTCACGATCGGCGATCTCGGGCCGGACCTCGTAGCGATCCACTCTTCCATCGACCCTGACCCAGAAGGTGACGTTGAGCGACGCTCCCCGCAGCTCCTTAGGCGGAGTATCGAAGGGGAAGGCGAGGTCCCGCAGCTCCGGAGGACGCAGGGTGCCGCCTCCGCCACTGCCCGGCACATCGCCCTCTCCGGTCCCAGTACCGGTTCCTGGTCCGACACCACCGCCGGTCCCACCGCCGGTTCCACCACCTGCTCCCGGACCGGCAGTGCCGGGCTGGACCACGCCCTCAGCGGGTGTAGCAGGCAGTGTATCCACTGCTTGGGGAAGCGCCACTGCCGGCGTTTCCGGCGGGGTCACGGGCGGGTCCTCGACCGGTGGTGGAACCGCCGGTGTCACCGCCGGTTGGGGCGCCAGCTTCGGCATCGGAGGGAGGGAAATATACGTCAGCCGGGTACCTCCGCCACCGCCCGCGCCACTCAGCGAGAAGAGGGACGGCGCGCCGGGTGCCAGGGTACGTCGCCACAGCCGCTCGCCCTGGAACACGATCACCGCCAGCAGGACCGCGTGGAACAGGAGAGAGATCGCGAGGCCGCTGTAGCGGCGTCGGGTGCCGGGCAGGAGCAACGTGAGACGTTCAGGCGCGCGCGTAGACCCCTCGAATGCTGACGATCGGTGATGGCCGGAAAGATAACGGGCCCCATCGGGAGAGACGCGGGGAGAGGGGGAAAAAGCACGCGCGGGACCCGGAGGCGGTCCCGCGCGTTCGTAGCTTCGGTGCGGTCGGCCCTTTTACTTCTTGCGGTCGGCCTCCTCCGGCGTAAACCCGATAATCTGCACCCCGGCTCCCCGGGCCACGTCCATCGCCTCCACCACGTCCTGATACAGCCGATTAGCGCCCGCCTTGATGAACAGCAATTTCGCCGGCCGCGGATCGAAGATCGCATGGATCTGGGTGTCCAGCTGTTCCTTGGGAACCGGCTGACCGTTGATGGCATAACCGCCGTCATCGGCCAGCTCCAACACGATCTGATTGTTGTTCGCCTGCGTGGTGGTCGTCTGCTCCGGCGGCGGGACCTGGACGTCCATCGCCATCCGCGACAGGGGCTGGGTGATCATGAAGATGATCAGCAGCACGAGCAGGATGTCGATCATTGGGACCACGTTGGGCTCTGACGATACGTCGCCCCGTGCTCCTCCGCCTCCTCCCGCCATATTATTTCCCCTCTTTCTTCTTCTCGTCCTCGGTGGCGCCGAACAGCGCGGCGCCGGCCTTGGGCTCGGTGATCGCGGCCATGACCCGGACGCCGGAGCGCCGGGCGGTCTCGACCGCCTCCTGGATCTTGCCGTACTTGAGCTGGTTGTCGGCCTTGAAGTAGAGGATCTTGTCCTCCGTCCGAGCCGCGAAGATCGAGCGCAACTGATCTTCCAGCGCGCCCTCCTGGATGGCACGCTGGTTGAGGAAATACCGGCCGTGGTCGTCGATGCCCAGGATCACCTCGTTGTCCCCCTCCGGCCGCGGGTCCAGGTTCTTGCCCTTGGGCATGGTGGCCCGGAAACCGGCGGCGATCAGGGGCGTCACGATCATGAAGATGATCAACAAGACCAGCATGATGTCGATCATCGGTACCACGTTCGGCTCGGAGCGAACCGCAGTCTGCCCCGCTCTGCCGACTGAGAATGCCATGGTCCTTACCTCCTAACAGGAGTGACCGGTGAAACGCCGTGCCGTGGCTCAGCCATGCACGTGGCCACTGCCCGTGACCGCCTTCTGCGCCTGGAACTCCTTGGTGAAGATCGAGCGGCCGAACTCGCTGCCGACGCTCTTGATGAGGTAGTCGATCAGCTCCTTGGAGGTGTAGGTCATCTCGACCGTGAGATTCTCGATCTTGGTCGTGAAGTAGTTGTAGGCCCACACCGCAGGAATGGCGACCATGAGGCCAAACGCCGTGGTGATCAGCGCCTCGGCGATACCGGCGGAGATGCCGGCCAAGCCGCCCGACGCGCCCTGCGCCGCCATACCGGTGAAGGCGTTCACGATACCCATCGTGGTGCCCAACAGGCCGACGAACGGCGCGGTGGCGCCCACGGTGGCGAGGAGGCCGGTGCCCCGCTTGAAGTCGGCCAGGGTGATCAGCATCTGGCGCTCCACCGCCCGCTCGGCCGAGTTGATGTCGGCAGCGGTGATGGTCGCCCGGTCGCGCAGCAGGGGCTTCACTTCGGCCAGCGCTTCACCCAGTACCCGGGAGACGTGGCTCTTCTTGTTCTTCTCGGCCAAGGCGATCGCCTGGTCCAGGTTCTCTTCCTGGATGGCGCGGGAGAACTGGGGGGCGAACTTCCGGGTCTCTGCCTGGGTCCGCTGGAACTGGAGGAACTTGGTGAACATGATCGTGAGCGACCAGATCGACATGAACGCCATGATGACTACGACGCCCTTGGCGAACCAGCCCATCGTGCCCCACAGGTGAATGAGGTCTACACTCATCTTGAATTGCCTCCGCGCGGTTTATTGGCCGACTTTGAATGAAATCCGCTGTTGCACGAGCTGCCGCACCGGGACACCCTTGAACTTGGCCGGCTTGAACACGCCCTTGGCGATGGCCTCCTTGGCCGGCTCGGCGAACGCCGGATGGGTGGTCTTCATCACCTTGAACGAGTTCGGCTCGGCATGCCCGGTCGTGTCTACCACGTATTGGAGATCCACCGCTCCCGCGATGCCGGCACTCTGCAGCACCGGTGGATACCGCGGAGTCGGGATGGAGATCGGCTGAACCGGATCGTCCAGCTGCGCCTCCAGGAACACTTCGCCGGTGACCGGCCCCGTGCCGCCCACTATGCCGGTCGCGATACCACCTTCCACACCCTTACCGGTGAAGTCCCGAGGATCGAACGGCTTCTCGTTCAGATCGATCGGCGGGATATCCTTGGGGATGTCGGTCGGCGCCACCACGGTCTGGAACCCCTTAGGCGGAGGGTTCTGGGACACGATGACGTCGGGTGGCGGTTGGTCGGGTGGCGGCGGAGGAGGCGGGGGTGGCTTGAGGAACACCATCGTGGTATCGGCCACGATGTCCTTGATCGTCTCGGCCGCCCCGGCGGTAACCTTTACGGCGGCAAAGATCACGAGGCCATGCACCACCACCGAGAGAAGAGACTGTAAAAACGTCTTCTTCGCCTTGGGCTTTGACTCGATCAGATTCTCGAACACGCAAATACCTCCAAGGGAGGGTGATCGTGCGCCAGAAGCTATCACGCACCCGATACCACCGCGCTTGCCCGAAGATGACAATTCGATGACAACCGAATTACCGCTGAAACCCGACTGTTTGTCTCACCAATACCGAGACAGGTTTGCCTGATCGCAGTCCCGGAGTGAAACGGCTGGCCAGGATCGCTTCCCGGGCAGCGGCCGAAAACTCGGGATGATCAGCGTATAGCACCTTGAGGGACGCCGAATCCACCAACCCGCTCACATCGATGACGAAAGAGAGCTCCACTCGTCCAGTCACCCCAGCGCGCGCTAGAGCCGGCGGATATCGCGGCTCGGGTCCGGAGAGCCGGGTCGGGGGTTCCACATCCAGTGCTGCGACCGGGAGGTGACCCCGGCTTGGCTCCCCGAGACTGTCGTGTTCCAGGCCGGCCACTGCCGTCGCCAGCCAATGCTCCGTCTCCGGCCACATCAGCGGCGGAATGTCTAGACCTTCGGGAAGCACTGACGGCGGCCTGAATTCGGGCGCCTTGGGATGCCCGCCTTTGGGCAACGTTCCCGGTGGAGGCGGGACGTGGGTTGCCGGAGGCATGGGCGCCACCTGAGGGAACAGCACTATGGTATCGCGCCGAATCGGCTCGGCCCGAAACGGGCTCGTGGACGTCGTCCGTACCGCGGCCGACAGCAGCGCGGCGTGGACCAGTGCGGCCAGCAGCGGAAAGCCGGCCCTCGGCCTAGATGGGGGCCGGGAGACCACCAAAGTCGCGAACATCGAGCGGCTCCTGCGGGGGTACTACCTAGCTAGCACCGACCGATGGAGCGCGCGTGGTCGTCTGATGAGAAGATGATTAAGGAGGGGTGAGAGAATCCTGCGCGACCGGCCCCGACTTCGGCAGCCGCACGGTGAATAGCGTCCCCCGAGCCGGCCGGCTCTGCACCGTGATCGAGCCTCCGTGCGCCTCGGCGATCCACTTGGTGATCGCGAGGCCCAGCCCGGTGCCGGGACGATCGCCGGTGCGAGAGCGCGCCGGATCCGCTCGCCAGAATCGCTCGAAAATGTGGGGCAGGTCACCCGGAGCAATGCCCACACCGGTGTCCCTCACGGTGAAGACGACCGCGTCTTCCTGCTCCGAAAGGCTCAGCGCGATGGTGCCGCCCTTGGGGGTGTACTTGATCGCGTTGGTGACCAGGTTGAGCAGCATTTCCCGGATGCGGTGCTGGTCGACTGCGAGGTGAACCGGCGTTGCCGGCATGTTGCTGGTGACGCTGATCCCGGCCCCTTCACCGAGAATACCGGCCGTCTCCGCGACATCGCCCAGCAGATCCCTCAGGTCCGCCTCCTCCACCGCGAGCGGCGCCCTGCCCTCGTCGGCTCGCGCCAGCGTCAGCAGGCTTTCTACCATCTCCGACATTTGATTGATCTGGGCCAGTGTCTCGTCCAGCGACTGGAGTATCTCGGGCGGGGTTCCCGGGTGGACCAGGGCCCGCTCCACCCCGGCGCGCAGGACCATGAGCGGCGTCTTGAGCTCGTGACTGGCGTCGGCGGTAAAGCGGTGCAGGCTGCCGAAGCTCTGCTCCAACCTGGCGAGCATGCCGTTGACGGTGATGGTCAACCGGGCCATCTCGTCGGTCGACAGCGGTACCGGAAGCCGCCGGTGCAGGCTGCGGCCGTCGGTGATGGCTTCGACCTCGTCCATGATCCCTTGAACCGGCCGCAAGCTGGTGCCGGCCAGCCAGTACCCCACCAAGACGGCACCCAGCAACATCAGCGGCGCGATCAGCAGCATGGAACGGAGTAGCTCGCGCGGGCCGAACGCAGCCTCACTCACCGGGGTCGCCACCAGCAGACCGCCGATCTCCGGTCCGGCCGACTCCACCCGCACCGCCAGGAAGCGGACCGGCCCAACCGGGGCGCCGAGGTCGATGATGCCGCTGTACTTGGGTAACCGGAGGGAGTCCAGCGGCGCGGTCAACAGCTGGAGTGCGTCGGCACTGAGTTGGCGGGTGTCTTCGGAGAGGGCCAGGATCGACCCGGTGGTGTCGGTGACGATGAGGTAGTCGCGCACCGCCTCGAGATACGCGCTGATGCCGGGGTCCAGTGCGGGCCGCCCGCCCGCGGTCGTCACGATCCGCCCCAGCACGTTGTAGGAGCCGCTGAGCCAGCGGTTGGCGAGGTCCGCCTCCAGGCCCAGCCGCTGGTCCAGCTCCCGAAGACTGGACTGCCGGCGCTCGATATACAGCAAGGTGCCGAACGCCGCCACGGTCACCCCGAGCGCCACCGTGTACCACAGGGTGAGCCGGCGGCGGATGGTGGTCATCTCACACCTTCACGACGTACCCGACGCCACGCACGGTGTGAACCAGCTTCTGGGCGTGGCCCGAGTCCACCTTCTTGCGCAACCGGTTGATCACCACATCCACGATGTTGGTGCCCGGATCGAAGTGATAGTCCCAGGCGTACTCGGTGATCAGAGTGCGGGACATGACCCGGCCAGTATGCCGCATGAGGTATTCCAGAACGGTGTATTCCTTGGGCGTGAGATCGATGGGTTCTCCGGCGCGCCGCACGTCGCGGGTCGCCGTGTCGAGCTCCAAGTCGCCCACCCGGAGGACCGGATCCCTGATCTCCTTGGGGCGGCGGCCCAGCGCCTCCACTCGGGCCAACAGCTCCTCGAAGGCAAACGGCTTGGTGACGTAGTCGTCCGCGCCGGAGCGGAGCGCCTGCACCTTGAAGTCCACCGCGTCCTGGGCAGTCAGGACCAGCACCGGCGTGGTGTTCCCCCGGTCGCGCAGGGTGCGCAGCACCTCGAGACCGTTCATCTCCGGGAGCCGGAGGTCGAGCACGATCAGGTCGTAGCGCCCCCCCGACGCGAGCCGCAACCCTTCCATGCCGTCTTCCACCAGATCGGCCTGGTAGCGTTGCTCTTCCAGCCCGCGCTTGACGTAGTGACCGACCGTGCGGTCGTCTTCGATGACTAGAATTTTCATAGAGTGACGAGTGGTGAGCTACCCAGCACTAACTCTCACCTACCGGCAAGTGCACCCGAAAAGTCGCTCCCTTTCCCGGCGCACTGTCCACGTCGATCCTTCCCCGATGATCTTCCACGATCCCGTAGCAGATCGAGAGTCCCAATCCGGTCCCCCGGCCCGGCGGCTTCGTGGTATAGAAAGGGTCGAAGATCCTGCTGTGGTCCTCGTCCGGTATGCCGACGCCGGTGTCTTCGACCTCGACCATCACTTCGTCCGGTCGTACCCGACTCCGGCCGGTGCGGATGGTCAGCCGCCCACCCTGCTCCATCGCGTCCAGGGCATTGAGCATCAGCGCCATCAGCACCTGGATCAGCTGCTCCGCGTTGCCCAGCGCCGGGGGGAGATCCGGAGCCAGTTCCCGCACCACCGTGAGCCGCTTGAAGCGGCGGTGGTGCTTCAGTAAGAACAGCGTGTCCTCGACCAGGGCGGAAAGCTCCACCGGCCCCTTGGATTTTCCCTTGGGCCGGCTGAAGTCGAGCAGCCCGTCCACGATCCGGCTGCAGCGCTCGACCTCCTTGTCGATGATCTGGAGATACTCCTCGATGTCGTCCTCGCCGGCGGTCCCATCCGAGACCCGGCCCTGGATCGCCGCTACGCAGACCCTGATGGTGGCAAGCGGGTTGTTGATCTCGTGCATGACGCCGGCGGCCAATTGACCCACCGCCGCCAGCTTCTCGCTCTGCATGATCTGGGACTGAACGAACCGCGCATCGGTCACGTCCTCGCCAATGGTGATCACGTGACTGATCGCGTCACCCTCGAACCGCATTGGAATCTTGCTGAGCCGGAAGTGGCGGGTCTCACCGTCGCGAGTGACCTCCAGCTCGCTCTGCTGGATCTCGCCGGTTTCGAAGACTCGGTCGAACTCGGCTCGGAGCTGCTCCGGTTCCTGCCGGGTGAGCACCTCGAATACCGCCCGGCCCACCACTTCCCCGCGTTGCAAGCCCTGGGTCCCGGTCTCCCGCTTCCGGTTCCAGATCTGGATCCGGTAGTCGCGGTCTACCACATACAGCCCCACGGGGAGGCTGTCGATCACCAGGCTGGTGAACCGGCGATGCCCCTCGATCTCCCGTGATTGCGCCGCGACTTCGCCGGCCAGGTCCTCGGACAGCTCCAACGATGCGAGGTACGGCGCGAGGACATCCGCGATGACGGTGAGGACGTCCCGATGGTCCCCCGCGCCGTCCAGATCGACCTCCAGCAAGCCGAGCGGGATGCCCTCCTGTTCCAATGAAAAGCGGTACGCCCGGGCGGCGGGCAATTCCTTGAGTGCAGTGGTCGTCTCCGGCGGCGTGGCGCTGACCGGCGCCGAAATGGCGCTGAACGCGGCGGCGCCCGGACGCCGAAGCCAGATGGTGATGGAGCGGGCGCCCAAGGCGCTGCGGAGGGTTTCGGTGACCGCAGCCAGTGTCGCCTCGGTGCCGAGCCCCGCGTTGACGAGCTTGGCCACCGAGCCCACCAATGCCAGAGCCGGTCGTTCAGCGAGGCTCACGTGGCGCCCCGCGCGGGGCGGCGGACTCGGCGACGCTGAGGATCCGCCATCTGCCCCCAATCCGGCGAAGCACGAGGTGCTCCAGCCAGTCCCGCTCGACCCAACCGGAGGATCCCGAAATCGGCATTCTTCGCCGGACGATGACCCAAGCGGCCGCGAGGTCGCCATCCTGCCGCAGGTCGGTTCTCAGGACCCGCACGTCGTAGCTCTGCGGTTCCGCCCCGTTCACGTGAAATGCGATGACTCGCAACGCGGAGTCGATGGAAACCGCGCGGCCCACGGACCGAGGCACCAGCGGCCCGGAATAATTGCCTTCGCCCCAGAATAGACCCCGCACGTCGGCCCAATTTCGGTCCGCGAGATCCCGGCTATAGCGCGCCAGGAGGGCCTGTAACGCATCCTCATCCCGCCGGGTGCCGGCCGGCGTGCGGTCCTCTATCCGGCAGCCCACGACCATCACCAGGCCCAAGCCGAGAGCCGCGAGGAAGAGACGGCGCATCGCAGTCCTTTAATGAAGAGCGCGCAGGCGTTCGAGAATCTCTTCGTTCTCCCGGCGGGCGCCGGTGGTATCCTCCGCATGAGTCCAGGTGACCGTGCCGCTCCGGTCGATCAGGACATACGCCCGGTTGGAGTAGAACTTCTCTTCCAGCAAGGTGCCGTAGAGCCGGCTCACCTCCCGCTTGAAGTCGCTCAGCAAGTCTACGGTCATCCGCTCCTTGGCCTTGAACTCCTTGAGGGTCGGAATCGAGTCCACGCTGATCGGCAGCACTTCGGTGTTGGCGCTTCGGAACTGGTCGAAATCCTCGCTGAAGGCGCGCAGTTCCTTGGTGCAGACGCTGGTGAACGCCAGAGGGAAGAAGGCCAGGAGGACGTTCTTCCCCCGGAGCCGGGAAAGCGTCACCTCGCTGCCGGAGGTCGAGGGAAGGGTGAAATCGGGAGCCGGAGATCCGACGGCGGGCAGCGACGTCGGAGCGCTCACTTCTTGGCAGCCTTCTCGTACCGTTTCCCTATATCGGTCCAGTTCACCACGCTCCACCAGGCGGTGACGTAGTCGGGACGCCGGTTCTGATACTTGAGATAGTACGCGTGCTCCCAGACGTCACAGCCGAGGATTGGGGTCTTTCCACTCATCAAGGGGGTGTCCTGGTTCGGTGTGCTCTCGATGGCCAGCGCCCCGCCCTTGGCCGCAATGAGCCAGCCCCACCCGCTGCCGAATCGGCCGATACAGGCCTTGGCGAATTGTTCCTTGAACTGGGCCAATCCTCCGAAGGCCTTGTTGATGGCCTCGGCCAGCGCTCCGGCCGGCTCCTTGGCTCCGCCCGGCGCCATCATCTCCCAAAACATCGTGTGATTGACGTGACCGCCGCCATTGTTTCGCACCGGTGTACGGATGGCCTCGGGAAGGGCATCGATGTTCGCGATCAGCTCTTCAACGCTCTTCTTCTGGAGGTCGGCGTGCGATTCCAAAGCGGCGTTCAGGTTGTTGACGTAGGCACCGTGATGCTTGTCGTGGTGGATCCGCATCGTCTGCTCATCGATGTGCGGCTCCAAAGCGTTGTAATCGTACGGCAGGGGGGGAAGGGTGAACGCCATTTGCCAAACTCCTCGTGCTAGAAGCTGCTGAATTCCAAATGACTTACCGGACCGCAACCGGCCAAATATGGACCCGGGCTGGAAAGGGGTCAACGCACGGCTTTGCGATCCCGATGCGCGGCGCCACATTGTTGCTATGCCCTCATCGAGCTCGACGCTGGAGCCGGTTCGGCCGGTCCTGGTGGCCGGTCAATTCCCCGCCTTGCATCGGGAACTCATCGGCCTGCTCCGGGGGCTGAGCGATTCCGACTGGGGCCGCCCCACGGTTTGCGCGCTCTGGTCGGTCAAGGACATCGTCGCCCACCTACTCGACACCAGTATCCGTCGGCTCTCCCATCAGCGCGACGGCTTCCGGCCTCGGGCCGAAGAGTCGATCGACAGTTATCAGGACCTGGTGGGCTACCTCAATCGGCTCAACGCCGAGTGGGTGGCGGCATTTCGGCGGGTGAGCCCCGCACTGATGATCGAGCTGTTGGAGCTGACCGGCCCGCCCGTGGCGGAGCTGTTTGCCTCGCTCGATCCGAACGCGCCGGCCGAGTGGCCCGTTGCCTGGGCGGGAGAGGCGGAATCTGCCAACTGGTTCGATGTGGGCCGGGAATACACCGAGCGCTGGTTGCACCAGCAGCAGATCCGTGACGCGGTCGCGGCCCCGGGCCTCACCTCTCGCAAGTGGCTGCATCCGGTTCTGGATCTCTTCCTTCGCGCTCTGCCCCGCACGTACCGGGATGTCACTGCCCCTACCGGCTCCGCGGTGTCCTTCGAGATCGAGGGGGAGGCAGGAGACAGCTGGACCATCCGGCGGGAGGAGTCGGGGTGGACCCTGTACACTGGCCGCGTAGCGGCGCCGTCGGCGCTGGTCCGGATGAGCCAGGACACGGCCTGGCGCCTCTTCTCCAAGGGCCTGCCGCCCTCCACCGCCAGGAGCCTGGTACGGATCGACGGCGACCCGGGGCTCGGCTCCGTGGTCCTGGGCTCACTCGCCATCATGGCGTGATTAGGAGTGAGTAGTCCCCGCAATCGTAAATCGTTGTGGATCACATCTTGCACCTATTCACATCAAGCGCGGCCTTCCCCATACGCCGCTCGATCTGACCGGGGTGAAACGCAACCGGCGCAGGATATCTGCAAGGCACCCGCCTGACCAAAGGGACACCCGCACACGTGACCGCCGTGATCGAACCCGGCTCTGGGACCGAGTCTATCCCGGACGAAGGCGGCAACCGCCGCCGCCAGATGCCTCGCAGAAAATCTTGGCGGCCTGCCAGCGAGCTCGCTGTTGATCTGGGTACGGCCAACACCCTCGTCCTGGTCAAGGGCGAGGGTGTTGTGCTCAACGAGCCTTCGGTCGCGGCGGTAGATCAGGCCACCGGGAACATCTTGGGCATCGGGCTCGAGGCCAAGCGCATGCTGGGCCGCACTCCGGAAGGAATCCAGGCGGTGCGCCCGATGAAGGACGGGGTAATCGCCAACTTCGAGGTCGCGGAAAAGATGCTCCGCCACTTCCTTCGTCTGGTGATCGACCGGACCATCCTCAAGGTCAAGCCCACGGTGATCGTCTGCGTCCCCTCCGGCATCACCGAGGTGGAGCGCCGGGCAGTCCGCGATTCCGCCCGCTCGGCGGGAGTCAAGCGGCTGCTGATGGTCTCCGAGCCGATGGCGGCGGCGATCGGGGTCGGCCTTCCGGTCGAGACCCCAGTGGGGAGCATGGTCATCGACATTGGGGGCGGGACGACCAACATCGCCGTCATCGCCCTGTCCGGCATCGTCTGCGATGCGTCTATCCGGACCGGTGGGGATGAGCTGGACCAATCCATCGTCCAGTACATGCGGAAGACCTATAGCCTGCTGATCGGCGAGCCGACTGCGGAGCGAATCAAGATCCGGATCGGCTCGGCCGTGCCTCTGGTGCCCGAGGTGGAGATGGACGTGAAGGGCCGGGATCTGGTTTCCGGCCTGCCCAAGACGGTCGGGGTGGACTCCAGTGGAATCCGGGATGCCATGCAGGAGCCGATTTCGCGGATCGTGAATGCGGTCCGTCGGGCGTTGGAGATGACACCGCCCGAGCTGGCCAGCGACGTCCTGGAGCGAGGGATAGTTCTCACCGGGGGCGGGTCCTTGATTCGGGGCCTGGATCAGCTGCTGATGGACGAGACTGGGTTGCCGGTGAGGGTAGACGAAGATCCCCTGACCTCCGTGGTCCGAGGCACCGGCCGTATTCTGGATGACTTCCCCCGCTACGGTACCGTACTGACCACCTGAGCTGTTCCGGGCTTGGCCCGGGATATCCAGCCCCACACACCGGTGTGCCCGACTGCGGTCGAGGATGCCGGTGTGTGGTTTTTGTGTAGGGCCCAAGCTACAAATCCGGGCCACAAACCGGTCGTCCGAGGCGGCCGGAGAGGGACCGTTTTTCTCCCACGCGCGGTACGCTAACCCAAGTCCCTTAACGAGTTGTACCGAATCATCCGATTCCTTCCGGGGCCCCTGCCTGGGTGGCATGCCCCTGGCACCCACCCGGTCACGCCGTCCGTCAGCGTTCCAGGCAGTCCGTCTACTCCTCCGGAGAGCACATGCGGTCGACCGGTCTCTTTGCCGTCACCCTGGGGGCGTTGACCCTAGGCTCTGCCCAAGGCCCCTCGGGGGCCACAACCATGACGCGACCAGCCGCGAGGGAGCCGTGAGCCCCTCGGTGGAAGTACTGGTCATCGAGGACGACGAGCTCGACCGACAGATCATCGGTGAGCTGCTGACCGTGAAGGGACGCGGGCGGGTGCGGGTTACCGAGGCGCGCGACCTTCGTACCGGGCTGGACCTCCTGGGCAAGCGGGCGTTCGACCTGGTCATGCTGGATACCAAGCTGCCCGAAGCATCTGCCCTGTACGCCTTGCGCGCGGTTGGAGAGCAGGCCCCCCTAACCCCGATCCTTCCTCATCCGGCCTTTCTTCCGGTGTCGGCTCGCCAGACGGCCCGGCAGCGGGGGGCCTTCGACGCGGTGGTTCTGGGCGAGCTCAACGGCATGTGGACTGCCGTGAGCGAGCTCTTGACCCAGGCCCGGGGCTAGCCTGACGAAGCCGGGGCAGTGGCGGCTGCCGTCATCGGGGTACCCCGCTTGTGTCGGATCGGGAAGCGACTGGCTACCTTTCGCCCTCGCGAGAAGCACGGCTGCCGCCGTCTCTCTGACATCAATCGCGAGCGAAGATGGCATACGGTTCGGGGGTCCAAACCCTCCCTCCTCTTCGGAAGGTCCCGGCCAACATCCTCTGCGGGCAGGGCTGGCTCCACGGCATTTTTCATGTGCCTCAGCACCAGAGCCTGATGGACTACTTCGGGGCGGGAGTGCACCTGCTCAAGTGTACCCGGGTCCGGCTACCGGCGGAGCGCGAGCCCATCCCCTTTGTAGCCTTACGGCGAGATGGCGTGGCGCTGATCGAGCCGACGCTGGACGACGAGCTGATCGAAGCCCCCGGGAGCACCGGACGGACTACCGCGAGACGGGTTGGGTGCCTGCTGACCGGGGGGCTTCTTCGGGGATCGCTGGAAGTGCTGGTCAACGTCCGGCTGTCGGACTTCCTGCGCCAGCAGCCGGCCCTGGTCGTGATGCGCCAATGCGTGCTCACGCCGTATGGCGAGGCGGCCGATGGCGGCAGCAGCCGGAAGCTGAAGTTGGTCATCGTGAACCTGGTCCAGGCGCTGGGGGTAGCCGAGTGGGACGAACGGACCACACCCGGAGCCCAGGGTCTCTAGCGCTTCTCGCGCGGCATGCTAGACTAGAGCCAGGCCCCGTCCCGGGGCTTCTTTTACCCTCACGCCCGTGGCTGACGGCCACCCCAATGTCATGATGGAACTGTCCCGTTTGATGCCACTCCTTGCCCTTGCCGGGGTGGCCGCATGCGCATCGCACTCCCCTCCGACCCCGGCCCCCCGAAAGGCCGAATTCATCGAGGCCGAGTACCAGCCGTACCTCAATCCCGGAAACGGGGTCGTGGCCGGGCAGGTTCTGCTGCACACCTTGGCTGGCGAGGTCCGGTATGGGGCCGGCCGGGAGGTGTATCTCAACCCGGTTACCTCCTACTCCTCCGAGTGGTGGACCCAATCGGTAGTGGGTGGGCGGGAACTGGAAGACGGCGATGCGCGAGCCCGCCGGTACGAGCGGCTGGAGATCGCCGATCGGCAAGGAAAGTTCGCCTTCAGCGATCTGCCGTCGGGGGAGTACTATCTGCTCTCGCTGGTCCCGGGTGACGTGCCGGTAGGAGATCCTGGGGGGAGCGACACTCACGGGGACCGCGTGGGACGGCGAGTCCGGGTGTCCGAAGGGAGCCGGGTGGAGGTGGCCCTCGATGAGCTCGAGCCCGACTCGGTGGCCTCGGCCGACTCCGGGACGACAGCTGTTGCCAGTGTCGATGATTCCGCGGAGGCCTCCCAACCGGTGCTGGCATCAACCCACACCGAGAGCGACGCCTCGGCCCCGAGCAGCATTGACCCCAAGCGTGAGGAGCGCGAAGGCGTCGAGCCTGCGAGCGACACGACTCCCGCACCGGCCAAGACCGTGGTTCGCCCATACTCGGCGCCACCGCCGGTCGCCTCGGATGAGCCCATGGCGGAGCGTCGCGCGCTGACCCGGTTCGTTCCGACCCGCCGGGCCCTGAGCGACGTCACTCGACTGAAAATCGTCTCCGAGTACGAGGAGGCGCGCCCCGGCCTTCTGGTGTTGGCGCTGGGAGAAGGGTATGAGACCGGGACCTCGGTGGAGTACAACCTGAAGCGCTTGTTCGCCGCGTACGAGGCGTTTCTTCAGTACGAGGAGCGGGCGGTGTTCGAGCTCTGGCTCAACGGACAGAAGATCGGGGAATACACCCGGGACGGACTCCTGCTCGGACCGGAGTACTCCACGCCTCGTTGAGTGGGCAGGCCTGGTCTAGTCTCGCGTGAGGGTTATTTCTAGGTTTGAGAAGCCCGATCCATTGAGTTGTCCGGTCATTACACCCCCTTCGATCGTGGCCGCCAGGGTCGCTGGGTCGCAGCAGGGGGAGTTTAGGGTCAGGGTCAGGTCCGGAGCGGAATAGGATCCCGAGACGGTGAGAGGAAGCGACTCCGAGCCGGCGGTCAAAGTGCCGTTCCCGGTGACGTTTCCTCCGGTCTCCGATAAAGTCAGGGTCAACGTGCCGGTCGAGCCATCGTCCCCCTCCAATGTTCCGGACCAGCTACCAGCGACATCCGAGGTATCCGGGTCAGTCCCACCGTCACCACCACATCCGGCCAGCGACACAACCAGCACTGCGCTCGAGGCGAACACCCTGAGGGACCTGAGGATCAGTCGCATAAACTCCCCCGCGCGCCGGTCGGCTGCCGGCGACGTGGACTGATGGTGAAACGCGAGTGGATGGACAGTGGATGGGATCGAAGTTACTTAATGGGTGTCGCAATTAACAGGGTAATCCCGTCATCCAGTTAGGTTAACCACCACTCAACTCGGACGGCCCGATGCCCACAATTCTCGTGGTGGATGATGAACCCGCGGTCCGCCAGCTGGCCTGCCGAATTCTCCGGGGGGCCGGCTATACCTGCCTTGAAGCCGAGTCCGGTCTCGCGGCGCTCGGGCAGATGCAGTCGGATGAGCAGCGCCTCGACGCAATGGTGGTCGACATCAGGTTACCGGACCTGAGCGGGCTGGACCTAGTGCGCCTGGCGCGCACGCTGAGGCCAGGCACCCCGGCGCTGTTTATCTCCGGGTACGCCCAGCCCGCCCTCGAGGAACCCCAACTCCAACAGTTTGTTCAGACCTTTCTCGCCAAGCCCTTTACCGCCGAGCAGCTCATCGCAGCGGTCGGCGAGTTGCTCCCTGCTCCGCCACAAGCCCAGCCGCCCTTGGACTTCCTCGGCAGCTCGGACCTGCACTCCGACTCGGCGGCCTCCTAGGCGGCCGCTCGCTTGGACGTCAGCGCGCCCGCCAGCAGCTCCGACACGTAACCAAACAAGGCGCCAATGACCAGGGCGAGAATCGTCTTGGTCCAGGCGCCGTTCGCGCCGACCACCACGCTCACCGCAGTCGCAGCGCCGAGAAAGGCGCCGGGGATGAAGCTCAGGAGCGGCAGCTTGGCCTGCAACACCATGAAGAAGGCCGCGATTCCCACCATTACCGCCAGGATCGGCACGCCACCGCCGAATCGATTGGCAGCCTGGAGAGCGAGGAAGGCCCAGAAGACCCCCGAAAGATTCGCTGCGATGGTCTTGACCAACCCAGTGGTCTTGCCACCCGCCGCGAAGAATGCGCCCCACGCCACGATTCCCGCCCACACCGGCAAGGCGGCAACGCCCAGCGCCAGATAAGTCCACACGGCTATCAGAACTCCGATACTGATGGCAAGTGCGACGAGCGCGTCCATGAGCTACCTCCGGGTCTGGACGGAGTACGTCCTCGCGCCGGAAGCCCGGCGCGAGGACTGGGGAGTTACCGCCAGCGGTCAGGCCATCCGCTTCGCCTTGGCGCGAACGAACGCGTAGTTCAGGGTGGGGAGGATGTTCATGTTGGCCGCGCGCGCCGCAGCCTCCTTTGCCTTTGCCGCGTCACCCTTGCCCTGGTACGCCAGGGCAATCGCGTAGATGACGGAGGGATCCTGCTGATTCCCTTCGCCCAGATGGGACACGGCGTCGTCGAACTTCTTCTCCTGGAGTGCAATCAGACCCAGCAGCTCGTGAGCCTGGCGGACGCGGAAGTCGTTCTGCCGCTCCGTGGCGCCCTTCATGTAGACCTCGGCGTGCTGGCTGGCTGCTTTGGAGTCGCCCCGCTTCAGCACTACCCGCGCGAGATTGTAGTGATCGGCGAGCTTCGCGTCGTCCTTCGCGTCCTGGGAGAGACTCGACTTCAATACCAGGTCGAGCGACTGCTGATACCGCTTGGCCGCCGCGTCGGCCTTGCCGGATTCGAGCAGGATATCGCCCAGGTTCACCGCGTCGCCCGCCATGGCCGCGGTATCGCCGATTTTGGCGCCGAGCGCGAACTGCTTTTCCATCGACTTCAAGGCTTGATCGGTCTTGCCCCAGTCGAGGTACACTACGGTCTGGTTGAACATCGCGGTGCGCCGGTCGGCGTCGTCCCGGGCCGAGTCAAACAGTTTCTGCGCCTCGGCGATGGCCTCGGCGTGCTTGCCCTGGAACATCAGGTCACTGGCGATGCCGAGGCGGGAGTTGCCGAAATGGGAATCCTGGGCCAAGGCCTTCTGGTATTGGGCGATTGATTCGTCGAACCGGCCGGTCTTCATCAGCAATTCGGCGTAGCTGTCGTAAGGATTGGGGTTGTCGGGCACCAGCTCGATGTACTTCTTGAAGGCATCTTCGGCCTCGGCGTTCTTTCCCACCTGCCGATAGGCGTATCCCAACGAGTTATAGGCCGGCGAGAAATCCGGCGCGATTTCGCTCGCCTTCTTCAACTCCGCGATCGACTGGTCATATTTCTGCTGGCCGAAATACGCATTCCCCAGATTCAGGTGGGCCCGCTCGTCCTGCGGGTACTTTGCCACCAGCTCCTCCGCGTACTCCAGCGACTTCTTCGGATCGGCGTTGGCTCCCGCCTGAAGCGACAGAATCAGCAGACGCTCACCATCGGAGGCCTTCTCCGAAAGCGCGACCGCTTCATTCAGATGCGCCAGGAATTCCTTGGGCGTGGGAGAGCTCAGTGCGAGGTCGTAGTGAGCGATGGCTAATTGCGGGTCCTTGGCGACGGCCTGCTTCAAGAGCTCGTGTCCGTCATGCTGGCGAATGTGGTCGGTGAGATTTCGGCCCTCGATGAAGAGTTTCTTCGCCTCGTCCGAGGACGTACGTGATGGGGATCTTGGCGGCGGCCTCTTTGCTGTCCTTGTTAACACTTCCGGTTTCTTCTCCGTTGTCAGCCTTCGGCCCGCCGCACCCCGAAAGGATCAGGAGCAACGCGGGAGCGCCGAGTCGAATGGGGAATAATCTGAATCCACGAGGCATGCGACCTCCGGGTGAGTGCGGCCTTCAGGGCAAATGGAGCGGTGCCGGACGGCGCGATGGCGCCGGGCGGGATGTGGGTCAACTGATATGTGATGATGGGCTTAAGGTAGGTTGGCGCGCGCGTGCCGGCCGAGCGGGTAGGTCCCGCTCCAAAGGATGCGGCAACCGCCACAAGCTCAAGGCCCATGCCTGGTGTTGGCCCTGTTTTGGGGTGTTAGGGAGAGATCCTGCGCTTGCTAGCCTAGGGCGCGGTTTGACGCCTGTCAAGCTGAGGTCGGGCGACTCACCGCCACTGGGAGGCGCGAAAAAGCCAGCTGCCTGTCGAGGGCAGCTGGCGAAGGTCACGAGTGGAGCGGACCGGGATCGAACCGGCGACCCCCTGCTTGCAAAGCAGGTGCTCTCCCAGCTGAGCTACCGCCCCGACAGTGCTGCCAAGATAACTAACTCCTACGACTTACAGAAAGTGGAACGCTTCGCGCTGCGGTTGTGCTGATACGTTCGTGCTACGGTTTAAGCCCGTACTCTCCTGACCTTCCGCGTCTCGCTCACTACTGCCAACATGGTTTCTTCGTCGGGCTGGACATAGCAGCGGAGGAGCGTTGCTGTTGATTTCCACCCACCAGCCGCCGCCACATCGGTAAGTGGAAGTCCCTTCCTAGCCGTGGCCCATGCGCGCCGGTATGCGTGAAAGTCGCTGCCGTCGAGCGGGGCAAGCATTGCAGCCGCCTCGGGATCATCCCGCTTGACCGCTGCGGCCCGTGCGGCGGCCTCAGCGCGATCTAGAAGCGCTCGCGCGTGGTAGCGCGTCCACGGGGCACCAGGGCGACGGGGAGCCGGGAATAGCGGCGCCTCACCTATCACCGGGTTGCGGTCCAACACCGCCAGAACAGCCGCACGGACCGGGGCCGACATCGGCACCCACTGTTCCACTCCCATCTTGTCGATCGCTGCCCGCTTGCGGAGTCGGCCGTAGGGCCGCGCCTCGGTCACCGCCAGGTCCACATCCGACGCTTGCAGCTCACAGATCGCGGTGACGCGCCAGCCGAGCCCTTCCACGAGGTCGAGAAAGGCGCCGGCGCAGGTGGCTTCTGGGATGAGGACCAGGCCATTAAACGCCTGTCGGGAGGAGGGGGGGTCGCAAGCTTTTTGCGACGGTCGGAGGACTTCATGCAGCGGTTGGCGAGTAACCAAGCCAAACGGGAACGAATCCTGTCCGAGATCTTAGACCTGGAGCGCTGGGTGGTACTCCTGGGTGACCCGCGGCCCGCTGAGCTCACCCAGGAGGCGAGGGAAAAGTTCGCCCTCAGCCTCGCTCGGGCACTCCAAATCGCCACCACGCGACCGATCAAGGGTCGCCAGCACGATGCCCAGATACGTCCGCGGGTGAGCGGGTTGAACGAGCTACGAGAATTCCTAAACCGCGCCCCGACAGACTCGTGAGTGTTAAGTCAGCCTCGCACTGCTCAATCCAAAGTCACCTTACTTGGAATTCCTCGCGTCCGGCCGGCCTGCCATCCACCGCAATCTCGACACTGTAGCGGCCGGCTGGCCAGGTAGTCCGCTTAGAGATATGGAATTCGGTAGTAGCAGGGCCCGTCGGAGAGATCCGGTTGGGATTCTTCATTCACCAATTGCCCGTGCTCATAAATCCAGGTCGCAGAGAGAACCTTTCTCGGCGCGGTGCCGTCGGTTGCTATGGAGACGTATATGGTATCCCAGGGAGAAAGCGTGGTGGTGGGAAGGAGTACCCGCTTGTCGGGTCCGATGCGGTTTCCAATCTCAATACCTGTCACAACGAAGTCCGATGTGACTCCTGTGGGTGGCTGGGGTCTTAGAGACGGGACCTTCGACCTAGCAGGCGCGGCAACTGAAGCGTTGTGGTGCGCGGGAGACCAATAACGCGACGGGGTCGCGCTTCCGCTTCGCCACGATGCCTTCAAGGTCGAGCCGCTGAACCGCCTCGAACAGGTCCCGCCCATGTTCCTCGACAGAGAGCACCCGTGAGAGGGTCGCATTGTTGGTCGGGATCAGTCCCTCCAATCGACGCTTCCGCCGAGTGAGCGGCTGAGCCCGCATGTCTCGTCCGTTCAGCCACAGCAGGTCGAAGGCAACGTAGTGCAGCCATCCCTGGCCGGATTGGAGGCCGATACGTGATGCGAAGTCAGCGTTGCTCCAGCCCCTGAAGGAAATCCCGCACGAGGCTGACGACCCGCTCCGGCTGATCGAGGGTGATGGAGTGAGCCGCCCCCTCGACCAGTTCGAATCGCGCACCTGGGATCAGGCGCGCGAACTCACGAACGGTTTCCGGTCGCGCTTCGTCGAACTCGCCCGCAAGTAGAAGGACGGGCAGCTGTAGCTCACGCAGCTGGCCGATCCGGTCGTAGGTGCGGAGGTTGCCGGTGACATAGAATTCCGTCGGCCCCCACATCTGGCGGTAGATCTGTGCGTTTTCCCGGACTCCCGCACACTCCGGATGCCGAACCGGAGGAGTGCGGCGGGTGAGGAAGCGGGCGTAGAACGAGTCGGTCGCCGCAAGGTACTCGGGGGCGTTAACCGACCCAGCCGCTTCGTGGGCCGAGAGCACCCGCTGAAGCGCACTGGGCAACTCGGCGCGTAGAAGGCGGGCGTCTGCGAGCCAGCGCGGTGTACTTAGAAGCGGACTGGCCAGGATCGCAGCCCGCACGCCGGAACGGGGGCGAGTCAGCAAGTATTCCGCTACTATCGTCCCACCCCACGAGTGGCCGTAGAGATACACCTCCCGGAGTTGGAGCGCCTGGCGAATCGAGTCAATCTCCGCGACAAAGCGGGGCAGCCGCCAAAGGGTCGTGTCCGTCGGCCACTCCGAGCGCCCGGTCCCCAGCTGGTCGTAGAAGATCACTCGGCGCTCGCTCCCCAGCCACTGCAGAGCCGCCATATAGCAGCTTCGTCCCCCCGGACCACCGTGGACGAGAAGGAGCGGGATACCGGAGCCGTCGCCGGCCACGTGATACCAGATCCGTCCCCCCTCAACGCCAACGAGTCCCTCCTGTGGCCGGGGTCGCGGAGGCTCCGACACCGACGTGGGGTACGTGCAGGCCGCGAGCAGTCCGACGACCAACTGCAACGTGGCTGTCCGCAGTACTGACGAGCCGCATCCTGCGGTCAGCCCCATGAGATCATTCTCGGGTGGCAGGGATCTAGCTCCGCGTCCGTCTAACTAGTATTAGACTGCAGTCAGCGCAGTCTAAGTCGGACTATGGTCAGGCTCAACTCACTCCCCTCCACGCCATAACGCCTCGGCCAAGGCCGCCCGGCTCCACTGCGCTCTAGAGACCTCCAGCGTGCCGCCGCCGGAGCCGGATCCCTCCAATCGTCGCTTTCGACGAGTGAGTGGCTGACCGTCCGTTCAATCACAGCAAGTCAAATGCGACCTAATGCAGCCATCCCCGGGGCTTGGAGAGCATTAAAGGACATTCGGCCTTCGTCATCCAGGGCCACCACCACGCCGCCCGTGAGCCGGTCCAGCCGGCGCTGTGGGGCGTCAGCTCCAGTGGGTTGTTAGGCCGGGCCTGGCCGCTTCTCGGCGATGGCATAGATGACGTTGGTTTCGACGCGATTAACCCCGGCAGCAGCAAGCCGGTCGAGGATCTCGTGCTTCACCTCGCGGGCCAGCTCAGTGCCCATCTGATCGATCGTCCACCGCAGGCCACTCCCCAGCGCCATGGTCCAGAAATCCTCGGGCGTGCGCAGTGCCTGGTAACCATCTTCAGCAGCAACATCGATACTTTGGGCGCCACCGTCATGGAGGAGCGTGCGGACCGCCTCCGGCGTCGTGATGCGGTCCCAGGGGTTAAAGGCGGCATACAGATCGGGGCGCACGCGGCGCACGGCCTCCAACCAGATCTCGTACGCCGGACTCCAAAATCGTGCGCCCCATGTGGTGATCGCCAGTTGTCCGCCGGGCCGCACCATGCGCCACAGTTCCGCCACCTGGGTCTCCATGTCCGGGACAAAGAAAATCCCAAACACACAGACCACTGCGTCAAAATGACGATCGGGAAAGTTCAAGCCCGTCATGTCCCCACGGCGGAACTCCACGCACTGCAGCCCTGCGGCCTGGGCTTTGGCCTGTCCGAGCTTTAGGAGTTCACCCGCGAGATCGACCGCAATCACCTGGCCCTCGGGGCCGACGGCCTGCGCCGCAGGCAACGCAGAGGCGCCGCTACCACAGCACACATCCAGCACGTGCGCCCCGTGGCGCAGCCGCAGCCGCTCGACGGTTCGCCGGCCATACCGCGCCCAGAACCCCAAGGGCTCTGCGTCATAGTAGTCTGCGGCGGCATTGTAGGCCGTCTCAGCCTTGAGCTTCGCCGCTGCTAATGGGTCACTCATGTGATGCGAGGTCACTTGCTCGCGAGATATCGGCGCGCCTTCTCCGTCTCGGGGCGGAGGTCGCCGGCGCCCGCCAATTCGATCAGCTTGGAGAAGTAGTGCCGCGCCTTGTCGCGGTTGCCGGACTGCGCCGCCGCCTGCCCCGCGCCGTACAGGCCGCGATAGCGGTTCGGGCTCGCGCTGCTGCGAGGCCTCGTATTCCTCCAGCGCCTCGGCCGGGCGCTTCAGCTCCAGCAGCATGTCGCCGAGCAGCTCACGCGCGGGCAACAGGCGCCCCGGCGTGACGATGTTCTTCTCGCTCTTGTCCTCGATGTCGGCCGCCTGCGCGCATGAGCCCGAGCGCCTCGTCGCTCTTCGCTCTGCGCGAGCGCGATCCATGCGAGCGACGCGAGGCGCATCACCTCGACCTCGTTCGCCCAGTACTCGCTCTTCGCCGCCTTCAGCTCGTCGCGCAGCGCCGCGATCCGCTCGATGTCCTTCTGCGCGGCCGCGGGATCGCCGCTCGCGCGCCGCGCCGAGCGCGCGCGCGAAATGCGTCATGCCTCGGTGAACGGAAACGCGCTTGGCACCGGCACGAGCTGCGCCGCCTCGCCCCAAGCGCCGCGCTCGACCGCGTAGCGCGCCGGCATCGCCGCGAGCGCGTAGTGGTCCGGTCGCGCGCGCCGGATTGATCCCGGTCAGCGTGCGCGCCTCTTCGAAGGTCTTGCGCGCGTCGCCGTCGCGGGCGAGCTGCAGGTAGGCATAGGTCATGTAGTCCATGCGCGTGCAGCGCGTCGTCGGGCTCGTTGCTCTTCCGCGCGACGTCGGCCGAGCGGCGGTTGGTCGCCACCGACTCGGCCCAGGCGCCGACGCGGGTGAAGATGTGCGAGGGCATGTGCAGCGCGTGCGGCGCGTCCGGCGCGATGCCGGCGTAGCGGCGCGCCGCAGGCAAGCCCTGCGCGGCGATCGGCGGCGCGTCGTAGCTGTGGATCAGGTAGTGCGCGACGCCCGGGATGGTCGGGATGCTTCGCGAACTGCCTTTCGAGGATCGCCGCCGCCTTGAGGTACGCGGAATACGTCTGGTCGGACGCGGTCTGCGTGCCGGCGAGGTATAGCGCGTAGAAGATCTGCGCCTCGTCGTCGTCCGGGTATTTCGCCGCGAGCGCCTCGTAGGCCTTGGCGCGCGCGAGCTGGCGCGCGCGCTCGGGACGGTTGGCGAAATCCTCGTAGTAGGCGGCGACCGCCTCGAGGTAGTCGCGCTCGCGCTGGGTCTTCGCGCCCATCCGGCGGCCCTTGATCGATCGCGGCCTGCGCCAGCTCGGCGCTCTTCGGCGAGGCGCCGATGCCCTGGAGCGGGTTCGACATCAGGATCGACGCGTAGCCCCAGGCGGCGATCGCGCAGGAAGTGTCCTCGGCGGCCACTTCCTCGAAGGCCTTCTGCGCCGCGGAATAGTAGAACGAGTGCAGCATCGCCACGCCGCGCAGGAACTTCTCCTGCACCGCCGGGCTGCACGAGTTCGGAAACTCGACCTTGCCGAGCTTATCGCTGTGTTGGGCGAAGGCGACGCCCACCACGGCCAGCGAAAGGGCGATCACCAGCGCTGCGAGCTGGATACACGTTTTCATGTGTAACTCTCCTCTCGCGTCGCAGCCTAATCCGGCAATCGAGCATCCCCGAGCAACCCGTCCACGGGACTTCGCACGCCCCGCCCACCCGGATTCAGCACGTGCGTATAGATCATCGTCGTCGAGAAAGGAGCTGGCGAACATCTCGCCCGCTTCCCCCTGAATTCAAGGGATACATGTGCAGGATGCACGCGCGCAGGGTCAGAAATGTGCAGGATGATTGGGGGAAGTTGGCACAGATACTTGCACACTTCAGCCATATGTGTCGCCCTTGCCAGCCCGAGGTGTCCTCGCATGCTCGCGCAGACCACGTGCTGACCGCTGGGACTCCGCAGTAGTCGCTCTAGAGCCTGTCGCGCCACGGCCACGAACGGCTGCGGTTCTGGATCGGTGTGTCGCCACATGCCGATCACGTACCGGTAGCCCTGCAGCACGCGGGGCATCTCACCGAGGCCGGGATCTTCTCCTCCTCACTCGGCCTTTTCCGGAGGCGAATCCTGAAACTCCAGCCAGTCTGCCCACACATGGAGTAGCTTCCCCGGGGCATCGATCCAGACGTGGCCCGGCATAGTGCTGAGCGAGGCGTCAGGATGAAAATCGTAGACCCGGCACCATTGCTGCGGGAGACCTGGGTATTTCCCCGCATGACCAAGCGGCACTCGGGCCCAGCGTTGATGGTCCGTTGATCCCATGCCGGAACGACTCCTCCCGCTGGTCCTCTCAAGCCTCGGTGAACTCGAAGTATTCCGCTGGGAGTTTCCGCGGGCGTCCTTCAATTTCGATCCAGACAAATCCGGGCTGTGCTTCAGGATATCGGGCCGTAGCATGATGAGGGAGCACAGGATGCCAAACGCCCGGAGGGATGCTGGGGTGCTGCGCGGCCAGTTCGGGACGAAGGCGGGCACGGGTAGAACGGCGTTCAACGATGGGCATGTGACGAATCCCCAGGCGGGGTATCATGGTACTGGACCTCGGACCGCTACCGGCCGGGCCGTCGACTCCTGTTGGTGGGTAAGGTCTCCAACCTGACCATCAGAGCATCAAAGCACAAGGGGGGCTAGGGGGATGGCTTGGCGGGCGGCGAGAAGCGCTGGAACTGTATACCTCGCCAGACCGGGAGGCCGGGGGATAGAGCGGACTAGTGCAGACTACGTTCTCCGAGGGAAACCCTGGCGGCGAGTCGTCGGCTGTAGTCGCGTTTGGTCAACATTCTACTGACAGTTCTACTGGAGGTAGTCGAGGCCCCCGCCCCCCCTCCCTGAAAGTAGGGTCTGCCTTCCGAGCGGTTTGTTCCTCCACTTTGCCCAACGCCTCGGCCGCGACCCCTCCTCTAGCGGCCGTCAGGTGAACAAGGCGCTCCACTTCCCACCTGCTATTCTCCTTCTCCTTCACTCGTCTGGCGTACTGCTTGTTGCCCTCCGCCAGACACTCAACGAAGTCATTCCTATCTTGGGGCACTATCCAGCCAATACTCTCGATTCTTGAGCCACGTCTCTCGCAATGAGCCCCAGGGAAGCACTAGCACGCGAGAGGGGAAGAGCGTGCAGCAGAGGTCCGTCCACTGTCCGCCTTCGCGATCCAGCCTGGAAGCCCCAGTCTTCGAGTTGCTCAGGTACTCCAACGCCACGTCGTCGTCCGCTGTTCTGAGCTTCTCCTCGACCGCAATGGGCCGAGGATCTCGATCGAGCGAACCACCGTGCCCGCCATCACCGCGCCCACCCGGTGGAGCAGGAAGAATTCTCCCGGCAGCCATTCGTAGGTGTCGATGGCGCGCATCGACGACGAAGGGCTGACCGACGGTCCCGCGAATCGTGCCCTGCATGATCCACTTTCCGGCCAGGATGTTGAGCGCGCGGTGGGCTGGCGGTGGGTTTCGTCATGGCAGCAACTTACCGGCGCGGCTGGATCTGCGCCTCCACCTTCGACGCCGATGCCCGATACGACCAAGCCGAAGCACCCGGCCAGGCCCATCGTGGTGCTCGCCGCCGTCGCACTCGCCCTGCTCTTCGTCGCGCTGGCGTTCCGCTGGTGGGACCGCTCGGTGGAAGACCGCCTGGGCCGGTGGGCGGTCGGAGAGATCGCCCGCCGGACCGACAGCACCTACCACCTGGCGCTGGGCGACCTCTCGTTCCTTCCACTGGCCGGATCCATCTCGTTCGACTCCGCGATCGTCTCGACCGATTCCGTCAGGAACCGCCGTCGGAAGTCGCCGCTGCCGGCGCTGGAGTGGCGGGCGCGCGGATGCCGCGTGTCCGGGCTCGACGTCGTGCGGCTCGTCTTCCGGCGGTCGTTCGTCGCCCGCGAACTGGGGTGCGACCGCGTGGTCGCGGGCATCGCGCTGGCGTCTCGTGCGGAGGACGAGGGCCGGCCCACCCCGGACTCGGCGGGCCCGGCGGCCGCGCTGGAGGAGCCGGCCCGTCCGCTCGGACTCTCCTTGTTCGAGGTGGCCGACGTCTCCTTTCCCGCCTTGAGCCTCACGCTCGAGCGGCCGGGTAAGCGCGGCGGGACCTCCATCCTCCTCGAGCACGCCCGGTTCGAGGCGAAGGATCTGGTGTTCGATCCCACGGCGAACCCTCGAGAGCGGCGGGCTCTGTCGGCCGGCCGGGCGCGCCTGACCGCGACGGGGCTGGTCCTGCGCTCCGACACGCTGACCGAGATCGCGATCGCCGGCGCGGAGGCGGACCTCACCGACTCCACGCTGCGGCTGGCCGGCGCCAGGCACGAGCCTTCCATCCCCGAGGACCAGTGGGTGCGTCGTGTGCGGGTCCGCCGGGACCGGATCCGCTTCGAGCTGGACAGCCTGCGGGCGCGGGGCGTCGCCTGGCGCGCCTTCGTCGCCACCGGCGACATCGGGGCCCGCGCCCTCGAGCTCGAAGGCGCCCGGCTCGACGTGCTGACCGACAAGCGCATTCCCCGCGGTCGTCCCCCGCGCCACCGGAGCCCGCAGCAGGTGGCAGCCGGTGCCGGCCCCGCGTTCCGTCTCGACAGTCTCCTCGTATCCGCCGGCACGATCGTCTATCGCGAGCGCGAGCCCGGGAGCGAGCGGCCCGGACGGGTCAGCTTCGACGCGGTGCGGGGAAGGGTTCTCGATCTCCACCTGCCGTCCCGGGGCAAGCCGCTCAGGATCGAGGCTCGCGCGCGGCTCATGAATGAGGGATTGCTGACCGTGGAGGCCTCGGTGCCGCTCGACGCCCCGGATTTCCGGTACCAGCTCTCCGGCAGGCTCGGACGGATGTCGGCTGACCGCCTTCAACCGCTTCCTGGCGGAGAACGAGTCCTTCGAGTTCGGGAAGGGCTCGGTGGACGGCATCGACTTCCGGCAGACGGTGAGCGGCGGGCGGGCCCTCACGACGGTGACGCCCCGCTATCACGACGTCTCGGTCAAGCCCACCAGTGACGGCGGTGGCGTGCTCGGCTCGGTGAAGCGCGCGGTAAAGAAGTTCGTCGCCAACGCCTTCGTGGTGCACGACCGGAATCCGGACGAGGACGGCGACGACCTACGCACCGCCCGGATCGTGCGCCGGTACGACCCGGCGAAGACCTGGCTCCAGTTCCTCTGGTTCGGCCTTCGGGATGGACTGATGGAAGCGCTGAAGGAGTAGTCCGCCTCCTAATCGCCGCCCCGCGCCAGTTCGAAGAACCCCGCATCCCATGGCACCCAGGTCAAATCGCTGGGCAGCCCAAAGAGCTCGCGCCCGTGCTCCTCCACCGCTACCACCCGAGATAGGGTGGGGCCTCAAGATCTTACTACTAGATTGCTGGGTCGCTGCGTCTCGTGCGGGCAATTCGCGGTCGGCCAGCGGGCTCACCGCCCCGGAAGTCGAAGTGGTCCCCGGGAAGCATCCGGCTGGTCAGCATGAAACCAGGGCTGGGTCGCAGCAGGTGTTGGGTGAACATCTGCTCGGCGAGGTCCCCCGCGTCTACCCAGATACCAGGCTCAAGGCCTGGATACAACGGGGCGTACTCCGCGCGGAGCCGCGCCTGGCGATGGGGTGCATCAGTCACCCCCGCGCTCTCTTCATTCTCAGCTAGTGCCGAGTTGAGTCCAGGATGCTGTCCACGCTGATCACCCATCGTGCCGCGGATTTGTAAGGCACAGTGTGAAGGCGGAGCAGGCTTCCGGCGTAACATCCTCAATTCCGACATCCGGTGGGACAGGCATCTGAGTTCCAACGACTGCAGCCTAGGCGGTGCCAGAGTCCTTTGGGGCGTCGACGGGCGTTTCACCGGAGGAGCCTTCGTCGCGAGAGCACAAGTGTGGAGATACGGCGCGGTACACGGGGTCGTCAAGAGGGTGCCGGAGGCTCTGGGCGCCCCAACGCGCCCCGGTCAGCCGGTGACCGTCCTCACGGCGATCGGCACGGCCGCCGGGTAACGTCGCTCTTCTCCCTTCGAGGGGAACTACCATGGACAGTCAAGGATCCGAGTGGACCGCGTGGCCGATCGCGTGGAGCGCGATCTGGGTAGGTGCGCTGACTGCTTTGGCCGTGGGGCTGATCATCGGCCTCGTAGGGTTCGCAGTCGGTGCCAATGAGGTCGCCGACTACGTGGATTGGAAGAAGGTGCGATTGGTAACCCTGATCTTCAGCGTCGGCGGGGCTTTCTTCGCCTTCGTCGCGGGAGGATGGACCGCCGCACGCATTGCCGGTCGGCGCCGGTCCGAACCGGCCATCCTGCACGGCGCGATCGTCTGGCTACTGACTATGCCGATGCTGCTAGCCCTCGCCGCGGCCGGCGCGCTGGGTCACTTCGGAGGCTGGTACGGGGGCCTCTCTGCCATGCCGTCACTGGCTGCCGCAGCGCCCGACCCCGATGCAGCCACCGCAGTGAGAAACAATGCGCTGGCGACTACGGCGGCGCTGCTGATCGGGCTGATCGGCGCTGTACTCGGCGGTTGGATGGCGTCGGGGGAACCTATGACGTTCACGCATTATCGCACACGCGACCGTTTGCCTGGGACGTAGCTGCGTCAACCACTCGACATCGGCTTGGAGGGGCGCGGAATGGTACTCATCCTGCTATGGCTGCTCGGACTCCCGCTGGGGCTGATACTCCTGCTGTTCCTTCTGGGGGTGGGGCACTGACTCGTGTAGTACAGCCAGTGAGTTAGCGCCTCGCTCGATCGCCGGCGCGGACGTATTCGCTCGCGTCATCCGGCCAGCGATCCGCGGACTGTCCCGACGGGCCGAAGGGGTACTCGTGCCGGGCGCGGATGCGGCCCTCTCCGAGGGGCTCGACGTCCAGGCGTTGGTCGGCGACCACCGTTGGATGGGGCCGCCCAAAGTGAATACGAATCCGTTCAAATCGCGGCCCGAAATAGAGCCGGGGGCCCCAGATCTGCTCCCGCCCGCTCGTGGTTGCGACCTCGAGCACGGGGTAGGCGCGCAGCGGGCGGCCAGCCGGGTCGAGCGGCACGACGCGAGCGGCCTCGAGGCTGAAAGCGCGGACCACGCCCCCGACCGCCGCCGCCGTATCGGCGAGCCGCCAGGTCCCACGCACGTGGTCGGGCACGTCCTTCGTGGTGCGGGTAGACGGCTTGCCCACCTGTCCCCAAAGTATCACGCCGATCACCGCGACCATCAGGATCCGAGTGGCAACACGTTTCATGCGGCTCTACCCTCAACGAGTCCTATGGAAAAGTTCTCCTCGTCCTTCCGCCTGGGTGTAGGCGGAGTTCTTCACCTTGTACCAGATGGTTTGACGCGAGTAGGGGTCGCGCTTCCGCTTCGCCACCATCCCCTCCAGGTCGAGCCGCTGCACCGCCTCGAACAACTCGCGCCCGTGCCCCTCCACGGCTAGCACGCGGGAGAGGGTCGCGTTGCCTCTGGGATCAATCCCTCTAATTGGCGCTTCCGCTTTGTTATCGATGGGATCGAGCCCGGCGAGGGGTGACAGTGAGGCTTACACCCGTTGGTTTGCTACCGTGCCCGCGCCGCAAGACAGTGGCCCCGGCTCTGCCGGCTCAGCCGCCGAGAAACTCTCCAAGCGGCCGGAGCCGCGGTAGGTGGTCCCCGAGGACTTTGGCCGTGGCGATGATTGGTACGGCAAGGAACGCTCCCGGCACACCCCACAGCGACCACCAGAATAGAACCCCAAGGAAAACCGCGACGGGGTTCAGTCGGAGACGCTTTCCGTAGACCAGTGGGCTGACCAGATTGTTCTGCACGGTGGTGATCGCCAGATAGCTCCCCGGAGCGGCCAGGATGCGCCCGAGCCCATCGAACGTCGTGAACGCCACGATCGCAAGCAGCCCGATCATGATCGCGCCGCCCAGGTATGGGATGAACTCGAGGCCGAAGGTAAGCACAGCCCAGAGCACGGGCTCAGGCATGCCGATGAGCCACATGGCCAACCCGACCGCAATACCCTGCCCAAGGTTGATGAGCGCAGTCGCGACGAGATAGCCAGCCACCGCCGCCTCCGTATCGCTGGCTACCTTCGAGGCCGCGCGCTTGTCGGCTGGGACGGGGAGCAGCTTCAGCAGCTTTTCATAGAAGAGGTCCCCCGAGGCCAGGAGTAGCCACAGCAACAGCACCACCTCAACCACGGCCGCGACCAACGACGTGGTGGTGCCCAGCACTCGTTCGATGCGCATCGGGGCCTTGGCCGATGGCTCTGGGGCTGCTGTCCCGCCCGACGGGTTCTGACGGGGGTTCTGGCCCGGATTCTCAAATTGGGCAGCGGCCTTGTTCAGTTGCTCCACCGGCCGCCCGAGCCGACTGAGTTTCGACTGCGCCGCGGCCACGCTCTGCGGGACCTTGGCTGCCCAACTCCGCATCGGCAGCGAGAGGCCGAACCCCGCGGCACCGGCTGCCACTATCGCGACCACCACGACGGCGCTAGCGCCTACGGACGATCGAACCTGGTGTCGCTCGAGCCAGCGAACGGCAGGGCGGAACAGGATGCTGAAGAGCAGCGCGATGACGACCGGCACGAAGAACTCGCGCCCGAAGTAGAGGAGGAAGATCACCGCAACCGCGGCGAGGACCGTGCGCGCCGAGGGCCAGGGGGTTTGACTCAGCGTTTCTTCGCCCGTCTTGGTCATGGAGGGAAACATACGCGGAAGGGTCAGACTCCGGAGACCAACTCGGTGGGTAAACCGGGGCGCTTCCATGCCTGCCCGGGCGGCACCCTGGCCCAGCGTTGACGATTGGTTGATCCCATGCAGTCAGCATAGCACCCGCGACTTTTCGGGAGTGTGATCTGGGTGATTCGACGCGCTACCGCTGGTCGGTCCCGGCTTGGCGGGCGCGTTAGGACTTCGCCCCGCTGAATATCTAGCTTTGTCAGGTTTTCCGAGATGGCCCCCTACACTGGGAAGCTTGGCCATCTTACCGGAAAGAGGGGTATAAATAGTAGTAGATAGATGGTTTATAAGATGGTCAGTGGTGTTGGCCATCTTACTGGCCACCTTATCGCTTGGCCATCCTACCGGGTAGGCTAACCATGTCGTCACCAGAGGCCAGTACTGAGAGACTTAGGGAGCAGCTTCGGCGCCAGCTCGCCCATCTCCAGAACTCGGCAGCCCTCTATGATGCGGACAGCATCACGAGGCGCTCAGGATCGCGACGACGATAAGAATTCTGCTGCACGATACGCGGCGATCCGTTTCTTTGCTGACACACCTGGTGCTACTGCGGCGGGAGAAACAGGTATGATGGGGGGATGTTCAGCGCCGATACCGCGCACCTGCGGCTGGGCATCAGATCCGCGTAGCCGTCTCGACCTGTAGCAGCAAAGACGGCTAGCGCGTGACACATCTCACCGCCTCCCCTGTGAGCGGGCGGCTAGTGTGGCGGTCGGCCTTACAGGTGCAGAATCGTGACCAGAGCGTTGTTGCTGCTCAATCCCGGTGCGCGCCGGGGAAACGAGAGTCGAGAAGAGATCGTGTCGCGGCTCGCGGCGCTCGGCCTCGACCCGTTGGTTGAGTTTACCCAAGAGCCATGCGAGGTTGTCGCACAGGTACTGCGCCATCGGGATGAGGTGGACCGGATCGTAGTCGGTGGTGGCGACGGCACCCTGCACCTGGCGCTCCAGGGGCTGGTAGAGAGCGGACACCCGCTCGGCATTCTCCCGCTCGGCACGGCCAACAACCTGGCGCGAACCCTCGGCATCCCGACTGACCTCGAGCAGGCCTGCCAGGTGATTGCGGACGGCCATCGGCGACGCATCGACCTCGGCTGGATGAATGGCCGGTATTTCTTCACTACCGCCAGTCTAGGACTCAGCGTGCGGATCACCGAGGAGCTGTCGGCGGAGAGTAAGCGTCGCTGGGGACCGATCGCCTACGCGCTGACCGCGCTTCGGATCATCCGCCGCATCCGTCCGTTTCATGCCGAGATCTCTTGGTCAGGAGGAACCCGCCGCTCGCGGACGGTCCAGATCGTAGTCGGGAACGGCCGATACTACGGGAAGGCGCTGCCGGTGGCCGAAGATGCCAGGATAGACGACGCCCAGCTCGACCTATACTCGCTAGAGATCCGCCACTGGTGGGAGTTGCTCTTACTCGCGCCGGCGCTTATGCGGGGCCGGCACGGTGAAAAGGAAAGCGTGGAAGCGATCAGAGCCGGCGAGCTCGAGATTCGCACCCGGGTACCGCACGATGTTGACCTGGACGGGGAGATAGGCGGGCAGACCCCTGCCATCTTTCGGGTCCGTCCCGGCGCGTTAGAGGTCTTCGTCCCCGAACCGACGACGGCGTGAGTGTGAGGCAGTTGCGTCACTCAGAAGGTGTATCGCGCCCCCCCCCGCAGCTGCATGTAACCTACCGCGACGGATGGCGTGAAGCTGGATAGGCAGCCGCGGACGATCCTCGCAGTACCCTACTGACTGCAGCACGAGACTACCGTGGCGAGGGAACGGAGTCTGCGCTCGGTGACGGGACGGACAGCGTGTCCTCCAAGCGCACGGAATCGCCGGGCACCTTAAGTGTGCGCCGATCCGCCGAATCGCCGGGCAGTTCGCGTGTCCCGTGGGAGGTATCGCTGGATTCAACCGTATCGGTCCCTGTTATGGCCGTATCACGTATCCGAGCTTCAGGCTCCTCTGATCCACGGTTGGAGGCGCAGCCCGCCATCGTGACAACTCCCAGCAGCATCAAAAACCGCATGACCCCCTCCTTGTAGTAGGCCACCTCTTCATCCCTCAATCCCGGACGCCCGACTCAGGGGCGCCGACTCTCCGAGTCTCGAGCCAGGCCCGCTCCACGTTCGCCTGCGACGACGACCGCCCCTAAACTCGAAGTGCACGTCCGATAATATTCGAGGGCGGGGCGACCCAGGTGAGCGGAGCTCCCAACGCATCTGAGCGGCCACTCGCGCCGCTACACCACCCGCACCCAGCCAGATTGAGGGTGGCACGTCCGGGTAAAGGGCGGCGTAGGCAGGCTTGAGGCAAGCCTTTCGAAGGATACGACTCATTTGCTCCAGACCAAGAAGAATCGCTGTGGGCAAGGCGGCCCCTGGAACCACAGTGACCAAACCGAAAGCGGCGTGCGGACACTCCTGTACGCCGCTTTTCGCTTAGCTAGCCTCCGTCATTCAGCGGCCGTAAGTGCGCCCGCCGTTCCGCGCCAGGATCTCGCCTGCCTCGTTTGCCGAAGCCACGTCCTCGGTCTCCACCGCCACCAGCACACCGCCTCGTTCAACGGCGGGGCCATAGAACTCCGACTCGTCCTTAGTGTAGCCCGCTTTGGTGAGCGCCCCGGCGATAGCACCCGAAGTGGCGCCCACGATCGCGCCCGAGGCCAATGCACCCCCAGTAGCACCGAGGGCCGAAGCGAGCCCGCCGGCAGTGATGAACGGTCCCAGCCCCGGGATTGCAAGCGCCGCCAGGCCGAAGAGCAACCCGGCTCCGGCACCGACGGCCGCACCCTTGGCCGCTCGTTCCCCTACATTTTCGCGTTTCGCGCCGGCAGCAACGGCCTCATCCTCGCTGCGCGCGACGAACGATAGGTCAGTATCCTCCCACCCCAGGTTCCGCAGGTCGTTGACCGCTCGTTCAGCCCGCGCCCGGTCGTCAAATACAGCAGTAACTCGCGCCATAATGCTGCTCCCTCCCTGCCTAAGACATCTACTCGAGCGGACGCGCACAGTAGGGGTGTTGACAACCTGAGGCTGTGAGGGGGGTCACGCATTTGAGGACTGAGGTGGCAGGTGAACCCCGGCAACTCAGCACCGCGAGATCCGCCCACCACGATCCGTCTGCTGGACGACGAGGAGTGTTCTGTGGCATCAGGGCCCGCGCCCTGGAGGCTATGCTAACGCGATTACAGCGGGACGGAGAAGCCGCCGGGAGGACACCATCATGATCACTAAACGTGGCGATGCGGAAAGGATGGCTTGAGGCTGCTGAACGAGTGAGTACTCTCCCTGCGGTTCCCCTCTCATGTTTATCTCCGGCTACCCTTCGCTCCGCTTCGAGGCGTGGGAGCGGTTATTCGTCACAACGCCGACGCGCGAGAAGCGCTATTCTTGTCGGCTTCGCAGGAATCTCTAATCCTGCG
The DNA here is from genome assembly GCA_963812755.1 of uncultured Gemmatimonadales bacterium. Taxonomy (GTDB): domain Bacteria; phylum Gemmatimonadota; class Gemmatimonadetes; order Gemmatimonadales; family GWC2-71-9; genus CAVVWJ01. The sequence continues at coordinate 406,439 of CAWEWK010000005.1, read as the reverse complement.
CCGTCTTTTCAATACGGTCACGACTCTTTCTCATGTGAAGGCTCAATATGCGCTCGAATCTCCTTCGGCAAACATTGCTCGGCTCGCTATTCCTCGTCTCGATGGCGGCCCTCGGCTCCCCGGCGCCCGTCGAGGCCCAAGATGCCCAAACCGTGCCGTCTGATAGGCACAACGACGAGGGCTTCGATAAGGGCCTGCTTGGTCTTCTCGGCCTCGCCGGGCTGCTCGGGCTCAAGCGCCGCAACCAGCATGAAGTCAACCGCAGCGACGTCAATCGTCCCGCCACTAGCCGGGTCTAAGGCTGACCGCTCTTTCGTGGCCCGGATATCCGGGCCACGAGGCCCAATACATCATCTCCAGCCCTGTGGGGTTCAATGCAAGTCTCATCCTTGACGCGTTATACCGTGCTGACTGTGGTCATAGCAGGCCTGGCATGTGCGCGAAACACTTCCTCCGATACCAAGGTCGGGGCCGCCCGCGACACGAGCGCTGCCGGAACCGCGAAGGTCAACCAGACGGAGTCCGGAATGACCGACTCGAGTGGGCAGTCGACACTTGGGCCGAATGCAGAGAAGACTCGCCCGGATCAGGGTCAGCCCGTGACGTCCAAGGGCGACACAGTGAATTCCGGCGTCGACAGTTCGACCACAGCCCCATAAAGGGCGACGCAGGACGTACCGAATAGTGAGCGTTGTCACCTCGGGGCCGGAACGAGCTATAGTTTGCCCTCCCCTCCCTGAACGTCGCGTGTTTCGTCGGAACACACGACCACTCACCGCGTACCGCCTCTCGCTCTTCAGCAGACTCGGACGCGCTCAAGTTCCACGTAGTCAGGAGTCATTAATGGCACCACGCAAGACGGACATGGAAGCCCGCGCGGCAGACGTTGCGGGCGGGATAGTCATCGGCCTGTTCGACAGTCAGCCGGCCGCCGCACGCGGCATTCAGGCCCTGAAGGCGGCCGGTTTCGCGGAGCAGCAGATCGGGGTAGCCGTGCTCGACAAGCGGCAGCAGGAGGAACTCATCGAAAACACCGGCGCCCAAGTTGCCGAAGGCGCCGCGAAGGGTGCGACGGGCGGGGGCGTGCTCGGCGGGGTCGTCGGGCTGCTCGCCGGGGTCGGTGCCCTGGTTATACCGGGGATCGGTCCGATCATCGCGGGGGGAGCGCTCGCTTCCACGTTAGCCGGTGCAGGGATTGGCGCGGCGGCAGGCGGTCTTATCGGAGCCCTAGCCGGCATAGGCGTGCCCGAAGAGGATGCGCGGCACTTCGAGCGCGGCTTCCAGCAGGGTGGCGTGCTCGTGACGGTCGAGTCGGGCACACAGGAGCTGGCTCGGCAGACGCTCCTCATGAGCGGCGCCGACCTTGGCCCGGGCCGTAGTGAGGTCTCCTCGGCGCCCATGGCCGAGGCCGTTGACCCCCAGTTCCTGGACATTGACCAGGTTTCGGAAACGATGCGTCGCGAGGAGACCCCGATCGAGAGTCAGGGCGAGGCGCCAGTTAGTGAGCGAGGCGCCGCGGCGTCAGCGTCAGAGGTCTGGCGCGGCAACGAGCGCCGCTACAGGGACGACGTAGACTACGTCGGCCCGGAGCGTCGACTGGCGACTCCTTGAGCAACCGGCACGACAGTCATCGGGGCCGGGCGGCACCCGCCGCCGGCCCCTTTCCTTTTACGACAGAGCGCAGACCATGATCACCCGTTTCGACAAGCTCCAGACGGAGCTTCCGCACCCCGACCACCCATCACCGAACTCGGCTGCGGCCGTCCAGGAGCTGCTGGGCGGGAAGTTTGGCGAGATGTCCACCTTCATGAACTACACTTATCAGTCGTTCAACTTCCGCGGCCGGAGCCGGATGCGGCCGTTCTACGACCTCATCGCGAACATCGCGGCGGAGGAGTTCGGCCACATCGAGCTCGTCTCCTACGCCATCAATCTGCTGCTCACCGGCACGACTGAACGCGGGGACGATCCATCGGAGGCGCCGCTCGCGTCAGCCGCAGACGCACGCAACAGCTACCATTTCCTCGCCAGCGGTCAGCAAGCCTTGCCCATGGACTCCCAGGGGAACTTCTGGACCGGAGCGAATGTGTTCTCCAGCGGCAACCTCAAGCTGGACCTGCTGCACAACTTCTTCCTCGAGTGCGGCGCGCGCGCTGGGAAGATTCGGGTGTACGAGACGGTCGACGATGCGACCGCTCGCGCGTGCGTCGGGTTCCTCCTGGTCCGTGGCGGGGTGCATATCGTGGCCTACGCCAAGGCGCTCGAGAAGCTCTCCGGGGTGGACGTCGGCAAGCTCCTCCCGATCCCCGACATCAGCAACAAGCGCTTCCCGGAGGCCGCGCGGCACGAGGCTCGTGGGCTTCACCGCATCCTCTACCAGTTCAGCCCCGATGATTACCCCCGTGCCGGCGAGATCTGGAACGGCCAGCACCCGGAAGATGGCAGCGATCTGGAAGTCCAGGTCGGCGGTCCCGAGGGTTCGCCGCCGCCCGACCTGGAGGACGAGCCCCAGCTGACCGCACCGGTGGGAGCGGACATCGACCCGGAGATGTTCCAGGACGTGGCTAAACGGCTGTTTCCCGAGATGGCGCCGAAGAAGCGGAAGCCGGCGCCAAGAGCAAGAGTTGCGAGGGCGCGCAGCTAGCTGGAAATGGACGCGCCCGGTGCACGCACCGGGCGCGTTCCTAGCTGATTTTTCAGGCCGGACTGTCCCCGTAGAATCGCGCTGCGGATTGTACGATGGGAGTTTACTCCCCGACGCCGCTACCCACTGCGGCCGCTTGGCTATTGACGCTACTTTCGCCAATGTCGGTGAGCAACTTGTCAGCCGCCTCTTCTTCCGCCAAGGTCTGCTCCAGCAGCTTGGCCGCGTTGTCCATGCCAAGCAACCGAGCGTAGGTACGCAGGCACCCATAGGCTGCGATCTCGTAGTGCTCCACCCGCTGCGCCCCGGCGATGAGAGCCGCGTCGATGACAGCCGGTTCGCCGGGCTTTTCCATGACTTCCTTGCCTTCCTCGAGTAGGCCCTGCATTCCCTTGCATCGCTTTCCTTTCGGATCCTCCCCGATCTCCGTGAAGATGCGCTGAAGGCGCTGGATCTGGCCCTCCGTCTCCTTCAGATGGTTGGTGAATGCCTGTTGAAGGTCAGACGATACGGCGGCCTTGGCCATGCGGGGCAGGGCCTTGATGAGCTGGTTTTCAGCGTTGTAAACGTCTTTCAACTCTTCAACGAAGAGGGAGTGGAGTGAGTCGAGGCTCATTGGTCGCTCCTAGAAGGATGTGAGTGTCTTTTCTATTGAACGGGTCTTCGCCTTGGTGAGATCAGCCGGTACCCGTCTCACTATGAGGACTATCGACGGGCTTGGACTCAGGAGATCCCCGCTGGCGCAGGAAGATCGACAATACCACCACGGCGGCGATGGCCAGATACTCGCTTTGCCAGTTCTGGAAAGACTCGAACCAGAAGCGAGACGTACTGGCGTACTGGAGAACTGAGAGCTGGGTCGGCGCACCGTGCGCGGCTAGCTCCTCGTTGTACACGGCGGACCCTGCCACTGCGTGCATGGCAATACTGGTGAGGAACATCAATAGAAACGCCAGTGACAGAGAGTGCTCGTAAAGGGACAGCACCATGCCCCCGCGTCGGACCGGCCACGGCGCATCGGCTCGCGATTTCGCCGCCCGCGGGTCACGATCCACCGGCTCGGGTTCGTCCGGCTTCTTCGACTCCGCCGACCCCTTTTGAAACAGCAACGCGGTCAAGAACACATACGAGAAGATCTGCAGAAACTCGCTTTCCCAGTTCTCGGCTGTCGCCTCCCAGAAATGCGAAGATCGAAGGTAGGCGCCGTAACCCAGGCTGGACTCTCCATGTTCACGTTGTTCGCTGTTGTATTCCCGGTGGCCGGCTACGCTCTGCCCGATGAGGAAGACGAGAAAGAGCGATGCAAGGACAATGGACAATCCGTTCTCGCGAAGCAGGCGACGCATGGCTCCTCGTCAACTAATAGGTTTCGGGTATAAGCCGACGTAATGAGATTGGCGCTTCCCAGATTCTCGCTTCAGCGGGTTCTAGCGACGCGCCGGAAAGTGGCAGGCATTTTAATCGCGCTAAGGGGCACTTTCTGTGATGTGGATTCCACATATGCCCGGATAGCATGGGACGTAGGGCAGTCGTCGGGGCGGGTCGGCGTCCGGGTAAATGCCGCCGTCCTCAAGCTGGCGACCAGCGTCGATGCGATCGCGGAAGAGCGGCGACGAGGCGGTCCCCTCGAGCGCGAACCGGGCCTCGAACATGACTCCCCTCCCGGTGGCCTGGCGGCGCGGATGCCGCTGGACCTGTGGCACAGCGGTGACGAAGATCGCCCCTCCGGGACCGACAATGCTTCACTGCAGCTCTTGGAGGCCCGTCACCAGCAGCTGCGTGGTCGGCGCGAGCGGCGTCGGCGCCGCGGCCCGCGTCAGCGAGGCCGGCTCAGTCGCAGCCGGCGCGCTGGGGTCGCTGGGGGCCGGACCGTCGGTGCAGCCGAGGCCGAGGGTGCTCACTAGCGCGGCGGTGCTGAAAAGGAGGGAACGACGCATAGGGCCTCCGAGCCGTAAGGATGTGTGGAAGAAGGGCGTCCGAGGTGAACAAAGCGTACGTCGGGTGCTGTCGACCGAAGAGCCGGGACAACGTGGAGCCTGCCCGCAGCGAACGACCCTTCCGCAAGGTCAGCGCAACCGTTGTCTACCGTGCATTCGATAATCCCGCATACTTCTCGATCGTCAGGTGGACGGTGGAAGCGGCCCGCAGCCTGAGCGTCGCAGCCCAACTTGAACTCCGGCATGGATGAGCCCTTGGTCGATTCTGTCAAGCGGTATCCTGCCAGTCGCGAAGCTCGTCCCGCACTATCTGCAATGGCATTCGCCGATAAACTCAAATCAGCCTAACCAGGCGAGACCTCCATCTGCGGCTCGTACCAGTACTCCACGCGGCCGCTCCTGTTTCCTGAACCGATGTTAATGCGGGAATAGCCAACCCCGGCAAAGGTCAGGCTGACCTCCGCCATCATGGACAGCGCCCCAATCGCGCCGACGACGACAGCAACACCCGGGACGCGGTTAGCGGCGACCCTGAACGAGCGTTGCACGGTCGCTTCACCTCTAACAGAGTCATAGTGACCGTTGTAGCCCGGACCCGGCTGCTGCAGGTCGGCTATCAGAGGGAACCCACCACCATCGGGCCCGACCGTGACAGTCGTTCCCGCTGTGAGATTCGACGTTTCACCGAGCGAGAAGAAGCACTGTACGTTCGCCTCCCCACCGGAAAAAATGACGCTGAAAACCGCTAACACTTTGAAGCGATAGGTGAAAAGTGACTCCACCGTCGGCGGTGGGAACGGAATCAAATAGTTCCAGTTGTGAATCCACCAGTAGTTGATCGTGGCATCGTATTCATCCGGCGGAACCTGGGCGGGCCCGACGTGGAGGGCGCCGCCAAACGTCACCTCGCCCGGATAGCTGCCGGGAACGGTCACGATCTGCCCCGAGTGCGGGTGGGGGCCCGCTGCTACAAAGTCCTGGATGCCCTCGCTGGCGGGCGCTACTTGCACGAAGCCGGAGGTTCCGAACCCGAAGACGCCGCCTACGTGATCAAATTTCGCCGGCGCGATCGGGAGTGCTATCAGCTCCTCCTCGATGCGAGCCAAAGGCGGTGGACGACGCTCGAAGCAAGCGGCGTGGATCCAGGCTGCTTTAACGCGGCGACGAGCTTCTCACGACGCGCCTGCAACTGACGATAGAAGGCCAACGGGTCCTTGCCGTCGGCCGCGAGGCGATCGCGAATCCGGTCAAACGCTCGCACTTGCCCATCCAAGCTGAAAAGCTCCGCCTCTAGGTACTTGCGCTTGAGGATCTCCGTGGTCGTCGACATCGGGCGGCCGGTGTGAGTGCCTCGATTCTTGACTCATAATAGGTTCCCTATGGCGAGTAGGAGGTGAACCCGAGTATCGGCGGTCGTGCCCGCCTTCGGCACGATCAGCGGGGGTACAACCAACGGGTGGAAGTGCTTTGGTGCGTGAACTCATCGCGGACGGCTCCGGGTCAGCGTAGAGTTGCCGGCTGCCTCTCCACGACGAGGGCTGACGGGCTGGCGGCTATTGGGGCCGGTATTCAGAGTCTAGGTTGGTTCGAAGGAGTCGTCTAGATGGACGCGGGGGGCTTTTGGATTGCCCCCCGCACACTGGCAGCTATTGCCAAATCGGCTTGAGCTGGGCCGTGCTTTTCAACCCATGTCCGCGCCGGGCTGGGGCTATGAGTGGGACCACGCGGGCGCACGCTCAGCAAGGAGCACGTTGTGTACGGTCCAGGAGGTAACCCGCGGGGCCATCTCCGCCCCAATCTTCTGCATCGCTGCGTCGAGCTTCTCGCGGCGGAAGCGGTCGAAATCGGCCTGCGACTCCCAGACGTCAAAGACGCGCCAGCCGGCACCCCCTTCCATCGGGCCGGCGCAGTGAAACACCCCTCCCTCCGCCAGACGGCCGCCGAGGTTCAGCTCCCGCAGCACCGCCTCGTACTGTTGCTCCGTGAAGCCGGGAAACTCCTGGTAGAGTGCAATCGCCATGGTAACCTCCTGTTCCTTTTGCCAACAATGCCGGGTTCCCCCGGCGCACCTACACGGACAAATAGCACGAATCTGACTGGCAGGATATATCCCGACAGAACACCGCGACCCCGGCTTTCGTCGGGCGTGCCTTTATCGAGGAGATCGTAGGATCGATTTACGGGCGGGTACACTTCCTGTCAAGGCAACAGTTTCGGCGGATTGAGCGGCTACTACCTCCTCACAAACGCGCTACTTCGGCGAGCAAGCGATCCATGGTGAACGGTTTGGAGAGATTCGGCGCGGGCTCATTAGTGGCGGCTCCGGGCAGCGCAGAGCTGCCGGCTGCCTCTCCACGAAGAGGCTCGAACTGGCTTGGGGCCCGGGGATTAGCCGGGCCTTCGAGTTAGTCTAGATGGCCAAATGCGGGTCGGCCAGATCAGCCAAGGACCCCCGGCTTTCGTCCACTAGACCAGGGAGGAACACCGCTCACGTGAGGGCTTCACAGGCAAGGGCATCAGCGCTTTCAAACTCCTTTCCGGCGACGAACACGGTTTCGCCAGTCGTAAGGTTCGTCACGACGTGCCCAATGTTTCCCCCGCCGATTCGACCGGAAGCCGCGATGATGAGGTTCCCATCGTCGAGATAGTAGTGATCTGGTCCCACATCATTAAACCTGTAGGTCTTGCCGGCCGTGTTGGTATATATGCCGGCCACATGGAAGACGTCCAGCTCGACGTTCCGCTTGACGGGCTCGTCAAAGACCCGGAACTGAATCCAGCCGAAGAAATGCACGGTGAGGATTTGGCCCGGTCCGCAGTTCACTACGTCCTCCTCGTCGATCGGGAGCACGAACTTCTGGCCGTTCCCGGTCGCAGGCGCCTGTGCGAGAGCCGGGCGTCAGTCGGTTGCGAGACCGACGCCGGATCTTGGCAAGCGGCTAGAAGAAACAGCATTCCGGCCGATATGGGCAGGAGCGCTGCTGTCAGACTGCTAATGACGATTGGCTTCATGAGAGCCTCCATGGGTGAAGGTGAGACGGGCTTTGAGCGCGCATGTATGCGCACCGTTCGCCCTCATCTGTTAAACGTCGCTCAGGGCATTGGTCCGAACCGTCCGTTAAGCCGAAGTGTAGCTCAATGCGCTCCTGCCCACCCATTGTTGGTTAGGACAGTTCCGCAATCAGCGCGGCCTAGGTCTCCTCCGTCTTCCCCATGCCTCACCGCTGGGCCTGCCACGTTGAGTGAAGACGAGTTGTGGGGCATAACAATTGCCCTGCCCGCTCGCCGACACTGCCTGGTCGCCCTGAAGAGTCAGCACGGCATTGTAGGGGCAGAAGGGTGAGGAGAAGCCGCATCCTGCTGGTACTCCTGAACAGCATCGGTTACCGGGTTTGATTGCCCCTCCTGGGCTCGAACCACGACTCTGCTGACCACTCAAGTCGCCCCGTCTGGCCTGCGTGGCACGCCGCAGTGGCGGTGAGGAGGAAGCGGCAGCATTTTGAGCTTACTATGTTGCAGAAAGGTCATGCGCTCCGGCATTATCAGATAGACTCGCTGCTCGGCATGGGCGGAATGGGCGAGGTCTACCTGGCGGACGATGTCCGGCACCAGCGCAGGGTGGCGCTCAAGCTGCTCCGTCCCGAAGTCGCCTATTCCCTCGGCTCCGAGCGTTTCCTCCGTGAGATCGAGATCGCCAGCCGTCTCCGCCATCCGCACATACTCCCAGTTTATGACTCGGGCGACCTAGACGGCGCCCTGTTCTTCGTGATGCCGCTCGTTGAGGGCGAGTCGCTCCGCGCCCGGCTAGACCGTGAGAAGCAGTTGCCCCTTGACGACGCGCTGCGCATCACGCACGAGGTAGGCTACGCACTGTCCTACGCTCATGCGCACGGCGTTGTGCACCGGGACATCAAGCCGGAGAACATCCTGCTCGAAGCGGGACACGCGGTCGTGGCCGCTTTTGGTATTGCCCGGGCGCTGTCGGCGGCGGGAACTGAGCGCCTCACGGGAACAGGAATGTCGCTTGGCACCCCGACGTACATGAGTCCGGAGCAAGCGGCGGGCAACCGTGACACAGACGGCCGCAGCGATCTGTACAGCCTGGCGTGCGTGCTGTTCGAAATGCTCGCCGGCGAGCCTCCGTTCACTGGACCGACGCCACAGAGCATCATTCACCAGCATTTGATTTCCGAGCCTCGCTCCATCACTCCGCTGCGTCCCGCGGTCCCGTCCGCTGTAGCCGGGGCCGTCGCCCGCGCGCTCGCGAAGACGCCCGCGGATCGGTTCGACACTGTAGGGAAGTTCACCGAGGCGCTGAGGAGCGCACCAGACGGCACCGGCAGCCGTCGCATCACGTCCCCGCTCGCACGCGTGGCTGGCGGTCGCGCTGGGCTTGGCCCTTCTTCTCGGCGTAGCGTGGTTCGCTACGCGGGGCCCCGATGCGCCAGTTGAAGTTGCGATGGCCGCACCGCTGGACCAGAAGTACGTGGTCGCGGTGTTGCCCTTTGAAAACCTGTCGGCCGACTCGGCCCGGAGCTACTTCGCAGCGGGGATGACGGAGGAGATCACCGGGCAGCTCTCCAGACTCTCCGCGTTGCGGGTGCTGGGCCGCAACACGTTAACCTCCTACACCGACGCCACCGACCGCATACCACGTATGGTGAAGGATCTTGGCGTAGGAAGCATCGTCGAGGGAACCGTCCGGGTCGAGGGAATCGGGCACGGGTAGGAGTACAGCTCATCGACGCCCGGTCACGGCAGACGATCTGGACGGAGCAGTACGACAGGGAGCTCGCAGACGTCTTTGGCGTGCAACGCGACATCGCGCAGCGGATCACGACCGCCCTGCAGACTTCACTCACCCCGGCGGAGGCGCGCCGCGCAGGACGGCCGCCGACCGTGGATCTTGCTGCATACGAGTTGTACATGCGGGCCGGCGACACGGACCGGTTCATCCCACGCAGAACCTCGAGGGCATCAGATTCTGCGCCAGGCCGTTGCACGGGACTCCACCTTTGCCGCAGCGTACGCCGAACTCGCCCGCCTCTTCATGTTCCTGGGATACAGCCGCGGGCCCGCCTATTTCGACTCCGGTCTTGTTGCTGCGAAGAAGGCGGTCGCGGCCGATCCGGAACTGGCACAAGCCCATTTCGCGCTTGGCGGCACCCAGAGCGTTAGCGGGCGCCTCGCCGCAGGGCGCATCTCGTACCGCAAGGCACTCCAGCTCGATCCGAATTACGCCTGGGCGATGATGGACCTGTCGATCAACGAGGATTACCTGGGCAACTATGACGAGTCGCTCTATTGGGCGATGCGGGCCGTGCCTCTCGATCCGGCCAGCCCGGTCACCTATTACCACGTGAGCGTGCCGCTCGTCCGGCTCGGGGATGATCTGGCCTCCGAACGCTTTCTCGTCCGCGCCACCCGGAGATTCCCCGACAACGTCCGACTCGAGACTGCGCTGTCCATGTTGGACCTGAAGCGGGGGCGCGACACGTCGGCGATGGAGCGCGCGCGCCGCATCGTGGCGCGCGACCCGGAGAATCAGGAAGGACTAGCGTACCTCGCCGAGCTTGCGGTCGTCACCCGGGCGCTGGATGCTGAAGCACTCGTCAAGCCTCTCGCCGAAGCGTCCCCCGACACGCGGCCGCTTTTCCTCCACGAGACGTTCCGGACACTCTACGCCTGGGCACTCGCTCAGCGCGGCGCGCGGGCGCGTGCCGACTCCATGGGGGACGCGGCACTCGCCCAGGCCCGGAAGGATCTCGCTGCCGGGAACGAAATGTTCGACCGATCGCTCGAGATCGCGGCGATCAGCGCAGTACGCGGTGACCTTTCCGATGCGTTGGAGTGGCTGGAGCACGCCTACCAGCGAGGATTCAAGGATCCGCGAGTCCTCGCGCGCGACCCTTTTTTCGACGGCATACGGGCGCATCCGCAGTTCCAGCGGATTGCGGCACGCATGCAGGAGGACGTCGCGGCGATGCGCCGACGCGCAGTGGCGGCGCACGACACGCTTTTCACACCGACGGTGCGGTAGCGCCCCCTGACTGGTGCGACTCCGGTGAGGCGATCCTAGCTGCGGAACACGGTGGCGATGGACACCGCATTCCCGCTCACCAACGAGTACTTGGGCGCGACCTCCGTCGCGCTCGGGCGCTACGCCGAGGCGGTGCCCGTCCTGCGCCGGGCCCTAGCCGGCAATAAATTACTTGACTAACGCGCTTGAGCCGGGCGACCACCTCACCGAATGGGTACGCGCCCCCAAGGTCGGAATGTGGGAGCACGCGTTGAACCACTGGCGTGCCAGCGCCCCAAGAGGCAACGCTCCAGGACATTGCCGGCGGCGCCTGGCCCGCCATGCTCGCCGCCTATGCGGCCGGGTTGGTCGAGGTTCACGAGTACCAAGTACCCGCCGACATGCGGGGGAGGCGACGGGAGCTGGTCGCGGCTCACGGTCCCGCGGGCGCGCTCGATCTCCTATGGTCCGCACACCGGGCGGACGTGAAAGCCTATACCGAGAGCGTCCTAGAGAGGTGGTCTTGAGCCGCGCCGCCGTCCGCCTACACCGGGGCGTCTACCTCACCGAGAGCGCCACCACGCCCTGACTCCCCACCTCATCCCGCACACCTCACGGGGGCGGCCAGGATCGGCGCCCCCCGCTCGCCTTTCCTCCTAGCGTAAAAATCCATACCCGTTACGATCGGATTATCTCGAACTCCTGGAAGAATCTCCTGCTATCGCGGTGCACCACTCCGTGCCGGTGGGCGTAGTCGAGGGCGAGCCCCACCTCCCGCGCGATCCGAATCGCCTCATCGACCGGCAGTTGGGCCTCGCGCCGCAGCCGGTCGCGTCGGCCCTCGCCCTCGACGTACGGCCTGGTATACCAGAGCATGCCTGCCGCCTCGCCGGAATCGAGGACGGACGGGATATGCGGGTGCTGCAGGCGAGCCGTCGTGCGGATCTCCCGGAGAAAGCGCTCCGGCCCCAGACTAGCGGCTAGCTCCGGATGGAGAACCTTAAGGGCCACCTCTCGGTCGTGCTTGACGTCGCGCGCCAGGTGACGGTCGCCATGCCGCCCTGGCCCAGCTCGCGCTCAAACAGGTGGCGGTCGGCCGGTGCGGCCTGGAGGCGGGCAGCGCTGTCGGGCAGCGGGAAGATACTTCGGGAGGTACTCTACTACGCTAGCACGAGGCTCTGGAACGGACCAGTGATACGCTCCATGCTCAGCCGATTGGCTAGGGGCTGGCGAACATTTCGTCAGCTTCCCCCTGAATTCAGGGATTACGTATGCAGGATGCACGCGCGCAGGTACAGAAATGTGCCGGATGATGGGGGAAGTTCGCACAGATATTTGCACAGGCGCATTTCCCCGCCGCCTCTCGCAGCGGGGACCCGCCAAACCCCATCGAAAATCAACCTGTTACGCTGGCTATAGCATCGAGAACCGAACGCTACTCGATTTTCCGGTAATCTTGTCTACATGCGGAGGCCCTTGGAATACCCCAGCGAATCGATGATTGAGTTTCTTCGTCGACCGAGTCCGGATAGAACTTTCTGGTGGCGGCGTAAGCCCGACAGTCGTTTCCTCGAGTACTTGCCAGGATTTCCAGGTAGTCATCTTGACTACATTGACTCTCCTCGCCGAGCATGGACGAGCCATACATCATCCAAGATCCCGCCACGGCGCTTGGCTTCCGCCAGGACTGACTAAGTCTCCTCCAGTAGTTTCCGCAGGGTGTCGACCCGTTCGAAGGGAACACGAGAACGCGGGTCTCGATATGGGGCTTCTGACCTCCTAGTTTCAGACGTGGGAAGAGTGACAGGAGGACTACAGACAAGTAGCGCCAGGCGCCGGCATAGGGCCTCCATGATGACGAGTGGCAGGGGGGCTTTCAGTGACCGTGTAGCCATGACTCGTCCGTTGTGCTCACCGGTATGTGTCTTACAACTCAGTGCGAGAAGCTCTGCCGGGCTCTCGGCCGGAGTTATGGTACCGGGGCTAGATCGGAATTCCAACAAACCCTACCGACGAGCCATGATCCGTCGGGTTGCTTACGAAAGATGCCGAGCACCTTACCTCGGTCCCTCACCGGCGCTGCTGCCCCCTCGGGAAGCACTGCCATCTCGAACGTACCCCATGGGAACGCAAGGTCCCCTCTCCCTCTATCTCAACAGGTTTCTGCGTGAACTCTGTGACCTTAGGGAAGTCCTCGAAGAACTGCCGGATCGCCGCCCGCCCGCGCACCATGGGTGCGTGGGGCGGCATGAGGATGGCGGTGTTTCGTGTAAGGACCGACAAGGGCGGGCACTCTTCGCGCCAGCATGTCTTTGTCGAATTGCGCGATTGAGCCCCTTGATATCAGCACGATCCTTGTCGGTTAACGGTGCGGTGGCTGCGGCTTGCATGGGCATTGGAAATCTCCTTTCGCAACGCGTTGCGAGTCTATCCGTCGAAGACCATCATGGCGCAGTTCGGCGATCTTAAGGTCCTTCGTGGCGTCGGAGGTAGCGTCGCGGAGGAGGAGCCCGAGACTTTTGCGGCCCCGGCTTTCGCCGGGTGTTCCTTTGTCGAGGGTTGGTAGGATGAACTACAGGCGGGTACGGAGGCTGTCAAGACAATGTCCGGGCTAGGAGGCGTCAGCGAGCCTTGTGGAACAGGTCGCCTCGCCCCTCAGCCTGAGTGTAGGCCGGGTTCTTCACTTTGTACCACACGGTCTGCTGAGCGTAGGGATCGCGTAGCCGCTGCACTGCCTCGAACAACTCCCGCCCGTGCTCCTCCACGGCGAGCACCCGGGATAGGGTCGCATTGTTGGTCGGGATCAGTCCCCCCAATCGACGCTTCCGCCGAGTGAGCGGCTGAGCCCGCATGTCCTGTCCGTTCAGCCACAGCAAGTCGAAGGCAACGTAGTGCAGCCATCCCCGGCCAGTTTGGAGAGCATTAAAGGACATGCGGCCTTCGTCATCGAGCGCCACCACCTCGCCGTCTTAGAATGGCGTCCTTCACCCCCAGCTCCGCTCTTACCCGCCCAGCCAGCTCCCAGAACCTGCGTAGCACATTGCCCCGCTTCGAGCGGATGTACGTGGAGTGGCCGTCCAGATAGAGCGTCCCACGCCAGCCATCGAACTTTGGTTTGTAGATCCACTTCGAATCGTGCAGCGGGGGTGAGCCCAGCGCCGGGACGACCGGCTCGACGAGGGGAAGGGTTTTGGTGGTGCGGGGGCTCATTCGTGGTGGCTCCGGGCAGCGCAATAGATGCCGGCTGCCTCTCCACGACGAGGGCTAAGACGGTGACGCGGCCTGCTACTGGGTCGCTAAGGGAGATTCTACGCCCCTACCGGGCGGCCGTCTAGATGTGCGAGGGAGAACCCTACCGGTCGCCAGGCTATCAGTGGCGCCCGGCGCACCAAGGCTAACGGTATCACTGACCTGGCTGGCCATGTGCAGGAGTTGCCCGACCGCGGCAATCAGCTGCCCTGCGGTCTTGGGCCGCGCCACCGAGGCAGCACGGCAGCTCCGTGGTCTCGTGGCCGCCCGCGCCGCATAGCAATCGCGGCGGAGCGGGTAGCGCTCTTGCGCCGCAGCGCTATTCTGTAGAGAACCCCCTCCATCGTGCGCGTTCTGCAGTTCGGGGGCTCGATCTCACTGCGACTTCAGCAAGTGCCGTGTCGCTCTCTACGGGCGAGGGACTCTTTATGGCAACCCGCATCATCTTTAACGGCCAAGAGTATGACAGCCCAGAGGCTATGCCGCAAGCTGTACGCAAAGCGTACCAAGAAGCGCTTGCCAAGTTGGAGGCCAATCAGCAGGGATTGCGCGAGATCAGTACCACGGGAGATTCGGGGCAGGGCGCGCGAGCCGGCTCGGTTCGAGCGCACCCCTACGGGGATTTCATGCGGGCGATCGGCAGGACTCAACATGCCCTGAAAATCGGGGGCTCCTGATTCTGATGGGCGTGGCGGTTGGAGGGATCATTGTGGGGGGTGGGTGGATGGTCTGGCAGCTGGAGGCGGGTTTCCGACGCCAGGGAGGCGGCGGCTTCTACATCGGGCGCGGGTTCCTGGTGGCGGTGGTGCTCACCGGCATCGCGGGGATTGGTATCGCGATCTGGCTGATGCTGAAGAAGCAGAAGTCCCCGGAGACCAGTGCCCCGCGAGACTCAGCCCCGGACGCTCAAACCACACCGGCTCAGGCGCACCGCAACGAAGGCTTCCTGCGGGCACTCGACACGAGTGAACATGCCCTTGCACGGGTGCTCCAGATTCTGTTGGGTGTGGGTGCGGGGGGCGTCGTTGCGGGGGGTGTCTGGATGATCTCGCACATGGACGCGAGTTCCCAAAGCCAAGCAGGGGGCCTCTTTGTCGGGATCGGTGTGCTCGTGGCGCTCGCCTGCATCGCTGGGATGTACATCTCACTCGAGATGAGGCTGAAAAAGTAGCCCTGGCTCTCTCCGAGCGGTCCACTATAGGGAAATCGCCAGCAGGTACGAGATCGAGCTCTAACCCGTCCCAGTCGGGAGACACTCATGACGACCCGCATCATCTTCAACGGCCAAGAGTACGATAGCCCCGAGGCCATGGCGCCAGAGGTTCGAAAGGCCTATCAGGTGATGCTTGACCAGTTCCAGGACAAGGACAAGGACGGTATTCCCGACGTACTCCAGGGCGGGAGCGCTGGCAAAAATGTGCTTGGAATGCTGCAAACCTCGGTGAGCTTGAATGGGCGGACCTTGGAGGGTATGAGCCTGCCCGCGCCGGTGCGGGGTCTAATTGAGAACGCGATAGCTCAGGGGATCAGCAAGGGCACCGCAGCAGCTGAGCCACACGGCAATGAGCCACTCTTGCGGGCGGTAGATACGGCCAGCCGTTCTATGGAGGGACCGCTAGGAGTGTTCATAGCCTTCGTGGCAGGGTTCGTCCTCATTTTCGGTGTGGGCCTGATGTTCGCCATCGGGGGCGGGCCGGAGCATCTGCCAGGTCGCCTGACCGCAGCTATCGCCGCGTTGCTACTTCTCGGCTGGCTCGACACCCAAGCCACCCGCCTCGCGAAGCGGCGGCAGCCGATCCTAGCCCCGGATACCGCAGGGTACAGGCGGTTCGCAGTGTGGAGCAGCCTTGGTTTGTTGCTCGCCGCGGTTCTGCTCCTTAGCCTCGCGTGGTTCTTGTCGTAAGGCTCTGAACCTCCATCGGGATACGCCGATTGTCGTCGCCAGCAGCGAGGGAGAGTGGAGATGAACGGAGTGGAGTTCATCCGCGCGGCCAGGCGATGTATCCTCGGACCCAAAGGTCAACGCCTCGACCTGACAGAGCGAGCGTAGCAGGGCGAGTTCTCGTCCGTCACTCGCTTTCGTCGGGCGGCGAGTCTCGGAACTCCAGACAGTCAGACCGCACATGGAGCAGCTTCTGGGGGGCATCGATCCAGACATGACCGGCCAGGGTGTCGATCGACGGATCCGGGTGGGCGTCATAGACGCGGCACCAGTGGTCGGGGAGACCGGGGTATTTCCCCGCATGGCTGAGCGGGACCCGGGCCCAGCGGTGTCGATGCTCCGGACTATGGCATCCGAACTCCTGAATAGCCCTGACCTGCTCGCGCTCGCAGCCGCCGATCAGAGTTAGCCTCGCTCACGGCACTAGAGGGACCACCTGGGGACCAGTAATCCCGCATTCACCCGCCCGGCTGTGCCGCCCGCGTGCCGCATCTCCCCTCTGCAACGCACCCCTCCCTGGTGGGTCTCCGGCATTTTGAAGGCGGCTTGCGCGGTCTGTCGGAAAACGGCCGCGCCCCAGTCTCACGACAAGTCATCGACTGAGCAATTCGACACTTGGCCATCGATGATGCGCCGGCCGAAGTCACAACATCCCGTGATAGCCGATTCCTCTGTGGGGTAGGTGCTAGGGCCGCTGTAGGCCCGCAAGTCAGTGTGGCGGCCGATCAAGAGATCAAGGGTCCAGCGTCCGCAGCCACGTATCTGGAACGTGCGCGCCGTGATGGTGAAGCCCTTGTACAAGACGGGATTCAACTGCAGGCCTGGGTCGAGGACTCTTCAAGTATACTGAATTGTACCGTGAGCTGTGGTGGCGACCTCGCCGCCGAGCCGCGGCACGTCTGGGCGGCGATGCGTGCGGAAGTTAGGACTGTAGCCCCTGGCCTGACACGCAACTCTGCTAGATCGGGTGCTCGCCTGACAGCCGCTGATCGCTCGGCCCGCCCGCACCTCGACATAGTGTGCGGACAGCTGGTCGTCGACGTTCAGCGTGACACCCACCCGATCGGCGCGAGTGCGGAAGGTGGTCTGTTCAGAGGTGGACAGGCTCTCCCACCAACCGCGGCTCACTACGATTATTTCGGCGTTGGGAAGGCCACCAGTTTCGAGGTCGTTCAGGGCTTGCACCAGCGTGTCGCGACGGGCAAACATAGAAATCCCCAGCGTTACGAGCCCGTTGGTTGGCGGGCCGCGCCATGCGCGCAGGCGCCTTGGGCCTGCTTTAAGTCTGGAGTCCTTGACGAGGAAGCGCTAGGACTCACCCCCGTGCGTAAAGAACACTGGAGCATTATCGCCACAGGGACATCGTCCGGATCTCTTTCTGCGCTGTCATGGCGAGTCCGTTGACCGTTCTCGAGCGTGGCGGGCGTGCAAAGGCGATCGTGTTTGTCCAGATGTGTCACCGTGACGACGTGGCCGCCGCGCTGATCGCCCGGAAGGAAACACCCTACCAACCGCCTCCGCCGTCGCCCACCTCCTAATCCGCACACACACCACGGGGGGCGCCGATGCTGGCCGCCCCGCTCGCCTATGGAATGACCCCGCTATTCTTGCTGTATGCCAAAGGATGCCCGATTGCTAAAGCCGCGCCTACGGGACTATTGGAGGCGGGTTGCCCGTCAGCCTCATCGGCTTTAGAGAGGCATTGACGGCGGGAGCGGGTCTCGAATCGGCACTCAATGCCCAGCAGGAGCATGAGTCTGGCCCGGCAAAGAGATGACCGCGTACGAAGTGAACAGCCCTCAAGCCCTCGTTGCCCGCCTGCGATCATCCTTCCCTGCTGCAGCCACCATCGGCGTCGACGGAATCCACGGGAGCGGTAAGACGACAATCGCACGTCACCTGTATGGAGCTCTCGGCGGCACTCTCCTGAGCCTGGATGACTTCATCCACAAGAACCAAGGGACCTTCCTTCCCCACCTGAAACGCGGTGAGCTCGGCAACGCGATAGAGGCAGCGTCTCAGCCATTGGTTCTCGAGGGCATCTGCATGCTCGCCGCTCTGGAGGCCGTACAGGTCAGTCCGGATTTGTTGATCTATGTGAAGCGACTCGACCGGTACGGGGAGTGGGAGGACGAGGAGACCTGCGACGTCACCATCCCTCCTGATGAGATCATCCAGCGAGAAGCAGCCCGAGCGAGACCCTTCCTTGAAGCGCTTGGCGAACTGCCGCCGGCTGAGGGAGAATCGGGTTTGGACCCACTGCGCGAAGAGGTCATCCGCTACCACTGCTCCTATCACCCGACGCGCCGTGCACAGATCGTCTACCTCTTTCGGACCAACGACTAGCCGAAAGGTTTCGTTATCAGGCTGCGGCCGACTCTAGCCGGAGGTCGATCGCCCGTGGTGGGTGGCCTGGCAGTAGCCAGATGAGTCTGTCAAACGGACCTTCGTAGGCAGCGGCCCGAGCTTCGGCAGAGATCTCAGCGTGAGACGGTCGCATTGTTGGTTGGGATCAGTCCCTCCAATCGGCGCTTCCGCCGTGAGAGCGGCTCAGCCCGCATGTCTCGTCCGTTCAGCCACAGCAGGTCGAAGGCGACGGAGTGCAGCCATCCGCGCCCGACTTGAAGAGCATTAAAGGACATTCGGCCTTCGTCATCGAGTGCCACCACCTCACCGTCCAGAACGGCGTCTCTCACACCTAGCTCCGCCCTGACCTGCCCGGCCAGCTCCCAGAACCGGCGTAGCACGTTCCCCCTCTTGGAGCGGATGTAGGAGGAGTGCCTATCCAGATACAAGGTTCCACGCCAGCCGTCGAAATTAGGCTCATAGATCCAGTTGGGATCATGCAGCGGGGGTGAGCCCGTGACCACGAGGATCGGCTCGAGGTGGGAAGTGCTTTGGTACGCGCGCTCATCGTGGCGGCTCCGGGGCAGCGACAATGCTGCCGACTACCTCTCCACGACGAGGGCTGACGGCGCGGCCGAGAGGCCGCTAATCAGACTATAGGCTGGTACTGAAAAGCAGTCTAGATGTGTAGAAAAAGCTACCGAAGAGTCCGCCAAGGGGGGGTGGCGAGCGCCACCCCCGACTCATTTTGTGCGGCTTAGAGCGTGAAGTGAGGCGACGGATCCCGCTTGGTTCAGTTGCCGATCGGGGTCACCGTGAGATCTTCGACAATGAGATCCTCGCCAACGAACCGCACGATGGCCCTGAACTTCGCTTTGCTGCCATCAGTCAGAGTCAGAATAGCATTGGCCATGAAGCCGAACGCGTTCGTGCCCGGGCCCACACCCGTTAGGCTGTTGTCGGTGCTAGTAAAGGTGCCTGGACCGGTTCCAACGAGGTGGCCGATCAGGTTGCACAAGTCCTCCCTCTGGAAGGAGTGGGACATCGTAAAGGGCGATGGTTCCCGTGAAGCGTCGAACCTGTCTGATGGGACCCGGTGGTGTGAACACTTTCTGGTCAAAGCCTCTGGTATCAGTTTCGACAAGTTCGCCGGTGCCGCCGCACTCTGGGAGAGCTTCCAGGGGATCAACCAGGCCTACGGTAAAGGTCAACTGTGGTGTGTGGTGGACGAGGAATCCGTCGAAAAAGCGGGTTCGGTCGACAATCTGTGCCGCCGAAGGTTGCCCCGCCACGGGCGCGCTTTCGGCAGGAGTAGGACCATTGCCATCCTGACAGCTTAGGACGAATACTGCGAGTGTGAGCGGAACAAAGCGCCGTGCCGGATGCATAAGGACCCCGTGGGAAGAGGCTGTCTTGAAAGGTTTACGAAATGAGCGGACAGACCTAGCCACCCTTCGGCAGCTCAGCGGTCGTGGGTCCTTTGTGGCGTCAGGCGGAAGTACCGTGCGGCGTCGCGGAGGGCGGCGAGGACCCGTGGCTTTGCGGCCCCGGCTTTCGCCGGGTGTGCCTTTGTCGAGGGATGGCAGAAGTGAGATACGGACCGGTACAGAGCTTGTCAAGACAACTTCCGGGCAGGTGAACGAGGCTTATAGAACAGGTCTCCTCGCCCCTCCGTCTGTGTATACGCCGGATTCTTCACCTTGTACCAGGTAGTCTGCCGCGAATAGGAGTCGCGCTTTCGCTTCGCCACGATGCCCTCCAAGTCAAGCCTCTGGGCTGCCTCGAACAACTCCCGCCCGTACTCCTCCACAGCGAGCACCCGAGAGAGCGTTGGAGTGGTCCTCGGAATGAGACCCTCCAGGCGCCGCTTCCGCCGGGTGAGCGGCTGGGCTCTCAGGTCCTTCCCGTGGAGCCAGAGCACGTCAAAGGCGGCGTAGTGCAGCCACCCGCGGCCGTGTTGGAGGGCACGGAAGTTCATGCGCCCCTCGTCATCGAGCGCCACGACCTCGCCGTCCAAGATGGCATCACTCACCGACATCTCGGATCTGACCTGCTCGGCGAGCTCCGCGAACCGACGTAGCAGATTCCCCCGCTTGGAGCGGATATAGCACTCCCGACCGCTGAGGTAGAGTATTCCCCGCCAGCCATCGACTTGGGCTCGTAGAGCCATTGGGGGTCGTTCATCGGGGGTGAGCCCGATACCGGGACGATCGGCTCAACGGTGGAAGGGTCCTGTGGTGCGCGGGCTCATTCGTGGCGGCTCCGGGCAGCGCGAAAGCTGCCGGCTGGCCTCTCCACGACGAGGGGTCACACGGTTCCGGCCCGAGTCCTAAGGCGGGCCGTTACTGGTTAGTCTAGGCTAGCGGAAGACAAACGGCTAGATGGCTGCGGGGTTGGCAATCTGTCTTTAAATGGGAGCGAATACAGGGATTTCTCAGTATCGGTGGCGGGTGATTTCCGTGCCGCGGAACGGGCCCGGAATGGTGTGGCCACGACGATCGACGTCGAGATCCCGAAACGTGAAGAAAGATCCGTGCGGCCTCTGGCGCTCATGAGGCATGGTGTGTCCCGTCCCATGAATGCCAGTACGATGTATGGGACCGATACGAGGCGACGCGGTACCCCCACCGTGCGAAGTCCCTCCAAACGGGGAGCGCGGGAATGCCGGGCTATCGAATGGGCGGCTTCTTGAAGGCACCGTGGCTGCGTGTGTCCTGTGCATCTGCTGCTGCATGAAATCCCTCGCATGCTTGTGCATGGTCTGCGCTGCCTGTTGGCTCTGCTGCATGAACCGCTGGTGAGCGCGATCTGAAGCATCCCGGATTGACCGCTGCAGCTGACGCTGTTGCATGTCCTGCGACTGCCGAAGCCCGCTCTTCCAAGCTTCGTTCGGCCTTTGGGGTACCTGCCGCACAACAGGAGTCAGCCTTGGCTGCCTAAGTAGAATCCGAGGCGGTGATGCTGGCCTCTTCAGGGGTTGAGGAGCGGGTTTGTTGACTTTCGCTATCTTGAAGTCCGCCAGAAGACGGTCTGCTGCTTTCACAAGATCAGGATGCAGAAGGTCGGCAAACTTCCAAGGTTTTACGCCGTACTCAATGGCAAGTGCGGCAGCCATCGTTTCGTCTTTTGGGAACGCCGCTTTGATGTGACCCCAAGTCACGCCGATAGACCGTTTAAGTATTCCGTGTGATACTGCCCAAGCGACCTTGCCGCCGGCGTATAAGAGTGCAGCAGCCTCCGGGGTTGTCGCCTTAACAGACATGAGTGTGTTCAGCCAATCGATATCTACTACACCGCCTCGAGTGAGAGGTAGTAGAACATTGCCTTCGCCTTTGGGCCCCCATGCGTATTGCCCGCCGCTACCAGGCTGGAAGAGGCCAGCTGCCTTTGCGGTTCCTACAAGACGCTCCGCTTCTAGCATCTCTCCGACCGTGAGCAGATCTAGTTCAAGACGGCCGCCCCTCCGATTGTGTGCGAGCGGGATGGTTGAGCAGGAATCCGATTTTGTGGAGATCCTGAGAATTTCGGAGCCATTGAGCCTCCTGAGTTCTTGTGCAACACGAGAGTCAAATATGGTGCTCGATCTCGTCGATGGGTCAGAGAATCTATGCTCGCGCTAGGTCGGCCTCCTGAGTCTTGAGCTTCAGGTATACCAGGTCATCCAGGAGAGCGAGATTCACGTCAAGGCGGTCGGCAGCAGCAATCAGATTTGCGACCTCGAATCCATTGTCCTGGCAGAAAGCAACGATGTTCGAGTCTACCAACGACAGAGGCATATTGAGCACATTCTGAAACCAGTACGTAAATGCGTGCCCGATCTGATCGCTGTTGATTGTCGTGAAGTGAAATAGAGCGGGAACTTCTTTCAACATGAGTTCCCCATACTTGCGGAGGTATTTTTGAATCTTGCCATCGAACTGCTGCGACAGTGCACTCGCAGCTTCCGATACTATGGTCAGGAGACGTTCACTTTCCTGTTGGGAAAAACCGTGCTCTTGAAGAAAGGCGAGAAAGTGGGCGCTTAGACGATCGACGGGCTCGGATTGCAGTTTAGGGATGCTCACTTCGGCTAACAGGTCGATTCTTAGCAGTCCAAGATCGTACAGATTATCGACGATCTCCCGGAGGTGCTCTTCTGGGTAGTCACTGCGCTCGTGAACAATGCAAAAACGAGTTCCTTCCAGCGATCGCTTTCCGATAGCCAGGGTAGGGCGAAGGTCCGCTTTGATGCTTCCACGGTGAGAATCTTCTGCAGCTGATATTCGGCCTCGGCGGCAGCGTTCCTGTCCATGGGATCTCCACTGGGCTGGCGGTCGTGGATCCTTCGTGGCGTCGGGGCTGGGCGTAAGGCGGCGTCGCGGAGGAGGCAAGGACCCGTGGCTTTCGGCCCGCGCTTTCGCCGGGTGTGCCTTTGTCGGGGGTCGTAGGGATTGAACTATGGGCCGGTACGCCGTCTGTCGAGCGTAGTCAGCAAAGGGATCAGACCGCCGGCCGCTCGTCCGTGAACTCCAGCTCGTGCTCGCCGACATGCCGCACCTTCCCCGGCATGTCCAGCCAGACGTAGCCAGGGAGCGCCTCATCCCCTTCCGGATGCTCACCAAGAACCCTTACCCAATCGACAGGCAGACCCGGGTGTTTCCATGCCTGGCCGGGCGGTACCCGCGCCCAGCGTTGACGATCAGTTGATTCCATGCCGCCAGTATAGCACCGGCGACTCTTCGGGAGTCAAGGGGTGGGCGACGATCTTTGGTGGCAGCAATTCGCGAGGTGGCCGCTACGGGATCGACTCGAACTTCTCGCCTTGAGGCGCAGCTCCGGGGCCTCCCCGTCCATACGTTGCTGCGTTGTGGGGAACGATCGACCGACTCCCGAGTTGGGGCACATTGACGCTTTTGATTCCGAGGCCCCTTTCCTCGTGAGCGACGACCTCTGCGGGATCGGCTTGAGCTACTCCGCCGTCGAGGCCGAGGTCGCCAGGCTCCCCCGGGCCTACATCGCTAGGACTGGGAAGCCTTCGAGCGCCTTAGCGTGAGCCAGCCGTAGCGCACTCCTTTTCTCGACCCGATCCTTCGCCTTCGCCTCCTCGATCGTCTGCCACTGCATGTTCTCAGGCGTGTCCGGGCCGCCGCAGGCCAGTGGAAGTTGACGTGGTCCACCACGTAGCCGCCCCGGCCGCTCGAATACCCGGTAAGGCGCATGAACCGCGCCCTGGCTGACTGGCTCCGGATATACCGACCGCGTTCGTCGCGGGGCTGGGCGGCTGTAGGTGAGCCCTTCCCTTCCGTGGCGGTCGGCGCCGGCCCGATGCGGGACACCTTGTCGGCGCTGATACAGGAATTGCCGCACGGGATGCCAGTGAGGCAGCTAGGTCCGGAGTTGGCGGGGGCAGCGGCCGAGCTCCCTCCGCCGTTCGGTGACCCGACACGGCAAACCTTGGACGCACTGATGCAGGTCTTCCCGCAGGGAGTACCCTTGGTGCAATTCTTTTGCGCGGCTATCGGCGAGCCGAGGAGGGCTAGGGCAAGGCCAATGAGCGCGGCAAGGCGCATGGTTACCTATCCGTTGCAGGCACAGCCGGCACCCTCGTTACAGGTCAGACTCCGGGAGATGCAGCTATCACCGCACGCCTTTCCGGTCGTGCATACCCGGCAGCAGTCGGGGATGGGACGACATTAGAGCGCAGGGTGAACATGATCGCGTTCTTGTACTCGCGGGGAGCGCAGTTGACGACGCCACCTTCTGCACGATCAATCGTGTACTCGCGGGCGACCAGGACACTAGTGAGTTGGGTGATGGTTTCAGCCGGGGGGAGCGGGCTTGGGACCGTGAGAGTTCGGGGATGCTTGGCGTCGCCGGGTTTGAATTGCGCTGGCAGGACGGCTGGGCAGACGAAGGCAACGGCCAGCATGAGCGGGCGAAGCATGGTGGCGCTCCAGGATAGGATGGGGGCTACCCAGAGTATGCCGCCGGAGGGGATGTGGCGCTAGGCGTGGTGTCGTAAAAAGACCCAACGCTCCACCGTCTCCGCGATCGCCAGCGCCGTGCGACGGTCGCAATTCATCCCCTGCCCCGCTTTCCCTCGCCGGTTGGTGATCTGGGCATAGCGGCCTCTCCATTCGGGCGAGCCGCTCGGCCTGGGGACCAACAGGACGGGACCCGGCCGGACGACCAGTTCGAAGGTAACTGGGCTTGCTGACTGCTGCCTAACGAAATGCGCATCACTTGCCGGCAATCAGGCCAGCGCTCGAACAGACCTACGTTCCTTTAGCGCGCTCATGGAGCATGCATCGCCGCCGGCGACTGTCAACCATGTCTCCGGTCTAATCTGTCAAGGATCTCTCCGACCGCTCACGTGACGAGCGGCCAGCGCTATGCCGCACCTGACGCGCCAGGTTGACCGCCAACACCAGGAGCATGGGGGCGGTGGCCACCCCGGGTGTGTAGCCGCCCTGGCGCAGACTCCAAAGCGGGTGGCCTATTCCGTTAATGACCTCCACGACTACCCAAGCCCAAGCGAGACTCCTGGCGGACGGCCATCCGCGACGGACAGGCCAGAGCAAACACCAGAGCCCAAGAGCCACCAGCGATACATTGGTAACCAGGAAGCCTCGCTCGAGGTCCTGCGATATCAAGCCACTCAGAAATCGGGCGGGCGGGAACGCTTCCCAAAGCCGGCCGATATACTCCTCCGCTGAGTGTGCGGCTTGAGCCAGGACGACTGCGCCAAACGCCACTTGGAATCGGGTCATGATCAGACAGGCGCATCGGTCTGCGGGAGATCCAAAGCCGACGAGAAGCTGCCTCCCTGGCTGTCCGTCCGCTAGGCGGAAGATTTTGCCGGGTGAAGCTTGGAACCGGATGAAGCGGGCGTGCCGGGTTTCATAGTGCCAGGCTCAGGCGGCATAACTCCGGGGAGAGGCGAGTGGGGGCGGCCAGCATCGGCGCCCCCACGCCTTTCCGGTCCGTTCCTACACGACGGGGTGCGTCGAATCAATCCCGCCTTGGCGGCGCATGCCCTGGTTAGGGGCCGCCGCTTACTGCCTCCGGGCTCGGACTATTCGGCATTGCTGCCAATCGTTGTTCGTTCCAACTCCGCAACGGGCCTGGTTGGAGGACAAACTTGCGCGCCGAACCGTCGTCGTAAATGAACACAAGGGCTTTCGCGCCGCGAGGAATCACGGCCACCGGCCTTCTCGTGTTCGGCGCCTTGTTCAGCTTGGTCCAGGCATCCGCCTTTACATCGTAGACCATTGCCTCGCCGGTGTCACACGCCACGAGCACACCGTTAGTACCCCAAGGTACCGCCGCGACTGGCTTCCGCATCGTGCCCTCCTCGGTAATGCACCGTTTGGGGGACGCCTGGAAAGGCCCAACCGATCGGAATCCCTATGTGCCCCGAGTGTTGGCTATCTTACCGAAAATAGGGGTATAAATAGTAGTAGTTAGTAGAGTTATAAGATGGTCAAACCCATTGGCCATCTTATCGGCCATCTTCTACCCCCTGGCCATCTTACCCACCGCTGGATCATAAACGGTTCAATGCTGCGGGCTCGCTGAGCAACTTCGCCAGCTCGCTCCGTACCTGCTCAACCTCGGGCTGCCTGCGAGGGCTCAGGGTCGGAGCGTATGGCGAGGTAGTGCTGGCATCGGCCAATCCTGTGGGGGGCCGGTGGCGCTCATTGTTGCTTCGTTCCGACCAACCGCTCGAAGCGGGGGTTGCCTCCAAGCGGAGCAAAGTTGGGATCGACGCGGAACCGACCCGGAGCGAAGTAACTCGGAGTCTTGAGCAATACCTCCACCTGATCCACCGCTTTCTCCGGCTCGTTCACCACGATATAGATCCGCGCCAGCATTCTACCGGGTGTCACTCTGCACGACGCTCAATGCAGGCCTGTACTAGCTGGGCAAGTTCCTGAGGTTTCCAGGGTTTCTTCACGATCGCGGCCACGCCACGCCCGACGCGCCTCTTGGACTAGCTCTGAGGTTTCCCCCTCGCTGCTCGCCACCACTATCGGCGTGTCGCGATGGAGCGCACGCTGCCCGAGCGCGCGGATGAACTCCCCGTTATTCATCTCCGGCATCCTGAGATCCAGCAGAATGGCATCGAAGCGTTGAGTCGCAGCATCGAGAATCGTCAGGGCTTGCCGGCCATTCGCCGCTTCCTGTATCTCGTGATCTCTTGATGGAAAAGCCAAGCGAGTGACCGTCCGGATCAGCGCCGAGTCCTCCACGACCAAGAGTCTCATTCCGCACCCCACTTTCCGGCATGCGGGGCTACCGCAAATGCCGAAGGACCCTCTCTACCTTGCTCAGTACACCGGGCGGCGGCAATTCGCGTCTGCGGGCGGTACCGGCAGCGCGAGCTGTGTACAGGGTGTGTGATCTCGAGCTGAACCCACCCCGATCCTTCCATCCTGCGGAGCAAGGCGACGGTCTGCTCGAACCGCTCCAGCGCTGGCGACGTCATATCCTCAGGCGAGAAGGTCAGCACCTCGGCCTCACACAATGATCGGAGCAGTGTCAGCTCGTCGCTCGTCAGCGGCACCGCAGCCTACCCTGGCACTCACGTCGGGCGCCAATGGTAACCATCAGCCAACCGTTCGTAGTACCCAGATGGCGTCCGATCCACACCCGCCCGAATCATCCTTCCTTCGAGTTCGACCGTGAAGCGTGGCCCATGGTCTGCAATCTTGCGGCCATCAAGCGGACCGCCGAAGCATTCGTACAACATCAGTGATGCTCTTTGCCCTCCTGGGAGGGTGGTCGTGTACCCAAGTGCCGGTCGTGCTCAAGCGCAGCGCCTCGCCCGGCGTCCGTCAATGAACACGGGCCCGCGAGCAAGAGATACGCCCCGCTTTGACTCCGCGTAAGTCGACCATCCGGCAGGGTGATCCAGCCGCGATCCCGCAGCGACAGCAGCCGGACTACGGTTTGCTGAAAGTCGTCCCGGGCTTGATCAGTGCGATCGGCCGGCCGAAGAACGGACTCGCCGGCCGCCAGTCGGCTGAGCAGCTCGTAATCGATCTGATCCATAGTCTGCACATTCGGACGTTGCGTTCTTGGAGGTCCGCGATCACGCTGCCATAGTGCGGGGCGATTCGGTCCGAGTTAATCGTTTTAGGCTGAACCTCGCCTGTACCCTAGGGGGTGACTGTAATCGTCACCGTGTTGGAGCGCACAGTCTGATGGTCCGGCACCAATCCAGGGAAGTGAGCCGTGGCGTGCGGGACCAGCAGTAACTCGCTGAAAAGGATCTGGACCCGGAGCCCAGTGGCGGCTCCCCGGGTGACCATGTGTCCTCTCAGGTATCTTGAGGCGTGCCCTTAACTACTCTCGTTGTTGACGACGAGGCCACTCTCCGAGGCCTGACCATACTACAAAAGGCAGGATTCGAGGCGGTCGGAACCGGGTCGGGCGAGGTGGCGCTCGAATTGCTCCAGCGCGGGCTCAGCGTTGATCTGCTCCTGACTGATATCCGGATGCCGGGAGTCAGCGGACTGGACTTCGCTCGTGCGGCGTGGGGGTTCCGTCGCGACCTACCCGTCCTCTTTATCTCGGGCTATGCGGAGCCGGTATTCCAACAGTCCGAGAACGTTGCCCTGCTCCATGACTTCCTGCCCAAGCCTTACAATAGCGCGGAGCTAGTTGCCGCAGTGCGGCGCCTGTTAGGGGCCTAATTGCTGGGTCCATGCCGTCCGGCGGGTGATCCCGGATCCCCAGCCAATCCAGCCTCACGTACAGCAGCTTGGCTGGGGTCTTTATCCAGGCGTACCCCGGCAGTGTGCTTGCCGGGTGGGTGCTCCACCGTGCGCTCCAGCGCGAGCGCAGTCGGGGCTGGGATCGGGCAGCGGTCGAGGCATTCAGGCGGGGTTAGACGAGTCGCGGCGGCAAGGGACCGGCGATTCCGTACCCTGGTCGAGCAGGTGCGCGACTTTGCGATTTTCATGGTGGACCCTGTGGGCCACCCCACGACGCGGAACGAGGGCGTCAAGCGGGACGGGTGGCCAGCATAGGTCTACGGGTCGTGCCGAACGTCTACGAAGCACGACCTGGTTGGATTGCTGAGCGGCCTTCTAAGTTGCTCAGTAAGTGACACCCGAGCGTGCGATTATGCTATCGCCTCCCTCGATGGCCGTGAGACGAGTCACATCCCCATGTGGGACGCCCTCGGTAGGATTCGGGCGCTAGTCGGGGCTGAAGCTCACCGTCACCTCGGAACAGCTTCATGCCCGGGTCCATGTCGGGCTTTGATCTTGTTCTAGAGCGTCTACGGTGAGTAGGGATCTCCCTTCTGCCCTCCACTACGCCTTGCTGTCGTTTGCGCATCTGCTTCCTACTTCGCGGTGCGTCCGCAGAATGGATGGCCCCGATGGCTAACGCAAGCACATTTCAGGGCCCTGCAGCGCTTGTGATCGACGATGAACCCTCCGTCCGCCGCACGATTCGCAACGCACTCGAGCCCCGCGTCTGCACCGTCTTGGAGGCCGCGGATGGTGAGACCGGGCTTCAAATGATCGACCGGGGGCCCCGCCGATAGATGTGGCGCTGATCGATCTCATGCTCCCCAACCAAAACGGCCTCGAGGTCATCGATACCCTCTCCCATTCGCACCCGGAGTTGCCGCTGCTCTGATCACCGGATTTGGCGCCACGGCGACTGAACTCCTCGAGTCCACCCTGCGGGATTACTGCGTTCCCGTGCTCCTAAAGCCGTTTAGGAGTGAGGAACTGGCGCAGGCAGTTAGGGTATTGCTCGAGCGGCCCAGTCGTCGGACGCGATCTCGCTCACGCGCCGGTCAGCGCTGACCAGGGGGCCGAGCCCTTGCTGAAATGAGGGTTGAAAGAGAGCCTGGGCTCGTCATCAACAACTAGGATGGGGGTGAAAGAGAGCCTGGGCTCATCATCAACAACTAGGATGCTCCACCCGCACTTCGACCTGACTGAGCGAGCGCCCAAGCTCGATCTCCTCGTTTGTCACCCTGGAGAGGCCACCGCTCCGCTAGCAAGGCGTGTCTAAGACTCGACGGCGCCATCAATCCGTCATCCGCGCGGAGGAGCTCTCAGCTCCCGAATCACGTCCTGATCGCGCTCCGCCTCCAATCTCGACTGGTTGGCGGACTCGACGTACTCCTGCATTACCTCGCCCGCGTCGGTCTTAAGATCGTCTATCAGAATAGCGTACCCATTGATCTTGCTCTCATACCAGTTCTGGTCGGCAGTAGAGAGCGTTTTTCGAATTAGCTCGGCCTGATCCAAAGGTGATGCTTGCAGGATCGCTTGGAGACGCTTCGAGAGGTGGTTCTCATACGTGCCAGGCGTAGAGCCAGCCAGTTTCGAGGCGAGTGCCTGCGCTCGGATCTTCAACTGCTCATCCATTCTGGTGGCCTTCATGCGTAGTCGTCACAACGGATGCGGAAGTGCGGCAGGCTGCTTAACGAATGACGGATAAGCCTGGCGAGTGAACGCGACCGGATGTCCTCACCCTGCGCGAGCCGTTTCCGTCGAATCAATTTCTGCTTGTCCTCGTGGACTCTTGGCCCGACCACTCCTCCAACGCGTGCACCCGGGAGAAGTCGCCATGACTGCGACTTCGTAGCCTGCCTGCCAAGAGCGCGCTCAGGAAATATCGGATTAGCGGTCGGCGAGGACGCCATTGGCGGCCGTAGTAATATGCCACGTCGCATACTGGCTGCCGTGATGTCGGCCACAACCGTCGCTCAGTACGCCACTTAGGTTACGGGTCCTAGCCGACCGCGACAGGCAAGGCCGGCGTAAAACGCAGGAGTGATAACCATGAATCCATTTGATAGCCCCGACACTGCCCGACGCCCAGAAGCCGTCGTCGGGCTGTTCCGCGACACCGCTCAGGCGGAGCGGGCGATTCGCGATCTCAAGGCCGCTGGCTTCTCGGACAGCCGGATCGGCGTCGTCATGCAGGACCGCGCCGAGGAACGCCGACTGGCTACAGACACAGGTACGAAGGCGGGTGAGGGCGCTGCTGCCGGCGCGGTGAGCGGCGGCGTGGTCGGCGGCGTC
Organism: uncultured Gemmatimonadales bacterium; assembly: GCA_963812755.1. Taxonomy (GTDB): domain Bacteria; phylum Gemmatimonadota; class Gemmatimonadetes; order Gemmatimonadales; family GWC2-71-9; genus CAVVWJ01. The sequence continues at coordinate 376,267 of CAWEWK010000005.1, read as the reverse complement.
GTCGGGCTCCTCGCCGGCGTCGGCGCGCTCGTGATTCCAGGGATCGGCCCGATCATCGCTGGGGGCGCGCTCGCCTCGACTCTGGCCGGCGCCGGGATCGGTGCGGCCGCTGGAGGCCTCATCGGGGCGCTGATCGGCATGGGCATTCCAGAGGAGGACGCCCGGTACTACGAGACCGGGCTCCGGGAAGGCGGCATCCTGGTGACGGTCGATGCCGGCGCCGCGGCCGCCGACGCACGCCGGATCCTCCTCGACGCCAGCGCGGAGTTCGGCCCGGCGGCCGTGGCAGCCTTTGACGCCAGGGACCGGGAGCGACTCCAACTGAGCGAGGAAGAGTTGCTGGCCAGGAAGGAGCGGGTCAAGGCCGGTGAGGTCCGGGTCCGCAAGGATGTCGTGAGCGAGGAGAAGACCATCAAGGTGCCGGTCACGCGGGAGGAGGCCGTCATCGAACGGCGCCCGGTCTCGGGGCGGCCGGCCACGGGCAACATCAAGGAAGGCGAGGAAATCCGGATTCCGCTCACCGAGGAGGAGGTGCGGGTGGAGAAACGGCCGGTCGTGAAGGAGGAGATCACGGTCGGCAAGCGGCCCGTGCAGGAGACCGAAACGGTGCGCGACACCGTTCGTCGTGAGGAGGCCCGGATTGAGGAGCGGGGGGACGTACGCGCGCGCGGGCCATGGCAAGGCAAGGAGCGCCGCCGTCGGCGCGATGCGAGCTATGCCGGCCCGGAGCGGCGGACAGCCGCCATTTGACCCAGGTGTCACTGTGAGTGGGGGGGTTCTGCCGCCCAGCCTCATACTCGAGGTGCTTTATGCGCAACTTGACACGACTTCAGGCGGGTTTCCTCGTCGGGGCGATCCTGGCTTCTGCCGCCGCATGCAACGAGACCCGAAAAACCGGCACGGTCACGTCACGTGAGGGGGAGAAGACCACCAGCGCGCCACCCGCCGAGGCGGTGGAGGAGCGGGACAATGCCCTCGTGCGGGTAGTGAATGCGATCCCAGGCGAGCCGGTCACCATCTGGGCAGGCGACAGCGCCGCCTTCAGTGCTGTTGCCTACAAGAGCGCCACCGGCTTCAAGGAGATCCCGGACGACCGGTTCGACTTCCAGATCCGGGCTGGCGGTGCCGGGAGCGCGCTCGCCCACAACCGGGAGAAGTTGAAGGACGGGGGCCACTACACCATTATCGCCTTGCCGGCGGAGAATGATCAGAACGAGCGGAACCTGAGAGTATTGGACGACGACCTGAAGCCGGTGACGAGCGGCAAGGCTCGCGTTCGCTTCATCAACGGCATGCCGGGCGACACCGATGTTGACCTGTTTATCAGCGGTCGCGAAGAGCCATTGTTCGACGGGGTGAATTTCAAGGTGGAGGCAGGGTGGAACGAGTTCGACCCCAGCTCAGGCACCTTGACGGTGCGTCCGGATAACAAGAGCACCAAACTCGCGTCTCTCCCCAATGTCAAGCTCGAGGCTGGAAAGAGCTACACATTTCTTCTGACCGGCCGAACGGGCAAGCACGAGCTGGTGAAGATCGAGGACGAAGTCGCGGCTCGAGCTAATCCGGGGTGAAGTCGGTAGGGACGAGGAAGGGGCTGGACGTGGAGGTTCCCAGCCCCGGCTCTGGGTACCCGTGCTAGCAGCTGGGCAACTCTGCCCGTGGGTAACCGCTGACACTCACGCCCGACCGAGTAGCAGGCCACCTTTCGCCGAGGATCCGTAACCAGCCGAGGTGCCATGGTCGCTCGGCCTCATCGTGGGAGCTGGCGAGCTGGGCGTCTGCTGCTTCTCGTGCTTGCCCTGCTTGGTCATGTGACCCTCCGCATCATCACTCGACTGCGGAGCGCCAGGAATATCAATGGGAGTGACATGTGAGAGACGGCCTGGTTGCTCTTAGGCCCGCGCCGTGAACCCCGGGCGGCACGCGAGGCTACGGTCGGAGTTCGCATCATTGTATCCCTACCTCACGGCTGGTGTCTGGGAACCCGCCGCTGTGCTGACCGACCGCGTCGTCGCCCACATTCTCGGGCGGCCGGACGGCCGGTTTATCACAGGCGAGCGGACGTTGGATCCGCACCACTTCGAGTTCCGGGGTGGTGGAGACGACCAGCGTGGAGAGTCTACAGCGCGCCGCGACGATCATACATAGGCCATCTGGTCGCCAGGCGGCAAGGTTAGAACTCGCGCATCTGCCAACCGAGGCCAGGAACCCCGAGCCAGCGGGGTCGTAATCTCCTCGCTCATGCCGTCAGCGTCGACGCGCTCGAGAGCATTAAAGGACATTTGGCCGTCGTCATCGAGCGCTACTACCTCGCCGTCCAGAATGGCGTCCCTCACCCCCAGCTCCGCCCTCACCCGCCCAGCCAACTCCCCGAACCTGCGTAGCACATTGCCGCGCTTCGATCGGATGTACGTGGAGTGCCCGTCCAGGTAGAGCGTCCCGCGCCAGCCATCAAACTTGGGTTCATAGAGCCACCCGAGGTCGTGGAGCGGGGGTGAGCCCAATACCGGCACGATCGGGTCAATCTTTCCCCGTTCCAGCGTGCTCATAAAGGTCCGGTACGCGGTAGACCAACCCCAGCCTCATAACGCTCGCTCGGGTCGCTGATGGGCTCGGGCTCAGCGTCACGGCGTTGGTTGCGGAGATTGAGCTCGGCGCCAAGACGAAAGGCCGGGACTAGCCCCCTGTTCCGGGTGTTCCGGCATGTTCCGGGCACTTTCAACCGAAACGGAACACCTGGGGGAATAGGTGCAGCTTCTTACTTCTTATGTAGTTAGTAGTAGTAGTGTGGTGTGTGTGTTCCGGCTGTTCCGGCTTGGGAAAGGAGAGCGGGCTTGTGGGTTTCCCCGCATGAGGCCCCCACAACGGGGGTGATACGGTTTGTGTACACGTTTGAGGGCGAGAAAGACCGATAAGCTGGGGCTGGGAGGTCGGAATTAGTCCGACATTGCAGAGGGAAAACCGGCAAGTTGTCGGGGTGGCAGCTCGGTGGTCCAAGCTTGCAAAGCAGGTGCTCTCCCAGCTGAGCTACCGCCCCGAATGTATTACCGGATTGCAAGTTAAATCGTCTGGACGCCCCGCCCAAGGTGGCGATGAGCTAAGACGTGCGCAAGAACGGGTCTGAATCACGCCCGCAACTCAACCCGCCAAGCACGACCGACGACATAGGTGCCTCGTCGGGCTGCTGGTAGCAACGCTGAATGGTGACGGTCGACTTCCAACCGCCGTGCGCGTCCACGTCAGTGACTGGAGGTGCTTCCTGCTAGTGGCCGAGGCGCGGAGGAAGGCATGGAACAGGGCACCACGCTGCCTCGGCGCGGCAGCAAGATGTTCGGCACGAGCAGCCGGGTTTTAGCCAGGGTGCGAACATCCCGGAAGACGTTCGCACCCTACAGAATCCTTCGAGAGAAGTTCGCTTGCCGTGCGAAGGTGGATAACGCCTGGTCGGGCTTGCAAAGCCCTGCTCGCGCCCATCCGGCGGCAGTCGTGATCCTCGACCTCGCCGGATGGATTTCCCCGTCCCATCCCCTACGTCCCAGACTAGTTGCCGCCGGCGACCGGGACCGGCCTCAAGCGATTATTGGTCGAGCCGTTGCCGAGCCGGCCGCTGCCACCTGCGCCCCAGCAATAGGCTACGGCGGCCGGGGTTTTCCCGCAGGTGTGCAGGTCGCCCGCACTCACTTGGCTGAAGAAGAGGCCGCCGCCGACCGCGACTGGCGTTAGCCGAGTGATCGTCGTACCGTCGCCCAGCTGGCCGCCGTCATTGTTTCCCCAGCAGTAGGTGCGGTTCAACGTGGTCTCGCCGCAGGTGTGGTGATAGCCCGCGCTCACGCGTTCGAAGCTGAGCCCGCCGGCGACTGGGACCGGCGTCACGCGCCGTGTGCTGCTCCCATCGCCCACTTGTCCATTGCCGCCATATCCCCAGCAGAAGGCTCGGTCATTGGGGGTCACGCCGCAGCTGTGGGACCAGCCCACGTCCACTTGGAGGAACCGGCGCCCTCCCGCCACCAGGGTGGGCGTCAGACGCGGGGAACCCGCCGAGCCGTCACCGATTTGGCCTTGCAGGTTCTCCCCCCAACAGAAGGCCTCGCGCGATGTCGTCACGCCGCAGGTGTGGCGGCCGCCGGCCTGCACCTGACGGAACTCACGCCCTCCGTTGACCGCCACCGGCGCCAAGCGGGGACTGGTGGTCGTGCCGTCGCCGCTCTCGCCGTCGCCGTTGTAGCCCCAGCAATAGGCGTGGTTGTCTGGGTAACTCACGGCGCAGGTGTGGAAGAGACCCGCGTCCACCTGGCGGAACCGTTGCCCGCCAGCCACCGGGACAGGCGTGAGGCGGTTGGTGCCCGTACCGTCTCCGAGCTCGCCGGCAAAGCCCTGGCCCCAGCAGTAAGCCCGGTAGTCCGTGGTCACGCCGCAGGTAAAGTGATCGCCCGCGCTCACCTGGCGGAAGCGGCGCGTGCCGGAGACGGCTACTGGAGTCAGGCGGTCGGTCGTCGAACCGTTCCCGAGCTGGCCCTGCCCGTTCTCGCCCCAACAATAAGCGCGATTGTCGGTAGTTACGCCGCAGGTGTGTAGCTGGCCTGCGCTTACCTGGAAGAATGCCAGCGCATGTGTGGCGCTGGCGGCGAGTGGCGTGGCCTCTGGGGCGGTCGGTGACTCGGCGTCCTCCCGGCAGCCCACGGCGGCCGCCAGGAGAATCGGAGCGAGCCGGCGCAGAGAGGGCCAACCGTACGCTGGCGCTCCGTGTGCCGCATTGGCAAACGGGGTATGTAATCGCATGGGAACCCACCTTGGCTCCGAGGAACCAGCGGGCTGAGGTGGAGCCATGGCGAGCCGCCCGTTGGCGCCGCTCAGCGAGCGCCGCTTACATGCCGTTGCGCCGCGAGAAGCAAGACGAACCTGCTCAAGCTCCGTCAAGCGGATGTCAAGCGAGGTGGCAGAAGCTACCGATCTCGGCACCCCTCGCCCCCGAGATTCGAAGTAGGCCCGCAAGAGTGGCCCACCTTGCGAGCTCCGGCACGGCTACGGCTTGGCTACAGCCTCCACTCCGAGCACGACGTCGCTGAAATCCGGCTCGCCTGCTCCGCCCGGATTGCCGCCATCTTCGAAATTGATCGTCCAGTTGGGAAAGCTCCCCACAAAGTTCGCAGCCGGAGGACCTGGCGTCGGATCACCCCGAGCCGGTGTGCCCTGGACGAACCGGATTCGCACCTGACTGCCCGCCTCGAACACCACCGCGGTATCGGCGACGCCGCCGAAGATCTTGGTCGAATCGCCGACGGTCCTCGAGCACACGTTTAAGAAGACCTGGTCCCCGATCGGCGCCGGAATGACGACTCGCTCCCCCAGGAGCTCGCAGCTGATCCCCAGCAGCTTGAGCTTGATGGTGGACCGGGCCGTGATGTCCAGAACACATTCCACGTGATCGCCTGAGGTCGTGCAACCCTGGGCCACCGGCGGCGGCGGTGACACGGTGATCGTCTGGGTCTCGACGTCGGTGGCGCCCTCGTTGTCGGTCACGGTGAGCGTGACGGTGAAGTCGGTGGTGGCGGTAACCGCGTAGCCATGCGACGGACTATTCACATCGGCAGTCGCACCATCTCCGAAGGTCCACGCGTAGATAGTGATGCTGCCTGGGGCTGCGTCCGTGCTGGTGCTGATGAAGCTGCAGTTGGTCGCAGTACAGTTGTGGGTGAACCCCGCAGTCGGTGGCGTGTTGACCGGAGGAGGTGCGATGGTCACGGTGCTGGTCTTCGTGTTGCTCAAACCCTCAGCATCACGGACCGTCAGGCTGACGTTGAAATCCCCGGCAGCAGTATAGGTGAACCCCGCAGTCGCCGTGGTCGCGTCAGGGTTCCCGTCGCCATCGAAATCCCAGCTCCATTCCGTCACCAGGGCATCATCAGTGCTGGTGCTGGCAAAGTCACAGGCCACGTTGATGGTGCATGGCGGCACGGCGAAGTCGGCCACCGGAGCCGAGTTCTGGGGAGGCGGCGGCGGTGGGTTATTGGCGGGTGCGATGGTTATGGTGCTGGTCTTGGTGTCGCTCAAGCCCTCAGCATCACGGACCGTCAGGCTGACGTTGAAATCCCCGGCAGTGCCATAGGTGAACCCCGCAGTCGCCGTGGTCGCGTCCGGATTGCCGTCGCCATTGAAATCCCAGCTCCATTCCGTCACCTGGGCATCATCGGTGCTGGTGCTGGCAAAGTCACAGGCCAGGTCGATGGCGCATGGCGGCACCGCGAAGTTTGCCACCGGCGCTGTGTTGTCCGGCGGCGGGGTGACGCCGCCATCACTACACGCCGCGGCCAGCACCAGCGTTCCGGTTACGACAGCCAGTTTACCGATTGATCGCATAGAATGATTCCGGCCCAAGAGCGACGAGTGTCTAGGGAGCCGACGGGTTTGATGCGCGTGACCAGGTTAACGCCCCCCATGCGCCAGAGCCGTGCCAATCTCCGGAGGGCTGTCGCAGACTCCGCGTTGTCAGCGTAGCTGCTTAGTCTATATGGACTTAGCTACCAGCGTGGCGAGGATCATACCTGTGCGACAGACCCACAACTGTGGCGACTGCCTCAGCTGTTCACCCACTCCCTTGGCTCCAGCATCGCGAGCAGCTCGGCCTCGAAGGACCCCGGCTGGTACTCCGGCGAGTACTCCCACGCCGCCAGGGGCGGCAGGCTCATGAGGACGCTTTCGATCCGCGCTTGGGTTTGGAGTCCGAAGAGCGTCCCTCGATCGTGCACCAGGTTGAACTCCACATAGCGGCCGCGGCGGGCGAGCTGGAAGCGGCGCTCCCGGTCGCCGTAGTTCTCGCCCCGGCGCCGCTCCACGATCGGGGCGTAGGTAACCGAAGGCGACCGGCCGACGTCCTCCCAAAAACCCAGCATCCGGTCCAGGTCCAGCCCGCTCTCGCCGGCCCTCAGGTGGTCGAAGAAAATCCCGCCGACTCCCCGCCGTTCGTCTCCCCGGTGGGTGTTCACGAAGTAGTGATCGCACCAGGTTTTGAATCTGGGATAGAAAGACGAATGATGCCGGTCGCAAATGGATTTCAGCCCCTGGTGGAACGCCACGGCATCGTCGGGATAGGGATAAGTGGGCGTGAGATCGGTGCCTCCGCCCAACCATTGGTCCTGCGTCTCTCCCGTCGGCCCTGTGATCTCGAAGAACCGGACGTTGAGGTGGACGGTGGGAATCATGGGGCTGCGCGGATGCGCCACCAGGCTCATCCCCGCCGCGAAGAACTCGGAATCGGTTGCGGCGCCGAGCCGCGCACCCAAGCGCTGGGCCACTTGCGGGGTGAGCGACCCGTGGACCAGGGAGCGGTTTATCCCTGCCTTTTCAAAGGTGGCTCCGTCGCTGAGCACTCTCGCGACGCCACCGCCACCACCCGGCCTGGTCCACTCGTCTTCCTGGAACCGACCGGCGCCATCGAGTGAGGTGAAGAGCGCCGTCGTGTCGTCGTGCAGCTGCTCGATCTGCCGGGCGACCCGTTCCCGCACATCCGAAGCGCTCACGTCGGCCGCCACTCCTTCACTGCGTTCACGAACGCCTGGGCGTGCTCCACCGGCACGTCCGGCAGGATGCCGTGTCCGAGATTGGCGACGTGGCCTCGACCACCAAACGCCTGCAACATCGCCCGGGTCCGCTCCCGGATGACCGCGGGCGAAGCGTATAGCCAACAGGGATCCAGATTGCCTTGCAGAGCGACAGCGGCCGACTCCAACCGCCGGCGCGCGGCGGCGGGGTCGGTCTGCCAGTCAATCCCGACGACGTCGGCACCGGAGGCGGCGAGCTCCTCCAGCGCCCACCCTGCTCCCGGCGCGAAGGCAATGACCGGCACGCCGGTGGTCTTCGCCCTCCGGACCGCGTCCGCCAGATAGGGCAGCGCGAACTCGCGGAAGTCGCGCGGGGTGAGCGCGCCGGCCCAGGAATCGAAGAGCTGAACCGCCTGGGCGCCCGCCTTCACCTGCGCCACCAGGAACTCTCCGGCCAGGTGACCCAGACGGGCCAGCAGATGGTGCGCCCGGGAGCGGTCCTCCACCAGCAGGCGCTTGACCCAGCTGAACGTCTTGGAGCCGCTCCCTTCCACCATATAGCTCATCAGGGTCCAGGGTGCCCCGGCGAAACCGATCAGCGGGACCCGGTCATCCAATTCCCCCCGGGCCAGCCGGATCGCCTCGAGCACGTGCCCTAATGCCTGATCCGGCGCGAAGTCTTCCAGCCGATCGATGTCGGCCGGAGTCCGAAGCGGGTGATGAAAACGGGGACCTACGCCATCGTCCACCGACAGCGTCATCCCCATCGCTTGAGGCACCACCAGGATGTCGCTGAAGATGATGGCCGCATCGACTCCGAGCGTGTCGACCGGTTGGAGCGTCACCTCCACCGCCAGCTCCGGCGTTGCCACCATGGTGAGAAAATCCGCCCGTTCGCGAACTGCGCGGTACTGGGGGAGGTACCGGCCCGCCTGGCGCATCATCCAGACCGGCGGCCGCTCGACCGCTTCGCGCCGGCAAGCCCGCAGGAACAGATCGTTCATCGAATGGTGAGTAGGGTTCGTACTGTATCGGCCACCGACTCGGCGGTGGGCTCCGCGGCCACCGCCACCGGCGGCCATCCGGCTGCCCGCGCCGCCGCCGCGGTGGTGGGGCCGACGGCGAGGATGGGTGGCCGCGCCTCCGGCGGACAGACCCGCACCAGGAGCTGGGCGACGCTGGGACTCGCCACCACCAGCAGCGAGGCGCGCTCCGCGGCGAACCTGGCCTCCTCGTCGCGAGCGAGCACCGAGCGATAGCAGATGACTTCTTCCACCTCGATGCCCTCTTGCCGCAGACGGGCCGGCAGCTCATCCCGCCGCAGCTCGCCACAGGGAAACAATACCGGCCCGCCTGCTCGGGAAGCGATCACGGCTCGGGCCAGCGCTGCTGCCGCGCCTATCGCTCGATCGGCGGCGCTGGAAGGCGTCTGCACCGGTCCAAGCTGGTCCAGGGCCTCCGCAGTGGAGGCGCCGCTGGCCCACAAGGGAGGAAGTTGCTCCGGACTCGGGATGCGCTCTCGTCGTTGCGCGAGCCGTGCGGCAAAGGCGCTCGCGGCGCGGGGTGAGGTGAAAGCGATGCCATGAAACCGTGCGAGATGCTCCAGCGCCCGATCCAGCGGCCCCCAATCAACCGGGGGAGCGAAGCTCAACAGCGGGCGCTCTTCTACCTCCAACGGTATCGCCCGCAGCGAATCGGCCAGGCCGGGAAAGCTGCCGGCCGAAGCGGTGATCACCACGGCAGTCATCAGGGCTCCGTCACCGCTGGTTGCGGTGTTGCCCGCACCGCCGCCAAGATCTCTGCTCCGCCTTGGGCGAGCAGACGCTCGGCCAGGGACGTACCCAGGGCGGCTGCCGCATCTTGGTCGGGGCACGCCGCCCGAGCTTCCCCTTCCACTGCGTGCTCACCAAGGAGGGAGACGACTCGTCCCCGGATCCGAAGCTCGGCACCCACACCCTCGCCCTCCAGTCCAGCGTAGGCTGCCACCGGAACCTGGCACCCACCCTCGAGTCTCCTCAGAAATGCTCGCTCGGCAGCGACCGCTATCGCGGTGGGCTCGTGGTGCATCGCTGTCCGCGCCGCCGTGAGCGAGACGGCATCCCCCTCCCGTACGGTCACCGCCAGGGCGCCCTGCCCCGGAGCCGGAACCATGACGTCGACCGGCAGTCGCTCTCCGATTCGATGGCTCAGTCCCAACCGCACTAGTCCCGCGACTGCCAACAGGATGGCGCTCCAATCGGCGTTGGCATCGAGCTTGGCCAAGCGGGTGTCCACGTTGCCCCTGATGTCGGTGACCTGGAGGTCGGGTCGCAGGTACAGCAACTGGGCTCGGCGCCTGAGGCTGCTGGTGGCGACGGTCCCGCCCTTCGGGAGATCCACCCAGCGGACGGGCGCCCGGCCGACCAGAGCATCCCGGGCATCTTCCCGCTCACCGATGGCGCCAAGCTCGATCCCGGCTGGGAGGGTCGTCGGGAGATCCTTCAGCGAGTGAACAGCGAGATCGATTCGCCCGGCCAGCAACGCATCGTCGATCTGCTTGGTAAAGAGAGCTCGGGAGCCGATCCGCGACAGAGGTACGTCTTGAACCAGATCGCCGGTGGTCCGGATCTCGATCCGCTCGGTGGGGTAACCCTTGGCCTCCATCAGCGATCGCACCCGCTCGGTTTGCCAGAGCGCGAGAGCACTGCTCCGAGTACCGATCCGAAGCAGGCCCGGGTGACTCATGGTGCGCTCGGCTTCTGTGTCTCCAGTTGCCCGGAGAGCCGCTCCGCCGCTTGCTCGCCGGAGGCGATCGCATCCCCCAGTGCCACCCCGTCCCGATAGGAGCCGGCCAGCGCCAGTCCGGGATTGCGCCGCTCCGCATCGTCCATGATCTCCTTGAATCGGCCGTGACTCAGCGTGTACTGCGGAATGGCCTTGGGCCAGAGATGAAAGGCCCGAAAAGTCGGCTCCCCCCGGACCCCCAGGAGCGCGCGCAGGTCGTCCTGCACCCGTGCGGTAAGCGTGGGCAGGTCCGCGTTGGCAAGGTCAGGGTTGCGCACTCCGCCGACGAATGCGGTCAGTGCCACGTGACCCTCAGGCGCGCGACCAGGGAATAAGGTGGATGAGAAAATTACTCCCAACACCTGACGGCGCTCGACCTCGGGGGTGAGAAACCCGAAGCCATCCAGAGGATGGGTCACGTCTTCCCGCCGGAAGCCCAGCACCAGCACCCCGACCGGCGGATGGATGATGCTTGCCAGGGTCTTGAGTCGCTCCCCGCCCTCGAAGGCAAAGTCGATCTCGTCGGCGCAGTGGGCCGGCGCCGCGAACACCACCCCGTCGTACAGCTCCGCCTGCTGATAGGCAGCGCCGACCGTCCAGCCTTTGGGGCCGTAGCGCACCTGGGTGACCGGCGCGCGCAGCCGGATCCCGGGGTTGAGCTCCCGCGCCAGGGCGTCGGGGACTTCCTGGAGTCCCTGGCGGAAGGACACCAACCCCGAGCCACCGGCTTCTTCGCCCGGTCGAGCCCGAAGCATTCGCCCGAAGCCCTTGATCACCGACCCCTGAGCCCGCTCCAGTGAGTACAGGTGCGGAAGCGCGTGGCGAACGGAGAGCTGCTCGGGATCGCCGGCGAAAATGCCGGCCACGAACGGATTGACGACGTAATCCAGCACTTCCTGATTGAAGCGCCGGCGAACGAACGTCGCCACGCTTTCCTCAACTAGAGACTCCCCGGCGTCGACCAGAGGCTCGCCGAAGACCGCGAGCTTCGCGGTGTTGGAAAGCAAGCGGGTAGTGAGCAGCTCCGGTGGCGAGGTCGGCAGGGCGAGGAGCTTCCGCTTGCGGACGACATAGCGGTTCCTCGCCTCGGGTGAGGCCTCCACCATGCTGTCCAGCAGAGTGAGATCGGAGAGCAGCGCGCGGACGGCGGCGCTCGGGGCTGAAAGGGAGTTAGGTCCCAGATCTGCCAGGTACCCGTCGCGGCGCTCGGTGGCGATGGCGCCTCCCACCCGATCGCCACTCTCGTAAACCACCACCCGAATGCCGCGTTGCTTCAGGCGAAACCCGGCGGTGAGACCCGCGATACCGGCCCCGACTACGGCTACCGCTGCCATGCCGCCGCGAGGGCCGCCTCGACCGTCGCGAGCTCGGCCTCTCCATGTACCGCCGAGGTGAACGCCGCCTCGAAGGCCGATGGCGGCAGGTAGACGCCTCCTTCGAGCATCGCGTGGAAGAAGGCGTTGTAGGCCGCCCGGTCGGTGTGCCGCACCTGGGCATAGTCGTGGACCGGGTGGGGAGTGAAGAAGGGGGTGAACATGGTTCCCACCCGCTGAACGGTCACCGCCACACTTGCCGCCGCGGCGCGGCGAGTGATCGCTTCGGCCACGCGACCCGCCCACGCGTCGGCTCGCTCCCAGGTGCCGGGGCGAGAGAGGACGTCGAGGGTCGCGAGCCCGGCCGCCATGGCGAGCGGGTTCCCGGAAAGAGTCCCCGCTTGATACACCGGACCGGCCGGAGCGATCTGCTCCATCAGATCCCGCCGGCCGCCGTACGCGGCCGCAGGAAGGCCTCCTCCAAGGACCTTACCCAGGCAGGTCAGGTCGGGCTCGATCCCATAGAGCACCTGCGCGCCCCGAGGATGCACCCGCCAACCCGTCATCACCTCATCAAAGACCAGCAGCGCACCATAGCGACGAGTCAGGGCGCGCAGCCCGGGAAGAAAGCCGGCCACCGGAGGCACCAGCCCCATGTTGCCGGCCACCGGCTCGACCAGGATCGCCGCGATCTCCTCGCCGCGGGTGGCGAACAGGGCCTCGACCGCCCCGAGATCGTTGAATGGCAGGATGAGGGTGTCGGCAACCGTGGCAGGGGTGACGCCGGGTGAATCGGGCAGGCCGAGGGTAGCCACTCCGGAGCCGGCCGCCGCCAGCAGTGGGTCGGCGTGTCCGTGATAGCATCCGTCGAACTTCACGATGGCACGGCGATTGGTGGCCGCTCTTGCCAGGCGCACGGCGCTCATGGCCGCCTCGGTGCCCGAGCTCACGAAGCGAACCATTTCGATCGACGGGAATGCCGCCACCACCCGCTCCGCCAGCAATAGCTCCAATTCGGTTGGGATGCCGTAGGTCGTACCTCGACCAGCGGCGTCCACAATCGCGGCCAGTACCTCGGGATGGGCGTGCCCCAGGATCAGCGGTCCCCAGGAGAGCACCAGATCGACGTAGTGGTTGCCATCCACATCTACCAGGGTGGGTCCGTGGCCCCGCGCGATGAACCGGGGGGTACCCCCCACGCCGCGGAACGCGCGCACCGGGCTGTTGACTCCACCGGGCAATACTCGCTGGGACGCCGCGAAGAGCCGCTCTGACGCCGTGGTGGGCAACGCCGTCCGGACCCCGGTCATTCAGCAGGTTCCTCCGCCAACCAGCCCGCTACTTCTTTGGCGTGATAAGTGATGATGGCATCCGCCCCCGCCCGGCGCATCCCGGTCAGCGCTTCGAGAATCACTCGTCGCTCGTCGATCCACCCCAACCGTCCGGCTGCCTTCACCATCGAGTACTCGCCACTCACGTTGTACGCCACCAGGGGCAGCTCGGTTCGCTCTCGCACCGCGCGCACCACGTCGAGGTAGGCCAGTGCCGGCTTTACCATGAGCAGGTCCGCGCCCTGCTGCTCGTCCAACGCCGCCTCGACCAGCGCCTCGCGGAGATTGGCGGGGTCCATCTGGTATTGGCGGCGATCGCCGAACGCGGGCGCGCTGTCGGCAGCCTCTCGAAAGGGGCCGTAGAACGCGCTTGCGTACTTCACCGCATAGCTCAGAATGGCCCGGTCCTGGAACCCTCCGCCATCCAGCGCCGTCCGGATCGCGCCCACCATTCCATCCATCATGCCGCTCGGGGCCACCACGTCGGCTCCGGCCGCGGCGTGACTCAATGCCACCCGGCCGACGATCTCCAGGGTCGCATCGTTGTCCACCGAGCCGTTGCGAACCACTCCGCAATGGCCGTGGCTGGTGTATTCGCAGCAGCAGACGTCGGTCAGAAGGAGCAGGTCGGGATGATTTGCCCGAAGCCGGCGGAGCGCACGCTGGACGATGCCGTCTTCAGCGAAGTTCTCCGAGCCCACGTCGTCCTTGCTGGCCGGGAGGCCGAAGAGCAGGACTGCGGGAATACCCAGTGCCCGAACTCGGTCTACTTCGCGGTCGAGCACCGCATCGACCGAGAGCTGGAAAACGCCGGGCATCGAGCCGATCTCCCGCTCGACACCGGCGCCGTGCACCACAAAGACCGGCTGAATCAGATCACCGGACGAAAGCTCGTGCTCCCTCACCAGCCTTCGGATGGCCTGGGTACGACGAAGACGGCGGGGACGGCGGATGATGGAGGTCTGCACCAGGGAAGACTAGAGAGCGATGTCACCCGCCGCAACGGTCCGTCCCGCGGGTTCGGGAACCGGCATGGCCGTTGCCGACTTCTTATTGTAAGAGCTATCCGGCACCGCAGCGATGCCTCTGGTTCCTTCTACGTCCGTGCATGATTTTGCGTTCTTGCAAGGACTTAGGCTGGTGCCGCTGGTCACGGCGGGATACGAGTTCGTATCACCGCTCGTTCCGGATGTGGTTCCGCATCTTACGTACAACCGGGCGTTCCGCGGTGTCGAAGGCTGTCCCTGCTGCCCGTAGTAGGATGGAGCTCATCCCTATGAAGTTCTTCACCTCGACTTTGATCGCCGTGCTGGGCATCTCGGCGGCAGGCTGCTCCGGGCCGGCTCCGCGGCCGCCGCAGCCGGCGCCGCTCAGCCCGGCCACAGCTATTGTCGGCGCAACACTGTGGGACGGTACCGGCCGAGCTCCGGTGCCCAACGCGGTCACCCTGGTTCGGGGCGATCGCATTCTGTGCGCGGGTGGTGCGGGCGAGTGCCCGGTTCCCGCCGGCGCTCGCATCATCGAGGCACAGGGACAGTATCTCATCCCCGGGTTGATCGATTCGCACGTTCACCTGCTCTTCCTGTCCAACGGCAGCGCGGGCGAAGACCTCTCGCTCGACTTACGGGACCTCCTGGCTCAGGGCGTCACCACCGTTCGCGACATGGGTAACAATCCGGCTGAGCTGCTCTCGCGAGTTCGGGCACTGCCGGCCGCACCCCGGGTGTACGCCATGCAGTTGGTCGCCGGGCGCCGGTTCTTCTTCAACGGTTTCCACGGTACCGCGACGGCGCGGGGCACCATCTACCGCCAGCCGCCCGCTCTCACCATGCAGCGGCTAGGCTGGACTCCGATGCTCTACACCCTCGATGACGATCCGGACTCGATCGTTACCGAGGCCCGTCGGGCCGGCGCCATGGGACTCAAGCTGTACGCCCAACTGGATCGCCGCTCCGTCCAGCGGCTGACCGAAGCGGCCCATCGGGCAGGGATGCCGGTGTGGGGGCATGCCTGGGTGCAGCCTGCCAGCGTGCTGGAGCAGACCCAAGCCGGGATGGATGGCGTGGTTCACTCGGCCGGCCTGGCCGGTGAGCTGTTCGACGTGGCCGATCGGGACACGCTGGTAAACGACGGCGACCTGCAGATCGCCACCGCCCGAGTCGCCACCATGGCAACCGCCCACGACCCCAGGATCCTGGCCACGCTCGACAGCATGGCTCGCCGTGGCATTTCCTTCGAGCCAACGCTTGACGCGGTGCGGCACAGCGTGGCGTACTTCAACTCCAAGACGCGGCACATCCCGTCGCTGCAAGAGGATTACGCGATGGCGGCATCGCGGTTCGGCATGGAGATCACCCGCGAAGCGGTACGCCGGGGAGTGCGGATCAGCGCCGGCAGTGATCACGTGGCTTATGGGCCAGTGACGGAGCGGGCCACGCTCTTCGGTGAGCTTCAGTTGTTGGTCGATTCGATCGCCCTCTCACCCACCGCCGCGCTACTCGCCGCCACCCGCGACGGGGCCCGGGCAATCGGCGGAGCGCCGAGTCGTCAGATCGGTACCATTCAGGCCGGCTACTATGCCGATCTTGTGCTCCTAAGGCGGAACCCGTTGCAGGACATCGCCAATCTCGAATCGGTTGAGTGGGTGATGGCCGGCGGGCGCATCTGGCGGCCGGGGCAACTGCGGAGCGGCATCGCCATGAACTAGGTTGGGGGCCCGGTGCTGCCACCCGAGAGGGTGAGGCACCGGGCTACTGCCCGACCTCCAGCGGCAAATCCTCTCGTTCGGCCCACTCGGTCCAGGATCCCACGTACACCTTCACCCGCGGGTACCCCAACAGGTAGCGCAGCGTGAAGTGGACGTGGCTGGCCTCGGTCGCGCTGTTGCAGTAGGCGATGATGTTCTTCCCTGACGTGATTCCCTGCTTCTCATAATCAGTGCGTAGCTCCTCCACCGGCTTCCACACGTGGCCGAAGCCGGCTTGAGTGAGGTCGTCTTGCCAGTAGTGGCTGATCGCACCCGGAATGTGACCCCGGCGCATCTGAGCCCCAGCCTCGCCGGCGTACTGGTCCGGTGGCCGTGCGTCCACCAGAATCGCGTCACCAGTGCGCAACGCCTGCTGGACCTCTGCGAGGGTTGCGGCATCGGGGCGGAAACGCGCCGCGGGGAAGTCACTCGAGCCCACCTTGGGGTAATGCTTCACGACCGGCCGGTGCTCCAGCTCCCACTTGAAGAATCCGCCATCCAGCACGTACACCTCGGGATGGCCGAAACCGGCGAGAATCCAGGCGAGGAACGTCGCGTCGATGTTGTGAGTTTCCCCGGCGCTGTAGATCACGATCGGGCGGTCGAATCGAATTCCGAGCCGGGAAAAGAGACTCACGTATGCCGGACCATCCAACAGTTGGGTCGGGGTCCCTCCCTGGCTCGCCCTCAGGGTTTCGGTGTTGAGGTAGACGGCTCCGGGGAGGTGACCCTTCAAGTAGGTGAAAACGTCAGTGCGGATGTCGATCACGCTGACCGGCCGCTGCTGCTGCCACTCCGCAAGCTGCTCCGTCGAAGCGATCCCCGGCAACTTCGAGTTCGGTGCCGGCGCGCCGGTGGTTCTCGGATTGGAGCCGCAGGACGACAGCGCTGCCGCCAGGATGGTCCAGACCGCGAGGGTCAGTCTCAAGGGCTGACCGAGTCGAGACCCATGTAGGCCCGCTCCTCCTCCAAATAGACTCGGACCGCGTTGCGGCGCCGCCTCGAGTTGAGCGACACCGGCCGATTCTCATCGATCGGCGGCAGGGCGGCCGTGGCGCGCCGCAGGGGAACGCCGTGTTCCACAGCGGATCGCATGTCGGCCCTCAACCCCATCACATATTCTCGAGTTCGAGAGACCAGCTCGGCGCTCGTGGCCGGAATTCTCCCATGGCCCGGCACTACCACGGCCGGGCCCAGGCTGTCGATCGCGTCGAGGGCTCGGAGCAGCCCGGATGAATTGCCGTCCACCACCATTGTCACCCCGTCCTCAACCAGGATGTCGCCAGCGAACAACACCCGCTCGGCGGGAAGCCAGACCATCAGGTCGCCGGCGGAATGTGCTACTCCGGGATGAAAGACTACAATCGTCTTGCCGCCGAGCCGGAGGGTATCGCTCCCGGTCACCGGCCGGTCCGGCCGATCGGCCAATTCGAAACCCTTCATCGCGTCGGCCCCGACGACCCGGGTCCATTCCTCCACCATTGCCTCTGGTCCACCTTCGGCCACCAACACGCGGTTGTCGGGGTGAGCCATGACGGCCGCACCGGCTCGTTTCAGAACGATGGCGCCGAAATGATGATCGGGATGATGATGGGTAAGAACCAGCCATCGGACCGGCTGCCCGGTGATCGACTTAATGGTCCGAAGCAGCACTAGGCCTTGCCGCGGACTGCCCAGTGCATCGATCGCGACCACTCCCTCCCGAGTGACCACGAAGCCTGCGTTCGGCCGGCCCTCCGATCCCCTTCCCGTATCGCCTACCACGGCGAAGACACCGGCAGCGAGCTGCCGGGTGGGAAACCGGTCCGCCGGCCTGCCGCCGGGCGGGCCAATCAGCTGCCAGCCGGCCAGTAGTGATAGGAGGAGCGACACCGGTCAGATCGGCGGGAAGGTGCGACGGCGGGAACGACTCGCGTCAGGTTGCCGCGAAGGTGATGTCGACCGACTGCTTGAAGACGCCGCCCTTGTTGTCCGTCCAGACCATGGCCAGCGGCGCTTCCTTGTCGGCCTTGAGAGTGAAGCTGATGACCGGATCGCGACTGATTCCCGAGGTCCACTGGAACCGCGCGATCTGCTGACCGCCGTAACTGACGATTACATCCTTGATGAAATACGCAGGGATCGGGCTCCCGTCCGCGCGCCGGAAGAACCCCGTATCCATCGGATGGGAAACGATGGAGTTCACCACGATGGTATCTCCCCGCTGGATCTGGTCGGGGATTTTGATTCTGGCTTCACCGATGGTTGTCGCCATCATCCGCAACCGTTGGTCGTGACCTGCACCCGACTATACCCGGCCCAGACTTCCCCAGTGTTGGTTTCCACAATGGCTCGAACCCAGGTAGTCCGCTTCATCTTGATCCGGGTGGAAATCGAGACCGAGCCGACCGCGGGCGTCAGATGGAACGCGGCCAGATGAGCGTCGGGATTGTGGTCTACGATGAGGTGCACCGCCTGGACGTGACGCTCCTGGGTCATCGGGAGATCGCTTTCGATGATCACCGGGACTACGCGACCGTCCTCCGCCACCAGCGGCATGTCCAGCTCGACGTGGCCCCGACGGATCGGACGCTCACCAAAGAGGGTCCGGAGGATCCGGGCGACTTCCTCGTTGGGAACCTCGGGATCGCCGGGGTCCATCCCCGGCTGGGCCAGCGCCAGCAGGCGCTCGCTTGGTCCCAGGGCCCCGCCACCGAGGAACCCTGCCGCCGCCAGCCCGGAAGCACGGAGAAAGTCCCGCCGCGAGAAACCGTTACTTGACGCCATGGACTAAGGTTTGGAGGGAGGCGGGGGCAAGTCAAGTTGCGGGTGGACTACCAACTGAGAGCCCAAGCCCACAACTTGCATCCGCTTGCGCCGCCAGGGCAATGATGCAACTTGTGTCACCTTGCAGGGCTGACTAGTTTAAGCCGTTCAACGACATAGTGATGTGGGGACCTCCTCACCTCTACGTACCGAGGCGCCGTGGACACCCAAGAGCTTCAGCAAGTCGCGCTGTTCGAAAAGTGCCGCCAGTTCACCAAAGCGCGCGAGCTTAAGGCGGTCGGGCTGTATCCGTATTTCAAACCGATTTCCGAATCGGAGGACACCGTTGTCGTCATCGACGGTCAGAAACGGATCATGCTCGGCTCCAACAACTACCTCGGCCTGACCCACCATCCGAAGGTGCTCGAGGCCGCCTCCCGGGCGCTGTCCCGTTACGGGTCGGGCTGCACCGGCAGCCGGTTCCTCAACGGTACGCTGGACCTCCACGAGCAGCTCGAGACCTCGCTGGCTGAATTCCTGGGCAAGGAAGCCTGCCTGGTGTTCTCGACCGGTTACTCCGCCAACCTGGGGCTGATCTCCGGGTTGGTGGGTCGGGGAGAGGTCGTTTATCTGGACAAGCTGGACCACGCCTCCATCGTGGACGGCGCGAAACTCTCCTACGGCGAGACCGAGCGCTTCAACCATGGCGATTTGGCCAATCTCGAGCGCCGGATGGAGCGGAATGGCTCCGGCCGCGGTTCGATGATCGTGGTGGACGGTGTCTATTCGATGGAAGGCAACATCGCCGACGTGCCCGGATTGATCCGGGTGGCTCGGAAGTACGGCGCCGCACTGGCCCTGGACGATGCCCACGCCCTCGGAGTGCTGGGCCCCAACGGCGACGGGACCGCGGCGCACTTCGGCCTCACCGATGAGGTCGACATCATCGCAGGCACGTTCTCCAAATCGCTTGCCTCGATCGGCGGGTTCGTCGCTGCGTCGGACAGCGTCATTCACTACCTGCGGCACCACAGCCGGCCGCTCATCTTTACCGCGTCCCTGCCGCCGGCCAACACCGCGGGTGTACTCGCAGCCCTCCAGGTACTGCAGGATCAGCCGGAGCGCCGGGACCAGCTGTGGGCCAACACTCGGCGGCTGCACGACGGGTTCCGGAGTCTCGGCTTCGACATCGGCCCCACGGAGACACCGATCGTGCCGGTGCTGATCGGTCCCTTGGAGAAGACCTTCCTCATGTGGCGACGCTTGTTCGACGCGGGCGTGTTTACCAACCCGGTGGCCCCGCCGGCAGTGCCGCCGTCGCAGTGCCGACTGCGCACCAGTCTCATGGCGACCCACACCTTCGACCAGATCGATTTCGCCTTGGAGCAGTTCGCCACGATCGGACGGGACCTGGGGGTCATCTGACCGACCCGCTGCGCGTCCGCGCGGCGGGTGACCGACGAGACCTCAAGCGCTTCATCGACCTGCCTTACCGACTCCACGCGCGGGACCCGCTCTGGGTCCCGCCGTTGCGTCGGGACGTGGCCGCCCTGCTTTCCCGTAGCAAGAATCCATTCTTCGAGCACGCCGAGGCGGAGTACTTCCTGGCCGAGCGGGACGGCGAGGTGGTCGGCCGCATCGCCGCGATCAGCAACCGCCTGCACAATCAAGTCCACGATGACCGGGTGGGCTTCTTTGGATTCTTCGAGTGCATCGACGACCAGGCCGTGGCCGACGCACTCTTCGCCGCAGCAGCCGCCTGGTGCCGCCAGCTGGGACACGACGTGCTCCGGGGACCGGCGTCCTTCTCGGTGAACGACGAATGCGGGCTGCTGGTCGATGGGTTCGAGTCACCTCCCACTCTCATGATGCCGCACAACCCCAGGTACTACGTCAGCCTGCTGGAGCGCGGCGGATTCACCAAGGCCAAGGACCTCTGGGTGTACCAGGGAGGCCACGAGACCATCTACTATCCGGTACCCGAGCGGCTGGCGCGGGGTACCGAGCTGATCCAGAAGCGGCAGGGCATCACTCTGCGCTCCCTGAACATGAAGGACTTCAAAGGCGACGTCGAGCGCATCAAGCAGGTCTACAACGTGGCTTGGCAGAAGAATTGGGGCTTTGTTCCGATGACCGACCGGGAGATCGACCACCTGGCGGAGCAGTTCAAGCCGGTGGTCATCCCGGAGATCGTGCCGTTCGCGGAGAAGGACGGGAAGGTGATCGGCTTCGGGATCGTGCTGCCGGACCTCAACGTAGTCTTCAAGGGCAACAGCAAAGGGTGGTTACTTCCCATCCTGCCGAAGCTGCTCTGGACACTCAAGACCCGGAAGATCCGTCGGGTGAGGATCCTGCTCCTGGGTATACTGCCGGAGTATCAGGGCAAGGGCATCGACGCGATGCTCTACCACTGGATCTGGACCCGGTGCGGCGAGCTGGGCATCCCCTGGGGCGAAGCGGGGTGGATTCTCGAAGACAACCCGGCGATGAATGCCGGACTGGAAAAGATGACTTTCCGGGTCTACAAGACCTATCGGCTCTACGACCGCGCGATATGAGGGCGCTGGTTACTGGCGCCACCGGCTTCGTCGGCAGCCATCTGGCCGAGGCGCTGCGCCGTAGGGGAGACGAGGTAACGGCGCTGGCCCGCTCGTCCAACAAAGCCGCGACGCTGGCTCCCTTGGGTGTGAAAGTAGTGCCGGGTGACCTGCACGATGCCGGGGCGCTCCAGCGTGCCGTGGAGAATCAGGACGTTGTCTTCCACGTGGCCGGCGTAGTAGCCGCGAGAAGTGAAGCCGATTTCATGCGGGCGAATCGGGATGGGACAGCCAACCTGGTAGCCGCCGCCGAACGAGCTGGTGATCCCAAGCTGATTCTGGTGTCATCGATGGCGGCCGGTGGACCGGCTCGCTACGGAGCACCACTCACCGGCTCGGAGCCGCCTCACCCGGTGACCGCCTACGGCCGCAGCAAGCTGGCCGCCGAGCAGGTGGTGACCGCCACCTCGCTTCCCTGGTGCATTCTTCGCCCCCCAATGGTGTACGGCCCCCGCGACCGCGAGGTACTCAAGGTCTTCCGCCTGGCACGACTCGGCATGGGGCCGGTCTTCGGTGATGGGGGCCAACAGCTCTCCGCTGTACATGGAGCGGACCTCGCCGCGGCGCTGGTAGCGGTGGCGACGTCCGGCGGTGCCGAGGGGCGGATCTACTATCCTTGTCACCCTGAGATCTTCACCAGCGCCGAGTTCGTACGGGCGGTGGCCCGCGCGATGGATCGCCGGATTACGATTCTGCGGATTCCCGACCCGATCGGTAGAGCGCTACTCCGGATCACCGAAGCCTCCGCCCGCCTGGCTCGGCAGCCAACGATTCTTACCACCGACAAGGCCAACGAGTTCTTCCAGTCCGCCTGGACCGGAGACCCTTCCCCACTCACCCGCGAGACCGGGTGGCAGGCCGCGCACGATCTCGAGAGCGGCCTCGCCGATACCTGGCAGTGGTACCGGAGCGCGGGGTGGCTGTAGCCATGCCCCCGGCGGCCAAGCAGACCGGCCTGAGCCGGAGAGAGCCGCTGCGGGCGGTGGATTGGTTGCTGCTGGGATACTTGGGTGTGGTATCGCTGGTGGCGATTTCGCGGCTGGGGGAACAGCCGGATTGCTGGTGGCTCTTGGCCGGCCATGGACTGTTCGTCGTTTGGCTGGCGCTGATCACTCGGCCCGGATTGGGACGGCTGGGCCGGACGCTGCGCGAGATCTACCCGCTGTTGCTGCTCGCCGGGTTGTACGGCGAGCTCGACGTCCTGAACGGACGCGGGACCGTTCCGGTGCATGATGCATTGGTGCAGCGGTGGGAGCTCGCCATCTTCGGCAGCCAGATCAGCCGGGAATGGTGGCAGGCAGCGCCCAGCCGGTTCTGGTCCTCCCTGCTCCACGCAGCGTATTTCTCCTACTACTTCGTGGTGACGATCCCCGCTTTCTATTTCCTCTGGAAGGGCGATCTGCGGGCCGCACGGCACTTCGTGCTGGTGGTGATGACCACCTTCGTGCTCTGCTATCTCACCTTCATCTTTTTCCCGGTCGCGGGACCTTACTATCTCTTTCCTCGCCCGCCCGAGTGGTTCACCGACAATGGTCCTGCGCACCTGGTCTACCAAGTCCTGGCCGCCGGCAGTTCCTACGGCGCCGCATTCCCCAGCTCCCACGTGGCTGCCACCGTGGCGGCAGCCGTAGCCGCCGGCCGGGGCTCCTTCAAGCTCGGATTGGCCATGGCGATCCCGACGTTCCTGCTCACCGTTGGCGTGGTCTACTGTCAGATGCATTACGGGGTGGACGCGGTCGCTGGAATGGTAGTCGGAGTGATTACCGCGAAAGCGCTGAGTGCCAGGTGGCACCTAAGGGAAAAGCAACGAGGGACGAGCGGCATGGAGCCGGCTCGTCCCTCATCAACCACCTAGCCGCCAGCTACACGACCGCGTATTACTGAACGGTCAGCTTTCCCTTCATCCCCAACGCCAGATGCGGCAGGCAGTAGAACTTGTACTCGCCAGCCGGAACGCCCGCGAACGTCACCTGGTACGTCGCGTTGGGTTCGGTGAGAAGCGGACCTTCGAGCGGTGCCATCTGGTCGGGCATCCCGGCCTTCAGCGGACCCTCCGCGCCCTTCGGAATGCTGTCGCCCCAGAAGGAGACGTTGTGGGGACCGCCGCTCACGTTGTGAAACCGGATCACGTCGCCCACCTTGATCGTGAGCTCGGCCGGCTGGTAGGTATACTTGCTGCCCTCGAGAACCATGTTGACATCGTGGGTGGCCCCAGTGCCGGCAGGTGCGGCCTGCTGAGCCGGAGCCTGCTCGGGAGTCGACGTCGCCTGCTGGTCCTCGGCCTTCTTTTCGCCTCCACAGGCCGCCAGAACAATGGCGAGGCCCGCCGCCAATGAAGTCGCACGCATCTCCGCTCTGCCTCCGAAGCTGATGAATCCTACTTTGTGAACCAGTTCACAAAGATATACCCGCCCTTTCCCAATGGAAGTGGGCCGAGTCACGCATTGTCCGAACTCCACTCTAGTTACCTTAGCACACATGACATCGCTAGCTCAGCCGTCACATCCTCCGGTGAAGGCCGCTCCTCCCTGCCGCCAGATGGGAACGCATTGCCGCGCCTTGTCGGTGACCCTGCGGGTCGGTTCGCTGGAAGACGGGCCCATGTCGCTCGATCATGAAGCCACGTGGCTCCTGGGACATACCGAACGGATTACCTTCGGCGAGTTGTGGGAATCGGAAGGGGATCTTTACGTCGACGCGGTGCTCCACATCGGCTGCCGCTACCTATACCAGGACGGGCAAGAGGCCGGATGCCGGGCTCATGGGTTCCGCCGCCCGCTACCGCGCGCTCCTCGCCGCTTTGAGCAGCTCCGCCAGTTGGGCCGGGATCGATTTTTCCTGATCGAGGGCATGGAGATCGTCCACCGCCGCCTTGGTCCCCCGCCCCCGCCCGCGCCTGCTCGCGCGCTGCCGGTGATCAATGGCGCTAATCCCTGTGCCGAAGCCGCCTGTCGCACCTCGGACAACCGAGTAGGTGCAGCCTGTTGCCGGGATCTTCAGCTGGAGATCATGTGCACCAAGTCGGAGCGCAGGCTGGAGGCACTGGTGCGGTCCAGACGCTCGCCGTATCTCTGTAAGGTGGAGCGGGAAGGGGACTTCTCCCTGGACGTGGAGGTCATTTCCGCCTGCGGATACCTGGCGGACGATGGCATTGCCTGTGCGCTCCACGGCCGGCAGCGGGCCGACGGCCGGCCGGCCAAGCCGGATCTTTGTACCGAATGGCCACCGAAGGGGCGGGGGCTACACCCCGGATGCGTCTTCGGGCCCAGGTCAAAACGGAAGAAGCGGCGGCCGTCATAGCGCTCAAGTGTGCAAGTCTAGGACAGTTGGCCGTCTTCATGGGCGATCCGTCGCACTAGCCGAGAGGGTTCGTGACAGACGAGCTCGAACAGCTCTATCAGAGCACCTACACAGCGGTTGTCCGCTTCCTGTACCGCAAGGTATGGGACGCCGAGCGTGCGGAGGACCTGGCGCAGGAAGTATTCGTGCGCGCCTTGGCCCATCGCCCGGAAAAGCCGCGGGCTTGGGTGTTCGCCGTGGCGGCGAATCTGGCAAGAGACGAGGCGCGGGCTGCGGTGCGGCGGAAGCGCCACCTCACCTTGCTCAAAGGCGATCCGATCGCGCAGCCGGCAGTGGCCGCTGCCCCGGACGACATACTCGAGCACGACGAGCGAATGGCATCGGTACAGGAGGCGTTGAACACGTTGACTCCTCGCGATCGTGAAATCCTGTTGTTGTGGGACGCAGGGTTGAGCTACCCCGAGATCGCGGCCCAGACCGGGCTGGCGGTCGGCGCGGTGGGCACCACGCTGGCAAGAGCGAGGCGGCGTCTGGTGGAGGCCCACGACCGGCAGAGTCAGGCAAGGAACCATGCGGCACATTCCTGAAGAAGAGCTGCACGCCTATCTGGACCAGGGGCTGAGCCGCACGCAGTGCGTCGAGATCGAGAGCCATCTCGCCGGCTGCCCCTCGTGCCAGTCCGCCCGCGACACCATCGCGGCGCTGCGCGACCGGACCACCGCGTTGCTCGCGCGCTTGGCCCCGCCGCGCGGCGTGCCACCGGCCTTTGAGGTGCTTCGGCGTCGCGCCGCCGCGCAGGCCTCGGAGCGCCGCCGCCGGATCCACCGAGCCGCTTGGGCGGCGAGCCTGGTGGGGGCTGTGGGAATGGGATGGATCGCGAGCTACCTGACCGGGGACCGCTCCGCCGACTCCTCCTCTCCTCCTACGGTGGCGCGGGAATCCGCTGCTCCGGCCGCTCCCGCTGCATTGGCCCGAGTGTCCGAATCCGAGGTTCCCGCCCCGAGGGCGGTTTCCCCTCACCCGCGCCGCGACTCCGCGCCCGCGGTGGCGGCACGTGAGACCAAGCCGGCACCGGCTCCCAATCGCGATTCGGCTCGAGCCGTGGCGCTGGCGGTGCTCGACCCCGTTGCTCCTTCCAGCCTGGCGGCGGGAAAGCCGGAGAGTGACCAGACAGTCCCGGAGCCCAAGGGACAGTGGCGCACCATGTCGTGGGACGGGGCCACTGCCGAGGCGGGAGAGCGACTCCCCCACATCGATGGCCTTCCCGTGGTGGATGTACAGGTCCACGCCAGCGATCAGGGTAAGCGCCCCTTGATGGTCGTGGCGCAGCAGCTCTCCTCGGGCCAGGTGATCCAGACCATCGAGGGTCCCGCGACCGACGTCTCCCAACTCCTTGCCCGCCGGGCGGGATCCGACTCCCTCGCGGTGTCGAATGATCTCCGCGGGTTGATAGGGACCGGAGCCGATCAGGCCATGGCGATGCAGTTGGGCGACCGCATGCTCGCCATCACCGGCGCGCTCCCGTCCGACAGCCTGCGAGCGATGATTCGAAGGATCAACGCGGAGATGAGAAGTAAGTAGCTATCGGCTATCGGCTATCGGCTATCAGCTACTCCGCAGCAAAACGACCCTCCGAGGGCTATCATCGGAGGGTCGTTTATATGGAGTAACTGATAGCCGATAGCCGATAGCCAATAGCCTACCTCGGCTTCTCCCTCCGCTCGATCAGCTCCGGGGGCACGTAGTCGGCCGGGCCCTCCTCGTGCTCGAACTCGCCGGCACCGACGGCGTGGCCGCGCTCGCGGTCGAGGGTGATCTCCGCCAAGCGCGGCGAGATCATGGGGAAGGTCCGGGCGAAGAGCGCGTAGGACAGCAGGTAGAGGCCGGCGAGCAAGAGCGTCGGACCGATCTCAGGAAGCCCAAAGCGGGGACCGGGCAGGGCGCTCACCGAAGGCATCACCAGCAGATACCGCTCCAACCACAAGGAGACCAGACTCACGGTTGCGAAGAAGGCCAGGGTGACCCGGACCTTCTTCGGAGCCACGCCCAGTAGCCCGAAGAAGGGAACGATGAACATCCCAATGAGCACGGCCCGCGCCACCGGAAGCCAGTGCCCCCACAGCCGCGCAAAGACGAAGCCGGTCTCCTCCGGAAGATTGCCGTACCAAATCACCAGGAACTGAGCCCACATCAGGTAGGTCCAGAATACGGTGAAGCCGAAACACAGCTTCCCCAGATCGTGCCGCTGTTTGGGTGAGACCAGGTCGGCCACGCCAAGGTGGGACGAACCGTAGAGCATGAGGAGCGCGAGCAGCATGTGGCCGCCGAGGAACGACCCCATGAAGAAGAAGCCGCCCAGGAGATTGGAGAACCAATGCGGCTGGAGGGCCATGATTCCGTCGAAGGCCACCATGGTGAGAACGATGACGTACAGCACCACATACGTCGGCGCCATCCGGTGGATGTACGCCTCCTGCGCCGCGGCGGTTGCCGGTTCGCCGTCGTAGTGACGGGTCCAGCGGTCGAAGCGGGAGGTGCGAGCGCCGCCGGCGACCCCACGGACGGCAAACATGTCCGGAACCATGTCGGCCCGCACCAGCCGCCACCCTACCAGCGTCAAGCAGAGCCAGCCCGATCCCCAACCGGGCGAACATGAATCCCTGGGAGAGCCAGACCGCCTTATCATGCCCCAGCTCGTGCATCGCCGTCTGCATCGGCCCGTAGACCGCCTGGTACCCCAGGGTAAAGGTCAACACCAGGGCCACCAGCGACACCGGCAGAAAGGCCACCGAAGCCTCGGCAAACCGGATCACCATTCCGGACCACTTCGCGTTGGTGATCTTCTGCACTGCGGCAAAAGCGACGCTCCCGGCGGCGAGGCCGGTGAAATACAGCCAGTTGACGTGGAACAACTGCCAGGCGCGATCGGCGGCGTTGCCCGAGAGCGCACCGACGAAGAGAATCAGTCCCAGCAGCGCCAGCCCTCCGCCGACCCCGAGAAACAGATCGTACCGCCCGGCCAGGGAGCGCTCCACCAGCCTTCGATGGATGGTCGTAGGACTCATCGAGGTGTCACTCCGGTGGAGCCGGTGGCGCTTGGCGCCGGCGCGATGGGGGCGGAGGCGCCGGGCGGTTCCTGGGGAGCCGGCGACTGGGCCTGCAGCTTGCGGATGTGGTTCACGATCGCCCAGCGCTCCTCCGGCAGGTACACCTTGTCGCCGTACCGGGGCATGACGCCTCGGCCGTAACGGATGATGCTGTAGACGTAGCCGTCGCTGTATCCCCGCGCCCGGCCGGTCAGGAGCGAAGGCGCTCCCATTCGGCTGGAAACCGGGCCCTTGGCATCGCCCGCCGAGCCGTGGCACACGGCGCAGAAATTCTGATACAGCGTGTCGCCCGCGGCCTCGACCGTGCGAGTGATCAGGGCCACGTCGGGCCCCGGCGATGCGGCCTCACCGCTCCCGCCCTGAGCGAATGGATTTCGAAGGGTATCAGCGGTGGTAGTCTTTCCCGTGGTCCATTCGCCCGACCAGTCCGCCTCACCACCGCTCACCGGTACTGCCCCTTCCGGGGTTGTGCGCGGCACCCCGGCCGTCTGATAGGGGCGGATGTAGCGCGCCGTCTTCATGTGATCCAGAAACGGAAGCACGTACCAGAGGTCGTCGGGCGACGGCACCCGGTTGTACCAGAAGTCGCACCCGCCCAGGCTCAGCGTCCCGGCTGCCACCAGGACAAGGTGGAGGCTACGCCGCTTCATGACGTACCTCCACCGCCCCCGCGGAACGCAACAGCTCTTCGATCGATTGCAGCTGGTCGGCGCCCGCCTTCACGAACACTCCGATCTTGTCGTCGCTGAACTGGGGGTCGTAGGCGATTCCCCGCTTGCCCATCAGAATCGTGAAGAGCGCCACCGCGGCCACCGTGCTCAGCGCACCCATGAGAATGGTCAGCTCGAACGCGATGACGACATACGGAGGGATCGATCCGATGGGTTTCCCACCGACCACGAGCGGCCAGTCGTGCGACATCCAGAGCGTCATGCCGAAACCGGCGGCGCATCCGGTGAGCCCCCCGATCAAGGTGAAGAGCCGCACCGGGCTCACCCGGTGATTGAGCGCCTCCTCGATCTCGTGATTGGGGGCCGCGGTGTACACTACCAGGTTCGCGAATGCCCTTTGCCCGGAGGGCCCGAATCGCGTCGGCCGCCGCATCCACGTGAACGAAGGAGGCCAGCACACCAGGCACTCGGGAGCGTTTGAGGAGCGCCATCAGTGGTGCCCTCCCCGCTTCCGGGGCATCGGGATCATTTCCTTGATCTCCTGGATCGCGACGATCGGCAGGTTCTTCGCGAAGAGGAGGAACCACATGCCGAACCAGCCGAAGGAGCCGGCCAGGATTCCCCAGTCGGCCCAGGTCGGATTGAGCTGGTCCCAGGCCCAGGGGATGTAGTCGTTACTCAGCGACGACACGATGATCACGAAGCGCTCGAACCACATCCCGATGTTGATGAAGATCGAGATCACGAAGAGCGCGGTCAGATTGGTCCGGATCTTCCGAAACCAGAGCAGCTGAGAGACGAAGGCGTTACAGATGATCATCGTCCACCCGGCCCACCAGTACCAACCGAAGGCCCTGCGATAGAACGTGGTCTGCTCGAAGGTGTTGCCGCTGTACCAGGCGACGAAGTACTCCATCCCGTAGGCGTAGAACAGGATCGAGCCGGTGAGCAGGGTGAGCTTGGCGAGATTGTCGAAGTGGTACTCCGGGGTGAGCATGTGCTCGATCCGGAGTGCCCGGCGCAGAGGTATCAGCAGGGTGAGCACCATGCCGATGCCGGAGTAGATGGCCCCCGCCACGAAATACGGAGCGAAGATGGTGCCGTGCCACCCCGGAACCAGGGAGGATGCGAAGTCCCAGGACACCACCGAGTGAACCGAGAGCACCAGCGGCGTCGCCAGCGCGGCCAAATAGAGATACGCCCGGGAATAGTGCCGCCACTGGTTGTCGGTGCCTTGCCAGCCCACCGCGGCGATCGTGTAGACCTTCTTGCGCCAGCCGGTGGCCTTGTCCCTCACGGCGGAAAGGTCCGGGATCAGTCCGAACACCAGGAAGGTGGTCGAGACCGTCAGATAGGTCGAGATGGCAAAGACGTCCCAGATCAGCGGTGATTTGAAGTTGGGCCAGAGGAACCGCTGATTCGGGTACGGCAGCAGCCAGTAGAAGATCCACTGCCGGCCGATGTGAATGATCGGGAAGAGGCCGGCCGTCATCACCGCGAACACGGTCATCGCCTCGGTGGAGCGGTACACCGCCGTCCGCCAGGGTGACCGGAACAAGAAGAGGATCGCCGAGATGAGCGTGCCCGCGTGCCCGATACCGATCCAGAACACGAAGGTGGTGATGTAGACGCTCCAGAAGATCGGCGGCTGGTACCCGGCGTGCCCCAGGCCGTCCTTGATGAGCATCAGGAAAGTCAGCAGCCCGATCAGAAACAGCGACACCGCGCCCAACAGCAGAAGGACGTACCCCCGGCTGGCAGGCTCCAGGGTCGCGACGACGTCGCGGGTGACGTCGGCGTGGCTCTGGGTAATTACGTGGCCGTCGTGGCCGACCGGATGGGGGGGAGCGACAGCAGCCATCGGTTAGGCCTCCGCCGAATGCATGACTTTGGCCAGATAGGTGACCGCCGGCCTGACGTTGATCTCCTCCAGCACCCGATACCCCCGGGGGTCCTGTTTCCGGCGGGCCACCTGACTGTCCGGGTTGCGCACATTGCCGAAGACGATCGCGTCAGAGGGACAGGCCTGGGCGCAGGCAGTGGTGAATTCGCCATCCTGCAGTTGCCGGTCTTCCAGCCGGGCCTGGTTTTGGGCTCCCCGGATGCGCTGGATGCAGAAGGTGCACTTCTCCATGACACCCCGAGCCCGAACCGTCACATCGGGGTTGAGCTGGAGGTGTAACGGCTCCGGCCACGCCATCTCGTTGTACTTGTACCAGTTGAAGTAGCGGACCTTGTAGGGACAGTTATTGGCGCAGTAGCGGGTGCCCACGCAGCGGTTGTAGACCTGCCCGTTGAGCCCGTCGGCGGTGTGGTACGCGGCGTACACCGGGCAGACCGGCTCGCACGGCGCGTTGGCGCAATGCTGGCAGAGCATCGGAATGAAGCGCGCCGATACCGGCTCACCCGGCTCTTCCCCGCCCTCCCAATAGCGCTCGATCCGCATCCAGGTGAGCTCCCGGCCGCGGAGGATCTCTTCCTCGCCCACGGTGGGGATGTTGTTCTCCGCGTAGCAGGCGGTGACGCACGCCTGGCAGCCGGTACACTTCGCCAGGTCGATCGTCATCCCCCACTGAGGATGCTCGTTCGCGTAGTCGCCGTGCTGGGTGGCCCGGTGTTGAGTCTCGGACCATCCCTTGAGCGCCTCCAGCTCCCGCTCGGGATTGACTTCGTGCTTGCCGTGACCCTCTTCGAGGTACGCCTGCTCGACGGTGAGCCCCTTTTGCGCAGCAGCCAGCGGAATCGCCTCGGCGATCCCTCGGCCGAGCTGGCGGGGCACCCCGGCAACCGACGCGAGCTTCCGGTAGCCGCCGGTCTTTTCCAGTCTCACTCGGGTCGAGAGATAGGGAACGAAATCGCCCTTGGGCGCACCCAGCAGATCGAGGGCGTTGATCCCCCTACCCTTGGCAAAGGCCCCGTACGCCGTGTGGCCCAGGCCGAGAGGAACCGCGACGACGTCGTCGCGCAGGCCGGGATAGACGAAGGCCGGCGCCTCGAGGCTACCCCGGGCCGTGGTGATCCGGAGAATCTCCCCGTTGCGGATGTCGAGCCGGCGAGCCGTTCCCGAGCTTACCTCGATCCAGGATTGCCAGGCGATCTTGGTGACGGGGTCGGCGTTCTCCAGCAGCCATGGCTTGTTGGCACCGCGACCGTCGTGCAGCATCGCGTGAGGATATGCCAGGAGCACGAATTCGCCGTCACCCTCGAATGCCGGCTTGGTGTATGAGACCCGGGCCTCGCTGAGGGAGAGTGACACCGTCGGTGGAGCCGGCGCATCCCGAAATACGCCGCCCCGCTGAAGCGCCGACCGCCAGAAGGCGTCGAAGCTGCCCTGACCCTGCTCGCCCGCGAGCGCCTGCCAGCGGGACTTGAGATGCGCCTGGTAGGAGGGCGCGTTGAAACGGGCCAGCGGTCCGCCGGTCTTCTGCGCCACCTTGAGCAGGACGTCACCGGCCGGCATGGTGTTGAATACCGGCTCCATCACCGGCTGCATCAGGCTGAACACCCCGGCCCGCGGGCGAAGATCGTCCCACCGCTCCAGCGCGTGGTGTTGGGGCAGGAGGAGGTCGCAGAGGGCGCTGGTTTCGTCCAGATAGAGCGACGTCGAGACCTTGAACCCCACCTTTCCCAGCTGCTCGGCGAACCCCGCCGCTTTGGGCACCGCGTACGCCGGATTGGCGTCGTGAATCAGCACCAGCCCGACTTCCCCGGAACCCATTGCCTGACCCAGCTGCGCCAGGGCCGCAAAGCCGTCGCCGGCGGGAAGCTCGGCCCCGAAACGCACCGTCTCACCCACATTGCCGGCAACGAAGTTGAGCACGTTCACCGCGGCGCAGAGCTCGGAGGCGGCGGCGTGCTGAGCGGCCACGCCGCCGGCAACCGCGAGGCTGGGCGCTGCGGCACCGAACTCCCGGGCAATGCGCTCGATGGTCTGTGCCGGGAGGCCGGTTTCCTGCGCGGCCATCGCCGGGGTATACGGCGCGAGGGCCCCAGCCAGCCCGGCCCCGGCACCGCCTCGTTCGCCCAGGAGTACGTTGGCCATGGCCAACGCCAAGGCTGCCTCGGAGCCGGGACGGATCGACAGCCACTCGTCGGCGTTGAGACCAGTGAGGTCCATCCGTGGCCCGGCATAGACGAACTTGGCCACGTCGCCCCCTTCGAACCCGTGCGCCTGGGCAAAGCCGCGCTGATTCTCGATCGGGGACAGCCAGCTCTCCAGGAAATCGGCCCCGAAGGACACGATGTACTTGGCTCGACTGAAATCGTAGGCCGGAAGTTGGTCGATCCCGAAGATCTGACGATTCGCCGCCCTCAGCGGCTCGTGGTCGAACGGCTCGTAACGAACCAGACGACCACCCACTGCCGCCGTCCACTCCGCGAGCAGATCCGAGAAGGTGCCCTTCCCCGCGCCCGAGATCACCGCGACCCGATTGCCGGCTTCGGTCAGCTTGGAGGCAAATAAGGCGATCGCGTTATCCCAGCTGATCTCCTGGAAGGTGCCATCGGCGGCCCGCTGCATCGGGCCCTTGATCCGGCCGGGGTTGTAAAGTCCCTGAAGCCCGGCCTGGCCTCGGGAGCAGAGCTTGCCCTGATTGACCGGATGCTCCGGGTTCCCCTCCAGCTTCACCGCCCGCCCTTCCCGGGTCCGTACGTGAAGGCCGCACCCGGCGGAACACTCGGTGCAGGTGCTGGCGTACCAGGTGGCGAGCCCCGGAACCTGGTCCTCCGACTGTACCAGGTACGGCACCAGCTTCTGTACCCGGTCGGTGGAGCACCCGCTCAGCGCCAGCGCTCCGCCGCCGGTGGACGCGCCGAGCACGGTGAGGAAGCGCCGCCGACCGATGGTTTCAGACATCAGAGATCCTCACGCATAGTGCCGAGTGCCGAGTGCCGAGTGCCGATCAGTAATGGCACACCGAGCAATCCCGCGAGACCTTCCGCTCCATATGGCAGGTAACGCAGAAGCCCATGTTGTTTACGTTGTTGACCTTGAAGACCTGAGGCATGCGCTCGACGTCCCCGTGGCAGGTGGCGCAGGCTTGGGGACCCAGGGCCTTGATGTGTCGCTGATGGGGAAAGTGGGCGTGGCGGGCGAGGTAGTGCACTCGAATCCACTCGATCGGCTTCTTCTCGCTCCAGGCCTGCCGCACCTTGCGGATCTCGACCTTGCTCGCGCTATCGCCGCCGGAGATGACCAGGTGGCACCCCATACAGGTCTGCACCGATGGGATACCCGGCTCGGGAGAGACGGCCACCGAGTAGTGGCAGTACTGGCACTGGATCTTGAACTGGCCGGCGTGAATGTCGTGCCGAAAGAAAACCGGCTGCCGAGGGCCCTTCAGCGAGCCGGTGTCTGAGATGACGGGAGCGGTGAGCGAATCGGCAGCCGGCTTGGCCTGTTGCGCGTGAGTCGGAGGGTCGCCGAGCGCAAGCAGAGCCGCGAGTCCGCCGGCTCCGACGCCGCCGAGCACGAATGCCAACGTACGCATGATCCGTCCTACACTTGAGAGAAAAACGCTCCCGAGCCAGCGGATCCCACCGGGTCAACCGCGCGAAGTATAGTCCGGGCCGCCGAGTACACAACCCGACTGAAGACGCCGTATTCCGACCGATTCATTCGGCTTCATCAGCAGGGGGATCGCGCCGGGTACGGAGCTTGGGCGCGCGGTGGGGAGCCGGCCGCTCAGCCAACCATTCGGCCTTGCGCTTGGCCAGGCTCAGGAATGCGTCGACCGTGCGGCGCTCGGCGATATTGAGCCAGCACCAGCGTACCGGTCCGGTGCGCTGACCCTCGCTGACCGCCCGAGTGATGTCGGCAGCCAGCCGACTCACTTTGTGAAGCCGATCCTCTTCCACATCGCTCAGGGTGAAGGTGGCCGACACATCGTCCCGCACCACGTGCAGCCAGCAGAGCTTGCGGTTGCCAATGGCGTATTCCCAGGCCCAGCGCCAGGTGGTGCCCATGAACCGTACGGTTTCACTCACGCCCTCGATCTCCAGCAGACCGGCCCGGAGCGCGCGGAAGCGGGCGGCGGGGGCGGCAGGCAGGTCCCGCAACGGAGCCGTGGGGTTCGGCTCGGTCGCCTCATCGAGATACCGGTTCCCAGCCCAGAACGCGTTGGAACGACCGACCGTCATTTCGGGGCTCCGTCGGCGGGCTCGACCTGCATCGGGACTCCAGCGCGGTCAAGGAATCGAATCACCTCGATGCCCATGGCGCGAACCAGGGTGGCCTCCCGTCCGTCGAGGCCGGCCCGATGAACGACTTCCCGAAAGGATCGCATGACGCTCTCCGGACGGCGGGTCTTGAAGAAGTCGATGGCCCACAGCGCCCGCCGCCAGTCGGCGAAGAGATCCTCCAACTGGGCGCCGGTCGCCGGGTCCGCCTCGCGACGAGGATGCTTGAGCGGCACAGACTCTCCCCCCCGGGCGATCCAGGACTCGTAGGCCATCACCGCCACCGCCTGCGCCAGGTTGAGAGACGAGTGGGCCGGATCCGTGGGGATGGTGACCAATACCCGGCCAAGATCCAATTCGGCATTGGTCAGACCGCGATCTTCCCGCCCTGCCACGATTGCCACTGGACCGGCCAGCGCCTCCCGCTCCAACTCCTCGGCCGCCTCGCGCGGCCGCAGCGTACGGCGTTTGGCGGTACGGGCCCGGGCAGTGAGCACCGCGGTAAAGACGCAGTCCGCGATCGCTTCAGCGAGTGACGCAACGATCTCGATCCGGGCGACGAAGTCGGCGGTATTGTGGGCGATCCCCTCGATTCGGTACGGATCGAAGGTCTCTGGATTCACCAATCGCATCCGCTCGATCCCGAAGTTCTTCGCGATCCGGACCGCACTGGCGATGTTGACGATGTCCTGGGGTTCGACGAGAACCAGGATTGGGGGCGGCATGTGAGTGCGCTATCGGTTATCGGCTATCCGTCCTGAGGCACCGATCCTCCACTCCCACGGACCGATAGCCGATAGCCGATAGCCGATAGCCCTCATCATCCTTCCCCCAAGAACGACACATCATGCCGCTTGGCCTTCAACCCTGCCGCGAAGCCGGTCTTGTCGACCGACTTCATGTAGGCCTCCTTGGGCTCTACCTGCTTGCCGTCGACCAGCTCCATCAGCGCGTCGTTGAGGGTGACCATGCCCGCCTTGCGGTTGGTCTGCATGATGGAAGGGATCTGGAAGGTCTTCCCTTCCCGGATGAGGTTGGACACCGCGGGGATCGAGAGCAACACCTCGCGCGCCGCGACCCGCCCTCCTCCGATCTTCTTGCACAAGGTCTGCGCGATGACCCCGCGCATGGACTCGGACAACATCACCCGGACCTGAGACTGCCGGTCGGCGGGGAACTGGTCGATGATCCGGTCGATCGTGGAGGACGCGGTGGTGGTGTGTAAGGTGCCGAAGACCAGATGGCCGGTTTCCGCGGTCTCGATCGCGATCGACACCGTTTCCAGATCCCGCATCTCTCCCACCAGGATGATGTCCGGGTCCTCCCGCAGCGCGGCCCGGAGCGCGTGCTTGAACGAGCGGGTATGCAACCCGACCTGCCGCTGGGTCACCAGACACTTCTTGCTCTTGTGCACGAACTCGATCGGATCCTCGATGGTGATGATGTGATCGGTCCGCGTGCGATTGATCAGGTCCACCAGCGCGGCGAGGGTGGTGCTCTTCCCGGAGCCGGTGGGACCGGTCACCACCACCAGTCCCTTGGTCAGGTAGCAGAGGTTTTGCACCTCGCGGCTCAGGCCCATTTCATCGGCGGTGCGCACCGTGGTCGGGATGACCCGGAAGACCGCCAGCGGACCGTACCGGTCGCGGCCGGCATTGCAGCGGAATCGGGCCAGCCCTTCGATCTCGTAGGCCCAGTCGGTGTCGCCGGTCTCGCGAAATTCGCCGACCTCGCGGGGCGACATGATGCTCAGCAGCATCGCCTCCAGCTGCTCGGTCGGAATCGGCGGCCGCTCCTCCCGCACCAGCTCGCCGTGGCGCCGCAACATCGGCGGCTCACCGGTGCGCAGATGGAGATCGGAGGCGCCGGAGCTCACCAACAGTTTGAAGAGCTCCTCGACCACGCCTCGAGCCTCGGCCAGCTCCGCCGTGCTCCGGGACGGGGCACCGCCCGCCGCCGGTCGCAGCACCGCCGAAGCTCCCTGAAGCTCCACCCGCACCTCTCCGCTGGGCGCACGGTAGGGGAACGAGACCGTTCCCCCGCTTCCCAGCTGGCCGGCGGCCTCCGGCGAGGCGATTTCGCGGAGCAATGCCAGGATCTGGGAGTCGCTCAACGGCTCCCGGGTGAGAGCGCGGGTGGAGCCGTTGGTCACCAGCGATGCCGGCTGGCCCACGGTCAGCTGAAGCGCTTCCGCGCGCTGTTCGTGCATCACTTGAATGAGGCGGTCGAGTCGAGCCACGAAACAATCTCAGTCGAGGGGATGGATCAAACGGACGCGCGACTTGTTGATGTAGCGAGCGACCCCATCGGTCCACAACGCGAAGAATCCACCGGGTCCGTTGACGTAGTCGAGCGCCCGGGCTCGGTTGGGCGGCAGCTCCAGGGTGGCGCTTCCCCGGAATTCCTGCCCGCCTTGCAGCACGACCTCCAGGCTCACCAGCTTGGCCGCCGTCACTCGGTCGGGATCGGTCAGCGGCCCCTCTTCGCGGCAGGAGATCAGCGTGACCTGGGCTTTCGGAAGGAAGGTCACTCCACCCTCAGGCAGCGTGAGCGCGAAGAAGGCGTCGGCCCGGTTGAGCATCTCCAGCGGCGTCTCCGGACCCGGTGGGTACGCGGGACGGGTGAGCAGGTGGAGGTCTCCGGCGAGAACCAGGCCCTCGGCCAGGGTCACTTCGGCCGGGACGCGGTTGGTCGAGCCCCAATCGCTCATCGATATGGTCGCGGCATAGCACGGAAAGTGGGTAGGGCCTCACTCACCGGCAAGTGGGTGCCCGCCTATCTCACCCACGAATTTCCACGCCGGCCTGGC
This sequence comes from uncultured Gemmatimonadales bacterium, assembly GCA_963812755.1. Classification (GTDB taxonomy): domain Bacteria; phylum Gemmatimonadota; class Gemmatimonadetes; order Gemmatimonadales; family GWC2-71-9; genus CAVVWJ01. The sequence continues at coordinate 339,170 of CAWEWK010000005.1, read as the reverse complement.
GCTCGATCAGCTTGATCGCCTCGAGGTAATCGGCGTCTTCACCCAGCGTTGCCCGGGCCCGATGGCAGAGATCGGCCGCCAACTCGAGGATCGGTCCGTTCACTCCGGTCTCCTGAAGCACCTCCCTGGCTATGGCCGCATCCTTGTCCAGGAGCGCCAGGCGAAAGGTCCGGGGCCACCGTCCGGTGAGCACTCGATCCGGCACCAGGGCCTCGCTGACGAAGGACCTCCCGCTGGAGGCGTTGAGCACCTCCACCGCGGCCCGGGCCGGCACGCCGGCCTTCACCGCGAGCGCCAGTGCTTCGCCCACGGCGAGAATATTCACCGCGAGGAGCGCCTGGTTCACCGCCTTCATGGTATGCCCCGCGCCCACCGGCCCCAGGTGCACGATGGTCGAGCCGAAGGCGGCGAGGATCGGCTGCGCCCGCTCGAAGGTCTCCCGGTCGGCGCCCACCATCACCGTCAGGGTTCCCGCCTCGGCGCCGTTGGTTCCTCCGCTCACCGGAGCGTCGGCGAAGGCAATGCCGCGCGCCCCGAGCCGCGCTGCGAGCCGCCGGGAGGAGCCTGGATCGCCCGAGGTACAATCGAGCAGGAACGTGCCGTCCCGCATGCCGGCCTCGAGCCCATCGGGACCGGCCAGCACTGCGTCTACCTCTCGAGAGGTGGGCAGACAGGTGATCACGACGTCCGCCGCCGCCCCCACTTCCCGTGGTGTGCCGGCCGCGGTGGCCCCGTGCCGGGCGGCGAACTCCTCAGCCCGGGCTCGAGTGCGATTCCAGACCGTGAGCCTGCCGCGACCCGCGAGATGGGCCGCCATTGGAGCACCGATGGCGCCCAGTCCGACGAATCCCAGTCGTTCGGCCGCCATCATCAGGCGGACTCGGCTGCCGGCTCCTCCGCGTCGCCGCGCCGGGCTCCCAGCTCGCGGTCCAGCATCAACAGTCCCGGCCGGTCCTCGCCCACCATCCGTAGCTGCTCGGCCAACAAGCCGCTGGTCTTCTCCTCCTCCACCTGTTCCTGCACGAACCAGTCGAGAAATACCCGGCTGGCAAAGTCGCGCTCGTCCATCGCCTGCCCGTAGACTTTGTTGATGCTGGCGGTAACCTGCTCCTCATGGTGATGGGCCTGCTCGAACACGTCCCGCGCGGAGCTGAAGGTCGACGGTGGACGGTCGATCGGCTGCAATTGAACTGCGCCGCCCCGATCCAGCATGTGATCGAAGATCTTCATCGCATGCTTGACCTCCTCTCGCGCCTGGATCCGCATCCAGTGAGCCAAGCCCGGCAGATTGGCGACCTCGCAGTACGCCGACATTGAGAGGTAGAGGTACGAGGAGTAGAATTCCTGCTTCATCTGCTCGTTGAACGCGTCCTGCATCGTCTGGCTCATCATCGGTGCCGTCCAGTAGGCGGTGGGTGGGGTCGAAGATACTCATGGCGGCACGCATCCTCCACGTCGACCTCGATGCCTTCTTCGTCGAGGTCTGCCGGCAACGTCATCCCGAGCTGCGCGACATTGCCCTACTGGTCGTCGGCGGACGGCGAGATCAGCGCGGGGTGGTGCAGTCGGCGTCCTACGGCGCCAGACGCTTCGGCATTCACGCCGGCATGCCCATCGGTCAGGCGGTCCGGCTGTGTCCCGAGGCGACCTTCTTCCAGGGCTCCTTTGCTCACTATCGCGACGCCTCTCGCGCGGTGCGGGTGGTGCTCTCCCGCTTCTCGCCCACCGTGGTGATGGCGTCGCTGGATGAGGCCTACCTCGATTTCGGCGGGACCGAGAAGCTCTATCCGGTGTCGCTCTTGCCGGTGGCGGAGCAGTTGCGGGACGAGATTCGCCGGGACACGGGACTGGACGCGTCGGTCGGCATCGGACCTAACCGGATGATCGCCAAGCTTGCATCCGACTCGGCCAAGCCACGCGGGCTGATGGAGATTCGGGCCGGCTGGGAAGAAGGATTCCTCGCCGGCTTGCCGCTCCGCGCGCTCCCCGGCGTCGGCCCCAGGACAGCCGACCGTTGGATCGAGCTGGGACTGACCGATGTGCACCAGATCCAGTGCATGACGGAGGAAGCGCTGGCCCGGCTGGTGGGCGGCGATGCGCGAGCCCTCAAGCTCCGAGCCCACGGGTACGGCGGCACGACGCTGACCAGCGACCGGTTGCCCAAGTCGGTCAGCCGGGAGACCACGCTCTCCCGAGACTTGCGCGATCCGGAAGAGCTGGAGGCGATCCTCGCGCTGCTCACCACCAGAGTAGCGGGACAGCTGCGGGAAGAACGGTTGGTGGCTCGCACCGTGACGCTGAAGCTCCGTCACGACGACTTCCGCACCGTCACCCGGCGGAAGACGCTGGAGCTGGCGACCGACCTGGATGGCGAGCTGTTTCGGGAAGCGCGAGCGCTCTTTCGGGAGGCGTTTGCCGACGTGCGGCTTCGCAACCGCGGCGTTCGGCTGCTGGGCATCGCCGCCACCAATCTGAATACCTCGGGTGAGGCGGACCTCTTCGAGACGCCCGGCCGGCAGCGGCAACGGCAGCTGTCGGAGGCAGTTGACAAGGTGAGGGAAAAGTACGGCTTCAGTGCGGTGAATCTGGGCAGCGTGCTCCGGGCCCGGCGGCGACGCGAGGTGGATTGAGATCGACTAGCGCATCCGGAGGTCCTTGTCATCGAACCGAAGTCCCACGCTTCCATCCACGGTCCGCACCTGGGGACCGAGCTCCCGGAACGTGGCTGAGGCGCCGGATGGCGCCTGGGCCTCCACCGTGCTGTTTCGATAGAGGCGGTAGTACCCAATGAATACTCGGCGGGCCCCCGGCCGGACCGCGCAACGACAGTCCACCCCACCCTCCAGGCCCGCGTTCACCATCACCCGCAGGTTCTGGCTGCTTCCGTTGGTGATGAGCGGCGCGAAGTAATCGGCACCACTCTCCCGGGAAGTCGCCCGAGCCGGAAGCGTTCCTTTCGGCTCACGGAGCACCACCGATCCGACGATCGGCTCCCCCATCGGCTGATCGTTGGCCGAGAGTGGGCGCTGCATCTCCCACTGAAGTACCGACGTGCGACCTCGCGCCAACGGCAGCGTGACGGTCGCTCCCGGTGCCACTGCCTTCGACTCCTCGCCGAGCGTCAGCCGCACCGGCGCGGCCAGCGTGTTGGTGAAGCGAAGCCGGGGACGGCCGAGCAGGAACATGCCACCGGCGACCATACTGATGAGGATGAGAAGGAGCAGAACCAGCACTAACCGGGTCAGGCGACTCAAATCAGCGGACCGGCAGGATGGAGCGCAGCGGGTCTCTCTGCTCGGGGCGAGCTCGCTTACCAGATTCCGGCTTACGGGCGGGAGGACGGCTGAGCGGGGCCCGGAGCGCGCCGGGCTCGACCCGGATGGCCACTTCTCCGGTCACCGAGTCGCGCGGCAGGGCGAGGATGGAGAACCGCCCTACCCGTCCCCGGTCATCCCGTAGCCTGACCGCGCTAGGTCCGGCCAGGCGATAGTAACCCAATTGGAGTGAATCGCCTGGAGGGATGGGACAGCGGCAGTCGATGCTGTCACCGCCGGTCAGCATCGTCACCTCGAGCGGCCGCGACGTCCGGTTCACCACCATCGGGGCGAAGCGGGTTTGATCCCCGGTCTCCGCATCGATCACCCGCCGAAGCTCGCCGCGGGCGCGATCGGCCAGGATGCTGCCCTCTACCGCTTCTCCCAGGATCCGGCCTTCTGGGGAAGCCGGCTGCACCATGGCCCAATGCGCTTCCAGCGGCCGGTCACCCCGAACCCGGAACCGGACGCTGTCTCCCGGCGCGATGGTGAGCTCGGCGTCTTCCCAGGTCAGGGCGATCGGCGCCGCCAACCGGTTGTGGACCACCAGCGCGGCGGAAGGACGCCGGGCCAGGGCCGGGACTACGATGACGGCGCAGGCCGCGGCAACGGCCGCTGCCCAACCGCGCCACCGGCGGGGTCGGTGGGCGCGAAGGGTGTGGGTAGGGGTGTCGTCCTCCGCTACCAACGGGGCAAGGTCCATTCCGAAGCTGGTCCGCCCAGAACGCACCGCCTCGAGCACGTCCCGAGCGGACTGGTAGCGGTCTTCCGGCCGCTTGGCCATGCAGCGCAGCACGATGCGGGAAAGCCACGCAGGAATCCCTTCTCGCGACAGACTGGCAACCGGCACCGGCTCACTCACGTGGCGGCGGACGACCTCCTGAGAGTCCTCTCCCTCGAAGGGCGGGGCGCCGGTGAGGAGCTGGAAGAGCACGGCGCCGATGCCGTAGATGTCGGCCCTGGCATCCACCTGCTGCCGCCCCATGGCCTGCTCCGGGCTCATGTAGAGGGGCGTGCCCACGATGAAACCGCTTTCGGTGATGTGGCTCGGGCCATCCAGACATTTCGCGATTCCGAAATCGACCAGAAGGGGGCGGCCGGTCGAAGCCTCGATGAAGATGTTGTCCGGTTTCACATCCCGGTGGACCAGCCCGTGTTCATGCGCGTGCTGGAGCGCCTCCAGGATCGGTTCGGCGACGGCCACCACCCGTTCGACCGGCAGCCGTCCCTCGACCCGCAGGATCTCGCCTAGGGTGCGTCCCTCGAGGTACGGCATGGCGTAGAACACCAGGCCTTCACCCTCGCCGACGAAATGGATGGGAACGGTGTTGGGGTGGTTCAGCCGAGCGATGGCCCGGGCTTCCTGCTTGAATCGGCTGAAGGTACCCGGCCCCCAGGGAAGGTCCGCCCGCAGCACCTTCACAGCTAGCCGGCGCTGGAGGTCGGTGTCGAGGACCTCGTAGACCTCCGCGAACCCGCCCCGGCCGATGTGGCGCCGCACCTGATAGTGGCCGCCAAGGGCTCGGCCGAGCCGTTGCTCCTCCTGGCCGGCGGCTCGGGCGAGGGGCGGGAGGTCTCCTCCGCCCAGGAGGACCAGACTCCCCGGGCCACACCGGGGACAGTGGGTGGAGCCTTGGGGGAGAGGGGCGTGGCACGTTGAGCAAACCAGCAGGGTCACGTCGCGGGGTCTCCGGTCTTCCGTCTGCCTAAAGGTTAACCCATCGGCGCGTGGAGCGAAGATGTCATCGTGATTCTGCATAACATGCTATCAAACGGAGCTCTTCGGACATATGGGGCCTGGCCTCCGCACTTCTGCATACGAATTTGTGCTTAATATGCACGAATCGCTTGACACTTGTGTGCCCGAGCGGTATACTGTTTTCAGCCCCCTGCTGCTGCCGTTGACCCGATACCGGACCGGAGCCATGCGCCGCACCCGTCGAAACCGCTCCCCCCACCCCGATCGAACCGCCGGGTCCACGGCCTGAGATGTCTGCCATGCTCCCCATGCCCCTGCGTTCGATCCCTCGAACCAGGGGCTTTTCACTTCCACCGCCACAGTGAGCGAGACCGTCATGGCCACCACCGTCCGACCGACGATCCCCGACCGGAAGTCGCAGACCAGCGAGGTGCAGAAGCTGCTCGAGCTGATCAAGCAGCGCGGCATTCAGGTCGTGGACGTGAAGTTCTGCGATCTGCCCGGTACCTGGCAGCACTTCTCGATCCCGGCGGGCACCCTGGACGAAGCCATGATCCGCGAGGGACTGGGCTTCGATGGCTCGTCGATCCGCGGCTTTCAGGCGATCAACGAGAGCGACATGCTGCTGCTGCCGGACGTGTCCACCGCGTTCGTGGACCCGGTGCTCTCGGTACCCACGCTCTCGCTCACCTGCGACATCTATGATCCGGTCACCCTGGAGCCGTACTCCCGGGATCCGAGATTCATTGCCTTCAAGGCGGAGGAGCACCTTCGCACCACCGGCGTTGCCACCGCCTCGTATTGGGGGCCGGAAGCGGAGTTCTTCATCTTCAACTCGGTGCGGTTCGACCAGAACGCCTTCGAGGGGTACTACCACATCGATTCCGAGGAGGGGATCTGGAACTCGGGCCGCAACTCCACTCCCAACCAGGGCCACCGTCCCCGGCACAAGGAGGGCTACTTCCCGGTACCGCCGGTGGACCGGCTGCAGGACGTGCGTTCCAAGATCATGCTCGCGCTGATCGAGGCCGGGGTGCCGGTCGAGGTCCAGCACCACGAGGTGGGGACCGCCGGTCAGGCGGAAATCGACATCCGGTTCGGCACGCTGGTACAGACCGCCGATCGGATGATGCTCTACAAGTACGTGGTGAAGAATGTGTGTCACAACCTGGGGTACACGGCCACCTTCATGCCCAAGCCCCTGTTCGGCGACAACGGCTCGGGAATGCACTGCCATCAGTCGCTCTGGAAAGGCGACAAGCCGTTGTTTTTCGACGCCGACGGCTATGCCCTCCTCTCGGAGACTGCCCGGCATTACATCGGCGGCCTGATCGCCCACGCTCCCGCGTTGCTGGCCTTCTGCGCCCCGACCACCAACAGTTACCGCCGGCTGGTGCCCGGATTCGAGGCTCCGGTCAACCTCATGTATTCGGCGCGCAACCGGTCCGCCATCTGCCGGATCCCGATGTACTCCGACAACCCGAAGGCCAAGCGGGTCGAGTTCCGCGCGCCGGATCCCAGCGCCAATCCGTATCTGGCCTTCGCGGCGATGCTGATGGCCGGGCTGGACGGGATCAAGCGCAAGCTGGAGCCGCCTGCCCCGATCGACGAGGACCTCTATGAGATCCACGACGACCGCAAGAACCTGATCAAGCAGGTGCCCGGGAGTCTGGGCGAATCGATCGACGCACTGGAAAAAGACCATGCCTTCCTGCTGGAGGGCGACGTGTTCACCAGTGACGTTCTGGAAACCTGGATCTCGATGAAGCGGACCAAGGACATCGCGCCGGTGAGCCTGCGCCCGCATCCGTACGAGTTCTTCCTGTACTACGACGCGTGATGAAGTGCTATCGGCTATCGGCTATCGGTCCTTGGGGCCTGAGAAACGGGCCTGCGTGCTCAAGACCGATAGCTGATAGCTGATAGCCGATTAGCCCTTTACCCCGAGGAAGCCACAATGCACGCCATAACCTGCTGCTCGCCCTGCAGGAGGCAGCGCCCGCTCCGACCGTCGTCCCGGCCGATACGGCCTGGATGCTGGTTGCCACGGCCCTAGTCCTACTCATGACTCCGGCCCTGGCCTTCTTTTACGGCGGTCTGGTGCGCAACAAGAACTCGCTCAACACCATGATGATGAGCTTCGTGGCTCTGGGCGTCGTGGGGGTCACCTGGGCCGTGGCCGCCTATAGCTTGGCGTTCAGTGAAGGAGGGCCCTGGCTGGGGAGCCTCGCAAACCTGGGACTTGCCGGAGTGGGGACCGAAGCCAAGGGGACCATCCCCCACGTCCTGTTCATGGCCTACCAGGGCACCTTCGCCATCATCACCGCCGCCCTGATTTCCGGCGCGGTGGTAGAGCGGATGCGGTTCGGCCCGTATGTCGCGTTCATCGCCCTGTGGACCCTGCTGGTCTACGCGCCGGTGGCGCACTGGGTCTGGGGCGGCGGCTGGCTCATGAGCCGGGGAGTACTCGATTTCGCCGGAGGCACCGTGGTCCACATCAACGCCGGGGTGTCGGCGCTGGTAGCGGCCCTGGTGCTCGGCTCACGCAAGGACTATGGGCGCCAGGCCGTGCTGCCTCACAACGTGCCCTTCACCCTGCTGGGTGCGGGCCTGCTCTGGTTCGGCTGGTTCGGGTTCAACGGTGGCAGCGCGCTCGCGGCCAATGAGCTGGCCGCGCTGGCCTTCACCAACACCTTCCTGGCTCCGATGGCGACGCTCGTGGTCTGGGCCCTGTTGGACTATTTCCGCACCGGGCGGGCCACCGCAGTAGGCGGAGCGACCGGCATCGTGGTAGGCCTGGTCGCGATCACGCCGGCTGCGGGGTTCGTGAGTCCGGCTGGAGCCCTGGTGCTCGGCGCCATCGCTGCGTTGCCCAGCTATTTCGCCATCGCCTTACGGTCGCGCAGCCGGATCGACGACTCGCTCGACGTGTTTGCCGGCCACGGTGTGGGGGGCCTCACTGGCGCCCTGCTGACCGGCGTGTTGGCCCAGAAGCTCTGGAACTCTGCCGGCAACGACGGGCTCCTGTATGGCAACCCGGGGCAGCTCGGCATCCAAGCGCTCGGCTCGCTGAGCGCGGCGATGTATGCCGCGGTCATGACCTTCGTCATCCTGAAGGCCCTCTCCTTGGTGACCGCGCTACGGGTGGTACCTCGCACCGAGGGCGTCGGCATGGACGTGAGCCAGCACGGCGAGGAAGCCTACGCGAGCGGTGAAGGCTCGATCCTGGTACCTCCGGAGGCGGCCGTGCTTCCGGAGCCGGTGCCCGCGTTCACCCCTCAAGTCGCGTCACGCTGACGCCGGGAGAGAACCATGAAACTCATCGTAGCGATCATCCGCCCGGATCGGCTCAACGAGGTGCTGGAGGCGCTCTACCGTGCCGAGGTGCGTGGCCTCACGGTGTCGCGGGTCCTGGGGCACGGCGGGGAAACGGAACGGGTCGAGACCTACCGGGGGACTACGGTCAAAGTGGACTTGCAGGAGAAGGTGCGGCTGGAGATCGGGGTGTCGGAAAATTTCGTCGACGTCACCGTCAAGGCTATCCTCCAGAGCGCCCGGACCGGTGAGGTGGGCGACGGCAAAGTCTTTGTCCTCGACGTGGCCCAAGTGCACCGGATCAGAACTGGAGAGCGCAACGAGGCCGCGGTAACGCCGGCGGTGGCAGTGCCGGTCTAGGGCTCAGAGCGCAGCGAGTGAGGGGGTGGCCCGCACCGCGACTGTGCACTCTGTCGCGGTGCGGGCCACCCCCTCACTCGCTGCGCTCCCCATGACACTCTACATTCCCATCATGACCCCCAAGCTGCGCAGTGCGGCCATCACCGAGGGCGTCCAGCGCGCCCCCAACCGCGCCATGCTGCGCGCGGTCGGCTTCGGCGACGACGACTTCGGCAAGCCGATCGTGGGGATCGCCAGCGGGTACAGCACCATCACCCCCTGCAATGCCGGGCTCGACGTGCTGTCCCGCCGGGCCGAGGATGCCATCCGGGCCGCCGGCGCCATGCCCCAGGTGTTCGGCACCATCACCGTGAGCGACGGCATCTCGATGGGCACCGAGGGCATGCGGTATTCCCTGGTCTCCCGCGAGGTCATCGCCGACTCGATCGAGACCGCCTGTGGTGCGCAAAGCATGGATGGGGTCCTGGCCATCGGCGGCTGTGACAAGAACATGCCCGGCGCGATGATGGCCATTGCCCGGATGAACATCCCGGCGGTCTTCGTCTACGGCGGCACCATCAAGCCGGGTCGCTACGAGGGGCAGGACCTCACCGTGGTGAGCGCCTTCGAGGCGGTGGGCCAGCGCGCCGCCGGCCGGATCGGCGATGCCGAGCTGCTCGAGGTGGAGCGCCACGCCTGTCCCGGCAAGGGTTCCTGCGGCGGGATGTTCACCGCCAATACCATGTCGTCGGTCATTGAAGCGATGGGGATGAGTCTGCCGTACAGCTCCACCATGGCGGCCGAGGACGATGAGAAGGCGGAGAGCGCCGCCCGATCCGCCGTAATGCTGGTCGAGGCGGTGCAGCGGCGCATCCTGCCCCGGCAGATCCTGACCCGGAAGGCGTTCGAAAACGGGATTGCGGTCGTGATGGCGCTGGGCGGCAGCACCAACGCCGTGCTCCATCTCCTGGCGATGGCGCGCGCGGCCGGCGTGCCGCTGGAGCTCGACGACTTCGAGAGCATCAGGGCGCGGGTGCCGGTACTCTGCGACCTGAAGCCCTCCGGACGCTACGTGGCAACCGACCTCCATCGGGCCGGCGGGATCCCCCAAGTGATGAAGATCCTGCTGCACCACGGGGTATTGCACGGCGATGGGTTGACGGTGAGCGGGCAGACCATCGCCGAAACTCTCCGGCAGGTGCCGGCAGAACCGCGGAGCGACCAGGACGTGATCCGGCCCTGGAGCCGGCCGCTCTATCCCCAGGGTCATCTCGCGATCCTGCGGGGCAACCTGGCGTCCGAGGGGGCAGTCGCGAAGATCAGTGGGGTGAAGTCGCCCCGGATTACCGGACCGGCCCGGGTCTTCGACTCTGAGGAGGCTTGTCTCGATGCGATTCTGAGCGGCCGCATTCGCCCGGGCGACGTCGTGGTAATTCGCTACGAGGGGCCCCGAGGCGGCCCCGGGATGCGGGAGATGCTGGCGCCGACCTCGGCCCTCATCGGCGCGGGGTTGGGAGAATCGGTCGCCCTGATCACCGACGGCCGGTTCTCGGGGGGGACCTATGGATTAGTAGTGGGCCACGTCGCGCCGGAAGCGGCCGTGGGCGGGACCATCGCGCTGGTGGAAGAGGGCGATCTGGTCACTATCGACGCCGAGCGGAGGGCGCTGGAACTCGACGTCTGCCGCGACGAGCTGGATCGCCGCCGAGCGGAATGGCGGCCACCGAGCCCTAGGTACACCGCCGGTGTTCTGCACAAGTATGCCCGCCTGGTGTCGAGCGCGAGCCTGGGCGCGGTGACCGACCTGTAAGGACCACGTCGATCCGGGTGCCCTTCCGCAGGGCGTAATTGACAACTCGGGAGTTGGGAGGTAACAACGTAAAACACCCGAAGCCCGCCCCCAATCCCAGTGGAGCTACTATGCTGCGCGCATCCATGATCGCCGCGTTGACCGGAGTCTTGCTCCTCGCCTGCGAGTCGGGCACCGCACCGGAAGCGCCGGACAGTGGAGCGGCTCCACCCGCATTCGCCGCGAAACCGAACCCGAGCTTCCAGCCCTTTGCTTTCACCGTGGACAACTGTGTCGAGTCGGTTGCCCTCAGCGGGACGTTCCATGAGGTGTTCCAGGCCTTTGTGGGACCAGGCGGAAAGCAGCACTTCCGGTTTCACATCAACGCCAAGGGGACGGGCATCGGGCAACTGACCGGTGCTCGCTATCAGTGGAATGACCGGCTGTTCGACGTAACCAATGTCGCTCCGGTGGGAACGGTCTCTTTCACCCTGAATGACCGTGCTCGACTCATCGGCCAGGGCGGAGCGCCGAATTTCACCTTCGGCACTCAGATCAAAGTGACCGTCAATGCGAATGGGGTGGTGACGGTGGACCGCCTCGTCGCCCGCAATACCTGCCGTTAGCCTTCGATGACCGGCTCTACCGCCCGGCCCCAGAGCACCAATCTCGCGATCTCCTCTCCGATCTCGCGGGTGCCGAGCACCGTCTCGCCCTTGCGTGCGATATCGGCGGTGCGGGCCCCCGCGGCGAGAACCGCCGATATCGCCTGCTCCACCACCGAGGCGGCCTCGTCCAGCCGGAGGGAATGCCGCAGGAGCAGCGCCGCGGACGCAATGGCGCCGATGGGGTTGGCCGTGCCGCGGCCGGCGATATCGGGCGCCGAGCCGTGGACCGGCTCGAATAGCCCCGGCCCATCTCCGATCGAGGCAGACGGGAGCAGGCCAAGCGACCCGGCCAGGATCGCGGCTTCGTCGCTCAGGATGTCCCCGAACAGGTTCTCCGTGAGCAGCACATCGATGCGGCCGGGCTCGGACACCAGGCGCATCGCCGCGTAATCCACGTACAGGTGCTCGAGGGAAACCTCGAGGTACTCCGCGGATATCCGGGTCACAGTCTCCCGCCACAGCTGGGAAACCTCCAGCACGTTTGCCTTGTCGACCGAGGTGACCCGTCTCCGGCGGGTCCTGGCTGCCTCGAAGGCCACCCGCGCTACCCGCTCGATCTCCGCCACGCTGTACCGCAGCGTGTTCACCGCCTCCGACGCCCCTTTCCCCCGTGGCTCCCCGTAGTAGAGCCCACCGGTCAGCTCCCGGACGATGAGGAGATCCACCCCTTCCAGCCGCTCGGGACGGAGGGGCGACGCGTGGCGCAGGGCAGGATGGACCGTGACCGGCCGCAGGTTGGCGTATGCGCCCAGCAGCTTACGCAAGGCGAGCAGGCCGGCTTCCGGGCGGCGATTCCCTTCCGCCCTCTCCAGGGCCGGATCGCCCACCGCACCCAACAGCACCGCGTCGGCATTTCCCACGGCGTCGCGGGTGCGGGGCGGAAGCGCGTCTCCGGCTTCATGGACTCCGGCAGCGCCGATAGCGTACTCCGTCGCGTCGATCCGATAGCCGAACAGGTCGCTTACCGCGCGGAGCACACGCATGGCTTCGGCGGTCACTTCGGGACCGATGCCGTCCCCGGGGAGGACCGCCAAGGTGAACCGGCTCACGACGCCATTCTTCGCTTGAGGGCGATCCGGCGGCGCTCGAAGGCGGCGATGCGGGCTTCGTGAAGCAGGGTTCGGCCGATCTCGTCGAGTCCTTCCAGCAGCATTTGCCGGCGATAGGAATCGATCTCGAAGCCGGCCGCGAAGCCGGATTGGTCGGTGACCCGGCAACTCACCAGGTCCACCGTCAATTCGTATCCGGTAATCGACTGAGCAGCGCGCCGGACCAACTCGGTCATCGTCGATTGCGGCAACACCACGGGCAGGAGACCGTTCTGGCAGCAGTTGCCGAAGAAGATGTCGGCGAACGAGGGCGCCACGATGGCGCGAAAGCCGTAGTCGGCCAAGGCCCACGGGGCATGCTCGCGAGAAGAGCCGCAGCCGAAGTTTTCTCCGGCGAGTAGAATCGACGCGCCGGCGGCCGCGGGCCGGTTCAGCTCGAACTCGGGATTGGGAGCGCCGTCGCTCAAGTAACGCCAGTCGTAAAACAAGCAGGGCCCGAATCCAGTCCGCTCGATCCGCTTGAGGAACTGTTTGGGAATGATCTGATCGGTGTCGACGTTGGCTCGCGGGAGCACCGCGACCCGTCCGGCGTGCGAAACGAAGGGCTGCATACCACCTCGGATAAATATTCTGCGCCGAATGCCCTGCTATCTAGATGTAGCTTGAAGTAAACATGCTATCTTATTTTGTGACAGCCACTTACCGTCAGTGCCCTCGAGTCGAACCAAAACTTGAATGGGCGCTGTCAAGCGGGTGCATAACCGCGGCACTAGTCCGGTATATACTGCCGAACGTCGACCAAGCGACCCGCGACGGCCGCGGCGGCCGCCATCGCCGGACTCACTAAATGAGTGCGCCCTCCCCTTCCCTGTCGTCCCTCGAAATTTCGATTGGACGTGGAGGCGCAGCGTTCGCCGGGTTGCAGCACGTCCTCATTCATTCCCAGGCACATCGAGCAGCCGGGATTGCGCCACTCGAATCCGGCCTCGGTGAAGATCCGATCCAAACCTTCGCGCTCCGCGGCCGTCTTCACTCGCTGCGATCCCGGCACCACCATGGCCCGAACACCGGTGGCCACCCGGCGACCTTGAGCGACTCGGGCGGCGACGCGGAGGTCCTCCAATCGGGCGTTGGTGCAGGATCCGACGAACACGCGATCCACCGCCAGACCTTCGATCGGCATGCCCGGCTTCAGATCCATGTACTCCAGCGCTCGCCGATACGATTGCCGCTCGACCTCCGAAGCGGCGGCGTCGGGATCGGGAACCAGCTCATCGATCTGGACCGCCATGCCCGGGCTGGTGCCCCAGGTCACCTGGGGTCCGACCGACGCGGCCGCGAGACGCAGGGTCTGATCGTACACCGACCCGGGATCGGTACGGAGTCGCTGCCAGGAGTCCATGGCTTGATTCCACTCCGCCGCGTCCGGCGCCCGGGACCGCCCTCTCAGATACGCGAACGTGGTGGCATCGGGTGCCACCATGCCGGCCCGAGCCCCCGCCTCGATCGACATGTTGCACACCGTCATCCGCCCTTCCATCGACAGATTCTCGATGGCCTCTCCGGTGTACTCGATCACGTGGCCGGTGGCGCCCGCGGTCCCGATCCGCCGGATCAGCGCGAGGATCAGATCCTTGGCGGAGATCGCGGCACCGGGCCGGCCGTCGAAGCGGACCTCCATGGTGCGGGGCCGAGCCTGCACGATGCATTGGGTGGCAAGGACGTGCTCCACCTCGCTGGTGCCGATCCCGAAGGCGAGCGCGCCGAAGGCTCCGTGGGTGGAGGTGTGAGAATCGCCGCACACGATGAGCATCCCGGGCTGGGTGAGCCCCAGCTCGGGCCCGATCACATGGACGATGCCCTGGTCCGGCGAATCGAGATCGAAGAGCTCGATCCCACTCTCCCGGACGTTGCGGACCAGTGTCGCGATCTGCCGGGCGGCGACCTCATCGGCGATGGGAAGGGCCCGGCTGCCCGTAGGGACGTTGTGGTCGATGGTGGCCACGGTGAGGTCCGGCCGACGCACCCGCCGCCCGGCCAGCCGCAGACCCTCGAACGCCTGGGGCGAGGTGACCTCGTGAACCAGGTGAAGGTCGACATAGAGCAGCGCCGGCCCCCCCATCGGCTGGTGCACCAGGTGGGCATCCCAGATCTTCTCGAAGAGCGTCCGGAGCATCAGCGGGGCAACGGGGCGGCAGGGCGGCGGGACAGCCGTTCCGGCGCAGGCTCGCTGACGGCGGACTTAGCCGGTTGCTGTCCCGCCTCCAGCCACGGCATCATCGCCCGCAGCTGGGCTCCCACCCGCTCCAATTCGTGGTCGCGGTCCGCCCGGCGCAGGCGCTCGAAGGTCTGACGTCCTCCGCGATTCTCTTCCAGCCATTCCCGGGCAAACGATCCGTCCTGGACTTCTCCCAGGATCCGGCGCATCTCTGCCCGGGTCTCCTCGGTGATCAGTCGAGGGCCCCGGGTATAATCGCCGTACTCCGCAGTATCGCTGATCGAATAGCGCATGAACTGCATCCCGCCACGGTACATCAGGTCCACGATCAGCTTGAGCTCATGAAGGCACTCGAAGTAGGCCATTTCCGGGCGGTATCCGGCCGCGGTCAGGGTCTCGAATCCGGCCTTCACCAGGGCCGTAACCCCCCCGCAGAGCACCGCCTGCTCCCCGAAGAGGTCGGTCTCGGTCTCCTCCTTGAAGGAGGTCTCGATCACCCCGGCGCGGGTGCAGCCGATCAGATCGGCGTACGCCACCGCGTTGGCCAGCGCCTGACCGCCGGCATCCTGGTGGACCGCCACCAGTGCGGGGACCCCGCGCCCGGCCTCGAACTCGCTGCGGACCAGGTGGCCGGGTGACTTGGGGGCAACCATGGAGACGTCCACGCCCGCGGGCGGGACAATTTCGCCGTAGTGAATGTTGAACCCGTGCGCGAACATCAGCGTCTTGCCCGGCTCCAGCGCATCGAAGACTTCCGCCTCGTAGATCGCGCGAGTGTCCTGGTCCGGGACCAGCAGCATGATGAGGTCGGCCGCCGATGCCGCGGCACCAACGGTTCGCACGTCCAGACCGGCAGCCCGGGCTCGCTCCCACGAGCCGCCTCCTCGCCGGAGGCCGACCACCACTCGGGCCCCGCTGTCGCGCAGATTGAGGGCATGGGCATGCCCCTGGCTGCCGTAGCCGATGATGGCGATGGCGCGGCCGGCGAGTCGCTCGCGATCGGCATCGGGCTGGTAATAGACGCGTACCGGTTCCTGACTCATGGTGTGCTCTCTAGGTAGTTGGGTTAGTCCGCGCCGGTCTCCAGCGCCACCGCGCCGCTCCGAGCCAGCTCCAGGATCTCGAAGCGCTCCAGTGCCCGGATGCAGGACAGCACGAACGCTTCCGATCCGGTCAACTCGACGATCATCGCTTCGGGCGAGTCGTCGATCACGGCGGCGTGGTACAGCTGCACCACGTCCAGCAGCTCGCCGTAGCGGTCCGCCGGCGCCCGAACCTTGACCAGAGCCAGCTCCCGGGTGATGCCGTCGCGGGCGGGGAACGCCACCGCCTCCCGAACCCCGATCAGTTTCTGGAGATGCTGGGCGGCCCGATCGGCCGTGGATTCGTCGGATTGCATCATGATGGTCAGCCTCGAAACTCCAGGGACGGCCGTGGGGCCCACGGCAATGCTTCGCACCGGTAGATTGCGCCGCCGCAGCAGGCCGACCGCGCGAGTGAAGGTGATGAGACGGTCCTCCAACAGGACCGTCACCGCCCGCGAGGCGGTCACGCGGAAACCAGTCTCGGCAGGACGTCGGATTCGATCGGCTCGGACAACGACGCCCCCGGCGGAATCATGGGGAACACGTTGGCCTCCTGCTCGATGACGAACTCGAGCAGCACCGGACCGGACTGCATCATCGCCTCCCGGATCGCGGGTTCGGCCTCATCGCCGCCCTCGATCCGCCGTCCCGGAATCCCGTACGCTTGGGCCAGCCGCACGTAGTCCGGACTCCAGATCGGAGTCGCGGAGTAGCGGCGGCCGTGAAAGAATTGCTGCCACTGTCGCACCATGCCGAGATAGCCGTTGTTGAAGACCGCCATCTTCACCGCGATGCCTTCCTGCACCATCGTGGCGATCTCCTGCATGTTCATCTGAAAGCCGCCGTCTCCCGAGATGGCCCACACCGGTTCCTCCGGCCGGGCCAACGCCACACCCATCGCCGCCGGAACGGCGAATCCCATGGTTCCCAACCCACCCGAGGTGATGTGAGAGTTGGGTCGCTGGTAGGGGAACAGCTTGGCCACCCACATCTGATGCTGGCCCACGTCCGACACCACGGTGCAGATCCCCCCGCTGGCCTCGTCGATGGCGCTGAGGATCCGCTCGGGAGTGAGTCCGCCGCGGAAGCTCTCCGCCTTGGGTCGCACGAAGCCGGTGATTTGGGTTCGCCAGGCTTCACACTGCCGGGGAGCCACCCGATCCAGTAGCGCGCGAAGGATCTCGCGGGCGTCGCCCACCAGCGCCACGGCGGCGGGGACGTTCTTCCCGATCTCGGTGGGATCGAGCTCGATGTGGATCACCGCGGCCTCGCGGGCGAACCCGGCGAGGTTGCCGGTGACCCGGTCGTCGAACCGAAGCCCGACTCCGATGATCAGGTCAGCCTGCTGGATGGCCCGGTTCACGTGGACCTCGCCATGCATGCCCGGCATGCCGAGATGCAGCGGGTGCGCCTCGGGGAACCCGCTGATGCCGAGCAGGGTGGTGATCACCGGTATGCCGGTCCGCTCCGCCAGGCCTCGCAGCTCGGCATAGGCGTCGGCGAGAATGACGCCGTGGCCGGCCATGATGAGCGGGCGCTGGGCAGCGGCGATGAGCTCGGCTGCTGCGGACAACCCGTCCGTGGCCGCCGGGACGCGGGCGGCGCCCGAGGGTGAGGCACGCCTCGGCATGGCGGCTCGCCACTCTGCCTTCTGGACCTGCACGTCCTTGGGGACGTCGATCAGTACCGGACCGGGGCGGCCTTCGCACGCGACGTGGAACGCTTCGCGGACCACCCCGGCCAGCTCGGCCGCGTCCTCCACCAGCACGTTGTGCTTGGTGATCGGCTGGGTGATGCCGATGATATCGGTCTCTTGAAACGCGTCTCTCCCGATCATGGCCCGCGACACCTGCCCGGTTATCGCCACCACCGGCGTGCTGTCCATGTGCGCGGTCGCGAGACCGGTCACCAGGTTGGTGGCACCGGGGCCCGAGGTCGCCACGCACACTCCCGGCCTGCCGCTTGCCCGAGCGTATCCGTCCGCCGCGTGAGCCGCCGCCTGCTCGTGCCGCACCAGCACGTGCCGTAACCCCGGATGATCCGGCAGCGCGTGGTAGAACGGCATGATGGCACCGCCGGGGTACCCGAAGAGGAGGTCCACCCCTTCCTCGAGGAGGGCTCGGCAAAGGATCTGGGCGCCGGAGAGGGTCTCGGTCATTGGCTCCTTTGGGGCTATCCGCTATCGGCTATCAGCTATCGCTATCGGCTTGTCGCGATCGTCAACCAGCGGATAGCCGATAGCGGATAGCCGATAGCCTTCAATCACACCCCCCACAGGTACACCGAATTCAGCGACGTGTCTTCCAGCCGTTCCGCGTGTTGCGCCTTGTTCAGCGCGTGCACCAGGGCCCGGGCGCTGGCCTCCACGATGTCGGTCGAGGCGCCGTGGCCGGTGAGCGACTTGCCGTCGATCTTGGCCTGGAGAAACACCTGGCCCACACTGTCCCGGCCGGGCGTGAGCGAACGCAGCGACAGGCTCAACACCTCGAGTGGCCGGCCCAGGATGTCGCTGATGGCGGTAAAGGCCGCGGCGATGGGGCCGTCGCCGGTTCCCCGCGCGCTGCGCTCCCCGGTCCAGGGGCCGGTCAATCTCACTTCCGCCGTGGGACTCACGCTGCCGCAGACCACTCGGAGGTAGGCGAGCTGATACTCCTCCGGTGCGTCGTGGAAGCTCTCGTGCAGGAGGGCGAGGAGGTCCTCGTCCAGAATCTCCCGCTTACGGTCGGCCAGCGCGGTGAACTCCATGTACACCTCGCCCAGCTGGCCTTCGGTCAAGTCGTATCCCAGCTCGCGGTACCGCCGCTCCAGCGCGTGGCGGCCGGAATGCTTGCCCAGCACCAGGGTCGAGCGGGGCAGCCCCACCATCTCCGGCCGGATGATCTCGTAGGTGAGCCCGTTCTGGAGCATGCCGTGCTGATGAATGCCGGCCTCATGCGCGAATGCGTTGCGGCCGACCACTGCCTTGTTGGGCTGGGGAAACACCCCGGTGAGATAGGAGAGCAACTGGCTGGTCCGGCTGATCTCGCGGCTGTCGACCCCGCACCGGAATCCGAGAGCCTGGCCCCGCACCTGGGCCGCCATGACGATCTCTTCCAACGCGGCATTGCCGGCGCGCTCGCCGATCCCGTTCACCGTGCACTCCACCTGCCCGGCCCCGGCTTCCAGCGCGGCCAGGGAGTTGGCCACGGCGAGGCCCAGATCGTCGTGGCAGTGGGCACTCAGGACCACCTGATCGCTGCCGGGGACCCGGTTACGGATGTCACCGAACATCGCGGCGTATTCCCCGGGCGTGGCGTACCCGACCGTGTCGGGCAGGTTCACGGTTCGGGCTCCCTCCGCGATCGCCACCTCGACCACCCGGCAGAGAAAATCGGCGTCGGTGCGGCTGGCATCCTCGGCCGAAAACTCCACGTCATCGGTAAACTGCCGGGCCCGACGAATGGCGCTGGCAGCCCGCCCCAGCACCTCATCGCGGGTGAGCCGAAGCTTCTCCCGGATGTGCAGGTCGGAGGTCGAGATGAAGACGTGGATCCGGCCCCGCTCGGCCGGAGCCAGCGCCTCGCCGGCGAGATCGACGTCGCGATCGTGACAGCGGGCCAGCGCTGCGATCACCGGCCGCCGGACCTCCGTCGCGACCTCCCGCACGCTCCGGTAGTCCCCCTCGGAGGCGGCCGGAAACCCCGCTTCGATCACGTCCACCTTCAGGGCGTCGAGCTGGCGGGCAAGTCGGAGCTTCTCCTCGGGGGAGAGACTGTTGCCGGGTGCCTGCTCGCCATCCCGCAGGGTGGTGTCGAAGATGAGGACGTCTCTGGTGCCCATGGCGCTTCCGCGGTGGTTGAGGGAACGAAAAAGCGCCGCGGACCTTGGGGTCCGCGGCGCTGGTACAGTCGGGAACGTTGCTACTGTCTCACGTTGCTCCGGTCGGCACGCCGCGAACCCCTGGCTCACCAAGAAGGACGGTAAGCAGGAGGTTAATGACGACGACGAGAAGGACGAGATTCAGAAGCACGATCGGTCCGATTCAGCAAGGAGACGAAAAGCTACTGCGTTGGCACAGGCTAACGCGCCGTGCGGGTCGCTGTCAAGTAGGCTGCCCCCGCTTGACGAATGCACGACGATGCATAATAATACAATTATGAAGTTTACGCCAAAGAACCCGGCCGCCATTCTTAATCTCGTCCGCTCCAGGGGAGCGACCGGGTAAGCGCACGCGTTTGTTGCAGCAACCCGGCCCGCTCCCCCGTGGAGCGGGCTTTTTTGTTGCCCCGGTTCCGGCCTCTCCGGCCGGTGGGGCGCCACAATGCAGGAGGCACCATGGCCGCCAATGGGCAGCGGATCCACCCGGCCGGTACCAGCGAGCCGGACTTCCGACATCGTCACGCCGCCGTTCCAGCGGACCCCTCCCTGGATCCCTATCGCGAGCACGACGCGTGCGGCGTCGGCTTCGTAGCCTGCGCCGGAGGCACGCGCTCTCACGAAGTCGTGGCCATGGCGCTGGAGGCGGTGGCTCGGGTCGCTCACCGAGGTGCCGCCTCGACCGACAACTCGGGTGACGGCGCCGGACTCCTGACTCAGATTCCCGCCCGCCTCTTCTATCGCGACGCCTACCGCCTGGGACTTCACCTTCAACCCGGCCTGCCGTTCGGCGTGGGCAGCTTCTTTCTGCCTTCCGCTCCAGAGGCGTTGGCCGCCAGCGTCGCGATGGTGGAGCAGGTGCTGGCCCAAGACGGCATCCCATTTCTCGGCTGGCGCGACGTGCCCATCAATCCGGCTGCGTTGGGACCCACGGCGCTGGCCTCGTGTCCGGTCATTCGCCAGGTCCTGGTGGGCCGGCCCGCCCTCGCCGGTGACGAAGAGGCGTGGGAGAGGGCGCTCTATCTCGCTCGACGAGAGCTGGAACGGCGAGCCGCGGAGAGCGGCTTCGCCGACTTCTACGTCGGTTCGCTCTCCTGCCGGACTGTGGTGTACAAGGCGCTCCTCACTGGAACCCAGTTACCTGCCTTTTACAGCGACTTCCGGTACCCCGAGTATGAGAGCGCGATCGCGGTCTTCCACCAGCGCTACTCCACCAACACGCTGCCGAGCTGGCCGCTGGCGCAGCCCTTTCGCCTGGTGGCCCACAACGGAGAGATCAATACCCTCTGGGGTAACCGCAACGCGATGACCATGCGGGAGCCCATGCTGGCCTCTCCGGTCTGGGGCTCCAAGATCGAGCGTCTTCGAGAAGTCATCTGGCGCGAGGGCAGCGACTCGGCAAGCCTGGACAATGCGATGGAGCTGTTGGTGCGCTCCGGGAGGGATCCGGTACACACCGCGATGATGATGATCCCCCAGGCTTGGGAGAAGTACGCCGACCTCGATCCCGCGGTGAAGGCGTTCTACGAGTATCACCAGTGCGTGCTCGAACCGTGGGACGGACCGGCCGCGCTGGCATTCACCGACGGGATCGTGGCCGGTGCATCGGTTGATCGCAACGGCCTGCGTCCCTGTCGCTACAAAGTCCGGCGGGACGGACTGGTGGTCGCGGGGTCCGAGGTGGGGCTGGTCGACCTCGACCCTCGCGACGTGGTGGAATGCGGAAAGGTCGGCCCCGGAGAAGTGTTGGTGGTGGACACTCGGTCGGGGGAGGTGATCCGCAACCAGGACGCCAAGCGCCGGGTGGCGAACCGGCGGCCCTACGCGCGGTGGGTCGCGCGATACATGGCCACGCTGGTTCCCGATCCGGCCCGGGTCCGTCCGGTGGAGGAGGGCGACAATCTGCTCCGGCTGCAGCGGACGTTCGGCTACGGCTTCGAGGATCTGCGACTGGTGCTCGAGCCGATGGGCGCGGGCGGCGCCGATCCGGTCTGGAGCATGGGCGACGATACTCCGATCCCCCCGCTGTCCGCGGTGCCGCAAAGCGTCTACGCCTATTTCCGGCAGCGCTTCGCCCAGGTGACCAATCCGCCGATCGACTCGTTGCGGGAATCGATGGTGATGTCGTTGCGCATGCATCTGGGGCGCCGGGGCTCTCCGCTGTTGGAGCGGCCGTCCTACGCCCGAATGCTTCGGTTGGAGCACCCGGTACTGTTGCCCGAGGAGATGGCGGCGCTACGCAACGTCGCGGGATTCTCCACCGTCACCCTCGATGCGGTGTGGGACGCAAGCAAGGGCGTCGAAGGGCTTCGCCCCGCGCTCACCGCCCTCCGCCGGGCGGCGGAACGCGCCGCCCGGCGGGGTGCGCGCATCATCGTCATCAGCGATCGGGCGGCCGATCGCCGGCGGGCGCCGATTCCGATGCTCCTCGCAGTGGGAGCGGTGCGCCAGCACCTGGTGCATCTGGGCCTCCGGGCCCGGGTGGGTCTGGTGGCCGAGGTGGGAGACGGCTTCGATATCCACCACTTCGCCACCCTCATCGGATACGGCGCGGAGGCGGTGCACCCCTGGTTGGCCATGGCGACGGTGGAGGGAATGTTCCGACCGGTCGACGGGCCGACCGGCCGGCGCGCGGCAGGGGCGCGTGCCTCGCACGACACCCAGCGTCCATCACCCGACCTTGCGCGCCGCCAATTTCGCGCCGCCGCGGAGAAGGGCTTGCTCAAGATCCTGTCGAAGATGGGCATCTCCACTCTCTCCTCGTACTGCGGCGCCCAGATCTTCGAGGTGTTGGGGCTGGGACATGAAGTCATGTCCGCCTGCTTCTCCGGAACCGCCTCACCCATCGGCGGAATCGGGTTCGAGGAGATCGCGGAGGACGTGCTCGCCCGACATCGCGCGGGATTCCCGGATGACGACTCCGCCGCGCCCTCCCTGCCGGACCATGGCCGGGTACGCTTCCGCAAAGAAGGCGAGGACCATGGCTGGGCCCCGCCGGTGGTCGTGGCGCTACAGCAAGCGGTCAAGGCTCAAGGTCCCGAGGGCTACGCCGGCTTCCTGGTCAAGCATGCCGGCCGGCGACCGGCCGGCCCGCGGGATCTCCTGACGGTTCGGAGCGGGTCCCCCATCGCGTTGGAGCAGGTCGAGCCGGTCGAATCCATCCGGCGCCGCTTCATATCCTCGGCGATGTCGCTGGGCGCGCTCTCCCCTGAGGCACACTCGACCCTCTCCATCGCGATGAACCGCATGGGCGCGCGATCCAACTCGGGTGAAGGCGGCGAGGATCCCTCGACCTACCGCCAGGCGGCCGGCGGCGATCGGGCAGATAACCGCATCAAGCAGGTCGCATCCGCCCGGTTCGGGGTGACCACGGAGTACCTGGTCCGAGCCGAGGAGCTGGAGATCAAGATCGTCCAGGGCGCCAAGCCGGGCGAAGGCGGCCAGCTGCCGGCCCACAAGGTGACCGAGCTGATCGCTCGGCTGCGCCACGCGGTGCCGGGGATTCAGTTGATCTCGCCGCCGCCGCATCACGACATCTACTCGATCGAGGACCTGGCCCAGCTGATTCACGATCTCAAGACCGTGAACCCGATGGCTCGAGTGGGAGTGAAGCTGGTCTCCGAGAGCGGAGTGGGGACCGTCGCGGCTGGGGTCGCCAAGGCCTACGCCGACTACGTGCTCATCGCGGGGCACAACGGAGGGACCGGCGCGTCACCGCTTTCGTCCATCAAGCACTCCGGCTCGCCCTGGGAGCTGGGTCTGGCCGAGGCCCAGGCCACTCTGGTTCGGAACGGGCTCCGGCACCGGATCGAGGTCCGCACCGACGGCGGGTTCAAGACCGGTCGAGACGTCATCATCGCCGCGCTCCTAGGTGCGGAGAGCTACGGCTTCGGCACGGCGCCGCTGGTGGCGATGGGCTGCGCCATGGCACGCCAGTGCCACCTCAACACCTGTCCCACCGGCATTGCGACTCAGCAGCCGGAGCTTCGGGCCAAGTTCAAGGGTACCCCGGAGCAGGTCATCGGCTATTTCACCATGGTGGCCGAGGAGGTCCGACACCTGCTTGCCGCGATCGGCTACCGAACCCTCGACGAAATCATCGGGCGGAACGATCTGCTCGAGCGGGTCGAACGGCCCGAGGTGCCTCGAGCCCAGATGCTGGATCTCTCGGTGCTCCTGGCACCGACCGATGGGGAGGGACGGCCTCGCCGTCCGGCCGGCACGCTCAAGCGAACGGTGTTCCGCAATGATCGGCCCGGAGTCGTGTCGCTCGATGGCGAGATCCTGGAAGATCTGCGCCCCTACCTGGAGGGCGGCCTGCCGTTTTCCGGCACCTATCCGATCTACAACCACCATCTGGCGGTCGGCGCCCGGGTGGCGGGGGCCATTGTAGAGCAGACCGGTGACGCCGGCCTGGCGCCCAACTCGGTGCGGCTGCGGTTCACCGGAGTCGCCGGACAGAGCTTCGGCGCGTTCACCTGCCGGGGGATGCACCTCGAGCTGGAAGGCGAAGCCAATGACTACGTGGGCAAAGGACTGAGCGGCGGCGAGATCACCATTCGCCCCTACCGCCGGGCGGCCTACGCCGACGTCTCCCATCAGCACCTGATCTTGGGCAACACGGTGTTATACGGCGCCACCAGTGGCAAGCTGTTCGCCGCGGGTCAGGCGGGGGACCGGTTCGCGGTCCGCAATTCCGGGGCGGTGGCGGTGATCGAAGGAGCCGGCAATCACTGCTGTGAGTACATGACCGGCGGGATCGTCGCGGTGTTGGGGCGTGCCGGGCGGAATTTCGGGGCCGGGATGTCCAACGGGATCGCGTACGTGTTGGACGACGCCGGGACGTTCGAAAGCCGGGTGAATCGCGAGCTGGTCGAGCTGGCCGAGCTGGACGACGCCGATGTCGAGGTGTTGCGCCGCCTGATCCGGGAGCACGAGGAGAAGACGGCGAGTCCCAGAGCGCGCACGATCCTCATGCACTGGGAGGAGTTCCTGCCGCTATTCGGGAAGGTGTCGCCCAAGGACGGCCTCGCCCAGGTGGCGGCGGCGCGGGATGCGTATCTGGCGACCTCGGGTGATGGGGGAGAGCTGGAGCTGGTACGCCGGACCGCGTAAGGAGTGACCAGCCTTGGGGATAGGCCCGTAGGGTACACTCTCTTGACAGTATTGGAGCAGCGACGTAACTTGCTGAACAACAAGCAAGCAAACCCGGGGCTCAGACCAGTGGCTACCAGTCTCGACCGCGAACGCAATCCCGCCCGCAGCCGCGCCGCCATTCTCGACGCGGCCGAGCAACTCTTTGCCGAAAAGGGCTTCGACGCCACCAGCCTCAACGAGGTAGGCGCCCTCGCCGGCGTTTCCCGGGGGACCCCAGGCTACTTCTTCGGCTCCAAGGCCGATCTCTACCAGGCGGTTCTCGATCGCTGTTTCGCCGAAGTGCGCGAGGCCGTGCGATCCGGTCGGGAGAGAGCCCTGGCCAGCAGCCAGCGTCCCGAAGTCATCCTCGCCGGCGCCGTTTCCGAATACTTCGACTTTCTGGCAGCCCGGCCTCACTTCGTCCGGTTGATCGAGCGAGAGGCCCTGAGCGGAGGAGGGTTGCCCGATGAGGTGACCCGGCTCTCCGCGGGCCAGGAAGCGCTGGCGGCCATCAGTGCCGAGCTGGGTCTGGACGACTCGCCCTCCGGTGATGCCGCCCAGTTGCTGCTCAGCATCATTGCCCTCTGTTGGTTCCACCTGATTCACGCTCGCACCGTCGCACCAGCGGTCGGGGTCGTGCTCGACTCCACCGAAGATCTGGAGCGCCGCCGCCGGCACGTCGTCGAGCTGGTACTGCACGGGCTCCGCGGACTAGACGCGGGCTCTCAATCCACCCTCAACCGGTCGATTACTCATGACTGAGGTCCTCGTTCCCCCCAGCAGACCGCCTCGCGCCCCGCTCGCCACCGAGCAGGAGGCCAGAGAGGTCGCCGAAGCCGCCCGGGAGAAGGAGTGGGAGGCACCCAGCTTCGTGAGGGCATTGTTTGAGGGCTCGTTCCGACTCGACCTGGTGCACCCCTACCCCGCTCCGGATCCGGCGGACCTGGCCCGAGCCCGGCCGTTCATGGAGCGGCTCGAGCGCTTCATGCAGCAGCGGGTGGACAGTGATCGGATCGATCGGGAAGGCAAGATCCCTCAGGAGGTGGTTCGCGGCCTGGGCGAGATCGGCGCCTTCGGCATCAAGATTCCGGTGGAGTACGGCGGCCTGGGGCTCAGCCAATACAGCTATACCCATGCGATCGGTCTGGTGACCAGCCAGGACGGCAACCTGACCGCGTTGCTCTCCGCCGCCCAATCCATCGGCGTCCCCACTCCACTCAAGCTGTTCGGAACGCCGGCGCAGAAGCAGAAATACCTCCCGCGTCTCGCCCGTGGCGCCGTGTCCGCATTCGCACTCACCGAGAGCCAGGTGGGCTCCGATCCCGCCGCCCTCAGCACCACCGCGACGCTCTCCGCCGATGGCACTCATTACGTGCTGAACGGAGAAAAGCTCTGGTGCACCAACGGCACCATCGCGGAGCTGATGGTCGTGATGGCGCGGACCGGGCCCAAGAAAATCACCGCATTCATCGTGGAAGCCGATTGGCCGGGAGTCGAAGTCGTCCAGCGGCTGCACTTCATGGGCCTCAAGGCGCTGGAAAACGGGATCATCCGGTTCACCAACGTGAAGGTTCCCGTCGAGAACGTGCTATGGGGCGAGGGGAAGGGTCTCAAGCTCGCGCTGATCACCCTGAATACCGGCCGGCTCACCCTGCCGGCGTCCGCGGTGGCCGGCGCCAAGCGGTGTCTCGAGATCGCCCGGCGCTGGGCGGCGGAGCGGGTTCAGTGGGGCCAGCCGATCGGCAAACACGATGCGGTGGCGCAGAAGCTGGGCCGGATGGCGGCGGAGATCTTCGCCATGGAGGCGGTGTCCGACCTCGCGTCCCTGCTCGCGGATCGAGGCAATGCCGATATCCGGCTCGAAGCCGCGATGGCCAAAATGTGGAACACCGAGGTGGGGTGGAGGATCGTCGACGACACGCTTCAGATCAAAGGCGGGCGCGGGTACGAGACGGCCG
Source organism: uncultured Gemmatimonadales bacterium (assembly GCA_963812755.1). Taxonomy (GTDB): domain Bacteria; phylum Gemmatimonadota; class Gemmatimonadetes; order Gemmatimonadales; family GWC2-71-9; genus CAVVWJ01. Next base: position 312,745 of record CAWEWK010000005.1, on the reverse strand, counting down.
ACAGCCTGCGCAGCCGGGGCGAGCGGCCCGATCCGATCGAGCGAATGATGCGGGACTTCCGCATCAATCTGATCTTCGAGGGTTCGAGCGAGATCATGCGACTCTTTATCGCCCGCGAGGCCGTGGACACTCACCTCAAGCTGGCCGGCGACCTGATCGACCCCAAGGCGCCGACCGCGAAGAAGATTCGCGCACTCCTGCGTTCGGGTGCCTACTACGCGTTTTGGTACCCTAAGCTCTTCCTCGGCTGGGGCCATGCTCCCCGCTATGGTGAATTCGGGCCGCTTGCTACCCATGTCCGGTTCGTCAATCGCTCCTGCCGCCGGCTTGCCCGGACCCTGTTCCACTGCATGATCCGCTTCGGGCCCAAGCTGGAGAAGCGGCAGGCGGTCCTGGGACGGCTGGTCGAGATCGGAGCGGAGCTATTGGCGATCACGGCGGCGTGCTCGCGGGCGAATAAGCAGGGAGGCGAGGCGGTGGAGCTGGCCGACCTCTTCAGCCGGCACGCAAGACGCCGGGTAGAGGAGAAGTTCGGGGCGGTCTTCGACAACGACGACATTGCGACGTACCGGGTCGCTCAGCGGGTACTGGCCGACGAGCACGCCTGGCTGGAAACGGGGATGGTGCGCTAAGCGCTATATTTCCGGTGGCCCCGAGAGGAAGATCAATGGCGCTCGCTGAAGGCAGGACCATTTCATTTGCCGGCCCCGAGGCGATCGACGTCGCCGTGCTGGAGACGTTCGAGTACGCCGGCCCGGATCAGGAGATCGTGACCGAGACCCGGGAGCTCAGCCCGGTATGCCCCTACAGCGGCCTGCCGGACTTCGCGACCCTCCGTATCACCTATGTCCCCTCGGATCGCTGCATCGAGCTCAAGAGTCTGAAGTACTACATCACCAGTTACCGCAACGTCGGCATCTTCCAGGAACACGCCACCGCCCGAATCGCGGAGGATCTGTTCCGGGTACTGCAGCCCAAGCGGTTGGTGGTGACGACCATCTACAATACCCGCGGTGGGTTTGATACCACCTGCACGGTCGAGCTGCCCCCCAGCACGTAGAACTACTTCCCCGCCACACTCTCCGACGGCCGATTCGGAATTCTCTCCGGCGTGGCCTTCGGCCCCCGCGACAGCAACTCCGGAAGGTTGGCCAGCTCCAGCGCAGTCACGGCCATGACGGCAGCGGCCTGCTTGAGGTCTTCGGGCACCGCCTTGTCGAAGGTGTCGCTCTCCGAGTGATGGGTGTGGTTATATCCCCGGGGCAACTGGTCGAAGTTGAATGCCGGGACGCCGTAAGATACGAATGGTAGATGGTCGGTTCCGCTCTTGACCGCCTGGCGAATCCGGTCGGCACCGAGGGACGCGACCGGGGCCAGGAGGGCCCGCCAGGTGTCTTCCAAGTCGGCCCGGCCCTGGAGCGCCTGCCCCACGATCTTGCCGGTGCCATTGTCCAGGACCAGCACCGCCTGGATGCTGTCCGCCTCCGCCGCGTGGGCGGCGGCATAAGCCCGCGAGCCCATCAGACCTTGCTCCTCCCCGGTAAAGAGGATGAACCGGATGGTCCGCTTCGGCTTGAGTCCCGAAGCGGTAATTACCCGGGCAGTCTCCACCACAACGGCGGAGCCGGCGCCATTGTCGGTCGTGCCGGTGCCGAGATCCCAACTGTCGAGATGAGCACCCAGGATCACTACTTCACCCGGCCGCTCGGTGCCCCGAAGCTCGCCGATGGTATTCCACTGCTGCACCGGGTTGCGGCCGAAGGTGTTCTCCACTCGCCCTTCCAGCCGGGGCGTGACTCCGGAGCCGATCAGCCGCTCGAGCTGGGCGTAGTCCTCGTGAGAGATGACGATGTTGGGCAAGGGTGAGATCCGGTTGGGCGACCCGCTCATGGTCATCAGCCCGTGCTCTTTTCCGCCATCCACCAGCGTTCCCAATGCGCCTGCCTGCCTTGAGAGCGTAGGGGAGGTCGATCTGGAACTGGCGGCGGGCTTCCACGGCAGCCGCGGAGGTATCGGAGGAGGCCAGTGCGCGAAGCCGGAGCTCCTCGGCGATTCGGGTCGAGTCCGCGGCGGTCATCTCGGGACCGTCCGGGTTCCACAGTGGTGCCGCCGTCTTGGGCAGCACCCAGGCTCCCTTCACCTTTCCCTGATAAGCCCGGAGACTGTCCGGCGTGGATAGATCGGTGAGCACCACGGGCCCCGCCAGCGTCTTGCCACCGGTGCCCGCGGTCCAGGCCCAGCTATGACCGGTGATGGCGCGGGCGAATGGGGCAGTCCACCGCAGGCTGACCGTCCCCCGCTGCCAGGGGACTCCGAAGTTGTACGGCTCCAGACTCGCGGTCAGGCCATAGGCCCGAAAGCGCTCCGCGACCCAGTCGTTGGCGCGCCGCGTGGCCGGGGTGCCGGTCAGGCGGGGGCCGATGACGTCGGTGAGGTGCTGCAGCGTCGGCATGACCTCGGAGTGCTCCATCGCCTGGGCGATGAGTGCGCCGGTGCCGGTGGTATCTACGGAAACCTGGGCCTGAAGCCGAGTGGTGCCGGCCAGGGTGAGGAGAATGGCGGTGGTGCGTCGAATCATGCAGCGCTTCCTGATTGAGGTGGTGCGGTGAGCGCGTGGAGGACCGGTCTTGCCTTGGGTACGCAGCCCTGGGCCGGTGGGTTTCAAGTGGCGAGCGCGGCGGGACGCCCGTTATACTCGATGCTGCGAGACGGTAAGCCGATTTTTTTACTCGGGACCCAGAGGAGTTGGCGAGTGGCCAAGGACACCCTTTCGATCACCGATAACCGCACCGGTACCAGCTACGAAGTGCCCATCGCCGAGGGGACGGTTCGGGCCACCGATCTGCGACAGATCAAGGTTTCGGACGACGACTTCGGCCTCATGACGTACGATCCGGCCTTCATGAACACCGCTGCCTGCCGGAGTGCCATCACCTACATCGACGGAGACCGCGGAATCCTGCGCTACCGCGGCTATCCGATCGAGCAGCTGGCCGAGAAGGCCACCTTTCTCGAGGTCGCCTACCTCCTCTGCGAGGGTGCGCTGCCCAACGCGGAAAAGCTTCGCCGGTGGACCGAGGAGATCAAGTATCACACCTACGTCCACACCAACATCACCAAGTTTCTGGAGGGCTTCCGCTACGACGCCCATCCGATGGGGATGCTGCTCGGCGTAGTGGGCGCGCTCTCGACCTTCTATCCCGACGCGAAGAATATTCACGACCCCGCCAACCGCTACCTCCAGCGGGTGCGCCTGCTGGCCAAGGCTCCGACCATCGCCGCGTTCGCCTTCCGGCATTCCCGCGGGCTGCCGTTCGTGTTCCCCGACAACGATCTGGACTATATCGGGAACTTCGTGAACATGACCTTCAGCATCGGCGGCCGGCACAAGCCCAACAAGGTGCTACAACGGGCCCTGGAGATTCTGCTGATCCTGCACGCCGACCACGAGCAGAACTGTTCCACCAGCGCCGTGCGGAGTGTGGGCTCTTCTCACGTGGACCCCTTCTCCGCGGTGTCTGCCGGAATCGCCGCCCTGTATGGTCCGCTCCACGGCGGAGCCAACGAAGCGGTGCTACAGATGCTGGACGAGATCGGCGAGAAGAAAAACATCCCCCAGTTCATCGCCGAGGTTAAGGCGGGCCACGGGCGGCTCATGGGCTTCGGTCACCGGGTGTACAAGTCCTACGATCCGCGCGCGAAGCTGATCAAGCGGGTGGCGACCGATGTGTTCGAACAGACCGGGCTCAACCCGAAACTGGAGATCGCCCTGGAGCTGGAGCGCATCGCGCTGGAAGACGAGTACTTCATCAAGCGGAAGCTCTACCCCAACGTGGATTTCTATTCCGGCTTGATCTACCAGGCGATGGGGTATCCCACCGAGTATTTCACCGTGCTCTTCGCGTTGGGGCGGATGCCGGGGTGGCTGGCCCAGTGGGAGGAAATGCTGCTCGACAAGGACCAGAAGATCGCGCGCCCGCGGCAGATCTATACCGGGGCAGACGAGAGACCGTATGCGCCGATGGAGAAGCGATGAAGGCTATCGGCCGATAGCCGATAGCCTTACCCAGCAGGTACATCTCCTTCCAAATACGTATACCCCTCCAACCCCGCCACGAAGTCGGCAATGAAGCTGTTGGCTTCCTGGCGGGAGAGTCCTTTTGCGTTACTCACCTTGCGTCGGAACGTTGCCAGCAGGTCCGGGGCATGGAACTGCACATAGTTGAGCACCTCGGTCACCGTGTCTCCGTGAACCAGATCGGTGACCTCGTACCCCTGCTCGGTGAGCCGCACGTGCACCGCGTTGGTGTCGCCGAAGAGGTTGTGCAGGTCGCCTAGAATCTCCTGATAGGCGCCGGTGAGAAAGATCCCCAGGATGTAGGGATCATCTTCCCGTACCGGATGCAGCTCCAGCGACGGCTTCCCCTTCCGCCCGCCGGCAAACCGGTCGATCACGCCATCCGAATCACAGGTCATGTCCTGGAGCGTGCCCCGCCGAGTGGGAGGCTGGTCCAGCCGATGGATCGGCATGATGGGAAACAGATGGTCGATGGCCCAGTTGTCGGGCAGGGACTGGAACAGAGAAAAATTGCAGAAGTACCGGTCCACCAGTGCGGCGTCGATGTGGACCGTGATCTCCGGATAGCTGGTCCGGTCTTCCCCCAGCACCTGCTGGATGGCATGGAGGGTTGCGAGATAGAGCTGCTCCGCATCGGCCTTGTCCCGCAGGGAGAACACGCCGCTGGCGAAGTACTCCTGAGTCCGCTCCTTGCCGAACACGGCGTCGTGGAAGACCTCCTCGACCCGGTCCACGCTCAGCGTCTCCAGGTTCTCCGCCATCTCGACCAGAAGAGGATGCGGATCCTCGCGCAGGGGCGGCGGGGCCGGCTCGATCTGCGACTCCACGTCGGTCACGTTCACCAGCAGCAACGAGTGATGGGCGGTGAGCGCCCGTCCCGACTCGGAGATGACGTGGGGCATGGGGAGCTCCTCGTTGCGGCAAGCGGTCCCCAGCGTGTAGATCACGTCGTTGGCATACTCCCGGATGGTGTAGTTCACGCTGGCGGAGCGGGTGGATCGGGAGCCATCGTAGTCTACGCCGAGCCCACCTCCGACATCGACGTGGGTAATGTCGAAGCCCATGCCGCGCAGCTCCGAATAGTACCGGGTGATCTCCTCCAGGCCGGCCTTGATGAAGCGGATGTCGGTGATCTGACTGCCCAGATGGAAATGGACCAGCTTGAGCACGTCCTTTCGGCCCAGGCGCTCGAGCTGATCCAGCAACTTCATCAACTCCACCGCGGACAGCCCGAACTTGGACCGCTCGCCCCCACTCTTGGCCCAGCGCCCCGAGCCTTCGGTGGCCAGCTTGATCCGCACTCCCGCGGTGGGTTGGACCCCCATTTCGTCGGCCACCTTGAGCAGCACCTCCAACTCGTTGAGCTGCTCCAGGACCACCATCACCGTGTGCCCCAGCTTCTGGCCCATCAGGGCCAGGCGCATGAATTCCTCATCCTTATATCCGTTGCACACGATCAGGTGATCGCTACTCTCGTTGAGCCCCAGCACCGCCTGGAGCTCCGGCTTGCTGCCACACTCCAGCCCGACCCCGTGCGACGCCCCGAACTCCACGATCTCCTGCACCACGTGCCGCTGCTGATTGACCTTTACCGGGTAGACCGTGGTATAGGTCCCCTCGTAGCCGAATTCCTTGATCGCGCTGTTGAATTCCCCGGAGAGAGCCTCGATCCGGGAGCGTAGGATGTCGGAGAATCGGAGCAGCAGCGGCAGCCCTACACCCTGGGCGTGGAGGTCCATGGCCAGGTTGAAGAGATCGAGACCTCTTTTTCGATTGGCGTCGGGGTGAACGGTGACGTGGCCTTCGGCGTTGATCCGGAAGTACCCCAGGCCCCAGCCGTTCATGTTGTAGAGCTTCTCAGCGTCCTTGACGGTCCAGCCGGGCGGGGCAACGGTGGTGGCGATCTCGGGCCTCCTGTTCAGGGCGAAGGGGCAATTGTAATGAGATCGGGCGGTGCTGGAAAGCGGCGGCGGCCAGGGCTCGAACTACCTACCCAGCCGCGCCACGCGAAAGTGGCACGACCGCCACAGAAGGGGCTGGGGGTCTCAGCCGCGCAATTCTTCGCATCCGGCTAAGAGCTTGATTCCCATGGGAATTCCGGCCTGGGTGGGAGTGAGCCGCCCCGTCCTGATCGGCACGAACCTCGCACATGGGGGGTCACGCACCGCCGAAAATTCTCGAAGCAACGTCCTGCACCACTGTTCAAGAACTCAGGGGGGGTCGTATGGCCGCACCCAGTTTGATAGCTACGCGCCGTTTCTCGCATCCGGTTCGTCTCCGGCTGCAGGTCGTTTTTGCCCACGCCTGGGAAGCCTTGGCCGAGACCTATCGCAGCCAGGCCGCGGATTTCGTTCGACGGCTACGGGTCCGGATGCCGGTGGACGAGGCGCTGGACCGCTATTTCAGAGAGGTTGGAGTGCCTGCGGCGATGGTGGACACGGTTCGCGCCCGGGCGCTGATTACGTTGGCACCGCTGGTCGAGGAGTTGCCTGAGCCCGAGCCTCGGGTGGGTGGCTGGAGCGCGCTCCGTCCCGATCAGGTTTTCGACGCCCTGAAGCGGCGGGCCCAGCACGTCGAGGAAACCAATCTCGAGTGCCGGCTGGCGGCGTCGTTGTCGGACGAGTCCGTGGCGGCGACTCACGTACGGATGGCGCTGGAGACGGCTCAGCTGTTGCATCGGGAGTGCTCGCCTGACGAAGCCATCATGCACTACATCCGCACTTTCGATCTGCCGTCGATCGAGGCTCAGATCATCTTCCGCCGGGCGCTGGCGCAGTGGGCCGAGCGGGAGCCGGGGCTGGAGGAAGTGGAGCTCATCACTCCGGTGCTCGCGGTGCCGGCCCGGGTGCCCCAGCTGGAGTCCGGGAAACTGAAGGTGGCGTTGCGGGCGATCGGATAGGGGCTTAGCTTGTCTATTGGCTATTGGCTATTGGCTCCGTGCAAGACGACCCTCCAATTCTCGACCGGAGGGTCGTTTTCACATGCAGTAGCTAATAGCCAAAGGCCAACAGCCACTAGCCATGCCCCGAATGACGCCTGTGGATGTATGTTCTTTCCCATGGGATGGTCCTACGTCATCGGACGCATCGCGGGCACCGAAATCAAAGTCCACGTCACCTTTCTGGTGCTGGTGGCCTTCTGGGGACTCGCGGGGTACCAGGAAGGCGGCGGGCCGGGAGCGCTGAGCGCGATTGCTCTGCTGCTTGCGCTGTTCGCCTGCGTCCTGCTGCATGAGTTCGGCCACATCCTGATGGCGCGGAAGTTCGGGATTCGAACTCCCGATGTCCTACTCCTCCCCATTGGCGGTGTGGCCCGGCTGGAACGGATACCCGACCAGCCGCGACAGGAGTTCTTCATCGCCATCGCCGGACCTGCGGTCACCTTGGCGATCGTGATAGTGGTCTATCTGCTGGCCGCCTGGGCGGGTGACACCGCGACGCTGACCCAGCCGGAGCCCCAAGCTCCGTTCCTGGTCAGTCTCTTCCAGGTCAATCTCTTCCTCTTGATCTTCAACCTGATCCCCGCCTTTCCGATGGATGGCGGTCGGGTTCTCCGTGCCCTCCTGGCCAGCCGGCTGGGGTTGGTCCGCGGCACCCGCATCGCGGCGACCTTGGGTCAGGTGCTGGCTGTGATCGGTGGGATCTATGCTCTCACCGCCTCGCCGGCGCGGCCCTTCCTGGCTCTGATTGCGTTGTTCGTGTTCCTAGGAGCGAGCGCCGAATCGGCCGCGGTGGAGACCCGGGTCGCCGGCGAGGGTCTCAAGGTCGCCCAGATGATGGTGACCGATTTCCGCACGATCCCGGTGCACGCCATGCTGTCTCAGGCGGTGGAGCTTCTGCTCTCCGGTGACCAGCGCGAGTTCCCGGTGGTGGACAACATGGGCCGCGTCGAAGGCATCCTCACCCGGGACAACCTCATCCGCGGCCTCAACCAGCGGGGCCCGGCTTCCACCGTCGCCGAGTCCATGACCGCCGGCGCCTCTGTGGTGATCCCCACGCTCGGCTTCCAGGAGGCGCTCGAGCGGCTCCGCTCCAGCGGTCTTCCGGCGCTTCCGGTGGTAGACGCCAGCGGCGCCCTGGTCGGGCTCCTCACCATGGACAACATCACCGACCTCCTCCTGGTGCGCCGGGCCGCAAGCCGCTGAGCAGAGGCGATGTAGCCTGCCTTACAGCGAACTCGCGGTCTCGCCGGTTTCACCCCGAAGGATCAGCCAGGCGGTTGCTGCGCTCCCGCAGAAGGCTACGATGTTGCCGATCTGGCTGAGAACGACCTCGGCGGACAGGATCTCGGCGAGTATAAGAAGGACGCCGGTGGAAATGAGCCCAGCCGTCCAGCGTAGTTTGCCGCCGGCATGCAGAAGCGGAATCGCGAACGCGGCAGTGCCGACGACAAATGCGAGCGCGGCCGGGAGAACGGCGGCGGCTATCGGCCCCGAGAGCGTGGTGTCGAGCAGGGCTTTAGCCGCGGCCCTGTCCGCGCCGTCCGCCACAAACCGTCCGACCAGCATCTCGCCCAGGAAGATAGAAGTGAAGGCTGCAGCTCCGATTAGGGTAAGGACCCGTGCGGCATACCCGGCGGCCGGCTTTCGCACCGCCGCGAGGCTGGAGAGCGCCAGGAGCCCCGGGATATACAGCATCATGCCGATGAAGAGGAGAAGGTGTGCCGCGTACCAGCGCGACGCCTGGTCCACGAGAATGGCGATTTGCTCAGCCGTGTCCATGCTCTCTTCGGGATGGATGAGGTCCCCGATGGTCATCAGGAGCGGACCCACGATGAGACTTGCTGCGGCAATGAGCGTTCGATAGTCGCGTGTAGCGGGAGAGGTTGCCATGTCGGCCTCCGTGTTTGGAGCACCACGCGTGGCGCAAATATACCCGCCGGCTTCCCTCTGGCGATTTCCCACGCCGGGGGCCATTCTACACCGCGCCGTTCGTTCCGTTTACCAAGGAGAACCCATGAAGTCCCGCATATCTTGCGGCGCGCTGCTCGGGCTCGCCGCGGTTCTGGGTTGTCGCTCGGAACGCGGCACCCCGGCAGGCGATGCCACCCCTCCAGCCGCATCGACCCCCAACGTCGTCACTTTCACCGCCACCGACTACGCCTTTAACGGCCCCGCGGAGATCCCGGCGGGACGGACGGTGATTCGGCTCGCCAACAAGGGCAAAGAGCCGCACCACATGGTCATCATCCGGATGGAGCAGGACCGTACCTACGACAGCCTGCTCGCCGCGCTGCGCCAACCCGGTCCACCTCCCAGCTGGACCCGCATGCTGGGCGGGCCGATTGCGGGAGATCCGGGAGACGAGGGGAGCACCGAGCATCTTCTCACTCCAGGGCAGTATGCTGTGATCTGCTTCATCCCCTCGGCCGATGGCAAGCCGCACTTCACCAAAGGAATGGTGAGCGGATTGAAGGTTCTGCCCGGTACCGGTGCGCCCGGCGCCGAATCGAGGGCGGATATCGAGGTCAAGTTGAAGGACTACGACTTCGATTTCGCGCCCGGTCTTACCCCTGGGCGTCACATGATCAAGGTGGAGAACACCGGCACCCAGACGCACGAGATCGTGATCGCGAAGCTCAACCCGGGCAAGACAGCCAAGAATCTGATCGATTGGGAGTTTGGCGGACGGAAGGGGGAGGCGCCCGGGAGCTACCTGAACGGCCTGGCGCCGATGCAACAGGGCGAGACCGCTCGATTCGAGGTGAACCTCGATCCCGGTGAGTATGCGCTGATCTGCTTCGTTTCCGACGCCAAGGACGGCAAGCCTCACATCATGCACGGCATGTTGAAGCAGATCACGGTGGGGTGACACCGCCCCACGTCGTCGTCACCGGAGCGAGTGGGCTGCTTGGCTCGTCACTGGTCCCCGTATTGGCCAGCGCCGGCCAGCAGGTGACCAAGCTGGTCCGGCGGCACCCGAGGCCCGATGAGATTCGCTGGGATCCGGCCGCGGGGACGATCGACGCTGCGTCCCTCGAGGGTCTCGGCGCAGTGCTTCACCTGGCGGGAGAGAACATCGGTGCCCGGTGGACCGCCGCGCGAAAGCGACGGATTCGAGAGAGCCGGGTGGGCGGGACCCGGCTCCTCGCCTCGACCCTCGCCGGGCTCCGGCGGCCCCCTCGGGTCCTGGTTTCGGCCTCGGCGGTGGGGATCTACGGCAACCGCGGCGACGAGTTGCTGACCGACTCCAGCCTTCTGCCGTCTCCGCCGACGGATTTTCTCGCCCAGACCGGGAGGGAATGGGAGCAGGCCACCGATGCTGCCGCCGGTGCCGGCATCCGGGTCGTGATGCTTCGTTTCGGCGTGGTCCTCGCTCGATCCGGCGGCATGCTCGGCAAGGCCCTGCTCCCTTTTCGCCTCGGTCTGGGTGGACCCTTCGGGAGCGGACGGCAGTGGATGAGCTGGATCTCGATCGAGGACGCTGTCGGCGCCATGCTGCACGCTCTGGCCAGCGAGCCACTGGCCGGCCCGGTCAATGCCACCGCACCCAATCCGGTCACTAACCGCGAATTCGCCGCTACCCTTGGCCGGGTGCTCCACCGGCCCGCGGTCCTTCCCCTTCCCTCGGTGGCGATCAAGCTGGTCTTGGGCGAAATGGGGGCCGTGGCGATGCTGGGAAGCCAGCGGGTGATCCCAACCAGGTTGCTCCAGTCGGGGTATCGGTTTCGTCACCCGGAGCTCCGGGCAGCGCTGGAAGCCCTTGGTATAGGGGGATAGAGCGACGCATCTCCCCCACCTTATCTTCCAGCCATGTCAGGAGAAAGGGCCGTGGTCCTGCTGAGTGGCGGAATGGACTCGGCAACCACCGCGGCGGTCGCCAAGAGCCGGGGCTTCGAGGTCTATGGCCTGAGCTTCCGGTACGGGCAGCGCCATGCGATCGAGCTGGAGGCGGCACGGCGAGTGGCGGCGCAGCTTCAGCTTGCGCAACACGTCGTGCTCCAGATCGACCTGGGGACATTCGGAGGGTCGGCCCTCACGAGTGATCTGGCCGTCCCCAAGGACACCCCGTTGGAGCGAATCGGGACGGGAATCCCGGTCACCTACGTCCCGGCCCGCAACACGATTTTTCTGGCGTTCGCCCTGGGGTGGGCCGAGGCCATCGGTGCGCGCGACATCTTCATCGGGGCAAATGCTCTGGACTACAGCGGCTATCCCGATTGCCGCCCGGAATATCTGGCCGCCTTCGAGCGGATGGCGAACCTGGCCACCCGCGCCGGAGTAGAAGGCGATCGCATCCGGCTCCACGCGCCTCTCATCGCCCTCTCGAAGCGGGATATCGTGCTCCAGGGACTGTCGCTCGGGGTGGACTTCGGCCTCACCTCAACCTGCTACGACCCCGACGCCGAGGGTACGGCCTGTGGCCGCTGCGACGCCTGCATCCTCCGCCAGAAGGGATTCCGTGAAGCTGGAGTCGAGGACCCGGTGAGTACCGGCAGCCGGGCCGTCTGACATGTACGCCGTCAAGGAAATCTTCTACACCCTCCAAGGCGAGGGCGCCAACACCGGAAGACCGGCGGTCTTCTGCCGGTTCGCCGGGTGTAACCTGTGGACCGGCCGTGAAGAGGACCGCGAGGACGCGGTTTGCCGCTTCTGCGACACCGAGTTCGTCGGGGTCGATGGTCCCGGCGGAGGAAAGTTTCCCTCGGCCCGGAGTCTGGCTGCTGCGGTGAGCCAGACCTGGCCCGCGGATTCCGGCGATGCGGCTCGCTTCGTGGTCTGTACCGGTGGGGAGCCACTGCTGCAATTGGATCGGGAACTGATCGAGGCGCTGCACGCGGCCGGATTCGAGGTGGCGGTGGAAACCAACGGCACGGTGGCCCCGCCGGCCGGCATCGACTGGCTGTGCGTTAGCCCGAAAGCCGATGCACCTCTGATGGTGCGGCGAGGGGACGAGCTCAAGCTGGTATACCCCCAGGAAGGGGGCGAGCCGGAGCGGTTTGCGGGCCTGGAGTTCAGCCATTTCTTTCTACAACCGATGGATGGCCCCAACCGGGAGGCCAACACCGCCGCGGCGCTGCTATACTGCCTGACCCATCCCCGCTGGCGATTGAGCCTGCAGACTCACAAGCTGCTGGGGATTCCATGACGGCCCGCCGGCTTCGCTGAATGCACGGTTACTCCGACCGTATCAATCACGCGCTCGCCTTCGCGGCCAAGTACTATGGGGCCGTGGCGCCGGTCGGCTCGGGCATGGATTACCTTGCTCACCCGGCGAACGTCGCGGTCATCCTGGCGCGATACGGGTGCGAGCAGCTCACCATCGTGGCCGGCATCCTTCACCACGTACTGGAGGAAGCCGTGCCCGACCGCCACCCCTCGCTGGAGCGGAAGATCGGCGAGAAGTTCGGGCCGATCGTGCTTGCGGTGGCCAAGGATGCGCTGGAGCCGAAGTACGACCACCGGGGGGCCGAGCGTCCCTGGCAGTCGTGTAAGCAGCAGTATCTCGGTCAGCTCTCGTCCGCCGAGCCCCGCGCGCTCGACATCTGTGTCGCCGACGAGATTCATGCCTGCGGCTCGACCCTGACCGCCATGCGGCGGCTGGGAGTGGAGTACTTGCGAGCCGTGTCCCGGGCGGGATCGGGGCAGACCATCTGGTGGTATCGATCGATGCTGGAAGTACTCGACTGCCGGCCCGACTGGCCGCGGAGGGAAATGGTGTCGGAACTGCGGCGAATGAGCGCCGATCTGGTGCGCGGCTTGCGCCGCGGCGAGGAGGAGCTGTGAAACGGAGTGGGCTCGTACTTTGGCTGCTGGCCGCCACTGCCTGCGTCGGAGCGCCCCGACGCCCCGCTCCGCTCAATCCGGTGAGATTCCTGCTCATCAACGACGTCTACGTCGCCGACACGATGGCGGATGGCCGCGGAGGACTGGCCCGGGTGGCGACGGTCCGGAAGCGGTTGGCGGACCAGGGCAAAGTGCTGTTCGTCCTGGCGGGAGATGTGTTGAGTCCGAGCCTGCTCAGCAAGTATTACGGCGGGCGGCAGATGGTCGAAGCGCTCAACGCGGCGAACCTCGACTACGCCACCTTCGGCAACCACGAGTTCGAGCTGGATCGGGACACCCTGGTGGCCCGGATCGCGGCCTCCAATTTCAAGTGGCTGTCAGCCAACTGCGCCACGGCCGACGGAACGGCTTTCCCCAACGTGCTCCCCTGGGATACCGTCCGGGTGTCGACCCACCTGGTTGGCATTTTCGGTCTCACTCTGGTCGGGAACTACCGCAGCTACGTGCGGTGCTCCAATCCCGACAGCGCCGCCCATCGGGCGATCGACTCGCTATCGACCCTGGGCGCTGAGCTGATCGTGGGCCTCACTCATCAGACAGTGGAGGCCGATCGCGATCTGCTGTCCCGGGAGTCGAAGCTGGACATCGTGCTGGGCGGACACGAGCACGAGGCCCACGACTCGGTGGTGTCCGGCCGGCATGTCCTCAAGGCGGACGCGAACGCCCGCAGCACCCAGTTCGTCACCCTCTGGGGCGGCAAGGGCGAATGGCGTCAGGCAGTGGGCCTGGTCCAGATCGACTCCCGGCTGCCGGATGACAGCGCGGTAGCCCGGGTGGTGAGCGCCTGGGACGATAGTCTCCGGCGGCGCCTCGGGCCCGAGAGCACGGTCGGTACCACCCCGGTTCCGCTTGATGCTCGCGACGCGGTTTCCCGGCGCCAGGAGTCGGCCTTGGGCGACCTGGTGTCGGACGCGGTTCGGGCCGGAACCGGCGCCGACGTCGCCCTCATCAACGCCGGCGCCATGCGCTTGGACGACGTCATCCCGCCGGGCCCCATTACGAACTACGACCTCGAGTCGATCTTTCTCTTCGCCGACGAAACCAGGATGGTGACCTTCCCCATCCCGGCCAGCCGGCTTCGGGAAGTGTTGGAGCACGGCGTTTCGGACGGCTCGCTCGGCAAAGGCGGGTTTCTCCAGGTGTCGGGAGTGCGCTTTACCTACGACCCGGGTAAGCCGTCGGGTAGCCGGATAGTGGGCGACCTCACCCGCCCGGGCGGCTCGGCGCTGGCCACCCGAGACACGGTGACCGTGGCCTTTCCCGCCTACCCTGCCTGCGATGGCGGCGACGGCTACAAGGTTCCCGAGGCCCGGGAAGCCTGTGATCGCCGACAGGCAGCTCCCCGGGCCGCGGATCTGCTGATCCGCTATGTCGCCGACTCGCTGGCAGGCCGGGCGAGAGACTCGGTAGGGGCCCGCATTCAGCGGACGGGAAACACGAATCCCGGCTGAGCGGGCTGCTCGCCGGGACCGAGGAGCTTTAGCAGTTTTCATCACCCAGGCTGCAAAGCCGAAATCCCTGGGGCCCCGTAGGGCTATGTCTCACAAGTTCTTGGTAGTAAACTAGACCCTGCTTCCCGGTCCGGCAACCGCCGTGACCCGATCGATACTTCAGCAATAGGAACGCGGCACCGCTTGAGATGGTTCCCGGATCCACCGGCGAGCCATGCGGCTCCCTTCAACCCTTTGCTGCTGGTATTATAGGACATGGCTTTAACGCCTACGACCGCCCTCGCCAATCTTCCCAGTGCTTTCGCCGCCGCCTGCCGGCTCTCTCGAACCGAGGGAGAGCTGTTCGAGCGCTGCCGCGTGGCGCTGGTGCGGCGGTTCCAGAGCGAACGGATCTGGTTCACCCTGACTTCCCCGACCGAGACCGTCCCCCGCATCGGTCCGGCGGAAGGGTTCGAGGAAGCGGTCGAGGTCGCCCGGCTGGCCAGCGGGGAAACCGAGGTCGTCATCCACGCCGATCTGGCCGCCGCGAGTGACATGCGGGCGGTGGCGATGCCGCTGGCATCCGGACTCAGCGTGGTGTTGGAGCTCAGGAGCATTCTGTTGGAGCGGCAGGCTGCCCTGGACGACGCGATCTTCCAGCTTCGCGCTCTGCGCCAGGTAGCCAGACTGCTCTCCTCGGTGCACTCCACCGAGGAGACGGAACAGCTGATCCTGGATTTCATGGCCGAGGTGTTTTTTGCATGGTGGGCCTGCCTCTACCGTCCGGAGGGACTGGGCTACGCTCCCAAGGTGTTCCGCTCACTCAACGACCGTCTCCGGCCGGCTCCGATCGACAAGACGGCCCTGGATCAGGCGCTTCCCTCCGGCAGCGCGTCGGCCGGAGCAGACGACGTGGCGGTGGCATCTTTGGTCGGCCCCGGCGCCGAGCTGGTGGTGCCGCTGGACGCGGGCTCGGAACGGATGGCGGTGCTGGTACTGGGTTCCCGCATCAGTGACAAGCTCTACGGCCGGGCGGAGTTGGAGCTGGCCGGCACGCTGTCCTTTGCCGCCGCCATCGCGCTCAAGAACTCGGAATTGGTGGAGCAGCTCCACAGCGCCGCGACGACCGACGAGCTCACCGGACTGTACAACCGGCGCGCGCTGGAAGAACGCCTCGCCGCGGAGATCTCCCGCAGCCTCCGGCACCAGCTTCACACCAGCATCCTGCTCCTCGACCTCGACCGCTTCAAGGCGGTCAACGATACCATGGGACACGCGGCCGGCGACCGGCTGCTGATCAAGGTCGCCAACATCCTTCGGCAGCAATGCCGGGCCCTGGACGTAGTGGGCCGGCTGGGTGGAGACGAGTTCCTGGTGATCCTTCCCATGACCAAGCCGGCGGAGGCCCAGGTGTTCGTGGCGCGGGTGCAGGCCAGCCTGCGGGAGATGAGCAAGACCAACCCCGAGTTCGGGGACTGCACCCTCAGCATGGGGGTCGCCGAGTCCCCGAGGCACGGCACCACTGTGAGCAGTATTCTCGCCGCGGCCGATACCGCGCTCTACAAGGCTAAACGCGGCGGACGAAACATCGTCGAAGTCGCGGACAGTTGACCGGTATGGGCCATCCCGAGTTCACCTTGCTAGGCGATGCCGTCTGGCTCGACTTCGTGAACAGCGGCCGGGGCCGAATTCCGGACCCTCCGGACCTGCTGCCCGATGCTGCCGCCTATCAGCGCTGGGCCCACGCGCAGCATTTGGATCCCGACGCGAGCCCCTACGGGGTGGTCCGCCAGTTCCGCGAGCAATTGACCTCTCTGGCCGAAGCCCTGCACGCCGGCCTCCAGCCTCCAGCCGCGGTCATCGCCGCCGTCAACGAGCAGCTCGCCCGCAGCACCGGCACCAACCGGCTTACCCGGGTTGGCGGGGAATGGAGGATGCACTTTGCTCCATCCCGGCCGTTGGCGGCGCTCGAGGCCATCGCTCGCTCGGCCGCAGCCACGCTGACCGATTCGACGGTCATGGTCCGGCGCTGTGCCGGCGAAACCTGCTCCCTCTTCTTTACCGACGATTCACCGAGCCAGAGCAGGCGCTGGTGTAGTCCTGCCCTTTGCGGGGTAAACGGGAGGGTCGAGCGCCGGCGAGGGATGCTCCGCTGACCCTTCCCGAGCCGCTGGATGCATTCGAGCGAACCCGGGCTGCGCTGGGCACCCGCTATCGGCTGGAGCGTATCGTCGCCGCCTCCGCCGAGCGGGTCTTGTTCGAGGCATTCGACGAGACCCTCAAGCGCCGGGTCAGCCTGCGGATCAACTTCGACGCCACCGGCCCTTCCCGGCTCTGGTTCCTTCGGGAGGCGGAGGCGCTGGGACAGTTGAGCCATCCGGCGATCCGCCAGGTCTACGACGCCGGGGTCATCGGCGATCTGGCTTACCGAGTGGGAAACTGGATCGACGGTGAAGGGCTGCACCAGGCGATCCAGCGAGGCCCACGGCTGATTCCCACGGTCCTGGCCCTGGCCCGGGACCTGCTCGGTGCCCTGGAGCACGCCCACATCCACGGCATCATCGTCCGCCGGATCGTCCCTGCCACCGTCCTGGTAGGCACCGCCGGCCGCGGCACGGTAACCGACCTCCGCTACTGTAGCTATACCCTTCCCGCGATTCCTGCCGGCTCCGTCGTACCGGAAATGATGTTCATGGCGCCGGAGGTGCGTGGCGGCGCGGTAGGCGACCCTACAGCCGACGTCTACACCGCCGGCGCGCTCCTCTACTACGCCGTGACCGGCCAGGCGCCACCGCTCCAGCCGGAGGCCATCCGGTCTCCGCTGGAGTTACGCCCCAATTGTCCCCGGGCCATCGAGCGCATCGTGATGCGCGCCCTGCAGCTCACCCCGAGCGAACGGTATCTGACGGCGGCGGAGATGCTGGAGGACCTCGCCTCCGATGTGGGAACGTTCGATCCGGGTACTTTGACCGGCGATGCGGGGCCGTTGACCCGCGAGGAGGATCGGGCCCGCTGGGAAAAGCGACTTCGGCGGGCCCTGGGCGACGACTACGAGCTGCTCAGCCTGTTGGGAACCGGCGGCTTCGGGCGGGTGTACCGAGTTCGAGACCTCCACTTGGAGCGCCAGGTGGCGCTCAAGGTCTTGCACCCTTTCCTGACCCAGGATCCGGCGGTGGTGGAACGGTTCCAGCGGGAAGCCCAGCTGGCGGCCCGGCTGAACCATCCCAACATCGTCAACATCTACGATATCGCCGGTCGTTCGGGTCTCCTGTGGTACACCATGGAGTTCGTGGACGGGCCCAGCCTGGCGCAGTTGGTGGAAAGCAAGGGTCCCTTGTCGATGGAGCAGGTACTGCGGCTGCTTCGGGAGGCCCTCTCTGCCCTGGCCCACGCACATGGCTCCGGGCTGGTTCACCGGGACATCAAGCCGGAGAACATGCTGCTGGAGCCCGACGGCAGTCTTCGAATCACCGACTTCGGTCTGGCCCTGGCGCTTCGGGGAAAGTTCGGTGGTGCCACCAGTCAGAGCGGCACGCCGCAGTTCGCCAGCCCGGAGCAGTTGCTGGGGGAGCGGGTGGACCAGCGATCGGACCTCTACAGCCTCGCGGCGGTGGCCTATTACGCGCTCTACGGCACCGTGCCGTTTTCCGGATTGACGGTGGAGCAGGTGCTGGCGAAACAGACCACGAACCAACTTCCCGCTTGGCCGGGGCGGGGCGAGGGCACGGGCGACGAGCTCGAGCAAGTGCTGGAACGGGCATTACAGGCCGAGGTGGACGCTCGCTACCCGTCGGCCGCCGAGTTCCTTCAGGCGGTCAATCGGGCGGCCGACGGCGGCGCGCGGGAACCGGTCGCGGACTGGGCGCGGGCCGCCGCCCGGTGGTTCCGTGGTTCCCCCCTTGACTAAATTGACCCGCTCTACAGATTTGTCCCCGCGATTACCCTCGTAGGAGTTCTATCAAGCAACAGTCGGAATCCAAGACCCGGGTGTATCGCCAGCGGGTCTTTCTTTTTTTATGACGCGGGACGGGCCTGCGCTCATAAAAACTCGGTATGCCGGGGTTACCGGCACCGACGCAGTCAAACAAACCTGGAGTAGAAGCAATGGCTCGCACCCTCGGCACGGTGAAGTGGTTCAACGACGCAAAAGGCTTTGGTTTCATCACTCCGGAGAATGGGGACAAGGACTGCTTTGTCCACCACACTGCCATCAAGGCTGAGGGCTTCCGCAGCCTCTCCGAGGGTGACCGGGTGGAGTTCGACATTGTGCAGGGTGCGAAAGGGCCCGCCGCCGAGAACGTCATCAAGGTGAAGTAAGGGGACGCAAACAAAACGGGCCGCTCGAAAGGGCGGCCCGTTTTGTTGCGTGCTATCAGCTATCCGCTGTCTGCTATCGGCTGATCGCTCACGGCCACTAGCTGATAGCCTATAGCCGATAGCCTCTCTTCACTTGTGCCTATAAATCACCCGTCCCCGAGTTAAATCATAGGGCGAAAGCACCACGCTGACGCGGTCACCTTCCAGGACGCGGATCTTGAACTTGCTCATCTTGCCGGCAGCATATGCCAGGATCTCGTGACCGTTCTCCAGCATCACCCGATAGTTGCGATCGGGCAGCACCTCGGTGACCACCCCTTCCATCTCAATGCCTTCTTCTTTGGCCATCCAGTCACTCCCCTAGGGGACCCGGGAATCCGGCCCAGCGACGCCAGGCGCAATCGGCGTGGAATCTTGCTCCGCCAGGTCCGAGAAGCAACCGTGCTTTACCGCGCCGGCAGCTCGTTCCGCACCCGCTCGATCTGCTCCTCGACCAGCTCGACCAGCGGGGCGATGGACTCGGCGTCGAATGCGAGCTTGGCCCCGGCGGTTCGATAGATCTCCGGAAGGCCCTGCACCGCACCGAGCGCAAGCGCCTCGCGGTACTTGGCCACCGCGCTCACCGGGTCCCGAAGACTGTTGCGCCAGATCTGAAGCGCGCCCACCTGGGCGATACCGTACTCGATGTAGTAGAACGGGTACATGAAGATGTGCAGCTGCCGATACCATCGGGCCGCCCGCTCACGCTCCAGCCCACCCCAATCCACGCCCCGCTCGAACCGGCTGCGGATACGGAGCCACGCCGCATCTCGAGCAGCCGAGTCGGCCCCTTGGCCGCTGGTGTAGATCCAGTTCTGGAAAGCATCGACCGAGGCGATGTGCACCAGGCTGAGCAGGATGTCTTCGAGGTGCTCGAGCCAGGCGCTGCGAAACTCGTCGGCCGAGAAATACCCTGCCGGACGAACCAGGTGAGGGGCCGCGAGCAGCTCCATGGACATGGAGGCCAACTCCGCCGCCTCCGAGCCGGGATGGCGCTGCCAGATGAGCGGCTGAGCGTGAGAGGAGAAGGTGTGGAAGGCGTGTCCCGCCTCGTGCATGAGCGTCATCACGTCGTCCACCAGCCCAACCGCGTTCATGAAGATGAAAGGGCGCCCGCGGAAGTGGAGCGTTTCGCAGTAGCCGCCGGGAGCCTTGCCCTTGCGGCTGTCCAGATCCAGCAGCCGCTCCTGCACCATGGTCTGGAATTGCCGCCCGAGCGCTGGATCGACCCGCTCGAACACCCTCTGCGCCTTGCTCATGAATTCGTCGGGTCCCTGAAAGGGCCGGAGAGGACCGCCCCCCCGATAGGGATCGACCGACAGGTCCCAGGGCCGCAGCACGTCGAGACCGAGCCGGCGGCGGCGAACCTCGAGCATCCGCTCTACCGCCGGCGCGGCAGTGCGCTCCACTGCGTCATGAAACCGTTCGCAGTCTGCCGGGCTGTAGTCGAAGCGGAACTTGGCCGGAAATACGTAGTCTCGAAAATTGGCGAAGCCGGCGTTTGTCGCCGCTTGCTGGCGCAACTCGTACATCCGGTCGAACAGCGCGGCCAACGGGTCGCGCTGATCGATGTAGGGTTGGGTAGCAGTGCGGAAGGCACGCTCCCGCACCTGCCGGTCGTTGCTCTTGAGAAACGGCTGAAGTTGGGGGAGAGGGCGCTCCTCCCCTTCCCAGATAACCGTCATCGACCCGGTGATGCGCTGATAGCGGGCGCTCAGCTCCTCCAGCTCGGCGAAAATTGGGACGTTCGTTTCCCGGAAGATCTCGATGGAGGTCCGGAACCGGGCCAGTGTGGTCTTGAGGTCCGGGGTCGAATATTTCGAGCCCACCAGTCGGCGGGCGAGCTCGACACTGCGCTCCTCCACTCGAGGCAGGATCTCGGTGGAAAATCGGAGGTGATCGGCTTCCTTGGCCGGGTCGCCGGTATCGATGGTGTAGGCGATCATGGCCAGCGCGGCGGCCTCGGTGATCAACTCTTCCAGGGTCGACCAGGCCTGCAGCCACCCTTCGATCGAACCACCATCCACCGGTCGCTCCGCCAGCTCGTCAAAGAACGGCGCGACATCCTCCCATTTCGCCTTGGCGAAGGCGGCGGGCGAAGAGGGCAGGACGGAAACTGTCATGGTAGGGCCAGGATATAAGGGGGTATCACAACGCCTTCTCGCTTCGATCAAACCGGTAGTACAGATAGGCAAGGGAGAGGGTCACCAGGCCAAGCAGAAACACCGATCCGACACGATACAAGGCGTCCAGGGAAGAGAGGTCGAAGAAGATTACCTTCACGATGGCCAACCCCGCCACTACCAGGCCGGCGATCCGGAGTGGCTTTACCGAGCCGCGAAATCCGTAGCCGACCAGGGCCGCCGCGAAGACCAGCCACCAGGCGCTGACCGCCAGGCCGCCGGCCAGGGCAGCGGTTTCCGCACTGAGCATTCGCAGGTCAAAGAAACGCCGGATCTCCCGGGTCACCCCGAACAGAGTCATCACCCCCGCAACCGTCCACAGTCCCACCCGGACCATCGCGAGATCTTCCCGGCGATCGTCCACCCGCCAGAGGCCGGCGGCAAGCGCGGCTGTGGCGGCTATTCCACCCCAGAGTCCCAGGGCCCAGGACCCGAAGAAGGCGGCATCGGCCGCGGTCCGCTGGTCCATCGCCGTGTCGAACAGGTGCAGGAGGCCGGCGGCCAGGGTAAGCAGGCCATACCAGCGCCCGTCCCAGCGGCCCAGCCGGTGGTCTAACGCCGGCCAGAGCAGGGCCAGGCCGAGCAAGGCCCAAACCCGCTGGAGACCCTCCCATTGCTCGGAGGCCGCGATCGCCGCCGCCGCAGCGCCGACTAGGGCGAAATGAGGCCGGGGCCGAAGGTACCCGGCCAACAGATATGGAATCGCCACCAAGAGGGGGAGGAGGCCTGGGGTGGCGTCGAATCGCTGCGGCGCCAGGCCGTACATCGACCACCCCAACAGCAAGGGCGTTGCGAAGAAGTAGACCAGCTCGGGATGCAACGGCAGCGGCCGAGCCAAGCGAAGCCCGTACCACCAGACTGGCGCCGAGAGAATCACCGCGGCCAGAAACACCGGCCAGTGGGCCGCGAGCCGGTCGCTGGCGGCGGCGAGCAACACCCAGCCTCCGGAGAAAGTCAGGAGCCGGGTTTCCCACCACCGTTCCCGGAGACCGATGTAAAGCCCGACCGTCCCGCCGATCAGCCCGAAGAGCAGGACCGCCCAGGGAACGGCATGCTCCGCCGCTCCCACCGTGCCCACCCCGAAGTAGCTCACCGCGACGACGAACATCGTGAGCCGCCATCGCTGGCGCGCGGCGACCAGACCCAGACCCGCGGCCATGCTGGCGAGATACAGCAACAGCAGGTTCGCGTTGGCGGTCTCCTGCCCCAGCAGCACCGGTGCCATGAAGGCGCCCAATGCTGCCGTAGTCCCCAATGCCTCGACGTTTATGGCGTAGGCTATGAGGGCCAGGGCAACCGAGACCAGAGCCAGTCCGACGATGCCGGTGGTCGAAGGAATGACTTCGTACAGCCGGCACGCCGCCCAGACACTGAGGTACACGATCCCGGCTCCACAGCCGATCAGCGCCGCGCCATAGGTGCGGTAGCGCTGTTGGAGCCGCCATCCGATTCCTCCCACCACGGCCCCGGCCAGGACGCCCCCGATACAGCGCATGATCGGCGGGATCCAGCCGCGATCGAAGGACAGTTTGAGCAGGTATCCGGTCGCCATGAGGAGCGCGAACACCCCGACCGCCAGGAGGCCCCGTTGGCCGATCCACTGTTCGCTGAAGTCGGGGAAGCGGGCGGACGGGCGAATCGGTGGGGGGGAGGCGGCGGGGCGAGGCTTGACCGGGCCCAGGGCCGGCGGTTCCGCTGCCGGTCGAGGGTCGCTGGCCGCCGCGGCGGGAACGGCGGTCTCCCTCGGGGGCACCCCGCCCGGTTGTGCCAGCCCGCGAACCAGCTTCTCCAGCACCGCGATCCGCTGCTCCAGCCGGTCGAGCCGGTCGTCCACGCTCACTAGGCTACCTCGGGTTGTCGTCCACCTGGAACGCCATCAATCCCACCAGCGCCACGAAGCCGCCGGCGAGATAGAACGGCCAGCCGTGGCCCAGCCGCTGGAACGCCGTAGTCGCGATCAGCGGCGCCGCCACCCGCGCCATCCCGGCGAAGGTCTGGGCGACGCCCATAGTGGTGCCCAGCTCTCGCGCGTCGGAGGCGCGGGACATGAGTGAGGTAGTAGCGGGAAAGAGAAGCGCCGTACCGATCGGCACCAACGGGATGACGATGGCCAGCGCCCACAGGCTCTGAGGGAAAGGATACAGCACCAGACCCAGCGCGAGAAGTATGGTCCCCGTTCGCATGGTCCAGGTCTCACCCAGCCGGTCCACGATCGGACCCAGCAGCAGGCTTCGCATCACTAGCGAGAGCACCCCGACGTAAGCGAAGATCGGACCGATGGTCTCCTCGGTGAGCTTGAATTCCGCGCCAAGGTACAACGCCAAGATCGAGGTCATCGAGGAGAAGGCCAGCATGCCCACGCCATAGATCCAGATCAGCCGGGAAACCGGTGCCGTGGGTTGCCGGACCACCTGCAACGCCGGGTGCCATACCGGTCGCCGCGGCGCTGCGGGATCGGAAGCATGGCTCCGGCGCGACTCGGGCAGCCAGCGCCAGGCGAAACCCACGTTGATGAGACAGAGCGCCGCAGCCAGTAATCCCGGCGTCGCCGGGCCGAAGTGGAACGCGAACGAACCCAGCGCCGGACCCAGGATGACGCCGGCGGACGTGGCCGCCGAGAGCCAGCCCAGGGCGCGGGCCCGGTCCCGGGGCTCGACCGTGTCCGCCACATATGCCTGGGCCACGCCGGTGGTGCCCCCGCCGGCGCCCTGCACCAAGCGGGAGGCGAACAACAGCCAGACGCTGTCGGCGAAGGCGAACACCAGGTAGGCCGCCGCCGAGGCGCTGAGGCCGATGAGCAGCGCAGGCCGGCGGCCGTAGCGGTCCGATACCCGCCCCCACAGCGGGGCGGCGACCAGCTGCGCGATGGAGAACGACGCGATCAACCCCCCGACCATTTCCGGTGACGCGTTCAACTTGAGGGCGTAGAACGGCAGAAGCGGAAGCACGATCATGAAGCCGATCATGTCCACGAAGTTCACCGCGATGAGCACCGCCAGCCGCCGGAACTTGGTGTTCGATACCGGGGCGGTCGCGGTCATCCGGCGCTTCTCCGCTCCGAGCCGAGGGCAAAGACCGCCGCGCTCACCAGCATGAGTACCACACCGTATGCGGCCGCGACCCCGACGTCCGACTGGCGCAGGCTGGACAGAATTTCCAGCGAAACCGGGCGGGTATCGTAGGTGTACAGCACGATCGAAGTCACGAAGTCTCCAAACGCGGTGACGAACGCGAGGCTGGCGCCGGCCAGCAGCGCCGGCCGGAGCAGCGGAAGGGTGATGCGACGTAAGGCGCGCCAGCGGCCCGCGCCCAGCGTGGCGGCGGCCTCCTCCAACGATGGGTCGAGCGCGCGAAACCCGGCCAACACGGCTCGGCTGGTGATGGGCAGGTTCCTTA
Source organism: uncultured Gemmatimonadales bacterium (assembly GCA_963812755.1). GTDB lineage: Bacteria > Gemmatimonadota > Gemmatimonadetes > Gemmatimonadales > GWC2-71-9 > CAVVWJ01. The sequence continues at coordinate 288,517 of CAWEWK010000005.1, read as the reverse complement.
CGAGATAGGCCAGGGGAAGGATCCAGAGCGTGCCCACGAGGACGAAGCGGCCGGCCCATGGCGCGTTGACGCTGAACGCCGTAGCCAGCGCGATTGCGAATACCGTCCCCGGCACCGCCCAGGGAAGCGCGAGAAGCCCCTCGATCAGCCGACTGCCGCGCATCCGGGAACGAACGGTCACCGAGGCGGCGAACAGTGCGATCGCCACCGCCGCAAGGGTCGAGACCGTGGCCAGCCAGAGGCTGTTCACCAGGGGGCGCGCCCGCACCGGATCCTCGACCAAGGTGAGATAGTTGCCCAGCGTGTAGGCCGGCGGCAGTGGTTCTACCGTCCAGGTGCCGAGGGGAACGAAGGACACCAGCACCAGTGTCAGGTGCGGCAGGAGCAACAGACCGGCGAGCCCCCAGGCAATCGCGGTCACTGCCAGACGTACCGACCGCCGGCGCACCGGAATTCGCACCGGGCCGGTTCCCTTCCGCCCTCCAGCCGGGCTGTCGGGAGTATGGGTACCCTGAAGAATCCACAGAGCGGCCAGGGCCAACAGGGTGAGCGAAATGGTTTCCACCATGGCCAGCTCGTTCTCACCGTTGAGCCGGGTGGCAACGATCTGGGTGGTCATCACCCGGAAGCCACCCCCGAAGATGTACGGAGCACTGAAGGACGCGAGCGAGGTCATGAAGGTGAGGAGGGCGGCGCCGCCGAGCGACGGGTACAACTGGGGAAGTACCACCCGCCTGAGCGTGCGCCAGCGACCGGCCCCGAGGCTGGCGGCTGCCTCGAAGAGCGAAACATCGAGCCCGGCGAGGGCCGCCCGCACGAACAGATAGAAGTAGACGTACATCGAATAGGCGTGGACCAGCAGAATGGCGCCGGCACCCTCCAGCCGCCACGGCGGGTTCGCCAGCCCGAGGAGGTACTGCACCAGCAAGGAGACGAAGCCGGTCTCACCGTACAAGAAGAGAAAGGCGATCACGCCGACCAGCGGAGGCAGAACCGCGGGAAGCGCCACCAGCGCGCTCAGAACTCGCCCTCCCGGGAGATCGTAGCGGGCGAACAGCAGGGCCAGGGGCACTCCGATCGCACCCGCCAGAGCCACGCTCACCAGCGAGATCCAGAGGCTGCCCCACAGCGCCCGCCATTCCGTGGGCCGGGAAAAGAAGAGTCGCACGTGGTCGAGCGTCCATCCCTGCGGCCCATGTACCCCTTCGACCAGTACCAGAATGAGTGGGTAGAGGACCAGCCAACCCAGCCCCAGCAACAGAGCAATGCCGGCCCAGCGTGCCGGGCGGGCGGCGCTCACCGGTTCTCCAGCGGAAACAGATGGATCCCGCCTCCCGCGCGGCGGCTGGGCATTACCCCGACCCGCTCGCCCGCCCGGACTGCCCGGGGCGGGGCTACCACCTCGAGGTGACCGCCACCGTCAGTGACCACGGTGAAAAGCGCGGAGGGCCCCGCGAAGCGGCGGCCCGTCACGGTGGCGAGCACCGCGCCCTGGGCCGGCTCGGTGATGCGCAAGGCCTCCGGCCGCACCAGGAGCAGCGCCGGCCCCACCGGAGGCCGCCGATCGGGGACGGTCTCCAACTCCCACTCCGTCCCCTCGATCCGCACCCGGACTCCTCGATCGCTGGGCGCCATGACCACCACCGGTAACGTGCTCGACTGGCCGATGAATTCGCCCACGAAGCGATTGGCCGGCTCGGCATAGAGTTGGTCCGGCGTTCCCACCTGCTCCAATCGGCCTTCCCGGAGCACCGCCACCCGATCACCCAGCTCGAAGGCCTCGTCCTGTTCGTGAGTGACCAGGACGGTGGTGATTCCCACCCGCCGGATCAGCTCCCGAATTTCTCGCCGGGTCCGCTCGCGCAGCGTGGGGTCGAGGTTGGAGAGCGGCTCGTCCAGCAGCAGCACCCGAGGCTCCGGGGCGATCGCTCGGGCCAGCGCGACCCGCTGCTGTTGCCCACCAGAGAGCTGGGCGATGCGGCGGCGCTCGAATCCCGCGAGGTCCACCAGCCCCAACGCCTGGACCACCCGCCGCTCCAGCTCCTCTCCATGGAATCCCACCGACTCGAGCCCGAACGCGACGTTCTGGCCCACGTCCAGGTGGGGAAAGAGGGCGTAGTGCTGGAACACCATGCCGAAGCGACGTGCCACCGGAGCCACCCGGGTCACATCCTCACCGTCGATCAACACCCGGCCCTCGTCGGGTACCTCGAATCCCGCCAACAGGCGGAGCGTCGTCGTCTTGCCGCTCCCGCTGGGGCCCAGCAGGGCGAGCATCTCGCCTCGTTCGAGGGCGAGGGAGAGATGATCAACCGCCGCGGTCCCGTCGAATCGCTTGACCAGACCGTCCAGTCGCAGAAAGCTCACTTGCCTCCCGTGCCTCTCACGTGACGATCCCAATAGCTCATCCAGGCGGACCCGAAGCGCGCCAGCAGCTTCCAGTCCATCTCGGCCACTACCATTTCACGCTCGACCTCCGCCACCCAGCCCGGAACCTGCTCCGGAGGGAGATCAGTGCGAGCTGGAAGCCGGAAGACCTTTCGAGCGGCGAGCAGCTGTCCCTCTCCACTGCCGACGTAGTCGATAAAGGCTTTGGCGGCCTCCGGATGCCGGCTGCCACGCACCAGCCCGATCGCATCGTCGATGACGACCGTTCCGCTGCGAGGAAAGACGTAGTCGAAAGGCAGGCCCTTGGATCGCCCGATCAAGATGTCCGGCAAGTCCCAGAGCGTGACCAATCCCTCCGCCCTGGCGAGCCGGGCATCGAGGATCGCCGGGTTGAGCGTGTAGGCCTTGGTCTGTCCATCCAGCCGGCGCAGCCAGCGCATTCCTTGCGCGGTGTCACCGGTTTCCCGGATGCTGCGCACCAGGATCAGCCCCCAGATTGCCCGCATGGTGCCGCTCGCCATCGGGTCGCGAATGAGCACCTTGCCGGCCCAACGCGGGGCGAGCACGTCGTCCCAATCCTTCGGCGCCTCGTCCCGACTGACGACTTTACTGTTGAAGGCGATGACGGCCGGGGTGCGGTACACCGGATAGTACAGGTCGTCCGGCCCCACACCGTTGGGGCCCACCCGCGCGGCCCAGGCCGGGCGGTAGGGAGTGAGAAGCGAGTCGGCGATTCCCCGATCGAAGGTGGTGGTGGGTCCGCCGAACCAGACGTCCGCCTGAGGATTGACTCTCTCGAATCGCAGCCGGTCGAGGATCTCCTGCGACCCCATGTCCAGCCAGCGCACGTCGACGTCGGGCCGCCTCGCCTCGAAGGCCTGCTCCAGCAACTGAAGCTGGTCCCGCCCGTGAGGGGAGTACAGCACCACCGGCGTCCGGCCGTCGTTGCCGCACGCTGCGATCACGAACACCAGCAGGTGAGTGAGCGTTTTCACCACAGAGGCAGAGAGAGCACGGAGAAACAGCATCTTGGTGTGTTTCTCCGGAATGCCTCTGTTCCTCTGTGCCTCCGTGGTGAAACCCACACCGAGGCCATTCAGCGCAGCGCCGAGTTGCGCAGTGCAAGGAGGTTGGCGAACAGCCGGAAGGCGCCCGGGACAGCGGCCGGAAGTTGTCGGAAGAAACTTAGGCCAGTGTATACGTAGGTGCCCTTGCCCAACGGTGCGATCAGTACGCCGCCTTCGAGCGGAGCCTCCTCCGAGTCGTGCATTTCCAGCACCGGCTGATATGCCTTGTCCCAGCTCCGCGCGAAATACAACCCGCGCTCTTGCACCCAGCCCTCCCAGTCCTGAGGGTCCAGCCGGTTGGGGCGCATGACCACAGGGTGCGAACGGATGATCCGGACCGGCGCATTCTCATCGGTGACGCGATCGTGGCTCACCGCACGGTCCGAGGCCAGAGTGGACCCGCCGCTCGCGGAACCGGCCACCTGGAGAGGCGGCCCGCCCACGGTGAGAGGAAAGGGCGCGAACCCTCCTTCAAAGAACCGATGCTGCTGGTATTGCACGATCAGCAGTCCTCCGGCGCGGGCATAGGCCAGTAGCCGGGAGTTGCTTTCCACCAGAGCCGAATCGGTCTCGTAGGCCCGGGGACCGATCACGATTGCGGTGTAGCGGCTCAAGTTCCCCCGCGTCAACTCGGTGGCATCCAGCAACACCAGCGGCACCCCCACGCTCCGGAGCGCTTCGGGAACCAGGTCCGACGCACCGCGCACGTATCCTACCCTCCGGAGTGGCGGCAGCCGGAGTGGGGCGATCCGTATCGTCGCGCTCGCGGGCAGGGTGTAGAACCGCGGTCGGATATGGGGATAATCCACTGCACGCACGCCGAGGTTGTACTCCCGCCCGGCGCTGTCGCGAGCCACGGCACCCACCGTGGCCACACCGGCCTCGAGCGTGGTGGGTGGGACGACGGTGAAGCTGAAGACCTCGCGCTCGTCCTCCCGGGTAAACCGGAATGCTTGGGGCGAGACCCGAGGCCAGCCCGGGGGCAGTTCCAGACGCACGATGCCCCTGGTGGTGTCTCGGGCGCCATTCGTCAGTGCGACGATAAACTCCTGCGGGGTCTTTGCATCACTGGGCCAGAGCTCGGTCGCTGGATCCAGCCTGACGTCTATTCGCGGAACCATGGTGAGCGGCCGGCGAATCTCTCCCACCGCCTGGTCATTGCGCCGAAAGGTCACCTCCCTGATGCTCGACGGTCCCCCATCGCGTCTCACCACCATCTCCAGCATCGGCGGCTCCCGCGGCACGCCATGGAGCGCGGGGTCGGCAGGCCAGGCGTACAGGTCGCCCTGACGTGGTTCCCGAAGGAAATAGGGGGTGCTGTAGGCGGCGGAGGTAGGAACAGCCACTTGGACCGTGTCGGCTCGGAATTCGCCTCCCCTCAGGAACATCGGAACCGGCGGTCCGGCCGAGCTTCCACCGGATCGCAGCGCAACTTCCACCCGGGCCGGTTCGCTGCCCGGATTCCAGCATCCGAGCACGACCGACAAGGTTTCTCCGGGTATGACTCGTTCGTCGTCCGCCACCGCGTCGCACAACAATTCCCCGGTGAGGACGACGAGGCTGTCGAGCCTGGCGCGCTGCTCATCGAGCTCCGGATTCCCTGCCCCGGCCGCAAGAAACTCGGTCCGGACCTGACGGCCGGCTGCCGGGTTCCTGCGCAGCTCTTGCAACCGATCGGCCAACCGATCCCAGTTTGCCCGGGAGCCCGATCCCGCGGCCATTCCGGCGAGCGAGGTATCCACTCCGTTGAACAGTCCGCCTTCGCCGCGGCCGGTGCGATCCTCCCAGAGCTGGAGCCGAACCCGCGAGGGCCCGATCCCCTGGAGCTGACCCATGTCCTGGGATCGGTGGAGGCTGCGGCCGGCCATGGCGATCTGGTGATAGGTTTTCCCCACCGCCGAATCCAGCGCTCCTCCGGGCAGGATGAGCGTCGTGGCGGCAGTGTCGAACCGAGTGCTCCGGTAGAGCTTGAGGGGAGTCCAGGGCTCCAACCGCTCTCGAACCCGAAGCTCCCTGAAACGGGTGCTGTCACCCGCCACTCGAAACGCTTCCCGGGCCAGCCACCCGGCCGCCTGGTGCTGGCCATGGCCGTCCCGGGGGGTGCCACTGAAGATCGAAACGATGATCTGGGGACGAAATTCACGGACCACCCGCACCACGTCCTCCAGAAGGCTGTCGCGGGGCCAGTGGGTCCACGTCTCATCCAGGGTCTTGGAGAATCCGAAGTCGTACGCGCGGGTAAAGAACTGGCGAGCCCCATCCAGCCGCCGGGCGGCCAGCAGCTCCTCGGTGCGAATCAGACCGAGCGCCTCGCCCAGCTCTACTCCGATCAGGTTCTGGCCACCTTCCCCTCGGTTGAGGGAGAGATAGGCGGTCTCCGCTCCCATTCCCCGCACCAAAACGGTCAGGAGCTCGGTATCCTCGTCGTCGGGGTGAGCCCCGATCATCAGCACCCGCTTGTAGTGCCCCAGCATCAGTAGCTGCTGGTCGCGGGCCACCACTCCGCCGGTGGAAGGCGGCTCCAGTTGGCCGGCGAGCGGCTGGGTGAGGATGAGGAGGAGAAAAAACGATGACTTGAGAGAGCGCATGGGAGCTATCGGCGATCGGCGATCGGCTATCGGCATGAGCCGTCGGCTTCTGGATTCAGTAGCCGATAGCTGATAGCCGATAGCGGATAGCCTTCACTCTACCGGCGCCGCCCCCAACGGCGTGTCCCGAATCGACTGACGAAATGCGGGATGTCTGAGCCACAGATAGAGTCCCATGCACACCGCTGCCAGGGTATTGGCAGTGACCACGGCCCAGAATGGGAAGAGCTCCTTCGTTCCCTCCGAGAAGACCTCGAGCAAGCCATAGAACATCACCTCGAAGACCAGAAACACCGGCAGGAGAGCATATCGCACGATCGGGTTCTTGATCCCCCAGTGCACCAATGCCACCAAGCCCATCCCTACTAGGGCGAAGACGAAAAAGTGGACTGCGGTATACAGCAAAATAGCCCCGAACACGAGGTGAGTTGGGTCAGGAGTGGAATCGCCGAAGAGTACGACCTGACCCAAGAGGCTGGGCGTGCGAAAGGGATGTCCAGCGATGAGGTCGAGAACGAAGAACCAACCGGCGACAGCCAGGCCGCCGATGATGCCCACGTCCGTGCCCTCGGATACGACCGAGTGAGGGCTGTCTGGCATGCGAGCCTCCTAAGAAACGAGTCTCCGATGCCGCGGCCTCGCGGCTTCTATGACAGTGGGGTGCTAGGGGGCGAAGCGCAAGACGGTCTCGGGAAACTATCGCCCGGCGCACTTACCACAGGCACAATCGGCCAGGAGCCGCTCGAAGGTATAGATCCCGGTATCGTGTCCGTCGCTCCAGCGGACCTTGAGGCCGTAGGCGCCCACCAGGGCCAGGGAAACCGGGCGAATGTCCAATGGTACCGCCGCGGGATCCAGCAGCCGGCGTCCACTCATCTCCTCGACACAGGCGGCGCACGGGCAGGCTAGCCGTAGAGCACGAGCAGGATAAAATGCTTCGTGTCCCGAGCTGTCCCATTCGATCTGCAGGCCATCGTCCCGGCGGGTGATCGCGTGAGGGATCGGAGTGGGCATAAGCTGGATGATAGTCGGACTTGCTATATTGCCAATCTTCATCAACTCGCGATCGGCCATGGCCACGAAAACCACCAATCCTCTGGGAACTCGAGCTACCTTGCGCCTCGGCAACGACGACGCCGTCGTGTATCGACTGCCGGAGCTGGCCCGCCAGAACCGGACCGACCTCGACCGGCTGCCGTTCTCGATCCGGGTGCTGCTGGAAAACGCGCTGCGGCATGCGGGCCGGGGCATCGTCACCGAAGACCATGTCGCCCAACTCGCGCAGTGGAGTCCCAGCGCCACGGCCGGCGGCGAATTCCCCTTCATGCCCGCGAGGGTGGTGCTCCAGGACTTCACCGGGGTGCCCTGTGTGGTGGATCTCGCGGCCATGCGAGACGCAATGGCGCGGATGCGGGGCGATCCCGATCGGATCAACCCCGTGGTACCCTGCGACCTGGTGATCGACCACTCGGTTCAGGTGGATTTCTACGGCTCCGACAAAGCCTTCCGCCTCAACGTGGAGCTCGAGCTGGAGCGGAACCGGGAGCGCTATCAGCTGCTCAAGTTTGCCCAGCGCGCCTTTCACAATTTCCGGGTGGTGCCGCCGGGCACCGGAATCGTTCACCAGGTAAACCTGGAATATCTGGCGCCCGTGGTGCAGCTCCGGCCGCAGTTCGGGGAGCTGACCGCCTACCCCGACACCTTGGTGGGGACGGACTCGCATACCACCATGATCAATGGCCTGGGCGTAGTCGGCTGGGGCGTGGGGGGCATCGAGGCAGAGGCAGTGATGCTGGGCCAGCCCTACTTCATGCTGGTGCCGGAAGTGGTGGGGATGAAGCTGATCGGAGAGCTGCCGCTGGGCACCACCGCCACCGACCTGGTGCTTCAGGCCACTCAGATGCTCCGGAAGAAGGGCGTGGTGGACAAGTTCGTGGAGTTCTATGGGCCCGGACTCGCCGCCCTCGGTCTCGCTGACCGCGCCACCATCGCCAACATGGCACCGGAATACGGGGCCACCATGGGATTCTTCCCCGTCGATGCCGAGACCTTGCGCTACCTCCAGCGGACCGGCCGAAGCCCCGAGCTGGTGTCACGGGTGGAACGCTATAGCAAGGAGCAAGGACTCTTCCGTACCGACGCCACTCCGGACCCCCAGTTCACCAGCTCTCTGGAACTGGACCTTGGCACCGTGGTACCCAGCCTCGCCGGGCCACGGCGGCCCCAGGACCTCGTCCCCCTGAAGGGGTTAAAGCGCAACTTCCTGGTAAACCTTCCCGGACTCATGAGCGCGGGGGTTCCGGCCGCCCGGCGGGAGCTGGCGGAGAGCACCTATTCGCGATGGGTGGGGGAAGGCGGCGCCAACGTAACCATCGGCGAGCACGGAGCCGACCAACCGGCGGCCCTGATCGCGGAGGATGCCCCGCCCTCGGTCTCAGGCGTCCTGGATGGGAACGACGTCACCCTTCACGACGGCGCGGTGGTGATCGCCGCAATTACGAGTTGCACCAACACCTCAAATCCTTCGGTGATGATCGGAGCCGGCCTCCTTGCCCGAAAGGCAGTGGAGCGCGGGCTCATGACTCGACCCTGGGTCAAGACCAGCCTCGCACCCGGCTCCCGAGTGGTGACCGATTATCTGGAAGGCTCGGGACTCCTGCCCTATCTGGAGCGGCTTCGGTTTCACACGGTAGGCTTCGGATGCACCACCTGCATCGGAAACAGCGGGCCACTACCCGATGTCATTTCCCAGCTGATCGACGAGCATTCCCTGGTGACCGCCGCCGTCCTCAGCGGCAACCGGAACTTCGAGGCCCGAATCCATCCCCAGGTGCGAGCGAACTATCTCGCGTCGCCGATGCTGGTGGTCGCCTTCGCTCTCGCAGGGCGGGTAGACATCGATCTCACTGGGGAGCCCTTAGGTACCGGCCAGGACGGCAAGCCGGTGTACCTCCGGGACATCTGGCCGTCGGCCGACGAGGTCCGCGACGCCATGGCCGGCTCGCTCAAGCCTGAGCTTTTCGAGCGTCGGTATGGCTCGGTCTTTGAAGGCGACGAGACCTGGCAAACGCTCCAGGTTCCGGAAGGAAGCCGGTACGCTTGGGACACGGCGTCCACCTACGTACAGGAGCCTCCCTTTTTTCAGGAATTGCCGGCCGAACCTGCACCGCTGCGCGATGTCGCCGGAGCGCGGGTGCTGGCGGTCCTGGGCGACTCGGTAACCACCGACCACATCTCGCCGGCGGGGTCCATCCCCAAGAACGGTCCCGCAGCGGCCTACCTTCGGGAGCATGGCGTGGAGCAGGTCGACTGGAACACCTTCGGTTCCCGCCGGGGGAATCACGAGGTGATGATGCGAGGCACCTTCGGGAACGTCCGCATCACCAACCACCTGGTACCTGGGCGCGAGGGCAACTGGACGGTTCATTTCCCCACGGGAGAGACCCTCTCGATCTACGATGCGGCGATGCGCTACCAGGCGGAGGGCACCCCGCTGATCATCCTGACCGGCAAGGAGTACGGGACCGGATCCAGCAGGGACTGGGCAGCCAAAGGCCCGGCTCTGCTCGGCGTCAGGGCAGTCATCGCCGAGAGTTACGAGCGGATCCACCGGAGCAACCTGGTGGGAATGGGAGTGCTGCCGCTGGCCTATGAGCCCGGAACCGACCGAAAGTCACTCGGGCTGACCGGGACCGAGACTTTCAGCATCACGGGCATCGCCCAGGGCCTGGTGCCGGGCGGGCGGGTAACGGTCACGGCTCGAGATGGCAGCGGGAAAGAGACGGTGTTCCCGGCCGTGGTACGGTTGAACTCGGCCGTGGAGCTGGACTACTACCGGCACGGTGGCATCTTACAGCGGGTACTGCGGCAATTCCTGAAGGAGGGGATTTGACGCCGTAACTCTGGGGGCGCAAGCGCCGAAAGGGGCCGGAACCAAGCAGGTTCCGGCCCCTTTCACTTCACTTCTCCTGGCGACTTCGGTTTTTATGCTACCAGGTCGCGCAGCCGATCACCGGTCTCGCCTTCCCGCAGGCGCAGCAACGCCCGATCACGGAGCTGGCGGATACGCTCCCGGGTGACCCCCATCATGCGGCCGATCTCTTCCAAAGTCCTGCTGTTGCCGTCGTCCAGGCCGAAATAGAGCCGGAGCACCTTGGCGTCGCGGGGCGGAAGGGCGGCCAGCGCAGCCTCGATGTCCCGAGTCTGGCTGTTGGCCATGGTGGTCATGTCGGTGCTTTCCTGCTCCCCGCTGGTAAAGCGCTCGATCCGCTCGTTCCCCTCGCCGTCCCGGGTGGGGTGGTCGAGGCGAACCGCCTCGGAATTGAGGGCACTGAGCGAGCGGACTGCCTCGACGGTCAGGCCGGTGGCCCGAGCCAGCTCTTCGGTGGTGGGCATCCGGCCCAGCCGGTCCTTGAGCAGGGTGGTAGTGCGCCCCAGGCGGCTCAGATCGGCGGTCCGATTGAGCGGTACCCGAACCGGCCGGCCGTGCCGAGCAATGGCCGCCTGTACCGCCTGGCGGATCCACCAGACGGCGTAGGAGATGAACTTGACCCCCCGATCCGGGTCGAACTTCCGAGCGGCGGTCATCAAGCCCAGATTCCCCTCGCCGATCAAGTCGACCAAGGGGACGCCGCGGTTCTGGAACTTCTTGGCGACCGAGACCACGAATCGGACATTGTGGCGGGCCAGCCGTTCCTGCGCGACCACACTCCCCTTGAACGCCTTGCGGGCCAGCTCCATCTCCTCGTCCCGGTTCAAAAGCGGAACTCGGCTGATTTCATCGAGATAGAGATCGAGGCTTTCCCGCCCCTCATCGATTGCACGAGCGATCTGCGCCGGTCGCACCGGGCGACGCTTGCCACGTGCCTTTATTGTCACGCTGTGTGCCTCCTCTGGGACTCTCGCCCCGCGCACAGTATGGCTGCCACGAAACCTGGCTTACACCCCAGGTTGCGAGGCGCGAATATATCACCTAAGATTCGAAAAATCAACACCTTAGGTAAAACGTGACAGGATGGCGAGTTGCGCCGCCCCAGTCGAGGTCACAGCAGATATGTGACTTATGACGGGAAAGGCTGCAAATTTGGCAGGTTGTATCGCCCCGTAACGTGGGCTACTTGTCGGGCCCTCCCAGTCCGGGCATCTCGGTCGGGGTCTCGGTGATCGACGACTTGGCGCCGTCGCCGGTTTCGATGAGCTCCATCTTGTGCTTCTTGCCTTCGGACTTGACCATCACGAACGGCACCGAGGGCGAAACCCAGGCGTCGGTTTCGTGCTTGGAGTTGTGAAAATGGGTGGTCTTGAACTTTCCGGCCGGCACGCTGATGCTCTCCTCCCCCACCAGGGTCACGCCCTCGCAGAGGTTGCTCAGCATGGAGTTCTTCTCCATCTGACCCCGGATCATCTTCAGCATCATGCCGCTCATCTTCATGGCCTGCTTGTCGCCGGGCTTGAAGATGACTTCGTAGGCGTTGCCGACCTCGTGCGGCTGGCCGGCCAGCAGCATCTGATAGGTCAGGTCCTTGTCCTTGTTTTCGCCGGTCATCTTCATCTCGACCCACCTCATCTCTACACCGTCCCGCTGTTCGGTTCCGATGACGGCGTAGCGGATCTTCCCCGGCTTCTTATCCGTCACCATGGTGTACTCGGCCCATTTGCCGACCGCGGGCCACTTCAGGTCCTTGAGACATTCGTTCTGGGCCTCGGCCGCGCTCACCATGGCGGTACAGCCCAGCAGCGGCAGCAGATAGCGAAGGCTCACTTGCATGCAAGTTTCCTCATTATGGCAAGGGGTAGAGCTAGCCGATAGCTCTAAATCAGTGCAGCCCGCTCCCGCCGGACAACTGCTTTACCAGCTCGCCGATCACGTTCTTGGCGTCGCCGAAAAGCATCCAGGTGCGGTCTGAAAAATACAGTTCGTTGTCTATTCCGGCGAATCCTGGATTCTTGCTCCGCTTAATAGCGAACACGGTGCGGGCCCGGTCCGCGTCAATGATCGGCATCCCATAAATCGGGCTGCTCTTTTCGGTCCGGGCGGCGGGATTCACCACGTCGTTTGCCCCCACCACAAGGGCAACATCCACCTGGGGCATGTCAGGGTTGATCTCATCCATTTCTATGAGGTCGGTGTAGGGGATGTCCGCCTCCGCCAGCAGGACGTTCATGTGCCCCGGCATTCGCCCAGCCACCGGGTGAATCGCGAACTTCACACTGATGCCTCGCTTCTTGAGCTGATCGTACAGCTCTCTCACCTTGTGCTGGGCCTGAGCCACGGCCATCCCGTACCCGGGAATGATCACTACCGAGTTCGCCTGCTCCAGCACCTGGGCCCCGCCTTCGATGGTCTCCGACTTGTAGACCTTGTTATCCCCTCCCGCCTTGACCTGTTGCACCTGGCCGAAGGCGCCGAACAGCACGTTGGCGAACGATCGGTTCATCGCCTTGCACATGATGATGGCGAGGATGAGACCGCTCGAGCCGTCCAGCGCACCCGCGGTGATCAGCAGCTTGTTGTCCAGCACGAACCCCATCGCCACCGCGGACAGCCCGGCGTAGGAGTTGAGGATCGCGATGACCGTGGGCATGTCCGCCCCACCGATCGGGATGATCAGCAGCACACCGAACAGCAGGGCCAGTGCGATGATGACCGGAAAGAGCGTCGGCGCCCACGGCGCCGTCGGATCGAGGGTGAGGGCGACCCCGATCGCCGCGGCAGCCACCAGCAGCCCGATGTTGATGAAGTTCTGGAACGGGTAGGTCACCGGCCGCTGCGGGATCCACTTCACTTCCTGGAGCTTCCCGGCAGCCATGAGGCTCCCGGTAAAGGTGAGATAGCCCAGAATGATTTCCGCGATGATGGCGACCATCCGGAACCTGGTAAGGTTCTCCGGACCCTCGGTCTGCCAGAGGTAAAACTTCGCGGTTCCCACCAGGCCGGCCGCCAGCCCGCCGAAGGCGTGGGAGAGAGCGGTCCGCTGAGGCACCGCCGTGAGCGGCACCCGAGACAGCGGAACTCCGACTACGAATCCCGCGATGATCGCCAGGATGATCCAACCGTGGTGCACCACCTCCGGCTGGGCCCAGGTGGCGAGGATGGCGAGCACCATCGCGGCCACGCCGGCGTACACCCCGCGCCGGGCGGTCGCGGGGGTGTTCATCCAGTGGAGTGCGAGGACGAAGAGAGCCGTGGCGACGATGTAAGTGAACTGCACCACGCCGTGGATCATGACCGGCCGCTCCCGCTATTGCTCTCGCCCGCGCCGGGCCTGCGCTCGGTCTTGAACATCTTGAGCATCCGGTCGGTGATGAGGAAGCCGCTGACGATGTTGGTCATGGAGGCGAACAGCGCGATGGCGCCCAGCAAACGGATCACCGGGGGGTAGTCGGCCCCGGTGACGATGATGGAGCCCACGACGGCGATGGCGGAAATGGCGTTGGTGATAGACATGAGCGGCGTGTGCAGCAGCCGGGACACCCGGCGGATCACGCCGAGTCCGATAAAGCTGGCCAACACGAAGACGAAGATCTGGCCCCAGAAGTCGACCGCCTGGGGGCTCGGTTCCGTCGGAGTCATAGACCACCCTTTTTCATGGCGTCCAGGGTTCGGCCGTGCTTCACCTCACCATCGTGGGTGATGACCGCGCCCTGCTGAATGTCGTCGGAGAAGTCGAGCTGGAAGGCCTTGTCCTTGGTGAACGCCTGGACAAAGGCGGTGAGGTTGCGAGAAAACAGCAGGCTCGCGTGCAGCGGCATGGTAGCCGGAAGGTTGAGCGGCGCGGCGATGGTGACGCCCCCGGTCCGAATCGTCTCGCCCGGCCGCGACAGCTCGCAGTTGCCGCCGCCGTCGGCGGCGAGATCCACGATCACCGCCCCCGGCTTCATGCCGCGAACCATGTCGGCGGTAATGAGGCGCGGCGCGAACACCCCGCCGATGAGCGCGGTGGTGATCACCACGTCGGCCTGGGCGCACTGCTGAGCCAGCAACTCCCGCTGGCGCAGCCGGTCCTCCTCGGAGAGCTCCTTGGCGTAGCCTCCACCGGCCGAGGCGCTCTCCGCCAGCTCGATGCCCACGTACTTGGCGCCCACGCTCTCAATCTGCTCCTTGACCTCGGGTCGCACGTCGGTGGCCACGACGTTGGCGCCGAGCCGCCGAGCGGTCGCGATCGCCTGCAGCCCCGCCACCGCGGCGCCGACCACGAAGACCCGGGCCGGCGGCACCATGCCGGCGGCGGTCATCAGCATGGGGAAGTACTTGTTCAGCTCGGCCGCCGCGAGCAACACGCCTTTATACCCGGCGATGCTCGCCATGGACGAGAGCGTGTCCATCGACTGCGCTCGGGTGGTCCGGGGGATGGCGTCGGTGGAGAAGGCGGTGATGCGCCGTTCGGCGAGCGCGCGAACCGCGCTCAGGTTGCGCAGCGGCATCAGCGAGCCGAGATAGATCGAGCCCGGTCGCATCCAGGCCGCTTCGTCGCGACCGTTCTGCGCCGCCGGCGCATTGACCTTGAGCAGCAGATCGGCCGAGCCGAGGAGCGCCTGCGGATCACCGGCGACGGTTGCTCCCGCATCCCGATAGGCGGCGTCGGAATATCCGGCCGAGTCGCCCGCGCCGGCTTCGATCTCCAGTTCGTATCCTGCCTGGATCAGCTTCTTGCAGGACTCGGGCACCAGCGCGACACGCCGCTCGCCGGGGGCGGTTTCCTTGGGTACTCCGATGCGCATGGGAAGCAGCTCCGCTCTGCCGGGACGCCTAATGTTATTCGCAGCGGACGGTTGGGCCAGATGTTGTCATCCCGAGCGAAGCGAGCGACCTAGCCCATGAATGGCTCGGAACACGCCAGCTAGGTCCCTCGCTTCGCTCGGGATGACATCACAATTTGATCTTCGGCAGCTTGATTCCCGGCGCCAACCCGCCGGTCAGTCGCTTGAGCTCAGCCTGAAGCTGCTGCTCCACCTCGTCCAGCCGTTTCCGCTCCGCCGCGATCCGCTGAGTTGCCTCGGTCTGCACCGCGGCCACCTGTCGCTTTACCGGTTCGACCTTGTCATTCACCAGGCTGTCCACCTTGGCGCGGACCATCTTTTCCGCCTTGGCCAGCTCCTCGCCGACCACCGCCTCGAGGCGTTGGGCGATTGCACGGTCCAGGTTGCTCGACACCGACAGCTTGGGTGAGCGCAGGTTTCCTCGCATCTCGGCAGTGACACTGAGGTTGGAAAGGCCGGACACCACTCTCCATACCAGCTGTTCCAGGTCGTTGAGTCGCTGGCCCGAGCTGCCCAACGACCAGGTCACCTTGTCGGAGGCGATGGCCCACCGGCCCAGCAGCTGGTCCCCGCGCAGGGCGAAGGTGAGGTTCGCCGCCCCGTGCCAGGCGCCAATCGGAACGGCAGCCCGGGAATGGCGATGTCGGGGAGCTTTACCCCTCGGAGCCGCGCCGCCACCGAATCGCGGTTCACCGGCGCCACGTGATCGATGATGCCGTCGACGTCGATCGACGCGATAGTGGACCCCGCTGCACTGCGACGGGCGGACACCACCATCGGCTTGCCGTAGAGTGCCGGTTCGCTGGTGAGCCCTCGTACGGTCGCCGCGTAGCTCCCCTTGAGCGGGGAATCTCCGCCAATGGCGAAATCGATCTCCCCAAGCTGCATCAGGAAGTTGGGCCAGTTCTTCTCCTTGGGGAATCGGAAGGTCTCCCCCGCCGCGCGCAGCCGGTCGGGACCCTTGTCCTGCCGAGGAAGAAGACCCGGCGGCATGTAGTGACGGGCAAGCTGAGCCCAGTAGAGCGCTTTTTGGAACCGGTCGATACTCACCTTGCCGAACAGCGCGTTGCCGATGTCGGGGGCGGCGAAGCTGGGCAGCTTCAACAGCGACTTGGCAAAGTCGTAATCCTGCCGGCGAGCCTGGTCCAGCAGCTTCAGGCCATCGCCCAGCGCGTCGACGCCTCCGCGCACCTGCCGCTCCAGCTGCTCGACTCGCTTCTTGGCCTGGTCGATCTGGCTCAGGGTCTGTTTCACCGACTCGATTGCTTGGCGGGTGCCGTCCAGCCCCAGCTTGCGCGGGTCGGTCGCCGAGAGCCGCTCCGCCAGCGCCCGCGCGGAATCCACGGTTGGCCGGACATCGAGCTGCTGAAAGCCCTGCTCCAGGGTTCGCCGGGTAGAATCGGTCCGGCTCGCCAGGGCCTGGGCCTGCTTCACCGTGGTAAGCTGGGCCGGGTTCAGCACCAGCTGCTTGATGGTGTCGATCGGAGTGAGCTTGAGGATTGGTACGTCGAACTGCTGGGCCCATTGGCGCACCGCCCGAAGCGTCTGCGGCGCGAATCCGTCGCCCGACACCGGCCGAGCCGGGGTCTTGCGCGCAGTGCCGAAGCGCATTCCCCGGAGGCTGAAGCGCTCCACCACCACCTTCTTTTCCGCCAGTGCCTCGGGATTGAGCTTGAGCCGGATTTCCTCCGCCTCGACCAGGTTGTGGCTGAGGTTGAACGGGTCGGCGACTTGGAGGCTGCGGAGATCCACCGAAGCCTGTTTGGGGATCAGGTCGAGCTCGGCGATGTCCACCTGGGTTCCCAGCAGCTCGGTGCTCACCTCCTCGGTGGTGTCCTTCGCGACGGGCTCGGCGAAAAGCACCACCAGCACGGTGAGCAGCAGCAGGAAGAGGAGCAGCGGCCCGATCGCCTTCCAGCGGAACACTTTCACCGCCATCAGCTACTCCGGCCGGAAGAGGCGGTAGACGTTGTACAGCTTGGACGCCGTCACTGCCTTGTAAAAGCGCGACTGCTGAACCCGCGCACCGATGGTGGCGCGGTAGCGGGCGATGCCATAGCGAGCCGCGAAGAAGATGGGAATGGCCAGGACCACCCAGCCGACCACGCTGCCCAGCACCACGGTGTTGTTGAAGTTGGTATAGGGCACCAGAGGGGTGTTGAACCAGCCGGTCCACATAGGACGCAGCGACGGCGCGGCCAGCAGCCGGGTCCCGATGGCGTCGAAGGCGGGGTCGAGCAGGAAGCCCACCGGGACGAAGAGCGCCCAACCCAGCATCCCGCCGCCGAACGACACGTTGAGAATGACGATGAGCGCGAAGATGATGAGGTTGTGCACGTTCACCAGTGGGGTCAGCCCCAGCGCGGAGCCGAGCGCGATCCCGGCCGCCACCTGCCCCGGGGTCCCTTCGGAGTGCAGAGTCTTGATGATGGACTGGATCAGCTTGAGCAGAGCGAGCATGAGGGGAAAGTAGGGAAGCTATCGGCTAGCCGATAGCCTCTCTACTTTCCCCTCATGCCCCGGCCCCGCCGTGCGCCTCAGGTCCACAAGTTCGGCGGTGCGTCGCTGGCCGACTCCGCTGCCGTCAGCCATGCCGTCGAGATCATCGGTCGTCACCGGCCGGAGCCCATGGTCGTCGTCGTCTCTGCCATGGCGGGCGCCACCGACGCGCTGCTCGGCGTGGCCCAGCAGGCAGGCGCCGGCGAAGCTCGCAGCGTGGGGCCGCTCATCGCCCGGCTGCGCTCCCGGCACGCCGAAGTGGCCCGGGCACTACTCCCGAGCGGCCGGGCACGGGCCGACCTGCTGGCCCACATCAGCGATGTCTTCGACGAGCTGGATGCCCTGGCCCAAGGGCTGCGGCTCCTCCGCGAGCTCACTCCGCGTACCACCGACTACCTGGTCTCCCGCGGCGAGCGCTTGAGTGCGAGGCTGGTGGCCGCGGCACTCGAGGCCGCCGGCGTCCGGGCCAAGTACGTCGACGCTCTCGAGCTGATCCATACCGACGCCGCTTTCGGCCAGGCGGCCCCCGATTTCGCCCGGACCGATCGAAGCGTGCAGCGCGTCCTCTTGCCGCTGCTCTCGCGAGCGGTGGTTCCGGTGGTACCTGGCTTCATCGGCCTCACCCCCGACAACGAGATCGCGACCCTGGGACGGGGCGGCTCCGACTTGACCGCCACCCTGCTTGCCCGAGGGCTCGGCGCATCGCGGGTCTCGCTCTGGAAGGACGTCCCCGGCCTGCTCACCGCCGACCCGAGAGTGGTGCCCGACGCCCGGGTCATTCCGCAGCTTCACACCCGCGAGGCGGCGGAGCTTGCTTACTATGGCGCCAAAGTCTTGCACCCTCGCGCGCTGATCCCCTTGGCCGGCCGGCGCATCCCGGTATACGTGCGTCCCTTCGCGGAGCCGGCGTCAGCCGGGACCGAGGTATCGGAGCGGATAGCGTCCGCCGGGTTTCCGGTGAAGGCGCTCACCGCGGCCGGCGGCCAGGCGCTGGTCACGGTAACCGGCAACGGGATGCTCGGAGTGCCCGGCATCGCCGCCCGCACCTTCGCCGCGCTGCACGGGCGCCAGATCTCCGTCTCGCTCATCTCCCAGGCCTCCTCCGAGCACTCGATCTGCTTCAGTGTGCCCGAGGCGCTCGCCGACGACGCGCGCGAGAGCCTGGAGCGCGAATTCCGGGGAGAGATCGCCCGGGGTGAGATCGACGGAGTGGAGGTCGGCGCGGGGATGGCCACCGTCGCGGTGGTGGGCCTGGGGATGGCCGGGACACCGGGCATCGCCGCCGGCGTGTTCTCCGCCCTGGCCGGCGGCGGCATCAACGTGGTCGCCATCGCCCAAGGTTCCTCGGAGCTCAACATCTCCATCGTGGTAGCCGCCGGCCAGGCGGCGGAAGCCCAGCGCCGGATTCATGCGGCCTTCCAGCTCTCGCGAATCGCCGGCGGCTCGGTGATCCGTCCCGAACGGATGGAGCTGGTTCTCCTCGGCTATGGCCAGATCGGGCGCGCCCTGGCCGCGCTGGTCGGCCGGGTGCGGCGTCCGGCGCTTTCGCTGAGGGTGGCCGCGGTGCTGGACCGGTCGGGATTCGTCTTCGAACCCGAGGGGCTGAGTGCTCGGCGCCTGGCGTCGCTCGCGGCGGAGAAGCGGAAAGGCCGGCCGCTGGCCGGCGCCAATCGGGGACGGGCCGCGACCGCCGAAGAGGCAATTGCCCACATCGCGCGCTATGCCCTCACCCGTCCGGTGCTGGTCGACCTGACGGCGGACGATACGGCGCCGGCTCTCGAAGCCGCACTGACTCATGGGATGGACCTGGTGCTCGCCAACAAGCATCCCATCGCGGGCAAGAGAGCAGTCAGCGAGTCGCTGTGGCAGACGGCGCGGGCGCGGGGCCGGAAAATTCTCCATGAAGCCACGGTCGGTGCCGGTCTTCCGATCATCGACACTTATCACAAGCTGATCGAATCGGGTGACCGGGTCGAGCGGATCGAGGGGCTCCTCTCCGGCACTCTGGGGTACGTGCTGAGCGAGGTGTCCGCCGGTGTCCCGTTCTCCCGCGCGGTGCACTCGGCCATGAGGCGCGGTTACACCGAGCCCGACCCGCGGGACGATCTCTCCGGTATGGACGTGGGCCGCAAGGCGCTGATCCTCGCGCGCCTCCTCGGCTATCCCGGCGAGCTGAAGCGCAGCGCGGTGGAATCGCTGGTGCCCAAATGGGCGCGCGCCCTCCCGCTCGATGCATTTCTCGAGCGGATGAAAGAGCTGGACGGCGGATGGAAGCGCCGGGTGGCCGCTGCGGCCGCCGAGGGCGCTGTGTTGCGTTACATCGCGACCGTCACCGCCGGCAAGATCGCGGTGGGATTGCGGAGCGTGCCGCTCACCAGTCCGCTCGCCACCATCAAGGGCTCGGACAACCAACTGGTCTTCACCACGGCGCGCTACAAGTCCAATCCTCTGGTGATCACCGGGCCGGGCGCCGGCGCGGAGGTCACCGCCGCCGGTGTGCTCAACGACATTCTGCGGCTGGCAGGGATATGACCGTCGCCCGGCGGGTCGCTGCTTTTGCCCCCGGCGGCGTGGGAAACATCGGCCCCGGATTGGACATCCTGGGTTTGGCAGTGACCGGGCTGGGCGACACGGTGCAGGCCGAGTGGATCTCCCGTCCCGGGATCGAAATCCTGGACCCGGGACATCCGGAGTTGCCGCGGGAGCCGGACCGCCATGCGGCGGGCCTCGCAGCCAAGGAGGTACTGGCCCGCGCCGCCGGACGCACCGGAGAACGAGGCATCGGGTTGTCGGTGCGCAAGGAGCTACCGCTCTCGGGCGGCCAGGGCGGAAGCGCGGCATCCGCGGTCGCCGGTGCGGTCGCGGTCAATGCGCTATTGGGAAGTCCGCTCGACCGCACGGCGTTGTTCGACGCCTGCCTGGCGGCCGAAGAAGCGGTCGCCGGACGCCACGCCGACAACATCGCGTCGGCGCTCTTCGGAGGGATCATTCTGATCCGCTCGGTGGACCCGCTCGATCTGGTGCAGCTTCCGGTTCCAGCCGATCTCTTCGTGGTGTTGGCCCGACCGGACCAACGAATGCGGACGGCGGACGCGCGTGCCGTGTTGCCTCGGGAGATTTCTCGCGGGCTCGCGCTGCACCAGGCGGCCCAGGTCGGCGCGCTAGTGGCCGCGCTGGCGAGCAACGATTACGAGCTGCTCGGCCGGTCGATCGACGACCGACTGGCGGAGCCCGCGCGCGCGCCGCTGCTGCCGGGGTTTCTCGAGGCCAAGGCAGCGGCGCTGGAGGCTGGTGCCCTGGGCAGCTCGATTTCCGGAAGCGGCCCCACGGTGTTTGCGCTCACTCGGGGCCGGGACGCGGGGGACCGAGTCGCCCGGGCGATGAGCCGCTCCTACGCCGCTCGAGGCCAGCGGGCCGAGGTACGAGTTGCCCAGGTGGATCGGGACGGCGCTCGGGTGGTGGAGGACACCGGAGACAGCGGATGACGTTCCACACCGACCGTCCGCCCAGCTGGCAGGCGTGCATCTCGTGTGGCAACGAGCTGACCGAAACCGACCCGCGCTCGCGCTGTCCCGCGTGCGGTGGGTTGCTCGAGATCCGCCATCTCCCGCCGGCGCTGACCCAGGACGAGATGGTGGGGCGATTCACCGAGCGGCGCGGCCGCAGCGGGGTGTCCGCCTCCGGCGTCTGGCGGTTCCGCGAGATGGTCCTGCCCACCGCGGAGTCGATCGTCTCTCACCCCGAAGGCAACACCCCATTGCTCCATCGCCAGGCCCTGGACCGCTGGACCGGGGTCGAGCGGCTGCTGCTCAAGCACGAAGGCCACAACCCCACCGGCTCCTTCAAGGACCGGGGAATGACCGTAGGCGTTACCCAGGCGGTGCGGATCGGCGCCACCGCGGTGGCGTGCGCCTCGACCGGCAACACCTCGGCTTCTCTCGCCGCCTACGCGGCGCAGGCCCGGCTCCCCGCCCTGGTCCTGGTCCCGGCCGACGGCGTAGCCATGGGGAAGCTGGCCCAGGCGCTGGCATACGGAGCCCGGACCCTGCTGGTGCGGGGCGACTTCGATGACTGTCTCCGACTGGTGGAAGAGGCCAGCACCCGGCTGGGCGTCTACTTGCTCAACTCGATCAACCCGTTCCGTATCGAGGGGCAAAAGACCATCGTGCTGGAGCTGCTCCAGCAGCTCTCGTGGCAGCCGCCCGATTGGATCGTGTTGCCCGCCGGGAACCTGGGAAACACTGCGGCATTCGGGAAGGCGCTACGAGAGAGTCAGGCGCTGGGCTTGATTTCCCGGGTGCCACGACTCGCCGCGGTGCAAGCGGCCGGGGCGGCGCCCTTCGCGAGAAGCTTCGAGGGTGGATTCGCTCAGCGGCACCGGGTCAAGGCCGAGACCATCGCCACCGCGATCCGGATCGGAGACCCCGCGTCGTATGACCGGGCGGTGCTCGCGATCCGGGAAACCAACGGTGTGGTGCTCGCGGTATCGGACTCGGAGCTGCTGGAGGCGAAGGCGGCGGTGGACAGTTGCGGTGTGGGGTGCGAGCCGGCCAGCGCGGCGAGTGTCGCCGGGGTACGAAAATTGATTCGGGGTGGCACCATCGAGCCATCGCAGCAGGTGGTGGCCGTGCTCACCGGGCACGTGCTCAAGGACCCGGGCATCCTGCTGGAATACCACCGAGAGCGGGAGCCGCCGCCACCAGGGGCCAATCGGCCGATCGAGATCGAGCCCAAGCTGGCGGAGGTGGAAAAGATCCTGAAAAAAGGTGAAAGACCGTGACGGGTCAGCCCGACGGCTTCCTCACGACCTTCCAGATCTTTCCGTTGCGATCCGCCGAGATGTAGAGCGACCCGTCGGTACCCACAGCGACGCCGCTGGCGCGCAGGGCGGTTGGGCTCCCGCCGGTGGCAAACGTCTCGTATTGCCCGGTCGCCTTGCCGTCGGTGAAGGGAGCGAACACCACCCGGTACCCCGCCTGCGGTAACGGAGCACGATTCCACGAGCCGTGAAATGCGAGGAAGAGGCCCCCCTTGTACTTGGGGCCAAAGGCGTCTCCGGTATAGAACGCGAGCGCATTGGGAGCCCAGTGCCCGGGAAAGGCTATCACCGGCCCCTTGGCCGCCGCGCAACGCCCAACTTTACGGCCGTCTCCGCCGTATTCCGGCGCGAGAACCTTCGTGTGGTGTTGGTTGCTGTAATAGCAGTACGGCCAGCCGAAATCATCGCCCGGCTGGAGACTCACCAATTCCTCCGCCGGGTTCTCGGCATTCTCCTGGGGAGTGAATCCCCAATTGTCGCCCAGCTGATCGCGACCATGCACCGCGGCGTAGACCGCGCCGGTGCCCGGCTGCGCCGCCAGCGCGAAGGCGTTGCGGAGCCCGGTGGCGATCCGCTCGCCATCGGCGAAGCGCTGCCCCGGCCGGTCGGCAGCGAACCGCCAGATTCCCGCGTGCCGCTCCAGCTCCTTGCAGGGATCCTGCCCGGGAGAGCCGGCCAGCCGGTCGACTTTCTGGCAACTGTTGGTGGCTGAACCGATGTTGACGTACATGGCGTTCCCGCCGGAAAATGCCAGACTCTTCGACTTGTGGTTGCCGTCGTTGGGAAGGCCGCTGACGACGGTTTCCCCTTCGCCTTCCGGTTGGAGCCGCCCGCCGGCGAGCCGCCAGCGGAGGATCCGATCCTTGAGCGCGAGATACACGTAGCCGTCGTGGACCTCGATGTCGTCGGCATCGCCGGGCCCGAAGGCGGCGCGCTCCTCGGGTTTGCCGTCGTGGTCCTTATCGCGGAAGGCGATGGCTCCGGCATTTCCGCTCGACACCGCCGCATAGAGGTCGCCGTTGGGGGCAACGGCGATCTGGCGGACCGACCCGGCATCGGAGGCCACCACCGTCGCGCAGAAGCCGGACGGCAGAGTGAGACCGCCGTTGTCAGGGGCGCACGCCGTTGAACGGAAAGGAGGGGCCAGGAGCAGGGTTGCGACGGAAGAGATCGTGGCCAGGGCCGCGGGAATAAGCTGAGCGTTCCACATACAGTGTCACCAGTTCAGAGGCAAAATAGCGGGGAGCCGGAGGCTCCACGGGACCTGCCGGGATAATAAGCTAGAGGGGAAATCGCCGGTTTCCCTATTGCAACTCGGCGCCGTCTGTGTACTGTTGGTCTCGTGGTTTTGCTGGTTTCGAGGCAGGCAGGGTCCTCACTATCACTGGGAGACACGCGATGGCCGCCAAGAGAAAGACCGCGAAGAAGTCCGCCAAGAAGAGCGCCCGCAGGCCGGCCGCGAGAAAGAGCACGGCTCGCAAGACGGCGAAGAAGTCCGGGAAGAAGCGGACCCCGAGCGCGGCGTTCATGAAGCCCATGACGCCCAGCTCCTCGCTAGCCGCGGTGGTGGGTTCCAGCCCGTTGCCCCGCACCGAGGTCACGAAGAAGCTCTGGGCCTACATCAAGCGTAACGGCCTCCAGGATTCCAAGAACCGCCGTGCGATCAATGCGGACGACAAGCTTCGTCCCGTCTTCGGCGGCAGGAGCCAGGTCACGATGTTCGACATGACCAAGCTGGTGAATCGCCACCTGAGCTGATCCTCCCACACATCGCGAACCCGAGGGCGTCCCCGCTGGGGCGCCCTTTCTTTTGGCTATCGGCTATCGGCTATCGGCTGTGACCACCTTACAGCAGGGTGTTAGTTTCTGGCGAGAAAATCGCTGCTGACTGCAGCCGATAGCCGATAGCCGATAGCCGATAGCGAAGGATCCTCATGGCCGGCGAATACATCTTCACGATGCGCGACCTCCGGAAGGTCGTGCCACCCTCCCGCGAGATTCTCAAGGGAATCCATCTGGCCTTCTTCCCCGGGGCCAAGATCGGCGTGCTCGGCGCCAACGGCGCCGGAAAGTCGTCGCTGCTCCGGATCATGGCCGGGGTGGATCACGATTTTCTGGGCGACGCGCGTCCCTTGCCGGGCACCCGGATCGGGTATCTGCCCCAGGAGCCTCAGCTCGATGCTTCCAAGGACGTCAGGGGAAACGTGGAAGTCGCGGTGGCTCCGCAGCGGGCGCTGCTCACCCAATTTGAGGAGCTCAGCGCCAAATTCGCCGAGCCGATGGATGACGAGGTGATGACCCGGTTGCTGGAGAAGCAGGGAAATCTTCAGGAACGGATCGACGCGCTCGGACTCTGGGAGCTGGACCATCGGGTCGACATGGCCATGGACGCCCTTCGGCTTCCGCCCGGGGATGCCGACGTGACCAAGATCTCGGGTGGGGAGCGCCGCCGGGTTGCGCTCTGCCGTCTGCTCCTGGAGCAGCCTGACATGCTGCTCCTGGACGAGCCCACCAATCACCTCGACGCCGAAAGTGTGTGGTGGCTGGAGCGGTATCTGGCCGAGTTCCCCGGTACCGTGGTCGCGGTGACCCACGACCGCTACTTCCTCGACAACGTGGCCGGGTGGATTCTGGAGCTGTACCAGGGCGCCGGAATTCCCTGGGAAGGCAATTACTCGTCCTGGCTGGAGCAGAAACAACGCCGGTTGGCCCAGGAGGAGAAGCAGGCATCCGCCCGGCAGAAGACGCTTCAGCGGGAGTTGGAGTGGGTCCGTATGGCGCCACGAGCCAGGCAGGCCAAGAGCAAGGCCAGGATCACCCGGTACGAGGAGCTGCGGGAAGAAGCCGAACGGCAGACCGAAGGCACCACCGAGATTCTTATTCCAGTGCCCGACCGGTTAGGAGACGAGGTGGTGATCGCCCAGGATCTTGCCAAAGGATTCGGCGACCGCCTGTTGTTCGAGAACCTGACCTTTTCCCTGCCCCGGGGTGGGATCGTGGGGGTGATCGGCCCCAACGGCGCCGGCAAGACGACCCTCTTCCGGATGATCACCGGAGATGAGCAGCCCGATAGCGGCAGTCTGACCGTGGGCTCCACCGTCCGGATCGCCTATGTGGACCAGAGCCGCGACGCCCTCGATCCGGAGCACACGGTGTATCAGGAAATCTCCGGTGGCGAAGACGAGCTGCAATTCGGACGCCGGGTGGTGAACGCGCGGGCCTACAGTGCCGGCTTCAACTTCCGGGGCGCCGACCAACAGAAAAAGGTCGGCACCCTGTCCGGCGGCGAACGCAACCGGCTCCATCTCGCCAAGCTGCTCAAGAGCGGTGGCAACCTGCTGCTCCTGGACGAGCCCACCAACGATCTGGACGTGGACACCCTGCGGGCCCTCGAGGAAGCCTTGCTGGGGTTCGCGGGCTGCGCCGTGGTCATCAGCCACGACCGCTGGTTCCTCGACCGGATCGCGACCCACATCCTCGCCTTCGAGGGCAACAGCGAGGTCGTCTGGTACGAGGGCAACTACCAGGAATACGCGGCCGATTACAAGCGCCGCCGTGGGGTGTCTGCGGACCAGCCGCATCGGATTCGATACAAGAAGTTGGTGCACTAGAGACGGGCAGACGTCTGCCCGTCAGCCCACCGGCACGACTATACTATGGCATGACTACCCACCACGGCCGCATTCCATATCTGCCGGCGCGCATTGAAGGGCTCTCCAGCCTCGCAATGAACCTCTGGTGGAGCTGGAGCCGTGAGGCTCGAGCGCTCTTCCGTTCGATCGACGAGGCGCTATGGCATCTTACCCGGCACAATCCCCTGGAGCTGCTCTGCCGGGTTGATCCTGCCCGGATCGCGGCCTGCGCCAGCGACAGCGATTTCCTGCGCCGCTACGACGACGTGATGGCCCGGATGCATCACGAGATCTCCAGTGGTGACACCTGGTTCGCCCGAAGCTATGCCGAGCTCGATGGAAGGCCGGTAGCGTATTTCTGCGCCGAGTTCGGGCTGCACAACTCGGTGCCGATCTACTCCGGCGGCCTCGGGGTCCTGGCGGGCGACCATTGCAAAGCCGCCAGCGATCTCGGTGTGCCCATGGTCGGTGTCGGGCTGTTCTACATGAAGGGGTACTTCGATCAGCGGCTCACCCTGGAGGGGTGGCAGGAGGACAGCGACGAGGAGTTCGACGTCAGCCTCACTCCGTTGGAGCCGGTAGTCGGCTCGCAGCAGCAGCCGTACCTCACCACGGTCGAGACGTCGGGCCGGCCGGTTCATGTGCGGGCCTGGCGAATGATGGTCGGCCGGGTGCCGATCTACCTGCTCGACACCAACCTGGATGTCAACCACCCGGAAGACCGGGGGTTGATGAACAAGCTCTATGCCGGCGGACCCGACTTGCGCTTGCGCCAGGAATGGATTCTTGGGGTCGGTGGAGTGCGGGTGCTGCGAGCCATCGGGCTCGACCCAGTGGTCTGGCACGCCAACGAAGGGCATGCCGCGTTCATGATGATCGAGCGCCTGCGGGAGCTGACCGCGGGCGGCATCGCGTTCGACGATGCCCTCAAACAGGTGCGAGCCCGTGGGGTGTTCACCACCCACACCCCGGTGCCGGCCGGCCACGACGCCTTCTCGCTCGATGAGCTCGAGGCCTGCACCGGCCCCATCTGGGAGCAGATGGGGGTGGATCGCGAGCGGCTCTTCGGCCTCGGCAGTCATCCCACCCTGCCGGACCAGTTTCACATGACCGTGGCGGCCATGCGGCTTTCCGCCAAGGTGAACGGGGTGTCTCGCCGCCACGGCCAGGTCTCCCGCAGCATCTGGCGCGATCTCTGGCCCGGCCGTCCTTGGGAGACGGTTCCGGTAAGACACGTGACCAACGGCGTCCACCTGGCCACCTGGATGGCGAGTCATATCATGGCGCTGCTGGACCAGCATCTGGGATCTGACTGGGGAAGCCGGCTGGACGACCCACGATTCTGGGACCAGGTGCTCACCCTGGATCACGGCCGGCTGTGGGACGCTCACGTCCGGCTCAAGCACATCCTGGCCAACTTCATCCGGGAGGATGCCCGGCGCCGCTTCGCGAGCCGGTTCAAGGAAGCGGCACAGGTGGTAGGCGCGGGAACCTTGCTCGATCCGACGGCGTTCACCATCGGCTTCGCGCGTCGCTTTGCTACCTACAAACGGGCCAGCCTCATCTTCCGCGACCTCGAGCGACTGCGGCGGCTCCTGGTCGACCCGTGGCGGCCGGTGCAGATCGTCTTCGCCGGCAAGGCGCACCCGGCGGATACTCCGGGGAAGGAAGTGCTCCAGACCGTCTACCAGTTCACTCGGGACCCCGAGTTCGAGGGCCGGGTGGCGTTCCTGGAGGATTACGACCTCCATGTCGCTCACCTCCTGGTCCAGGGCGTCGACCTCTGGGTCAATCTCCCCCGAGTTCCATTGGAGGCGTCGGGCACCAGCGGCATGAAGGCGGCGCTCAACGGGATTCCCCAGCTCAGCACTCTGGACGGATGGTGGCAAGAGGGTTACGACGGACTGAGCGGGTGGGCCATATCCCCGGCCGGCGAGAGCGAGGACGCCGACGCGGCCGACGCGGAGCGGTTCTACCGGCTGCTGGAGGATCAGGTGATCCCGCTGTACTACACTCGCGATGCTGCCGGGGTCCCGCTCGGTTGGGTTGACAAGATGCGCCACGCGCTCCGGCTCTCCGGCAGTCGCTTCACCGCGCGGCGGATGGTGCAGAATTACGTACAGGAATACTACGCTCCAGCAATCCGTGGGGAGGCGTCGGGCGACGACCCACCCACCGCATGAGGCCCTGAGGATGGCAACAATACATGAGCCGGCCCTGGCGCCGGCAAGCACCGCGCCGCCGCTCACCACGTCGGGGGGTGAACCTGTCTCCGTGGTCCACGTGACGGCGGAGTATTTCCCGTACGCCCGCACCGGCGGGCTCGCGGAGGCGGTCGCCGGGCTGGCGAGCTTCCAGCGGGCCGCCGGGCTCAACGTCACGGCGATTGTCCCGCTCTACCGCACGGTGCGCGATGCGGAGCCCGACCTCGAGCCGGTCGGTCAGCCCTTCGTGATTCCGATGGGCGGCCGCCCCGAGGAGGCCCGGGTGTTCCGGGCCACCCGGGCCACCGGTGGGCCGCAGGTGTTCTTCATCGAGCACCTGGATTACTTCAACCGGCACGGCATCTACGGCGAGAACGCGCAGGACTACCCCGATAATGCCCGGCGCTTCGCGTTCTTCGCTCTGGCGGCCATGACCGCGTTGCCCCGGCTGGTGCCGGGACCGGTCTTGCTCCACGCCCACGACTGGCACACCGCCCTGGTTCCGGTTTACGCCCGCACCCTCTTTGCCGACCGCCAGGGCCGCGGAGTCAGCACCGTGCTCTCGGTGCACAACCCCGGCTATCAAGGACACTTTCCCCCCGAGGTCATGCCCGACATCGGCCTGCCGTGGGAGCTGTTCAACTGGCGGCAGCTCGAGTGGTATGGGAAGGTGAACTTCCTCAAGGGCGGCCTGGCCTTCACCGACTTCGTCACCACGGTGAGCCCCACCCAGGCGCGAGAGCTCCGCACGCCGGGCGGCGGCTTTGGGCTTCATGACGCCTTCATTTCGATGGGCGACCGCGTGGTCGGTGTCCTCAACGGCATCGACCAGGGAATCTGGGATCCGGCGAACGACGCTCAAATCACCGCGCCGTACGCGGCCGACAAGCTGGAAGGGAAACGGCGGTGCAAGGCGGCGTTGCAACGGTCGTTCGGGCTGCCCCAGCGGCGGCGCACCCCGCTGTTCGGCCTCACCGGCCGGCTGGTGACG
Source organism: uncultured Gemmatimonadales bacterium (assembly GCA_963812755.1). GTDB lineage: Bacteria > Gemmatimonadota > Gemmatimonadetes > Gemmatimonadales > GWC2-71-9 > CAVVWJ01. The sequence continues at coordinate 259,569 of CAWEWK010000005.1, read as the reverse complement.
CAGAAAGGGTTGGATCTCATCCTCCAGGCTCGCGACCTGCTCGGAAGCGACGCGCAGTTCGTGTTTCTGGGAAGCGGGGAGAAGCCGTACGAGCAGGCCCTGGTGGAGCTGGCAACCTCCGCGCCCGACCGGATCGGGGTGCAGCTCGACTTCACCGACCGGCTGGAGCACCGCCTCATGGCCGGTGCCGACATCTTCCTGATGCCGTCGCTCTACGAGCCCTGCGGTCTCACCCAGATGCGGGCCCAGCGCTACGGCGCGCCTCCCATCGTGCGGCGGGTGGGTGGCCTGGCCGACACGGTGGAGGACGGGATCACCGGCTTCACCTTCGACGCCTACACTCCCCGTGCCTTCGAGGAGGCAGGATTTCGGGCGCTGCAACACTTCACCGATCAGTCGAGATGGCAGGCGCTGATGCGTCGGGGCATGGCGCGGGACTTCAGCTGGGAGCGCTCGGTGAGCCAGTATCTCGAGGTCTATCGGCGGGCCTTGGCTCACGCGGCATCGGTCCGGTGAGCTCCCCGCGGATGGATTTCGTCTTCACCTTGCACAGCCACCTGCCGTGGGTACTCAACCACGGCCGCTGGCCCCATGGCAGCGACTGGTTGTGCGAAGCCGCATTCGATACCTACCTGCCGTTGTTGGAGGCGCTCCAAGGGCTCGCCCACGATGCGGTACCGGCGCCGGTCACGATCGGCTTCACCCCGGTGCTGGCCAACCAACTCACCAGTCCCGACTTCGCGGAGGAGATGGAGGCCTTCTTCACTCAACGGCTCGCCTCCTGCGAAGAGGCGCCGGCTTCTCTTGCCGCCACCGGCGAGACTCACCTGCTGCCGCTGGTGGAGTTCTGGCGGGCGCGGCTGCTGCGGCTGCGGGAACTGTTCCACCGGATCGGCCGGGACCTCATCGGCGCCTTTCGGGCGCTCGAAGCCGCCGGACGGCTGGAGATCATCGGCTCCGCGGCGACTCACGGCTTCCTTCCTCTGCTGGCACGCGACGAGAGCATTCGGCTCCAGCTCGGATTAGGCGCCGCCGAACACCGGCGGATCTTTGGCCGCTCGCCGGTCGGTTGCTGGTTACCGGAGTGCGCCTATCGTCCGAGGGGTCCCTGGTCGCCCTGGCCCACCGCTCCGAAAACCGGAATGCGGCGGGGTATCGAAGAGCACCTGGCCGACGCCGGCTTCCGCTTCTTCTTCGTCGATTCCCATCTCGCCTCCGCCGGTCGGCCCCTCGGCCTGTACGGCGATCCCGGCGGCGATCCTACGCTGCACAGTCCGCTGCGCCAGCAGGCCATGGCTGCCGCCCTTCGGTCGCCCTACCGGCCCTATCTCGTGGCCCACGCGCGCGGATCGGCCGCCGTCTCGGCCTTCGTGCGCGACCCCCGGGCATCGATGCAGGTGTGGAGCCGGTTCGAGGGCTACCCTGGTGACGGGTGGTACCTCGAGTTCCACAAGATGCGCTGGCCGGGAGGACTCAAGTTGTGGCGGGTGAGCGGCGGCGACGTGGACTTGGGGGGCAAGCTGCCCTACGACCCCGGCATGGCGCAGGACCGGGCTCGCGGCCATGCCGGCCATTTCGCCGGACTTCTGTCGGGCATCGCGGCCAATGAGAGCCGCTCGCGCGACGGGGTCATCGTCGCCCCCTTCGACACCGAGCTCTTCGGGCACTGGTGGTTCGAGGGCCCGGACTTCGTCGCCGCGATGTACCGGGCGCTGGCCGGGCGACGGGAAGTCCGTCCCGTCACCGGGTCCCGCCACCTGGGGGAGCATCCCGCCCGCGCGGTGATCCGGCTCCCGGCTGGATCGTGGGGAGCCAATGGAGACTTCAGCATGTGGCTCAGCGACCTCACGGCCTGGACCTGGCAGCGCCTGTGGCCGCTGGAGGAAGCTTTCTGGGACGTCGCGCCCGCTGCGCTGGCGTCACCGGCGCTGCGCCCGGTGTTGGCCCAGGCCACTCGCGAGCTGTTGCTGGCGCAGTCGTCCGACTGGCAATTCATCATCTCGACCGGTGCCGCCGCCGACTACGCCGAACGTCGCTTTCGCGAGCATTGTGACGCCGCAGAAACCCTCATCGCCGCGCTCGCCAAAGGCCCCCAAGCGGATGCGACCGCCGCCCAGCGGTTGGCCGAAGAGCTTTTCCGGCAGGATCACCTCTTCCCTGACGTGCTTCCCGCCGTATCGGCCGCCCTGGGCGGCTCGCGCTCCCTAGTTCTCGGCTGACGATGGAGCCAATTCGATTCGTCTTCGGGCTTCATCTCCACCAACCCGTCGGCAACTTCGACTACGTATTCGCCCAGCATGTGGATGACGTCTACCGGCCGCTGCTGGACCATCTCGCCGCGCGGGACTTTCTCCCGGTGGTGTTGCACCTGTCGGGCCCGCTCCTGGAGTGGCTGGAGGGGCACGAGCCGGCCTATCTCGACCGCTTGGGCCGGCTGGCGGTGGATGGACGAATAGAGTTGCTGCTGGCCGGATTCTATGAGCCGGTGCTGGCATCGCTGCCGCGGGTGGATCGGGTCGAGCAGATCCAATGGATGCATGACGCGATCCGGACCCGTTTCGGGGTCGACGCCCGAGGCCTGTGGCTCACCGAGCGGGTATGGGAGCCGGAGCTGGCGGCGGATCTGGCGGATGCTGGAGTGAAATACGTCCTGGTGGACGACCGCCACTTCCTAGCGACCGGTTTCACCAGCGAGCGGCTCCACGCGCCACTGTGGACCGAGAGCGACGGAAAGCGGGTTGCCCTGTTTCCCATCGATGAGCGGCTCCGCTACCTGATTCCCTTCCAGCCTCCGGAGGACACGGCGGCGTATCTCCGCGATCTGCGCGCCGCCGGCCACCGGCTGGCAGTCCTCGCCGACGACGGCGAAAAGTTCGGGGGCTGGCCCGGCACCCGCGAGTGGGTCTATGAGCGCGGATGGCTCGACCGCTTCACGCACACCATCGGCTCGCTGGTCGAGAGCGGGGAGGCCAGGCTCAGCCGTCTGGATCACGCGTTGGAGAGCGTGCCGAGCGGCGGGCTCGCCTACCTGCCGACCGCCTCGTATCGGGAAATGGAAGAGTGGTCCTTGCCACCGGACGCGGCCCTCCGGCTCGCCCGCTTGGAGCGGGACTTGGGTGAGAGCCGCATGGCCGGTCCCGACGGCGCGCTGGTCCGGGGGGCGCACTGGCGCAACTTCCTGGTCAAGTATCCCGAATCGAACCGGATGCACAAGAAGATGATGGCCTTGTCGGCGCTGGCCCGGAGCCGGGGAAATCCGGGCGGGTCCCGGCGCGCGCTCGGCCGGGCCCAGTGCAACGATGCCTACTGGCACGGGGTCTTCGGTGGACTCTACCTGCCGCATCTCCGCCAGGCGATCTGGGAAAACCTCGCGTTGGCGGAGCGGGAGCTGCGGGCTGGGAGCGAGCTGGAGTGGGAGGTGCTCGACTTCGACGGCGACGGGTACCTGGAGATCTGGCTGCACTCCGGCGTGTGCTCCGTCCTGGTGGCGCCGTCTCGGGGGGCGGCAATTGAGGAGTACACCGTGCTCGCGAGCGGGATCAATTACGCCAACACCCTGACCCGGCGGCGTGAGGCATACTACGAGCTCGCCCTCGAGCGCGCGGCTGCCGCAGGCCAAGGCTCCGAAGGCGGCACCCAGAGCATTCACGATATCGAGGAGGGTATCCACCTCGCGTCGCGCCCTCCGCTCGACGCGGACGATCGCGCGATCCTGGTGGACCGGATCTTGTCTCGGGATCTAGACCTCGATCAGTACCAGCGAGGCGACTACCGGCCGGTCAGATCGTGGGCTCGAGCAATCGCTGGTTTCAGCATTGACCGGCGGGCCGAAGGCGTGGAGGTCCTCTGCACCTTGGGTGAGGAGCCGGCGCGGATCATCAAGCGAATCCTGGTCCAGCAGGACGGCGCACTGCAGGTGAGCTATCGCTGGGATCCCGCCGCCGCCGAGTCCTCTGATCTCTTTGCTCCGGAGCTTTCGCTCTTTGCACCGTTGAGCTTGAGCTGTACACCTTCTGCGGAAGAGTGGCGCTTTCCCATCGAAACGGTGGCGAAGTCGGAGCGCGGGCTTGATCGGACCCGGCAGGGAGAGTCCGTGACCCTACGTTGGCCGGTGAGCACAGGTGAGGCTGCGGTTCGAATGAGCCCCCAGTAGCCTCCGCCGGCTGCTCGCGGCTACTTCTTTGGGCCCTGCGGCCGCCCCGGCGGGATCCGTCCATCGGCCCGCCCCTTCACGTACGCATATATCGCGGACGCCTGCTCCGGCGTCACAACCCCACGTAGCGGCGGCATCCCGCCGGCCGGCCGGCCCTCGAGGACGATTTTTACAAAGGTCGCTTCGTCCGCCGCCGGGCCGCCCTCCGCGGTCGACTTGAGGAGGTTGGCAGCAACCGGATTGCCCAGGACATCCTGCCCATGGCATCGGGCGCAGTGTACGCTGTACTGCCGCCACCCCTCATACTCCTTTGGGGTGACGTTCTTTCCGCCACTGCCCGCCTGACCTGCAGCCGATCCCAGCGGAAGGGCCATCAAGCAGGCAGCCAGTACGATTCTCCATTGAATCCCCGATCCGGCTCTACTGCCGAACGGCGGGGCGTCCCGGGCCGATTTTGCCATCGCTCCTTCCCTTCACGTAGGAGTAGATCTCATTGATCTTGTCCGGCTCCAGCCCCAACGCGCACCAGGCAGGCATGCCCTTGGCGGGCCGGCCGGCGCACACCGTCTGCACGAACAGCTCTTGGGAATTGATCGGCCCGTCCGGCTTGAGGGAGACGATCAGGTGAGGCGCGATGGTGGTACCCAGCACGTCCTCCCCGTGGCAACGCGCGCAGTTCAGGTTGAACTGCTTCCATCCGTTATACACCGCCTGGCTCACCGTGTCCCGCGGAGCTTGGTGATACGGATCTCGCAGCGGGGCGTCCGCCGCCGGGGGCTTGGCAGCCGCGGTCTCGGCAGGCTGCGGAGTCGTGGGTGGTTGAGCCGGGGGTTGCTGAGGCGTGGACTCAGCCGGCGCGGGCTGCGCCGGCCGGGCAGCGGGTTTCTTGGCGGGTGCGGGCGCCGGCTTCTCCACCGGAGCCGGTTTCGCTGTGGGGGCGGGCGTTCGAGCCGTGTCTCCCCCGGGCTCGCTGGCAGGCGCGGTGGTGTCGCTCGTTGCGGGCGTCTGGGCCGAGCTGTCGGGGGTGACCGCCGCGACTCCATCGCCCGACGGCCGCTGCTCTCGACGGTCGCCGCAGCCGGCCAGCAGCACCAATCCCGCCAGAGCGGCCGCCCATACCGTCAAGCCTCGCCGCTGCAATGCCTCCCTCTGCCACGCATTACTCATCAGTAGGCGTCCTTTCGCGGTCACCAGTGGGCCGGCCCTGGGAATTTCCTTCAAGATGAGGCGGCCCGCTACTCCGCTACGTGACGAAGGTCACCTGGTGAGCAAGATCACGACCAATCGCATGGCGCCCCCGGGTCGCGCCGTTATGTTTCCGGCATGCCGACCCAAGGCGAGAACTCAGTCGTCCTCGGCCTGGTCCAGATGCGGTGCACTCTGGATCCTGAGGAAAACACCAGCAAGGCCATCCAGGGCGTGCGGGACGCTGCCGCGCAAGGCGCCCAGATCGTGTGCCTCCAGGAGCTCTTCCGCAGCCAATACTTCTGCCAGACCGAGGATCACCGCTACTTCGAGCTGGCCGAGTCGATTCCCGGCCCCACGACCAGCCGCCTGGGTCCGCTCGCCAAGGAGCTCGGCGTAGTCATCGTCGCTTCGCTGTTCGAGAAGCGGGCGGAGGGACTGTATCACAACACCGCTGCGGTGATCGATGCCGACGGGACCTACCTCGGCAAGTACCGCAAGATGCACATCCCGGATGATCCGCTCTACTACGAGAAGTTCTACTTCACGCCAGGTGACCTTGGCTTCCGCTCCTGGGACACTCGCTTCGGGCGCATCGGGGTATTGGTGTGCTGGGATCAGTGGTATCCCGAGGCCGCCCGGCTCACCGCCATGACCGGGGCGCAGATCCTCTTCTACCCGACCGCCATCGGCTGGCTTCCGGCAGAGAAGCAGGAACACGGTGCCCAGCAGCAGGCCGCCTGGGAAACCATCCAGCGCAGCCACGCCATCGCCAACGGGGTCTACGTCTGCGCGGTCAACCGGGTCGGACACGAGGGGCCCGCAGACGGCGGCATCGAATTCTGGGGCGGGAGTTTCGTCTCCGATCCGGGCGGCGGCCTTCTGGTCAAGGGCGGCAGCGGCGAGGAGGTACTGGTGGCGAGTTGTGATCTCTCCAAGGTGGATGCCAGCCGAACCCATTGGCCTTTCCTACGCGACCGCCGGATCGATGCCTATCAGGACCTCACCAAGCGATATCTCGACTAAGCGTGCCGGGCGGCCGGCGGCTGGTCACTCACCCATGTCTCCGACCCCCCGAGAACTAGGGTTCGTCATGCCCGCGGAGTGGGAACCCCACCGCGGGACCTGGCTCAGCTGGCCGCACAAGGAGGCGTCGTGGCCGGGGAAGTTCGGGTCGATACCGGGGATCTTTGCTCAGATGGTGAGCGCCCTCGCCGGCCAGGAAGAGGTGCATATCAACGTCGCCGGGCCGGGCATGGAAGCGGACGTGCGCCGGCTCCTGGCCGATGCCGGAGCCGACACCGGCAACGTCTTCTTTCACCACAACCCTACCAACGACGCCTGGTGCCGGGACCACGGACCCATCTTTCTCCAGCGCCGGATCCGGGACCAGATCGAAGAGGCCGTCGTCGATTGGGACTACAACGCCTGGGGCGGGAAGTACCCTCCATACGACCTCGACGACGCGATACCGACCCGAATCGGGCGCGAACTTGGGGTTCCAGTCTTTGCTCCCGGTATCGTGATGGAGGGGGGCTCGATCGACGTGAACGGTCGGGGCACGCTGCTCACCACCGAAGCCTGCCTGCTCAACCCCAATCGGAACCCGCAGCTCACCCGGGCCGAGATCGAGCAAGCGCTGCGTGACTATCTGGGTGTCCAGAAGATTCTATGGCTGGGCGACGGCATTGCGGGCGACGACACCGACGGCCACGTGGACGACCTCAGCCGCTTCGTCGATCCAACCACCGTGGTAACCGTCGTCGAGGATGATGCGGGCGACGAAAACTACGAGCCGCTCCAGGCGAATCTGGAGCGGCTCCACGCGATGACCGACCAGGATGGCCGACCACTACGGATCGTAACCTTGCCGATGCCGCGGCCACTGTACCACGACGGCCAACGGCTCCCCGCCAGCTACGCCAATTTCTATATCGCCAACGGAACGGTTCTGCTGCCGACCTACGACCCCGAGCGGGACCAGGAGGCTCAGGCAACCCTCCGGTCACTCTTCCCCACCCGCAAAGTCATCGGCATCGATTGCACCGATCTGGTCTGGGGACTGGGTGCCTTCCACTGCGTGAGCCAGCAATGGCCGGCGGCAGTCGGCCGGAAAGACGGTCAGCTCTCAGGTCTTCTTCCAGGTTCCCACTAGCGCCGCGCGGCGGCCCCCGCAGTTGTCCATTCCCAGCCCCGCGATGTGCAGCTCGTCCTCGGTCCGGCTGATGACGTAGCGTGCGTCGGTAGTCTGGCAGGGGCTGCTGGCGGTGTCGGCCTTGAAGATCAGGGTATCGCCCTGAAAGGCCGCTTTACCCTTCATGTCGACCGAATCGGGCCAGCGCGGGGAAGGCAGCATGAGCTCGACACCCCCGTTGGACGCCAGGTTCATCTGCACTTCGCCCTCACCGTACAAGTCACGCTTCCACGATCCGGCGTACTTGCCTCCTTCGCCGCAGGAGGCGAGGGGCAGGAGCAAGGTCAAGGCGGCGAAGAGCCGAAGCCGGGAAACTCGGGTGATGCGACGGATCATCTGGATGCCCTCCCTAAGAGAAATCACCGATACCGATCGATCACAGATAACTCAACCACGCATCGCGCCGCCAGGCTTTGACCCCGGCAAACCAGCGACACCGGGTAGAGGGCGAGACCCACCGCCACCCAGATGCGGGGTGTTCCTTCGCAAGTGGATCGTCTGCAACCAGATAAGCGGAACCGGGTGGGCCGATCTCCGGCCCACCCGGTCCATAATGCGAAGCGAGCCCCCTCTTCGCCAGAGGGGACTCGCTTGACTACTCACTGCCGCGGCAGGACCTCGTCCGTTGGTACCGGCAGTGTTGAAAAGACAACGTCTGGTGGGCTGCCGCTCGGACGATCGATGGGCAGGGTTCCCAGGCGCCCGTAATGCCGCGCGTCGATCCACCGATGCGCGCCTTCATACAACAGCGAGTACAGCTTGTTATAGAGCAATTCGTTGAGCGCTGCCTCAGGGGTCCCAAGAGAGACGAGAGCATCCAGCCGCCCCGACCGGGTGCGAACCGTATTGATGTCGGTAAGGGCATTCACCAGGTCTCCCTGCCCGATCAGCGCCTCGGCCCGGAGCAGGAGCAATTCCTCGTTCTTGATAATCGGGATGGGTGTATCCGGCAGGGGGTATCGAATCCAGCCCAGATCCGAGGTGAGGTCGTCGCTGGTGGTGATCGTGCGAGAGACGACCTTGTCGACGAACCGCTGGTCCAAGGTTACACCGTCTGCCTGCAACTGCGCGCCGGTCCTCAGCGAAGGATGCGCGAAGTTCTCGCTTTGCTGGGGGTCAACTGCCAGTGGATTGTTCTGGTCACCAGGTCTGGTCCCATAATCCATGTACACTCCGAGTTCGAGGGGCCCTGCCGGGTCGATGAAGGACTCCGTCAGGGCCGTGAGCGCCCCTGCAAAGTCGTTGCGGTAGACGGCAACTCGAGCCCGAAGCGCCCGGTTGAACCGAAGGAAGGTTGCCGGGGCATCAAACCCGGTGAATCCTCGCGGTAAAGAGAAGGGGAAAGCAGCTCCACCGGCGGTCAGCTCCGCCTTAGCCTGGTCGAGCAACGCGACCACATTATCGAACGCTGCCTGGTTGGTGACGAAGGGGGCCAGCGGGCCAGCGACCGAGGTGTCCGTCACGATAGGAATGGAGTCCTGGGTATGGGTATTCAGCACCAGGAGGTAATTCAGCGCTTGGATTGTCTTGACGTAACCCGAGGTGGCGCTTTGCTCCTCCGCCGAGAGCTGCTCCGCCGTGGGCAGCACCAGAAGTATGAAATTCCCCGCCCTGATGGCAGCATACAGATCAGCCCAATGGTCGCCCCCGAAGGCGTCGCCGCCCGCATCCAGCGGACCGTGCAGCAGCTCGCTGGTGAACCGCGGGTCCGAGGGATCGAACCGGAGCACCTCGCGCCCGATGATGCCCATATCCAGCGGGATATCCGCGAAGTCGATGCGGAAGGCGAGGAGCATACCGTTGACGGCCGCCTCTACCTGGGGCCGCGAGGGATTCGCCCCGATGGGCTCGGGGCTATTGGGACTGGTCGAAATGTCGAAGTCACAGGCTCCTGAGCCGAGGACGGCGAGCAGGAGCATCGGATGCCACTGTCTCATGGTCGGCCTCATGGTCAGAATCCCAGGTCAACTGAGAAGAAGAAACTCCGGCTGGGCGGGAACGGCGCCACATCGATGTTTCGAACGATGGCCTGGTTCCCGAAGTTGCTCACCTCGGGATCCATTCCCCCGTATCCCGTAAAGCGGAGCAAGTTCCGGCCACTCAGGCTGAGCCGCGCAAACCGCACATTGGATCCGAACAGCCCGCGGGTGAAGGACTCGGGGAGGTTGTACGAGAGATGTACCTCGCGCAGCTTGAGATACGAGCCGTCTTCAACGTAAACCGCGGTCTGTCCCCCGGCCCACGCCGCGAATCGATCCGCCCCCGCCTCCACGTAATCGATCGAATTCTTCGCGAGGTCATAGAGGAACGTGGTCAAGTTGATTACGTCGCCACCCTGCTTCCAATCCCACAGGAAGCCCAAGGTGAAGCGTTTGTAATCCAGGTCGCTGGACAATGACATCTGGAACTCGGGGGTTGCGTCGCCCACTACCCCCTCACGTCCCACGATCTGCGTAGCAGAAGACCCCTCCTCAATCAGGTACGCTCCGAGCGAGGTGCCGAATCCACCGGTCTGGAAGGCTGGCACGTCCAGCTTGGTGATCTTACTCCGGTTGGCGAAGAATGTCGTACGAAAGAGCCAGTTCACGTCCCGACTCTGCACCGGAGAAATGGTCAGCGCGACCTCCACGCCGCGATTCCGCAGCTTGCTGCCGGAGGTGAAGAGTCGGGTCTCTACCCCGAGGCTGGGGGCTACGGTTTGCTCCAGGAGCAGATCGCTGATGGTCCGCTGATAGACCGAGAAGTTGATCTCGGCTCGTCCGTTGGCGAGCTGTGCATCGAAGCCGGCCTCGAACTCCGTCTGCCGCTCCGGCGTGATGTCCGGGTCTCCTATCCGGTTGGGGGAAAGTTCGCGTAGATCCCGGAAACATTGCCGGTGGTGTCCGAGGAGAACTTGTAGCCGAAGAGCGGCTGATTGCCGGTCTGGCCGAAGGCGCTCCGCAGCTTGATCTCGTCCAGGCCTCCGAAGGGGCGCAAGAACCGGTAAGAGATCGCGGCCTTGGGATAGAAGAAGAACTTGTCGGTGTTGCCGTTGTTGCTGCTCCGATCCGCCCGGATTCCCGCGGTGAGCAGGAGCCGGCGGTCGAGGAGGAGGAGCTCTTCCTGGCCGTACAGGCCCAGATCCCTCACCGGACGATTGTCCTGAAACGCGTTGAGGCTCGCCACCTGATCGGGATTCTCCTGGCCGGAGATCAAGGTGCGGCCCAGGATGCGGGTGGCGTCGAGGTCCCGGTCTTCGTACTGGAATCCCGCTGAGGTGGTGGCCTGGTAGCGCCCGGACTCGGGAGTGTAGGTGTAGTTCCCGTTGACCGCGAGGTTCAGATTCAGATTGGAGGACTTGCTCAGCACCACCGTCCCCGGCTGGCCGTCGTTGGGCTCGAACTCCAACTCGGGCGGCGAGACGAAGTCGTTCTCCTGGTTGAAGTAGTCGACTCCTCCCAGGGCAATAAGAGACAGGTTGTGCCGAGCCGAGGTCTTGAGCGCGATCCGCGCCGTGACGTTGCCGAGCGCCCGCCAGGTGTCCTCCTCGTTCTTGAGGAACGTGAAGGTCTGGATCGGGTTGCTGCGCTCGAAGGGATTCAGCGGGAAGTCAGTAATGGCAGGGCCGGTGGGACTCAGGTCGATGAAGTTCGGGGTGGCGGGAAACACCAGATACGGGCTGGTTCCCGCATTATCGTTGTTGGAGAGCCCGCGGTTTGACAGGCTGTGGATGACATTGGTATTCACCGACAGGTTGATCCAGTCCGCCAGCTCCTGGTCGATGTTGGCCCGCAGCGACTGCTTCTCGTAGCCGGTATTGATCGCGATACCTTCGTCGTTCTTGACCAGCCCCGAGATGAAATACTTGGTCGTTTCGGTGCCCCCGCTCACACTCGCGTTGGTCTCGTAGGAGAGAGCGTGCCGACCGAAGATTTGATCTTCGATATCGAAGGTCCGCCCCGGCTGGAAGGCGGCCGTGACCGTGGCAGTGTCGGAGTAGACAGAGAGAGCCTCGTCCAGGCTGTTGAAGGTGCGTCGCCCGAGCTCGTTGGCCCGCCAGAAGGTTCCGAATCGCTGACTGATGTTGAATTGGGGCTTCCCCTGCCGGCCGCGCTTGGTCGTGATGATCACCACACCGTTGTTGGCTTTGGCGCCGTAGATCGCGGCCGCCGACCCTCCCTTGAGCACTTCGATCCGCTCGATGTCCTCCGGGTTGAGGTCCGCGATGCGATTCACCGGGTTGTCCTGATTGCTGCGGGTTGCCGCCCGGTCTGCGCCGCCGTTACCGCGTTGGCACCGTTGGGGACGGCGTCGTTGCTCACCACGACCCCGTCGATCACGAACAGGTTGTTGATGTCTCCGACGATGGTCGACACTCCGCGCAGGTTCACCTGGATGCCACCGCCGGGCGCGCCCGAGTTGGCCTGAATGAGGGCTCCGGGGATCTTGCCTTGAAGGGCACTCTCCAGGGTGGGGGTGGGCGCCCGGGTGAGCTCGCTGGCGCTCACCGTCGAGACGGCGTTGGGCAGATTGCGTTTCTCGATGCCAGTGGATTGCCCGGTCACCACGACTTCCTCGAGCTTGAAGGGATCGGGCTCGAGGGCGACGTTGACGGTCTTCTCTGTTGCGGGAACGACCACTGAGTCGCGCTTGAAGCCGATCGCCCGAATGGTGAAGCGTTGGTCTCCGTCCGGGATGTTGAACACGAAGCGTCCGTCCGCGGCGGAGCGGACCGCGATCCGAGTTCCCTCTACCGAGACGACTGCCTCGCCGACCCCCTGACCGGTCTGTTGGTTAGTGATCCGGCCACTGATCTCGCGAACCTGTGCCGATGCGGCCGGGACACCGGCGATTAGGAGTGCAACGCACCCGCCCCACAAGTGTCGATGCATGATGCCTCCGTCTGTGTGGGTGGCTCCTTCCCGAAGAGTGCCCTACAGTGCTCATCGGCGGGCAAACGCGCAAGCACCGGGCGGGATCAGGCAGCCAAGACGGATGCCTAGCAAGTAGCTAGGCCTGCCACGCGGTCCGGCCCCGCAGCACCACGAGCCGGCAGGCGTTGGGACGGAAGTGGTAGAGCCAGTGATTGACGTCGGGGCATCCATGACGGCGAAGTCGGCCTCCATGCCGGAGGCCAGGGACCCGATTCGGTAGGCCTGTCCCACCGCCCTGGCAGCAAAGCAGGTTGCGCCTTTCAGCGCCTCCGCCGGAGTCATCCGCTGAAGGGTGCAGGCCAGGGTGAGCGCGAGGGGAAGGTGATAGCTCGGGGCCGAGCCGGGATTGAAGTCGGTGGCGACGGCCACCGCTACGCCGGCCTCGATGAGGCGCCGGGCCGGCATCGGAGGCTGCGCCAGGAATAACGACGCGATCGGGAGACTCACCGCCACCACGCTGCTCCGGCTCAGGGCGGCTATGCCAGCGGCGTTGACATGTTCCAGATGGTCAGCCGAGAGGGCATCGACCTCTGCGGCAAGCTCCGCTCCCCCGCAGGAGCTGAGCTGGTCGGCATGAATCTTCGGAGCGAGCCCCGCGGCCCGGCCCGCCAGGAGTATTCGGCGACCTTCGTCGGCGCTGAAGGCCGACTGTTCCACGAAGACGTCACAACAGCGGGCAAGCTGCTTGCGTCCGACCTCGGGAATCAGGTCTTCGATCAGAAGCTTGATGTATCGCTCGCGGTCGTGCCTCAGTTCCGGCGGCACGACGTGGGCGCCGAGAAAGGTTGGCACCAGCCGGATGGGTTGCTCCGCCGCCAGACGCCGGTACACCCGCAAGAGCTTCAGCTCGTTCTCCCGATCGAGTCCGTATCCGCTCTTGCATTCGACCGTAGTGACTCCGAGCACGAGCATCTCCCGGAGAAACCCGGCGGCGCGGGCCACCAGCGAGTCCTCCGACGCTTCCCGGGTGAGCCGCATGGTCCGCGCGATTCCCCCGCCGGCTTTGGAAATCTCGAGGTAGCTCCGTCCCTGGATCCGCTGCTCGAACTCCTCGGCCCGCCAGCCACCGAAGGCCAGATGGGTGTGGCAGTCCACCAAGCCCGGGATCACCAATCGCCCACCCGCATCGATCCGCTCGGCCTGACGGAACTGGTTCGGGTAGGTCCGAAAGCCGTCCCACCCAACGGATGGTCTCGCCCTCCCACACCAGCGCGGCGTCGGCGATGGCGTGGATCTCCCCCTGCCCGCCTTCCGCCCGGCAGGTGGCGAGCTGGCTGATGTTGTGCAGCAGCTTCATGGGAGGAAGAAATTCGTGCGGCATTCACCACGAAGGCACGAAGGACACGAAGAAGCACGAAGAAAAAACAACAAGGTGCTGTGTTGTTCTTCGTAGACCTTCGTGCCCTTCGTGCCTTTGTGGTGAGGAGCCATCGGAGCTCTAACTTTCCAGCATGGGCAGGTCGATCCCGCGATCCCGCGCCGTCTCCACCGCCAGCTCGTAGCCTGCGTCCGCATGGCGCATGACCCCGCTGCCGGGGTCGGCGGTGAGGACCCGGTCCAGTCGCCGGTCTGCCATGGGAGTTCCGTCCGCCACGGCCACCATTCCGGCGTGGATCGAGTACCCGATTCCGACCCCGCCTCCGTGATGCAGCGAGACCCAGCTGGCGCCGCAGGCGGTGTTGAGCAGCGCGTTGAGCAAGGGCCAGTCGGCGATGGCGTCGGACCCGTCCTGCATGCCCTCGGTTTCCCGGTTGGGTGACGCGACTGAGCCGGTGTCGAGATGGTCCCGCCCGATCACCAACGGCGCACGCACCTTGCCGTGTTTCACCAACCAGTTGAACCGCAGCCCCATCTCCGCCCGCTCGCCGTACTCCAGCCAGCAGATGCGCGCCGGCAAGCCTTGGAACTGCACTCGTTCCTGGGCCTGCCGGATCCACCGGGCGAGCGATTCGTTGCGAGGAAAGGTCTCCAGGACCGCGCGGTCGGTTTCCGCGATGTCGGCCGGGTCGCCGGAGAGCGCGGCCCAGCGGAAGGGACCGGCACCTTTGCAGAAAAGCGGCCGGATGAACGCCGGCACGAAGCCGGGAATAGTGAAGGCCTCACTCATCCCCCGATGGTCGGCGACTTGGCCCCGGAGATTATTGCCGTAGTCGAACGTTACCGCACCGCGAGCCTGAAGCTCCAGCATCGCCCGAACGTGGGTGCTCATGGAATCGAGCACCTTCGACTCGTAGGTCGAGGGATCGCGGTCGCGCAACGATGCGGCATCGCTCAGGGAGAAGCCGGCCGGGATGTAGCCCACCCGAAGATCGTGGGCCGAGGTCTGGTCGGTCAGCACATCGGGAACGACGTCCCGGCGGACCAGCTCGGGTAGCACCTCGGCGATGTTGCCCACCAGTCCCACCGAGAGCGCACGGCGTTCCGCACGGGCCTGCTCCAGCAGTCGGAGGGCCGCTTCCAGATCGGTTTCGAGGCGGTCGCAATAGCGAGTTTCCACCCGGCGGCGGATGCGGCTCTCGTCTACGTCCACTCCGAGGAAGGCCGCGCCGTTCATCGTGGCAGCCAGCGGCTGCGCCCCACCCATGCCTCCCAGACCTCCCGTCACCACCAGCCTGCCTGACAAGGTGCCACCGAAGTGCTGCCTGGCGCACTCGGCGAAGGTCTCGTAGGTGCCCTGGAGAATCCCTTGGGTCCCGATGTAGATCCACGATCCCGCGGTCATCTGCCCATACATCGTGAGCCCGAGCGCCTCCAGCCGGCGGAACTCCTCCCAGGTGGCCCATCGCGGAACCAGGTGCGCGTTGGCGATGAGCACCCGGGGGGCTTCTTCGTGAGTGCGGAACACACCGACCGGCTTTCCGCTCTGGACCAGCAGGGTCTCATCGTTCTCCAGCCGCCGCAGCGTGGCGACGATCCGCTCGTAACACTCCCAATTGCGCGCTGCCTTCCCTCCGCCGCCGTATACGATCAACTCCTCCGGCCGCTCGGCAACCGCGGGATCCAAGTTGTTCATCAGCATCCGAAGAGCTGCTTCCTGATGCCAGCCCTTGCAGGAAATCGTCGGGCCGGTAGGGGCGGTGATGGTTGGGTGCGTTAGGGTCGGCATTGGGCTGTCGGCTAGGGGTTAAACGCTATCGGCTATCGGCTATCGGCAAAGCGTAATGCGGGTGCCCAATGGGGGCTCAGCCCTTGGCTGATAGCCGATAGCTGATAGCCGATAGCCAAGAATGCCAATCTAACCAATCCGCTTTCGCCTGACCGCCGTACATGGGGTGCGCCGAACCAATCCTGTGAGGAGAGCCGAATGAAGCCAGTGTGGCTAGTCCTGGGCATCGGGGCCGCCCGACTCCCCGATGCCGCGGTAGAGATCCGCGCCTTCCAGTTTCAGCCGCCCGCGATCGAGGTGCCGGTGGGCACCAGGGTCACCTGGACCAACCAGGACCAGATCGAGCACACGGTCACCGCCGGCATTCCCGACACGATGCGTACCGATTTCGGAGGCACGCTCGCGGGCAAGGGATCCGCGTTCGGCGTCACGTTCGATCGCGCCGGGACCTATCGGTATTTCTGCGCCCGGCATCATTTCATGCGCGGCGAGATCCGCGTCATCACACCCAATGATGGAGCCCGTTGACCCATGTCCCTGATCACCCGGCTGACCGGCGGGGCCCTGACTCTCGCCGCCGCGCTCGCCACCGCCACTACCGCACCGGCTCAGACCAGCGGTTCGGACCTCAGGACCGCGCTGAACACCGCCTTGGCGGAACACGTCTTCCTCGCCGCCGCCGCGACCGATGCCGCATTGGGCGGCCGCTCGGTGGAATTCAAGGAGGCCGCCGGCGCCCTGGACGGCAATTCGGTGGCGCTTTCCAAGGCCATCGGCTCGGTCTATGGCGCCGGCGCCGAGACCGCCTTCCTCGCACTTTGGCGCAAACACATCGGCTTCTTTGTGGACTACACCAACGGCGTCGCCCAGAAGGACGCCGCCATGCAGCAGAAGGCGGTGAAAGACCTGGTGGGCTATGCCGACGACTTCGGGGCCTTCCTCGCCTCCGCCAACCCCAACCTGCCAAAGGACGTGGTGGCCGGCCTGGTCCGGGACCACGTGGTCGGCCTCAAGTCCGTGGTCGACGCCCAGGGTAAGGGCGACTGGGGCACCGCGTATGCCAAGTTGCGCGAAGCCGCCGGCCACATGCAGATGATCGCCGACCCCCTGGCTGCCGCGATCGGCAAGCAGTTCCCGGAGAAGTATGTGATGAAATAGGCTATCGGCTATCGGCTATCGGCTATCGGCTCACAGCCGATAGCCCGTAGCGGATAGCCGATAGCTGATAGCCCCCACCTCCTTGCCCCTCTCTCCCCTCCATCACAACCTTTTGACCCATCGCACTATCCAATTCTCCGCGATGACCCAAACCGGTTGTGGAGTGGCGACGCTGCGGCACGATTCGACCCTGAGAACCGATCCGGATGCAGTGGACGCCACGCTGGCCGCCAGCGGCGACGCCCATGCCTTCGAACGGCTCTACCGGGGGCACGTCGCCAAGATCCACAGCCTGGTCCGCCGGATGCTGAACGACGACGATGCCGACGAAGTGGCGCAGGACGTCTTCGTCCGGGCCTGGCAGAAGCTCAACACGTTTCGCGGCGAGGCGGCCTTCGGAACCTGGCTGCACCGATTGGCGATCAACGTCATCCTGGCGCGGCGAGAGTCCTTGGGGACCCGTCGCCGCCGGTTCGTGGAAGGAGAAGCAGTGCTGGAGTTGGTGCCCGGGCGCCGAGCGGCGCCGGAGTCCTCGATGGACGTCGAGACCGCGATCGGCAAGCTTCCCGATGGTGCCCGCCAGGTCTTCGTGCTGCATGATATCGAGGGGTACCGCCACGAAGAGATCGCCCAGATGTTGGGGCTCGCAGCCGGCACCTCGAAGTCTCAGCTCCATCGGGCGCGAATGGCGCTGCGCGAGCATCTCGAGCGGTGAGGAGAAGCCATGAGTGATCAGTGGAGTGATCGCCTGTCCGACTATCTCGACGGCGACCTGACCGGTGCCGAGCAAGCCGAGCTGGAGACGCACCTGCAAGGCTGTGCCGGTTGCACGGCCCTGCTGGCGGACCTTCGCCGGGTGGTGGCGCGGGCTCGGGCGCTGGAGGACCGGCCCCCCACCCGCGACCTGTGGCCCGGAATCGCCGGGCGCATCGGAGCGGCCCGGGGCCCCCGGCGATTCACCTTTTCCCTGCCTCAGCTCGCGGCTGCCGGGATCGCGCTTGCCGCGCTCGCCGGAGGGGCCGCGTGGCTGGCGCATCCGGGTGACGCGCCATCAGTGGCCGCCACATCGTCGCAGGGCACGCCGGCGGTTGCGCGGGTGGGTCAATGGACCTCGACCCGAGGCTACGATGCTGCGGTGGCAGATCTCCAACAGGTGCTCCGGGCCGGTCAGGGCCGGCTCGACACCGCTACGGTCCGGGTGATCGAACAGAACCTCGCCACCATGGACCGCGCCATTGCGGATGCCCAGCGAGCCGTAGCCGCCGATTCGTCGAATCTGTATTTGAACTCGCACCTGGCCGCCACGATGCGGCGGAAGCTCGAGCTGCTCCGGCAGGCAGCCGCCCTCGTCACCGTCGAGAGCTGAAAGGACCATCCAGTGTTGCTCACACTCGCCTCCAGCGCCGTCGCCGCGCTCGCGCTGGCCCAACAGATCGACACCACCGTTCCCGTCCAGCGGGGCCAGCGCTTGGAAATCAGCGCCTACGGCGGCGAGATCGCGGTGAAGGCCTGGGCCCGCAACGCGGTCCGGGTGGAGGCCGCCCCTTCGGGGAGAACCCGGATCGAGGTGCATCACAGCGCCACCGCGGTGAGCGTCCGCACCGAGGGTCGCCGCGGGCCGGCGTCGGCAGTGGATCTCCAGATCACCGCACCGGCCTGGATGGCGCTCGACCTGTCCGGGGTCTACACCGACGTCAACGTGACCGGCGCCAAGGGGCCGGTCTCAGTCGAGACCGTGGAAGGCGAGATACTGGTCGACGGAGGAGAAGGCCTGGTGTCACTTCAGTCGGTGCAGGGCAGCGTCTCGCTCCGGGGAGCCAAGGGACGGATCGACGTGAACTCGGTGAACGAGGACGTGACCGTGTCGCAGACCAGCGGTGAGATCGACGCGGAGACGGTCAACGGGGAGATCGACCTCGAGCGGGTCGACGCCACCAGCGTCACTGCGACCACCGTGAACGGAGACATCACGTACGATGGTCCGATACGCGACGGCGGCCGCTATGCGTTTTCCACCCACAACGGAGACCTGCTGCTCACCGTGCCCCCGAACAGCAACGCCGCGGTGTCGGTCTCCACCTTCAACGGCGAGTTCGAATCCGAGTTTCCGGTGACCCTCACGGAGGCCCGAAAGGGGAAGCGCTTCAGCTTTACCCTGGGGTCGGGGAGCGCCCAGGTGAGCTTGGAGTCCTTTCAGGGCACCATCCAACTGGTCCGCCCAGGCAACGTTGGCGACCGGCGGCGGCAGCACGACCGGGACCACGACGACGAGTAGAGTTTGCTGGCTTCCCGCAAATTGACGCACTGACCCAGATTCGGCGGAACATCCTGCCCCAATGACTCGGTTCCGAACAGCGGAGCCCAGTCTCCCAGAACTCAGCGCCTCGAGCCCTCTCCACGGGAAACCCGGACCACCCAGACCGGCCCAAAGCAGCGCTGGGTCGCCCGCGTTGCCCCCGCTCGATTGGCCGGTCTCAAGTCATCCGATCTCAGCTACTTAGTGCTCCACACCGGGACGGCTTCGGGGCCCGAGGTTGGGCTCGGCTGGAAGGCTCCTTGTTCCCCTCGGAAACCTCCATCCCAAGGCCCTCCCGGCAGGCCCATGAGAGCAACTGTCCAGTTTCTTACTGTCAAAACAATCGACAAAAAATGATGAACTGTCACAGGTGGCATACCTCTTGTACTTCCCCGGGCCTCGGCTCAGCCCCCAACCGTTGACGTACCGGCAGCCGCCATAAAACCCCTAGCCCGGAGCAAAGCACATGCACGCCGTTTCCCGGACCACCCTCATCGCTGCCGCCCTGATTGCCGTCGTCACGGCGAACCAGGCCCAGGCCCAAGTGGGGCTGACCTCTACCCCCGCGACCGTGAGCCTCACGGCCACCAAGCTCTCCACGCTCACCGTGAGCCCGGCTTCCTCCAGCGCCTCGCTGGCCAGCATCACCGACAACTCCACTGCCAACAATTTCACCGCGGTGAACCTGACGACTGACTGGAACCTCACGGCGGGAACTTCGGTGAACCTGGTCGGATGGTTTGCCACTCCGGCGCAGGCCCTGGTCAATGGTACCAGTCTCATCCCGTCGTCCAAGGTCGAAGGCCGGGTGGGCGCAGCCGCCTACGCGCCGTTCAGTGGCGCCGCCTTCGCTGGTCTGGGTGTGGCCGGTGGCAGCCAGGTGCTGTTCACCGAAGCGGTAAGCGCGGTCAACTACCTCGGGCAGCGGGCAGACCAGCTCGACCTCCGGCTGAACCTGACCGGTACGACCACCGTCGCCGGCAACTACACTGGTACGCTGAACCTTCAAGCGATCGTGCAGTAGGCTGATGTCCCGACTTGTCCGCCTGGGCCGCCGTCTCCGGCTCCTGGCGCTGAGCGCTCCCCTGGCGCTTGGTTCCTCGGAGGTAGCGGCACAGGTGGGCACCATTTCTCCGGCGCGGATCGTCAGCTTGTCCGCGATCAAACCCGGCCAGCTGACTGTCTCGGTGACGTCCGGCATGGTGCAGTCCATCCCCGCCGTCGTGGACAACGCGGTCAACAGCTTCTCCGGACCGGCCACCATCGTCACCCAGTGGAATGTGAATCCGGGGCAGACCAACACCGTCAACCTGGTCGCGTATTTCTCGCTGCCACCTCAGGCCCTCACCGGCCCGGTGGCAATCCCATCCGGCCGGCTGCTCGGCCGAATGACCACCGGGATCCCGGTAGCCTTCACCCCGATTACCCAGAACGGGATCGGCGTGGTGGGCACCGCGGGGGGAAGCCTCCGCCTCTTCGCGCAGAATATCACCGGCGTCAACAAGAACTCGAGCCGGACCGACAATCTGGATCTACAGCTCAACCTGGTCGGATTCCCTACACTGCCGACGGGGTTTTACACCGGAACGCTCAACCTCCGAGCGATCACTCAATAGCTGCGCGGCAGCCACCAGGGGATAAAGAGTCATGCGCAGGTACCCGCACCTCCCGGCACTCGGAGCGCTACTCTGCCTCGTTAGCCTCGCGCTCCCCACCGGCGCACTCGTTGCCCAGACGGTAAGCCCGCCGATCGCCGAGTACCAGGAGCGAGCCCGCTCCAGCTTTCAGCTCTTCAACGGGACCCTGTTTCCCCTGAACGCGGTGCTGGAAGTCCGCGGATTTCACGTCACCGAGCAAGGTGAAGTCGTAGACTCGCCACTGGACACCAACCGGGTCCACGTGAAGCTCTCCACGATGAGCTTCCGCATCCCACCGAAAGGCAGCTACACCGTCTTCTATGAGGCCAAAGCCGACAGCACTCCGGCATGGTTCAACATCCTCAGCGCGCTCAGCGGGGCCCGCACCGAGAGCGGGCTCAACGTGCGGATCTTGCTGCCCCACGTGGTCTATCTCAATCAGAAGCAGGCGTTGGCCAAGACCCAGGTGACGATAGTGGACTACCTGCTCGACCCGTCGCGCGGGCGACTCCGAGTGCAGCTGGAGAACGGCGGGCCCAACCTGGGCCGGGTGCTCGAGGGGGTCGCCTCGAACGGCGAGCTCAAGAGTGAGCCGGGCCCCGGGTTTCCTCTGTTCCCCCACAGCCGTCGATGGACCGAGCTGGCCTGGAATAACGCCACCTCGCCCAATCGTCTCACGCTCCGATTCGCCAAGTTCACCCTCGATACAGTGCTGAGCCCGCGGGCGGCTCCCTCGGTTCCCTCCGATACCACGATCATGGCGCAGTCCGGCAGCGAAACGGCCCGGTGAGCCGATGCGACGCGGTGTTCTCCCGCTCCTGATCGGGATCGTCACCGCGCCCCTCGGCCACCCGGAACCGCTTCTGGCTCAGACGGTGGTCGAAGTCCAGGGCGGCGGCTCGTCGCTGTTGGGCGGGTACGGCGCCACCGCGAATTTCTGGCGCTCGGGGGTGGACGGCTGGATCGGTCTCGGTTACCTGAAGGGGCTTCGCGCCGGCGCCTTCCTGCGAACCGGGGTGAACAAGGACACCCTTCGCCTCGGCAACGACGCGATCGTGGTGCGGTTTCCCACCGACATCTTCAGCTCCGGGACCAACCTGCTGGTTCAAGGCGCGAGCTACGGCGGCGGCAACGAGCGCACCGCATATCTGGTCTTTGGCGGCGCCAGCTCGGCCGGCCTGGGCGCTCCGTCGTTTCAGCCCACCAGCATCGAAGCCCCGCTCGGCGCCGTATTCATCCAGCATCGGATCTCGCCCCGAGTGCGGCTCAGCAGTACCGCTCTCGTTGCCGAACGGCAGACTCTGGTTCCGGGCCTTCAGTGGCAGATCTCTCCCACTGCCACGGGTGCCCTGGTGGCCGGTGTGGGCTCCGATCGACCGTATGCCGCCTCCAGCATCGCGCTACAGCGGGGCGATCTAGGCCTCAAGGCGTCGTACGTCTGGAACCCCGACCGCTTCCGCCGGGCGGCGGTTCCCACTCCCATTCAGACTGAGAGTGACCGAGAGAACCTCCAGCTCACCTACGACCTCGGCTCCGAATTTCAGATCGGATTCGCCCGCCAGAACTTCGTCCAGGATTCTGCCGATACCAAGCCTGCGGTACGCGCCACCGGGAATTCGCTGTTCGCCGGCGGCCGCTGGCACGACACCCGGCTGACCGCCGGCCTCTACTACTCGAGTTCCGAGGGCATCGGGAATCTGAGCTCTTACTTGGGCGTGGGCCGGGAAGTCGCCCGGTGGCTCGACACCGAAATCTTCCTGCTTCAGTCACGTCCGGAGGGGCGCTCCGCATCGGTGACGCCGGTGGCCAATCTGCGTTGGCGGATCTCGCCCAGAGTCGGGCTCATGCAGCAGGTCTCGCTACACGACAAGCGGCCCACCGTGCTTCTCGGAGCGAGTCTAAGGACCGGGATCGGAGAGTTCGGAGCCGACTATCAGATCGTGCACCAGCCGTTTCAACCGTTCAATCCGTTCCGCAGCACCCTCAATCTCACTGCCAGGCTCCAGCTGGGCAGTTACTCCACCAGCATCGGTACCTACATCCAACCGGATGGCTCGGTCGACTACGCCGCGTCGGGTAGCACCTTCCTGTACATGGGAGCGTATGGGGGGATTCAGCCCAATCGGGTGGGCGCGGTCTCGATGGGCCGGTACGTCGTACGGGGAACCGTGACCGACGAGTCCGGCCAGCCGATCGAAGGCGCGGCACTCGACGTTGGTGGGGAAATCGCGTTCACCGACTCGAGGGGAGCGTTCTTCCTGCGGGTGCGGCACCCGAAAGCCCACGAGCTTCGAGTGCGCACCGAGGAATTCCTGCTGCCTGGCCACTGGGAAGTGATCTCCGCCCCGGCCGAGGTGACGGCGGAGCCGGAGGACGGAGCAAGGGGGATAACGATCGTACTTCGGAAGGTGGAAAGCGATCGGCTATCGGCTACACCGGAAGGAGCCGATAGCCGATAGCCGTTCGCCGATAGTTTACTTTCCTAACGCCGTGATCTGATCGTCCGCAATCGCGGCGTGATCGACCACCAGGGCCACCCGCCGGTTCTCTACTCCCGCGTCTCCCGGCCCCTTGGCACCGGGAATCACCTGACGGTTACGAGCTTCGCCGTAGCTGACCGACTTGAGGTCGTCGCCGGTGATTCCGCCGGCCGTCGCCAGGTACTCTTTGACCGCGTCGGCCCGCCGCTGCCCCAGGCGCTGGTTGTAGGCGGTGCTGCCGGCCGGGTCGGTAAAGCCCTCTACCGTGATGAGCGCGCCGGGGTAGTACTCCTTCACCACCGAGGCGAAACGATCGAGCACCGGGCGATCGGGCTCCCGCAGCTCGCTGCTGGCGAACTCGAAGTGAACCGGAATGTTGAACTTCAACATCCCGCGCACCTTCTGAATGCTCACATTGTACTCGCTGCGAAAGGCCTGAAGCTCCTGCTCCAGCGCGTCGATCCGGCGAGCTTGGTCGCCCATCGCCCGATTGGTGGAATCCAACCTGGTGGCGAGCTGCTGGTCGCCGGCCTTCATCTCCTCCCGAATCTTCGCGACTTCACTGTTGAACTGTTCGGGTTTGACCCGAGCGCAACCCACCACCCCCAGCAATACCCCGACACCGCCGAGCGCCAGGATCGCACGGGCACCATGACGTGTGAACATCCGCGTCCCCCTTTGTCCCTTGGCTCCTGACGTCTGGTCACGCGCCTGCTGGGCCCCTGGGAGCCGATCTAGAGCGAGCAGATTTTGTAGGGTGGGCAGAACCTCAGTGGCAAATTGCGGAATAAGGCTCGGGTTCGCTGTGATCCACCTCACCGGATGTGGAAATCCCCTCAACGAACCTCGAGGAGCTCCACATCGAAGACCAGTGTGGCGCCGGGGGGAATGACCGGTGGCGCTCCTCCGTCACCGTAGGCTAACTGTGGCGGAAGCACCAACTTGCGCCGACCGCCCACCTTCATCCCGGCTACCCCCTCGTCCCACCCGCGAATTACCTGCCCCGCTCCCAGGGTGAAGGTGAATGGTTGGCCCGAGTCCCGGCTGCTATCGAACTTCTTCCCATCCGGCAGCCAGCCGGTGTAGTGAACGATCGCGGTGCGGCCGCTGGCGGCCTCCGCTCCGTTCCCCACGGTCACGTCCTGATACCACAACCCCGAGGGATGCTTGGTCATCGCCGTGGTGTCCACGCCCAATTCGGTGCTGAAACCGCTCGAGCCGGAGGATCCACGATCGGAACAGGCGGCGAGGGACAGGAGGAGCAAGACCAGGGAGGAGCCACGCATCAGGTGCCTCGGCGATAGCAGGGTGAAGAGGAGTTGTTCCGGCATCGGATCCGCCAACGACAAGGCCGACCCGTCAAGGTCGGCCAAGCGCCATCGGGACGGCGGGATTTGAACCCGCGACCCCTGCAACCCCATTGCAGTGCGCTACCGGGCTGCGCCACGTCCCGTCATGCGAGGAGCGGAATTGTAGCCCGACGAGGGGCAGGAGGGAAGGAGGCTGGGAGCTCGCGGCGCGCGTGATTTGATGGGAGCCGTTGGAGGTGGATCGAAACTTCTTCCACCTCAAGCTGGATGATCGGGCATCTCGCCGGATCCAGCGATTGCCGGCTCCAGCTCGCGCTTCGCAGGATCCGGCGGCCAACCCGGACGCTGTGCTGGATGTTCGTTCGAGACACCTTTGTCTCAAGTGACGCGCCGTTCCATCACCCGTGAGCATCCCGACCTCCCCAGCCCTCGCTTAGGGTGGATACCTGAATAGGCCGGGAGCCCAACTGTTTAGGCGGCGCCCCACGGGAACCGGCAGACTCGGCCCGGCATTTGCTTCCATGTGACGGCGCAGGCAGGTGGCCCCCCAGTAGCTAGAAGGAGCGGAGTATGAGCCTACAGGATGGGCGGCCCTGGGAGAGCGATGGAGATCTTCCCTGGGACACGCCGGACGGGGAATGGGAGCCCGCGGACAGCGAGGCGTGGCGGGGAGATCTCCACACGGGTGACTGGCCGGAAAATCTCGCCGGTCCGGAATACTGGCTGTATAAGAAGCAGCGCGATGAATAGTCCCAATACCAGTCATCGGAACCAGTAAGAGGGGCCGCAATTGACGGCCCCTCTTCGCTTTTTTCCATGCCCCGCAGTTGATCAGATGATACCCCGCCCCCCTATGGGAAATATCCCGATCTAACCCCTTGCCAGCTACTGACATACATACCGTTGACATGGCGTAAACCATTGTTAGATTGGAGTTTACGTCTCGCCGACAGGTCCCGCCGCTGGTGCTGGTGTCTCCCCTTTCCAAAGTGGCGATCAGTCCAGGGCAACCCGAGCGGGACGGCCGCGGAGGGGAGTGCCCCGACGCGATCGGAGTAGGACGCGGTTCGCCGCGAACAACACGAGAGGCGGGGAAAGTAATGACTGAGATAATGCCGAATCCCGTACCGGCGCCTACGCCGGCTTGGGATCCGTTCCAGTTGATGGACCGGATGGACGAAGAGGCGCTCCTGAAAGAATTGGAGGGCGTTGCGTCGACCGATCTGGTCTACGTGGTGAAGGAGAGCGGCCAAGAGGTGGTGGGACTCTCCAAGGTCGGCGTCGACGAATGTTGCATGGCGCTGGTATCGCAGGGGCTGGTGATTCGCGAAGACGATCTTCAGTACGAAATGATCGGTGAGGGCGAGGATCGCGAGGCGCTGTTCAAGGTGAAAGCTGCTCGGTTCGCGATCTCACCCGAAGGGCGGGAAGTACGCCTGGACCAAGTCATCGGAGTCAAGCGCCAGGCGGTCTACTTCGAGCCGGCCAAGCTCGACCTCGACGCCCGGGTTCCCAGCAAGAAATTCAGAGGCAAGACCTACCGCGAACTGCTCGATAGCGATGAGGGTCGCGACTATCTGGGCTGGATGGCGGAGAATTTCGGTGAACCGGAGATCCGCGATTTCGTGCGCCGGATCCTGGCGGGCGAGCAGCCGGAGTCGCGGCGAAGCCGCCAGCTCAATCCCCATTGGTACGAGGCCGGCGCGATGAAGGCAGCTCGTAACGCAAGATTCCGGCTCATCCCTGGCCATGTGAGAGCCCAAGTCATCGCCACTGCCCGCCAGTCGGGCCAGACCAGGGTGGTCGAATCCGGCAGACCTGCAGCTAGGGTCGAGGTCGTCTCTCGAGTCGGACCCTACGCGCCGACCGAGAAGCAGGTGGCGTTCTATCAGCGGCTCGCCGAGTCACCGGTGTTCACGGAAGAGGAGCGGAAGCGGGCGCTGGAGTGGCTGGCGGTCAAGGCCACCCGGCAGACGATCAAGGATCAAATCGACTGGCTCAAGCGCCAGGTGGAAACCCGCAAGGCCAATCGGGCAGGAGAATCGGCAGCGTAAGCGTCAATCCAGCGGGGCGCACCGCGGTGCGCCCCTACCTGGTTTTGTCCCGCAAGACCGTCATGGTTACTCCCGCGATAATCGCCCCACCACCCAGGGCAGTTCCCCACCCCAGCTTTTCACCCAGAAACGCCGTACCCAGTAGCACCGCCACCAGCGGGGTCACCAGCGGAATCAGCAGAACCCGGGTCACCGCGATATGGCGGATCAGCCAGTAGTAGGTGAGGAACGCGATCACCGATCCGATCAATGACAGATAGACCAGGGAGAGCACGGCCGCGGGCGTCCAGTGAAAGGCCAACGGGTTTCCTTCCAGCAGATACCCGCCGAGGAGGAGCGGAATGCAGCCGGCGGCCATCTGGACACCGGCTGTCACCGCTGGGTCGAGATGTGATCCCCGGGCCTTCATCAGGACGCTGCCCTGTGCCCCGGACAACGACGCGACGATGATCCCGGCGCTGGCCCAGAACGCCAGTGGTCCGCCACCCAGCTCCGCCCCGAAGACTACGGCGACGCCGACCAGACCAAGGATGACACCGGCCACCTTTCGCGCAGTGAGGGGCTCACTCTCGAGGTACCGATGCGCCAACGGCAGCCCGAAGAGTGGGATGGTCGCGTTGAGCAGCGCGGCGAGCCCCGAGGAGATGTACTGCTCGCCCCAGAACACGAAGGCGTAGTTGATGGTGATCGTGAGCAGGCCGGTGTAGGCCAGCAGCTTCCAGTCCCGCCGGGCCCAGGGCAATCGAACCCGGCGGATGAGGATCACGCCGAACAACACCGCCGCGGCGATGGCAAAGCGCACTCCGGCAAAGCCGATCGGCGGCAGATCGCGGAGTCCGACTTTAATGGCGAGCCAGGTGGATCCCCAGATCCCGCACAGGCCCAACCAAGCCACTGCGGCCAGGAGCGGACTGACCTTGGGTGGGACCGGGCTCGTCGGACTCAATCTCAAGGGTGGGGCTGCCCCATCGCCGACGGTGACGGACCCGGTTGAAGAATCAGAGTTTTGGCGAATGCGGAGACTTATCGGCATCGGGTATCAGCTATTAGCTATCGGCTATCGGCTATGTTATCGGCTATCGGCCCGTGGCCACGGGCTCGGTTCTAAAGGCCGATAGCTGATGCCGATAGCCGATAGCCGATAGCCCTGTGCTAATAGCTAATATTGTACTTGACAAGATGCATGTCAAATGAAACATTGTCACTATGACAATGTGGTCCCCTACTATTTCCCCCAAAGCCGAGTCCAAGCACCAGGCGCTACTCGCGGCCTTGCAGCGCGACGTTCACGCCGGGTTGCTCCAGCCGGGAGAGCGGCTGCCGACTCAGCGACAACTGGCCCGCCGCCTCGGCCTGGCGATCGGGACGGTAAGTCGCGCCTATGCCGTGGCCGAGCGGCGCGGGCTGGTTACCGGCGAAGTAGGCCGGGGAACGTTCGTTCGCGGAAGGGAAGCTGGAGCGGAAGAGGGAGCGGTCGAAGACGAGGACCCCGGCCTCATCGATCTCAGTAAGAATCGGCTGGTGCGGGATGCGCACGCCGGCTTGGCGGCGCGCACGCTGGAATCTCTCGCCGCGCGAAGCGACCTGGACCGGCTGCTGGACTACTACCAGCCTGCGCCCGGGATGACCCGTCACCGCGCCGCGGGTTCGGGGTGGATCGCCCGTGCCGGCCTCGTGGCTCCGGCCGAAAGAGTCATCCTTACCAGCGGGGCGCAGCACGGCACCGTCACCGTGCTGGCTTCGCTGAGCCGTCCCGGTGACCTGGTGCTCACCGAGCAGGTCACCTACACCGGGATGAAGGCCATCGCCAGCCTCTTGCATCTCCAGCTCAAGGGACTGCCGATGGATGAGAGCGGCGTCCTTCCCAGCGCTTTCGCGGCGGCGTGCCGCGAGGCTCGGCCTCGAGCGCTCTACTGCATGCCGACGCTACAGAACCCCACTGGGATAACCATGCCGGTCGAGCGGCGCGAGGAAATCGCCGCCATCGCCCGGGCCCACGAGGTCCCGATAGTCGAGGACGACGTCTACGGATTCTTGCCGGACACTGCCTTGCCTCCGCTCGCCGCGCTGGCCCCTTCCCATGCCTACTACATCACCAGTACCTCGAAGAGCCTGGCTCCCGGACTGCGGATCGGCTACGTCGTAGCGCCGCCCGGCAAGGCGGAGCGAGTGTCGGCGGTGATTCGGGCCACCACCTGGCTCACCTCCCCGCTTCTGGCGGAGCTGGTGACCGAATGGATCGAGCGTGGCGACGCCGACGCTATGGTGGCCTGGAAGCGGGCGGAGACGTCGGCCCGGCACGCCATTGCGGCCCGCACGCTGGGTCCATGGATTGCCGGCGCGCCCGCCGGCGGCCGAAGCTTCCATTTCTGGCTGCCGCTGCCGGAACCGTGGCGCACCGAGACCTTCGTCGCTCAGGCCCGAGCCCGCGGCGTGGTGGTGTCGCCCTCCGAAGAATTCGTGGTCGGCCGGGAGAGCGCGCCGCACGCCATCCGGGTCTGCCTCGGCGCCACGGTGACCCGCGATCGACTGGACGAGGGGCTGGGCCGGCTGGCGGAGCTCCTGCGCGCCGGGCCGGAGCCGAGTCTCTCGAACTACTGACGGATCTCCCGAAGCCGGCGCAGCTCCGGAACCCTTACCGCCACCACCGCGACCACTCCCAGAGTAGCCAGCCCGCCCAGCACTACCGACGGAACCGTCCCCAACAGCTTTGCGGCGACGCCGGACTCGAAGGCGCCGATCTCGTTGGAGCTCCCGATGAAGATGGCGTTCACGGCGGATACCCGCCCCAGCAAGTGATCGGGCGTCAGGACCTGGAGCAAGGTCGACCGCACCACGACGCTCACCGTGTCCACCATCCCGCTCGCCGCCAGCAGGCCGAGGGAGAGGAAGAAGCTTCGGGAAAGGCCGAATCCGATCATGGCCACACCGAACAGGGCCACGTTCAGCAACAGCGTGCGTCCGGCCCGGCCCAGGGGCGGACGATGAGCCAACCACACCGACACCAGCACCGCTCCGGCGGCAGGCGCCGCGCGCAGCAGGCCGAGTCCCTCGGGACCGACGTGGAGAATCTCCGCGGCGAAGATCGGCAGCAGAGCGACGGCGCCGCCGAACAGCACCGAAAAGAGATCGAGGGTCAGTGCACCAAGAATGACCGGCTGCTTCCGCACGAAACGCACCCCGCTCACCAGACTCTGAAGCACCGAGTCGTTGGAAGGCGGGGGCGGAGCCGGCGTGTGGCGGATCTGCGCGAGTGCGAACAGCGCCACCAGCATGAGTGCCACGTCGGCGGAATAGGCCGCGGTCGCGCTGCCGAACCCGTAGAGCAACCCGCCCAGAGCAGGCCCGAGCACCGCGGCGAGCTGCCAGGTAGAGCTGCGCCAGGTGACGGCATTGGGGAACAGCGCGCGGGGAACCACCTCCGCGCTGAGGGCGGTACGGGCCGGCTGAAGAAAGCTCCGGGCGATGCCGCTGAGGAAAATGACCAGATACACCGGCCAGACCCGGTCACGGCGGAGTAGTCCGGGATAGAGCGTGTAGCTCAGGAGCGCCACGGAACAAACCAGGAGCGCCGCGATCGCGGCCCGGGACACCCGCAGCCGGTTCCGCCGATCGGCCACGTGTCCCGCGGGGAGGGCGAATCCGATGAAGGGAAGCGCTTCTGCCAGGCCGATGAGCCCCAGCGAGAGCGGGTCCTGGGTGAGCGCGTACACCTGCCAGGCCACGACGACCCCTTGCAGCTGGGTCGCCAGGTTCATGGTCAACAGGCCAGCGATGAACCAGCGGAAATTCGGGATGCGAAGCGAGGCGTAGGGATCGTGGCGCGCCGAGGCCAACCTAGATTCCGAACCCCAGAATCAGGTACACGCCAGTGCGCTCCGAGCTCTTGGCTACGGCCAGGCTCACGGTATTTCCCGGATCGAGGAACGAGAGCCAGATGCCTCCGCCCGCGGCCGGATGCCACTTGTCCGAGGTTTCACCTTCGAGATACACCCGCCCCACGTCAGCTAACCCAAAGACCCCAAAATCCGCCGGCACGAACAGCATGAGGCTGGTGAGGAAAAGTCGCAGCTCGGCGCCGCCGTACAGAGAGGCGTCGCCCGCGTAGCGATGCTCCCGGCCCAGATGGACGGTCGAGGCGCCTCCGATGTACGCCGCGTCCTGGAACGGATAGTTGCCCCACACCTGCTTGCCGCCCACTCGAAGCGCGAGGGTCGGCCGTAGCGGCATGGAATCAGCAGAGAGGTAGGTGGAGGCCACGGCGTGGATCTCGCCGAAGTTATCTACCACGTCCCAGACGCTCGGATAGAAGCTCCCGCCAACCGCGAAGAGAAATCCGTGACGTGGCGGCGTTGGGTCGGTTGCGGTGATCGAACGCGAGGCCGGCCTCTCCGCCGACCATTCCGAACTTGCCGGAGCCGTAGGGCTGGCTGATACCGATGAAGCGGCTGGGGTCGAGATCGGTACTCGAGTACCGCAGCACCGGGCCGAACGACAGCGTCAGCCGGCGCGCCATCGGGCAGGGAGAGCGAGGGAGCGAAGGTCAGGCTGGTTTGCTTGACCCGGAAGAACTCGTCGTCGCCCTCCGCCGTGGTCTCGTTGCCGAAGTCATGGAATCGCAGGACGTCTATGCCCGACGCCCGGGCCAGCAGATTCAGCTTCACCGGTGAATTGGACCGGTGCCACTCGGCGGTGAAGTCGACCCGGCCGGTGGACGCGCCGGTGGCGTACGCGCCCCGCAGCCGGTACCGTTTGGCGAATGGATCCTGGCGGAAGCCATAACGGGTGTGCACCACGCCGGTCCCCAGAAGGATCCCGATGTCGGGCCCGCCGCCGAACCACCAATCCGACCTCCATCGGCTGCCCCAGTCGCGAAGTGCGGTGTCTCTCGGCGCATAGGGCTTTCGGCTCACGGCGATGTCCCGGCCCGGAAGCACGCGGTCGTCGGGCTCGGTGGTGTAGAGGTTTACTCGCCCGCCCTTAGAGGAGTCGACGACCTCGTCGGTGCCCTTCCCCGGGAGAATTCGCAGCCGCACCCCACCGCCCGCAGTGCCCCGTATTACCACCCGGTCGTCACCGCCGTGAAGGAAGAGCCGCACCTCTTTGGTTTCCTCGTGGTCGAAGCGACGGCGATAAAACGGGGCAGCCGACGCGCCACCGGAGTCCCTCAGCGACACGCTGACCTCGGTATAGCGGGGGTCCACCCGCTCGGCGACGACGATCTCGTCTTGATCGGTCGTGCTGACCGCGACCTGTCCGCCGAGATGCCGGTAGTACCGATCGGCAGCCTTGGGCAACAGGTCTCGCCGGTGCTTCAGCGCACTGGCCATGCGGGCCGAGTCGATCCGGTAATAGGACCGCGGCATTTTCGCGACGGCGGACTCGATGACCTGGTCGGTAAAGCGAGCCTGGAGCGCCCTGGCAATCGAGTCGAAGACCGGTCGTTCCAGACCGACCAGGAACTGCCGGTCGAGGTCCCGTCCGTTCCAGGTGAGTCCCAGCATCCCGGGATATTTGGGTCCGAATTTGACGAACTGCGGCGAGGTGCCCCGCGCGAGGGAGAGCAGGAACCCGTCGTAACGGACGAATGCCTGATCGCGGTCTCGCGGGATCGGTAGCCAATGATGGCGTCGCTCGTCGCCGAAGCGAGCCCAGCGCCATTGGTCGCGGTGGCGATCCCAGTCGCCCACGAACATGTCGACCAGGCGCGCTTCCAGGAACTTGCGGGCGTCCACCTGGTCATCGGGGCTCTTCTCCAGCTTCTCGAGCAGCTTCTCGGAGCTGATGACATCTGCAGCTCCCTCGAAGCTCACACCGTCTCCTTCCTCGGGCCGCAGCTCCAGGATCCCCAACATGCCGCCGAACTCTTTCTCGAACTCGCCCAGCCGCGGGTCGTTCTTGGGCAGCACGACGATCCGGGGCTCTGCGGTGAGCACTCCCGCCGCCTCCAACAGCGGGGCCACGATCAGAGGACCGGCAGGGTGGGCCGCGCTGATTTGGTCTTGGATGATGCCTCTTACAGCGGTTTGGCGCAGAGCCGGCGGCAGCGCCAGCACCGGGTCCTTGTCGATCGAGCGGAAGGCGTACTGCCGGCCACTCGCTGCCTCGAAGCGGAGCGATTTGGTCTGTTGCCCACCGCCGCGCTTGGTTGCCTTCAGTCCACCGTCGAAGGTCGCCAGATCGATCAGCTCGGCCTCGATCGGGGTAGCCCACAGGTCTCGGTAATGGTTGCCGAAAAAGATGCGATGCAACCAGCCGGTGTCGTAGCGCCGGTTGGGGACGACGGTGACGGTTCGGCCGGGACCGGTCGAATCGGTTGATTGTGCGGCCGCGACGGGGGAGAGGCCCGTACTCAGCGCGGCCAGTTGAAGCAGCAGAGTGACTCGGTGATCGCGGATCATGGTGCCGCTCCGACGGCGAGACAGTCTCTCAATGACAGCTGGGTCAGGGGGACAAGATACGCTGAACTTGATCATGTGCCCACGTTTCACTTCGGAACACAGTGAGTGCTCGTGATTGTCGGCACAGCAGGTTGGGCCGGCGCCGGATACATTCTGCTGCCATTCCACGCGACAGATCGAGGACCCAGCATGGCGGACAAAGACCCAGTGGGAGAGCCCCGAACCGACGACCGGCCCCGACCGCGGCTCCTGTGGCTGGCCGGTTTTCATCTCGCCATCATCGCCGTGGTGGTCGCCATGGCGCGGCTGACCAGGCACCTCAATCCGCCACCGCAGCTGGAGGATCAGCTGGATACCGGCTCCGGCGCGGCGTTGACCGAAGCGCTGCAACAGACCGCCTGGGGCGGGAGGGGATGGCGGGTCGCGCTGGTGGCGATGATCGGGGCACTGCTGCTGATGCTGCCGATCGTGTGGGCTTACGTAGCGACCCGGGAACGGCGAAAAGTGGATCACTCGGTGGTGGCGACCATCACGCTGCTTCCGCTGGCCGTCGCCGCGATCCTGGTCATCGTCCAGGACAGCCTGGCGGTGGCGTTCAGCCTGGCGGGTATCGCTGGTCTGGTTCGGTTCCGCAATGCGCTGGACGATACCAAGGATGCGATGTATGTCTTCGTCGCGATCGCGGTCGGATTGGGAGCCGGGGTTGGAGCACTGGAGGCCTCGGCTGCGCTCTCCGGGCTCTACAACATGACCGTGGTGGCGCTCTGGAAATGGAACACCGCGCAGCCGGAGATCGCGGACATCGCGCTAGGCGAGCAGAACCCGTCCAAAGGACAGCCGCACCCGTCACCGGCCGCCGAATGGCTGGAGCCGGCCAAGGCGAAATCGCTGACTAATGAGGCGCAGCAGGCGGATGGGGCGCAGGCTGATAAACGGGAAGGGATTCTGCGGGTGCACGCGACCAACGACGTCCCCACCAGACGGGCGATCGAGGATGTGCTGGAGGCTCAGACCAAGCGTTGGGCATTGGAGTCAGACACTCCGGGCACGGACGGTCTTCCGGAGCTCACCTATCAGGTTCGGCTGAAGAAGCGAATCAGCTCCCAGACACTGCTCGACGCGCTCCATCGCGAAGTCGGACCCAAGCTCGCCGAGTACTCGCCTACCCAGTCGGACGGGCAGAGTCCGCCTGCCTCGGGATGAAGGCACTCGGCGCCACCCCGATCTTGTTTGCATTCGCTCTTCTCGCCGGCCCCATCGTTCCTGGGGTTCGGGCTCAAGACCAAGGTATGCTCTCCCATTATCGGCTCAGCGATCGGCCCAGCTGGCGCTTCGAGCTGCCGAAGAATCTGGCCGAGATTTCAGGTCTGGCTTACACTCCCGACGGGCAACTCCTGGCCCACGGTGACGAGAAGGCGGTAATTTGGCGGATTGATCCCGCGGCTCGAGAGGTTACTGGGCGATTCGGGTTTACCCGGCGCGAGAGGGTCATCGCCGGAGACTTCGAAGACATTCAGGTGGTAGGCGACCGGATCTTCCTGCTGACCAGCTCGGGAGAGTTGTTCGAAGGCCACGGGGCCGAAGACGGGCAGCTCACCGAAGCCGTGCGACGCGGGCCTGGCCTGGGTGGTACCTGCGAGGCGGAAGGGTTGGCGTGGGACGAGGCGACCAAGTCGCTATTAATCCTGTGCAAGCAGGTCCAGAGCCGGCAGTGGCGGCATCAGGTGGTGATCCTCGCCATCTCGGTGGATAGCTGGCGCTTCGAGCCCAAGCCCCGGCTGGCGATTCCCCAGCGCGAGTTGGAGCGAGTCACCGGAGCCAAGCGTTTCAACGGATCGGCCATGGTCCGTCACCCGCGCTCGGGGACGTTTCTATTGTTGGCGGGGCCCGAGCGGGCCTACGCCGAAATCGATGCTTCGGGTAAGGTGCTGGGCGGTGGCCGTCTCGATTCCCGTCTCCACCGCCAGCCCGAGGGAATTGCCATCGCGCCGGACTTGACTCTGCTGATAAGCGACGAGGCCGCTGGAAAGCGGGCGACGATCACCGGCTATGCGTACCGGCCGTAGCTGGGCGGGAGCGCTCGCGCTCCTGGCGCTGTCGGCGGCGGCCTGCACGCCGGCCCTGGAGCCCGCGCAACCGGCGCCGGCGGTGCCCGCCAGAACCGACAGTATCGAGCTGGCTCTTTTTCTCATCGGGGATGCGGGGAGCTCGGCCTACGATGGCGAGCCGGTATTGCACGACCTGACCCGCCAGTCTGACTCCCTCCGGCCCGCCCGGCAGTACGTGGTTTTCCTGGGCGACAACGTCTATCCCCGTGGGGTTCCCCCGGTCGGCGACCCCAATCGCGACGATGCGGAGCGGAAGATCGCGGCTCAGGTATTGGCGATCCGCCGGGGAGCCGCGCAAGGCCTTCTGATCCCGGGTAACCACGACTGGGACCGCCAGGGACGCGAGGGGTGGAACTCGATCCGGCGACAAGACAGCCTGGTTCGGAGGTACGGCGGGCGAGACGTGCGCGTGCTGCCCAAGGGCGGCTGCCCCGGCCCCGAGGTGGTGGATCTGGGCGAGCACGTGCGGCTCATCGTGCTGGACAGCGAATGGTGGGTTCACAACGACACCAAACCCATCGGGCCCACGTCGCCCTGCGCCGCCAAGACCTACGATGAGGTGGTCGACTCCCTGGCCGGCGCCCTGCGGGACAAGGGGAAGCGTCATGCCGTGGTGCTCACCCACCATCCGATCCGTTCAGGAGGCGAGCACGGGGGCTCCTTCAAGCTGGTCGACCACATCTTTCCCTTGCGAAACGTGGAGTCGTGGCTCTGGATCCCGCTCCCGATCATCGGCTCGATCTACCCGTTGGCTCGAAAATGGGGGATCAGCAACCAGGACATCGCAGGCTCGAAGTACCAGGCGATGCGCCGCGCCTTCGAGCGGGCATTCGAGAAAGATCCGCCCCTGGTCTTTGCCTCCGGCCACGACCACAACCTCCAGGTAATCCGGGGAGGTCGGCCAGAGGTCTCCTTCGCCAAATACCTCCTGATCAGCGGCGCCGGAATCCTGGGCCACGCCAGCCTGGTGCGGCGGATCGAGGGGACCCTCTTCCAGCGTGAGGCCGCCGGCTTCATGCGACTCGATTTCACCAAGGATGGCCGGGTGCGGCTCTCGGTGACGACGGTTGTGCCCGAGGGAAAGCGCCAGGTGGGAGAGAGTGCAGAAGTTTACTCGCTGTGGCTGGAGCCGACCTAGTCTACCGCGCGATTTGCAGCCGGGCCGGGTTTTTGCCCGAGCCGATGACTGCACCCGCCTGATTTCTCCACGCAACTGATTGACTTCAAATCGTTTGTTGTCCTTCGCCCGGCGGCGCGTTTTGTGCAACGTCGATCAGCGGGCCGAGTCCCGCCCGTTTGCCAAACCCTTCGCCATCGATCCGAATGAAGCGACCGCTGATCCTCTGCACCGCGATCGCAGGCCTGGGGGCCTGTGCTCCAGCGCTGCCGCCTGCCCCCGCCGCACTTCCGATGGCCGTCTCGCTACCCGATTCGTTGATCCCCCCAGTCCAGGTCGTACCTCTCGACACGCTCTCAGCCGCCGGCAATGCGGTGCTGAACGATCTTGCAGCGACCACCCCGGACGCAGGGGCAGTTCCGGCCTTCGATGCCAGCGGCGTCCGCTGGGACATCGACGTCCGCACCTACGCCGGTCACCCCCGGGTGCGGTATTACCTCGGCTATTTCCAGGGACCGGGCCGCCAGGGAATGCAGGTGTTTTTGTCCCGGGGCGCCCGGTACGAGCCTCTGATCCGCCAGCGTTTCGAAGCGGCGGGATTGCCAGGGGATCTGGGGTATCTGGCTCTGATCGAGAGTGGCTACTCCAACGAAGCCGTGAGCCGGGCCTATGCCGTCGGCATGTGGCAATTCATGAGGGGCACCGGCCAGGGCTACGGGCTTCGGGTTGACAGCTGGGTGGACGAGCGGCGCGACCCGCTCAAGGCGACCGATGCCGCGGCACGGCACCTGGCGGACCTCAAGCATCGATTCGGGTCGCTCTATCTCGCCGCCGCCGCGTACAACGCAGGCGCCGGCAAGGTCTCACGGAGCCTGGGGAAGCTCCAGGGAGAATCCGACGCCGACTCGGAGACCGATGGGGCGTTCTTCCGGCTGGCAGCGGGTGATCTCCTCGCGGCCGAGACTCAGGACTACGTTCCCAAGCTCATCGCCGCCGCCCTGATCGCCAAACAGCCGGAGCGCTACGGTTTTCCCACCAATTCGGCTACGCCTTTCGCCTACGACTCCCTGGTAGTGACCGAGTCGACCGGCCTGGACGTGATTGCCCGGCTGGGGGACACCACAGTGGACGCGGTGCGGGAGCTCAATCCTCAGTACCTTCGCCTCGCCACTCCGCCGCGGTCTCACACCGTGATTCGGCTGCCGGCCGGGACCGGTCAGCTGGTGGCCGAGCGGTATTCTGCCCTGCCCCATGGGGCCCGGGTCAGCTACCTGACCCACGTGGTGCGGAAGCGCGAGCGACTCAGCTCCATCGCGGCGCGCTACCATTTGTCCTCCAGTGACATCCGGGCGTCCAACCCCCGGCTGGGCGGCACCAGGCCGGCGCCCGGGACCCGGTTGGTCATTCCCACCGTTGCCATCCCCTCCGCACTGGCCATGCGGGCTACGACGGCCCGCACGCCTCATAGAGCCAGTCACGGGGTGCACCGGGTAAGGCGGGGCGAAACGCTCAGCGGCATCGCCCTGCGATATCGAGTGTCGGTGAAAGCTCTGCGCCGGGTCAATACGATCCGGAGCGACTACGCTCTCCGTACCGGAATGCGCCTGCGCATCCCCGGCTGACCCACAACCTCGATACCGAGACCGACCGTGTCCGCCAACTCCGCCGCCACGACCGCGCCATCGCCCGCCTCACAGCCGCTCTTTGGGAAGGCCGCCATCGCCATCCTGGGGACGATGGTCTTTCTGATCATCGCTCTGTCGGTCGTGCTGGTGCAGACGACCTGGGTGGATCCCGCGGGGGCGACCGAAGCTCCGGTGGTGATCACTCCGAGCTTCGCCCAGAATTGAACCGGCCCATCCGCCGGCTCATTCCCGTCCTGTTTTTCCTGGCCGTGGCTCATGCCACGGCCCAGCCCATCGGGGGATCGACCCAAGGGCCAGGATACAGCCCCACCGACGGCCGTCTCACCGATACCCTCAGACTCCGCGATCGAAGGCCCGCCAGGCGCCGGCATCCTTCGCTGGTACTCGGCACTGCCGTCTCGGGCTTTCTATCGGTGCGGGGATTGCCGCCCCGAGTGGGGACCATGGTCCTGGTAGAGGGCGGATTGCGGTTTCACTCGGCCGACGGCCAGATGACCGCCACCTATCCCCTGGTAGGGTCGTTACGCCAGCGAGCCGGCCAACGGTGGCGCGCGCCGGCGGTGAGCCTGGCATACATCGACCTGAGCCAGGGTCGCCGGACGTATCTGTTCCGGGTCGAAGGCGGCGTGTTCGAGACCGAGGCGCCGGGACTGCTGCTCGACCTGGCGGAGCAGCCGGGCCAGCTCGACAGCCTGAGGTCAACCGAGTTGACCAGGCATTCGGTACTGGTGGATTCCGGCGACAGCGAGGGCATCCAGCAGATAACCAGCGGTATGGAGCAGAGCGCCTACGCCGATACGCTCTACGCGCTGTTCGGGCGGCCGCAACGCGCCACCGGCCAGGTGGGAGAACGAGGGCGCCGGGCCGGCCGCCTGGCGGAGTACATCGCGGCGCGTGACTCCCTGGCCATCGACCTGGCCCGGATGACCAGCACCGACCAGTTGCGCCACGCCTTTGCCCATGAGCTCGGCCACCGGTGGCAGAGCCGGTCGCCCCAGCAGCTCGGGTTGCTTTGGAGCGGCGTGGGTCCGATCAAAGACCCCAAGCGGTACGGGTACGGGAGCACGGCGGAGCACCAGGCGGAAGCTGTCGCCTTTGCGGTCCACTTCCTCCAGGCCACCTCCCGCGGCGGGGCGCCGGCGGATGCTCTGGCGCTTCTCGACCACTACGACCTGCTGGTCCCCGGCACCAGCACCGTCACCCGATATCTCGCCCTCCAGCCGATCTACACCGGTCATCCGCTGCGCCGCATTCTGCTTACCGGCAAATCCTGATTCGACCTGCACCGGGTCGGGCCCTACGTCACCGGATTCCCGTGACGTTTCCAGAGGGGACCCTGTGCCAGCCCGCACCGCGACTCCCGCCGCCGAGCGCTATTTACACTCCGTCCTGCCGCTCGCGGAGGAGTGAGATGACCCTGACCCTGCGCTGCCTCGACTGCGGATTTCAGTTTACCATGACCGTGGCCCGACCTCTTTCAGAAACGGCCGCCGGAGAGATTTCCTGCGGGCATTGTCGTTGCCGTCGCTGGGCCGCCGCCTGAGCGGTGGAACGCGAGCTTGCGATTCTGGGCAGGTTGCTGGTGGCCGCAGCGCTGGCGGCCGTGTTGGGATGGGAGCGCGAACGGGCCAGGAAGTCGGCCGGACTCCGGACTCACATGCTGGTGGGGATTGCCGCGGCGCTCTACACCGGGCTGGCGGAGCTGGCAGTTGGCGACTATTCGGC
This sequence comes from uncultured Gemmatimonadales bacterium, assembly GCA_963812755.1. Taxonomy (GTDB): domain Bacteria; phylum Gemmatimonadota; class Gemmatimonadetes; order Gemmatimonadales; family GWC2-71-9; genus CAVVWJ01. Next base: position 220,086 of record CAWEWK010000005.1, on the reverse strand, counting down.
CCAGAGCGACGGATTCCGCTCCGACCCGATCCGCGCCATTCAGGCGGTCGCCGTCGGGATCGGCTTCCTCGGTGCCGGTGTCATCTTCGTCACGCCTAGCGGCAAGAGAGTGAGTGGCTTGACCACCGCTGCCTCGATCTGGGCAACGGCGGCCATCGGCATCGCAGCGGGACTGGCCCACTTTCTTTTGGCCGCAGGTGCGACGTTGATCTTGCTGGTGGTGCTCCAAGTGCTCGAGCGATTCGAGAAACCTGACGAAGGGTGATGCGGAGAGCCACTGGTCGGATTTGAACCGACGACCGCTCGATTACGAATCGAGAGCTCTACCCCTGAGCTACAGTGGCGAAACCATGAGTGCTGAGTGGGCTCGGCCACTCAGCACTCTCAGTATGCCCTGGCGCGGATTCGAACCGCGACGCCTTTCGGCACTACCCCCTCAAGATAGCGTGTCTACCAGTTTCACCACCAGGGCGCGCGGGCAAGATAACATCCTGTCCCACCAGAGGTAAACTACGTTCCGACGGCCTCAGCGGGCGAACGGACTCCCCTGAATCTCCACCCCGTTCAGAGTGATGGTGACAGTGAAACTGAGCCCCACCGCAAACACGCTCGCCTCGTAGGTTCCGTTGCCCAGATCGGTCGCCTGGACCGCGGTATTGCCGTTCACCTGGACCACAACCTGATCCCCCCCGTGCCCGACCGGGTTGCCGAACGCGTCCCGCGCCGTCACCAGCGCGTGAATGGTCGCGAAGATCCCGCCGGACCGGGTGACCTCGGCCGTGGAGGTAGGCGGGTTGACCGGCCCGGGCGACACCACGCTGGTGAAAGGTCCGCCCGCGATCGGGGTCCCATTGACCCGGATCTCGACCTGATCGCTCCCGGCGGCGCTCGGGGTATAGGTCGCGGTGTATCCCCCACCGCCGTTGTCGGTCACCGGCACGCTTGTTACCGAGTTCGCGCCCGACACCTCGACCGAGATCGCATCAGCGGCGCCAGGAACCGGGTTCTCCTGTTCGTCCTTCAGCTGGATCTGGATCGCAGTGCCGGCCCCAGCGGTCCCGTTCGGCACCGTGGCCGAGCTGGTGCCGGCGGAGGGCTCACCCGGACCAACGGTGACCGTTGCGGTCTGGACGATCGGAACCCCGTTGACCGTTGCGGAGACGACGTGCGCGCCCAGCTCGGTGGCGCTGAGCTGTCCGGTGGCGACCCCGGAGTCATCGGTAGGACCGCCCGGTTGAACCAGATTGTTGCCCGATCCGGTGGCGGCCAGAACCACAGTCGCGCCGCTGACCGGATTGCCGAAGCCATCCCGCGCGGTCACCGTGATGGTGCTGCTGCCCGTGACCACGGGAATGGTCGCCGGCGATGCGGTGACCGTAGTCTGGTCGGCGCTGACCGGACCGGCCACGCCGTCGGCGGTGAAGATGATCGGCCCGCCACCGAGGTCGGCGCCGGGGACTCCGGCCTCGAGCGTGTTCTCGCCCACGGCGCTTCCCAACGTCCATCCCCCCACCCTGGCGATACCGTCGTCTCCAGTGAATTGCGCGGCGCCGGTCACGCTACCTCCACCCGACGTCACCGTAAACTGGATCGGCACGCCGGGCACCGGAGTCCCGTCGCCATCACGCACGATGACCGCCGGCGCTATCGGAACAACGGTACCCGCGGCGACTGTCTGCTCGTTGCCGGCCGCGATCCCGATGGTCGCCGGGCCACCGACGTCTACTCCCACCGGCGCCGAGGTGGCCGAGGCAAAGCCGTCGGCGGCGAAGATCAGGGTTCGGGCTCCAGGAGAACCGCGAATGGCCAAATCGGCAAAGGCGACCACGCCATCGGCGTTGCTCACCACCGTGGTCACACCCGATAGGGTGCCGCCGCCGCTGGCGATCTGCACCGTCACCGCGACGTTCGGCCGAGCGAGTGGTTCGCCCTGAGTATTCTGGAGTTGGAGCACCGGCTGCCGCTCGAACGGCACGCCGTCCGAAGCGACGAAGGAAGGCTGGGTCGTGAGTACCAGCCGCGCGGCGACGGCGGTGGTCCGGAAGACGACCGGCTCGTCGGGCAGTCCCGCGACCGTCGCGACTGTGGTATATGTACCCGGCGTGGTGCCGAGGATTCGAGTAGTGCCGGCCCGGCCGTTGGCGCTGGTGATGCTGTGGAGCGGATCGACGCTTCCGCCGCCCTCCGCCACCCAGCTCACTTCGAGATTTCCGATCGGGGTGCCGAAGCGGTCGGTGACCTCGACGACCAGCGAGTCCCCCGCCGCTTCACCTACGGCTCCATTCTGAAGGTCACCCCGCACCATCTTCAGATTTGCGGGTTCACCCTCGTCAGGCAGAGTCAGCCCGTCGCCTCCACAACCAGCCAGCACGACGGCGGCGAGTGAGGCCAGGCGTCGGCTGGCTGCTCCGATCCCACAGATCAATCGGTCACCTCGAACGGCTCGCTCTCCACGGTTCCCAGCTCGGGGAACTCGGGGGCCGATGCCGTGAGGACGTAGTCTTCCCCATCCCGATCGACTTTCAGATCGTCGAATGTTGCAACTCCGTCCTGGGTGTCTTCCTCTCGATCACCCTTGAGCTCTTTCTCCCTCGGGTCGAGGGAGATTCTGATTTTCACTTTTGACACGGGAACGATGCTGCCGAACCGGTCGACCACGGCGACCTCCACCGGTGGCGACAACCTCTCGTCCTCCTGCTCATCGGACGGCTGCACCAGGAAGATCAAGTGATCCGCCTCGCCGGCGCCGCCGCCGCCGCCACCGCCGTCTTCCTCCGCGGTGGCCTCGAACTCGACGATGCCCACGCCGGAGGCTACCGCACTGAGGGTCTTCGTCCCGGTTCCGTCACTCAGCGTCCAGCGAGTGGAGGCGAATCCGTCCTCATCGGTCAAGGACGTCGTTGGATCGACGCTCCCGCTCCCGGGATTCACGATCCAACTGACCGGCCGGTCAGGGGTGCCGTTCCCGGATTCGTCCACCAATTGCACCACCAAGGGGTCGTCGAGCTCTTCTCCCGGAGCTCCCGATTGATCGTTACCCGAGATGAGCACGAGACTCGCGGCCGCACCAGGCATCGCGGTGTGATTGAAAGTAACAGGTGAGCCCTCAAGTCCAGCACCTTCGGCCGTGGCGGACTGCGTCCCGGCAGCCGATCCCAGGATGCGCCGCGCCCCGGCCCGGCCATCGGCGCCGGTCGCGACCGTCTCGGGGTCGATGGAGCCGGTCGAGGTGGCCCATTGTACCTCCACTCCGGCCACCGGATTGCCGAACTGATCGGTAGCCAAGACCACCAGGGAATCCGGCAGCGCGGTCCCGACCGCGGCACTCTGCTCCACACCGCCGAACGCGACCAGCGTGTGCGGCTCTCCTGGATTCGCCGTGGCCGCGAAATCGACCGACAGATCCGCGCTGGTCGAACCAGCCACGTGGGCCTCGAGCGCTTGAGCGCCGGCTGCGGGTCCCAACATCCAGACCGCAGTAGCCCGGCCATTGTCACCGGTCACCACGGTGTCGGGATCGGCGCTTCCGCCCGCGCTTGGTTCGAATGCGACCCTGATACCGGCGACGGCGCGGTCCTGGGCGTCGAGCGCCTGCACGACGAGAGGGTTTTGCAGACTCGCACCGGCATCACCTTCTTGCGCGTTTCCGCTGACGAGGGTCAGCTGGGCCGCACCACTCCCACCGCCGGGCAGCGTGAGATCATCTCCGCCACAGGCAAGCACGGAGACGGATGCGAGCAGGACGAGGCATCGGACTGGGGCCACGACCACCACACCGGATAGGGTTCGGGATTTTGACTGTAGATCTAGGCTACAACAGTACCGGGCGGTTGCGATAGGGCGGATATCACAGAGACAGACTACCGACGCTGCAATCGGTTGCAGTCACGCCGGTTGAAGGGCCTATTGCTGAACCGTGATCCGCACCGTCGCCGCGCCGGAAGCTGCCACTCCGTCGGTGGCTTGGTAGGTGAACGAATCTTCACCGACAAAGCCGATGTTCGGCGTATAGCTAAAGGAACCGTCCGCTTGGAGGTTGACAGTTCCATTGGCGGTGGGACCTGCAAAGGGTCCGGCGTTGAGAGCATTGCCGTCTGGATCCGAGTCGTTGGCCAATACTCCCGGCGCGGCGACCGTAAGCGGTTGGCCCGCCAGTGTCGTGTACCCGTCGTCCAGTGCCGTGGGCGCGGAGTTGGCGGCCTGCACGTCGTGCGACTCGGTATCCGAGCTCGGCTCGAATGAGGCGTCGCCGGCGAACGACGCGGTCAGCGTGCGTGAGCCCGCGACCGAAAGCGTGATACTACAACTTCCCGCCGACACAGCCGCGGAACAGGTCTCGGCCCCATCGCTGACACTCACTACCACCGTTCCGCCCGGCGTTCCCCCACTGAAAGTCACGGTGAACTGCACTGTCACGGGCTGTCCGACGGTAGAGGGATCAGGGCCGTCGGAGGTAATCGTGGTCGTGGTGCTGGCCCTGCCTACCTCGATGGCGCTGGAAGTGACCGAGGTGAACCCCGGTGCGGCGAAGATCAGCGTATGAGTGCCACCGGCACCGATTGCGAGATCGGTGAACGCTGCGCGACCGTTGCCATCCGTGCTCCGAGTAGTGGTGCCGACAAGTTGGCCGGCGCCGGAGGCGATGGCCGCGATGACCGTGACTCCACTCTGTGCGACGTCGTTACCCGACGCGTCCTTCAGCTGAACTACCGGCTGCTGGCCGAACGGCACACCGATGGTGGCGTTGGCAGACGGCTGGGTCTGCATGGCCAGGCCGGCCGCCGCGCCAACCGTCGCCGTGGCGGTGAACGTCGCCGTTCCGACCCCCGACACCGTCGCGTCGACCGTGTTGGGTCCGGGCACCGTGCCGAGCGTCAAGCGAGCCGCGGCTCTACCGGCGGCGTCCGTAGTGGGGCTGGCCGGACTCACGCTTCCCCCACCGCCGGTCACGGTCCAGGTGATCGGTGCGGACGGCACGGGATTGCCACCGCCGTCCAGCACCTCGACCACAAAGTCGATCGGAAGCTGGCTGCCTACGGGTCCGGACTGCTCGTTACCGCTGACGATGCGAACCCCGGCGGCGGGCCCGGCAGTGGCGGTGTGGGTAAACACGACCGGAGAGCCGGCGAGGCCATCCACTCTGGCTTCGCTGGTCTGAGAACCCGCGGCGCCGCCCAGGGTACGCTGAACCGAGGTAAGGCCCTGATCGTCCGTGATAGTGCTTCCCGCGCTCACGCTCCCACCGCCGAGCGCAGCCGTCCACTGGACCTCGACGCCCGCCACCGGATTGCCGAACCCGTCGGAGATCTTCACGACTAACGGCAGCGGCAATGTGGTATTGATCGGCGCCGACTGGCCGTCGCCGGACACCAGGCTGAGCCCGTTGGCCGAAGCCGGAACGGCGATCACCCGAAACGAGGTTTCGACCGGGCTCTGCCCTTCCTGGACGATCACCCGGGCCGCTCCGCTGGTCTCTCCTACCGAAGTGCCGAGAACGGGCCGCGCGCCGGACTCGCCGTCGGAGTCGGTGGTCACCGTATCAGGCTGGGATCCGGTCAGCTCGAACACCACGCTGGCGCCTGCCACCGGCCGTCCGGTCAGGTCGCTTACCTCGACCACGACCGGCTGGGCCAACATCTCCCCCACTCGCCCACTCTGGCCGTCGCCCTGAACCACCCTGATGGAGGCCGGCTCTCCCTCGCTGGGCAAGACGAGGTCGTCACCCCCACACCCGGGGATGCCGAGGGAGAGGACAATCATGGCGGAAAGGAGACCGCCGGCACGGGTCGAGTGACTGATCACGGCATACGGTACGCCGGGGGAGATGGAGCAGAAAGGAGCTACGTCACACGATTGCGGAACTACCACGTTTATAACTACTTACGAGACTCTTATTGACCCACCGTAATCTGGAAAGTCTGGGGAGCGCTGGCATCGCTGCCCCCATTCGCCTCCCCTCCGTTGTCCCGAAGGACGACCGAAACCGTGGATTGGCCTGAGAATCCTAAGGGCGTGTAGGTCAGCGTCCCGTCCGCTGAAATGGCAGGCGGAGCCAGGAAGAGGAGGTTTCCGCCGATCACCTGGACGTCGAATTGAACCTGCTGGTCACTCTCGTTCGGGGGTCCAGGAGCGATCCCGGTTGCCCACCCGCTCACGCTTTGTGTCCCCGGGAATGCCCCCACAGCCTGGTCCGGCCCGGGAGTAAAGAAAGGCGGGTCATTCACCGGCACTACCGAGATTCGGACCGTCACCGGGTCGGAAGCAGCGGATCCGTCGGCGGCGCGATAAGTGAAACCGTCATCCCCGAAGAAATTCGCCACCGGCGTGTAGCTGAACGACCCGTCGCCGCTGAGGTTCAGCTGACCGTTACTCACCCCGGAGGTGAGCTGAGCTTGGAGAGGGTCATTGTTGGGATCGACGTCGTTGCCTAGCACCCCCGGGGAGGGAACGCTCAACGTGCGGTCCGCGCCCTCGAAGGTTTCGAATGCGTCCGGTGTTGGAATCGGAAGAACGTTGTCCACCTCGACCCGGTGTGAGTCGGTATCGGAGCTGGGCTCGAAGAGGTCGGTTCCGGCGTAGGTCGCCGTCAGCGTGCGCTCTCCCGCCTGGGTAAAAGTGATAGTGCAGGCGCCCGCCTCGGTGCCGGCACTGCAGGATTCTCCGGGGCCATCGGCGGTTACGGTGACCGTGCCCGGCGGGGTCTCCTTGCCGGCTCTGACCCGGAATTCAATGGTCACCGGTTCCCCCGGCTGCGAGGGATCGGGATTGTCCTCCTCGATCCGAGTCTCGGTAGGTGTCCCGCTGAGGTCGATTGGATCTGGAAGCTGACACTGGCAAAGCCACCCGCGCTGAACGTCAGAGTCCGTACGCCGGGAGATCCCACGATTGCCAGGTCGGTGTACTTGACTCGTCCGTCATTGTCGGTGGTGAGCGTGTTGTTCCCGAGCAGTGTGCCACCTCCGGATCCAATCGTAGCCACGACCTGAACACCCTCCTGCTTGAGATCATGACCCTCGGAGTCGGCCAATCGAACCTCTGGTTGCCGGTCGAACCGTTCTCCCAGCCTCGCGGAAGACGACGGCTGGGTGCGGATCTCGAGGATTGGCTGAGGCGGAGCCTCGACGCCGTGCTGCTCGCTGTCCGAGCTGCTCTCGAACTGCTCGTTTCCGGCGTAGGTCGCGGTCAGGGTTCGGGCACCCGGTTGCTGCGGTCTCAGGACGCATCCACCAGCTTCGACCGTCGCGTTGCAGCTCGAGCCGTCGTCGGAGCTCACGGCGACGCTGCCGGACGGAGTGCCCCCGTCCGACCGAACGGTGAAGGAAACGAGCACCTCGGCCCCCGGGGCCGAGGGGTCCGGTGTGTCCCCGGTGATGCTGGTTGTGGTGGCCGCCTTGCGCGGAGTTTCGACCGCGTGCTGCTCGGCGTCCGAGCTGCTCTCGAATTCCTGATTTCCCGTGTACGTGGCCGTGAGGGTTCTCGCGCCTGGTTGCTGGGGCCTGAGAACGCAGGCACCCGCTGCCACCGTCGCGCTGCACGTCGAACCGTCATCGGAGCTCACCGCGACGGTACCGGCAGGACTACCTCCCTCCGAGCCAACGGTAAAGGACACGCGAACCTCGGCTCCCGGTGCCGATGGGTCGGGAGTGTCCGCGGTGATGCTGGTCGTGCTCAGCGCCTTCGAGAGGGTGATTCCCGCGGAGACCGCACCGCTGAACCCGGTAGCCGAAAAGGCCAGGGTGTAGCTGCCCGGCAGACCCTCGATCGCCAGGTCGGTAAAGGTCGCTTGACCTTGGGCGTTGGTGGTGCGGGACTGGGAGCCGCGCAACCGTCCTCCGCCGACGACCGAAGCGGAGACCTCGACCCCCGGCCGGCTCAGATTGCCCCCTCCGGGCTCCTTCAGCTGGATCACCGGTTGGCGCTCGAAGGCTACGCCACGCCGTGCATTGGCGGAGGGTTGCACCTGCAGCGCCATGCCCGGCGGGACCCCTGGCTCCGCGGTGGCGGTGAACTGAACCACTCCGATCCCGGAGACCACCGCACTGACGGTATTCGCTCCCGGCTGGGGGCCTAAAGTCCAGACCGTAGAAGCGATGCCGGAGTCGTCGGTGGTGCCGGTTGACGGCGCCACGCTTCCTTGTCCGCTGCCGATGACCCAAGCCACCGCGACACCGGAGACCGGATTGCCATTCGCGTCCAGCAATCGAACTACGAGGTCTTCGGGTACTCGGGTACCCACCACCGCCGACTGGCCGTTTCCGGAGACCAGCTCGAGGCGGCTGGCGTCGCCGGATAAGGCGTTATGGGTAAAGACGGCGGGAGAACCGGCGAGCCCTTCGGCGCTCGCCGAGGTGTGCTGAGCACCGACGGCGGTTCCGAGAGTCCGCTCGACGGCTGCGCGCCCGTCCTCCCCGGTCGGCGTAAGCTCGGCACTCACGCTGCCGCCCTCCTCGGCTTGCCATCGGATGTCCACGCCCGCGATCGGATTGCCGAAGGCATCGCTCACCTGAACCGCCAGAGGCTGGGCGAGCCCCTGGCCGGCGGGGGCGGATTGGTTATCGCCGGAGAGGATGGCCAGGCCGTTGGCCTGGGCGGAGAGGGCGGTAAAGGAGATCGGGGCATCCAGGCCGGAGGCCCCATCCACGGCGACCAGTCTCGCCTTGCCGGTCAAGGGACCGACTCTGGTGCCCAGCCTTATTTGAAAGGTGGCGACTCCGTCCGCGCTGGTCTGGGCGGTGTCGGGCTCGATCTCGGTTTGGGGACCGGGGTCGGCCAGCTCCAACACGACGGTGGCGCCGACGACGGGCCGCCTGGCTCCGTCGGTCACCCGAACCCGAATCGGCTGAGCCAGCAGCTCCCCTACTCGCCCGCTCTGGCCGTTGCCTTGAAGGATGTCGAGCGATGCCGGCGCACCGTCGCCGGGAAGGACGAGGTCGCCCCCGCTGCACGCCAGCAGCGCGAGCGTCGGGAGAGCCAGCCGGAGCGACTTCGGGATGACGATCACGGGTTGTGCGAATCTGGGGTGCGAGGCGCTTGGGTTACCGCGAAGGTACCATCGTAGGGGAGGTGCCGCTAGAAGTCGGTGAAGGGGGTCACAGTTATGGGCCGACGTTCAGCGTCACGGTGACCGTGTTGCCGTTGCCGAGGCCGTCGGTGGCGTGGTAGGTGAACGAGTCTTGCCCCGTGAAACCCAGGTTTGGCGAGTACAGGAATCCGCCGTTGCTATTCAACAAGAGGGATCCGTTCGAGACGTCGGTATCGAGGACGGCGCTCATGCCATCCCCCTCGGGATCGGTGTCATTCCCCAGCACGCCTGGAGCGCCCTCGCCGAAGGGTAGATCCGGTGGCAACGAATAGGCATCCGGAGTCGCTACCGGGGGAGCGTTGACCTCATGAGGGGCAGTAGCCAGCTACCGGTGAACCGGGTCTCACCGCCGTAGGTGGCCGTAAGCGTGGTGGGATCAGCTGTGTTGGTGGCCAATGAACAGCTCATCGAGCCACCGCTAAGACTGCCGTTGCACGAGCCGCCGTGGCCATCAGTGACGGTGACCGTTCCCGAGGGCGTCCCGCTGCCAGGGGCCACGGCGTTCACGTCGACGTCCACGGTGTAACTCCCCCCCACCGTAGACGGCTCGGGAGAGACATCGGTGATGGTGGTCGTGGTCCCGGCCTGGTTTACCACGTGACCGCCGGCCAGGGTTCCCGAGCTGACCAGGAAATTCCCGGTCGGGATGTATTCCGCCGTGATCGTGTGGCTGCCGACGGCCAAGGCATTGGTTTGCCGGGTCGCTACTCCGCCCGACACGTTTGCCGCGCCTCCGATGTTCACGCCATCGGCCTTGAACTGCACGCTCCCGGTTGGAGTGCCCCCGCCCGAGGAGACCGTAGCGGTAAAGGTGACGTTTTGCCCGAAGACCGTCGTGCTGGCCGACGAGGTCACCGAGGTGCTGGTCGGAAGCCGGATCGAGTGCTGCTCGGTATCCGAGTCGCCGTTGTAGTTGGCGTCTCCGGTATAGTCGGCGGTCAGTGTGCGGGTTCCGCCGGACCCGGACAACGGCGTGAGGGTGCAGGATCCGGCGGCCACTGAGGCCGAACAAGTCTCATCCCCACCGTCGCTCACCACAGTCACCGTGCCGGTCGGGGTTCCTCCGCCCGGAGAGACCACGGACACGGTAAACTGGACCGTGATGGCAGTGCCGATCGCCGAGGGGTCGGGGTCGTCACTGGTGATCTGGACGTTGGTGTTCGCCTTATCGACCTGGTGAGACACGGCACTCGAGGCGCTGGGACGCAAAGTCGGCCGTGCCGGCGTAGGTAGCGGTCAGGGTGTGAGTGCCGGCCGTGCTGAACGTCAGGCTACAGCTGCCGGCGGCCACCGTCCCGACGCAACTGGTGGCTCCATCGGTCACGGTGACGTTTCCGGAAGGCGTTCCGCTCCCTGGCCCCACCACGTCGACGTCGTAGTTCACCGTCACCGATTGTCCCACCTTGGAAGAACCGCTCGGTGACTTGGACGAGATCGTCGTCGTGGTTGCCGCCTGGGTGATATCGAACGGATCGCTGCCGGCACTGGCCAACCCCGAGGCGAGCGCCACCAGGGTATAGCCCGAGCCCACATGGTTGAGCCGGAGATTGGAGAATGTCGCCACGCCATTTACCGCGTTTACCCTGCGCCGGCGAAGGCGAGATAGTCGAGCCACCGACGTTCTCGCCGATGACCAGAGTGATCTGATTGTTGGCGCTGGTCACCGGGTTCCCGGCGACGTCCTGCACCGTCACTTGCACCGGCGGAGTCAGTGTGCCACCCACGACCTGGGAGGTAGGCTGGGCGGTGAACACCAACCGATTGCTGGTTCCGCTGGCGATGTCGAACGGCGCGCTGGTGACCTGAGGCAGCCCGCCGCCCGCCGCAACCAAGGTGTAGCCGTTGCCGACCTTGTCGATGGAGAGATTGGAGAAGGTTGCGACCCCGGCGACGGCAGTCACGGTGGTGGTCCCCGAGAGGGTTCCGCCGGCCGGGTTGTTACCGATCGACAGCGTGATGTCCGCGGTCGAGGAGGTAACGATGTTCCCCGCGCCATCGCGAACCGATACCTTGACCGCCGGCGTAAGACTCACGCCCGCCGCTCCATTGAGCGGCTCCTGACTGAACGCGAGGGCCACGGCACTGGTCGCCGCGGCGTGGTGGATGAACGTCACCGGCGAGCCCGCCAGTCCGTCCGCAGAGGCCTGGGCCGATTGGTCGCCGGCGGAAGGTCCCAGAATCCGTTGGACCGAGGCCTCCCCTTCCGCGTCGGTCAGCGTCGAGGTGGGATCGGTGGTTCCGGCGCTCACGGTCCAAATGATCTCGATGCCGTTCACCGGATTGCCCAGACCGTCCCTCACCCGCACCACCAACGGCTCGGCCAGCGGCGACCCAACCGACCCGGTCTGGTCGTCGCCACTCACCAACTCGAGCAAAGCTCCAGACCCCGACAGGGCGGTCGCGTCGAAGGTCGTCACCAGATTTCCCGACGAGGCTTCCCCCACCCGGGCACGCACCCGCTGGGCCCCGGCACCCGGCCCCAGGGTCCAGGTTGCCCCCACCCGGCCCTCCGCGTTGGTCGCCCCGGCCGCCGGGGTCACTTGCCCGTCTCCGCTCTCAACGGTGAACTCGACCTGAGCCGATGCGACCGGACGGTCGCGGGTGTCGGTCACCTCCACGACCAGAGATTGGCTCAGCGGAGTCCCGGCGATGCCGGCCTGACCGTTTCCGCTGATGATCTCGATGCTGGCCGGCGCTCCCTCCTCGGGGAGTACGAGGCCGTCGCCCCCGCAATTGGACACGGCGGTGGCAATGACGACCGCGCAAACGGACGCACTGAGAGACCGAGCTCGATTCACTATGGGTCGGGTTAAGGGAATGGGCCCGAAGGCCCTGCGACAGCCGGCCGAAAGTGGCGCCGAAATATCGTGTCAGGAACTAAGCAGATTGTATGCCCGAACGGGAGTCCTGAAAGGCGAGATAATCTGTTGGCCGGTCACGGGTTGCTTTTCGAGGTACCCCCACCTTGTGGCGTTGCCGCGACAGGCGGGGTTGATCAGAAGAGGACCGTGGCGCTGAAGAGCACCGGCGACCCGAAGACATCGCCTTGCTTCACCTTGGCGCTTACCATCTGGACACCGAGTCGCCGGCCGATGGTCCAAACCACGGATGTAGTCCCGTCGCCACCGGTTGTGGTCTCCGATTGGCTCAACTCGCCCATTCCGGACTCCACCTTCCATTCGACTGCAACGTTGGGCACCGGATTCCCGAATCGGTCCACCACGATGACCACCAGCGGCTCGAGCTGCTGGTCCCAGCGCCCGGGTTGTGCCAGCGGGCTCAGTGCCCGCATGGTGTCGGCCTCCCCGGCAACTGCCGAAGCGGCGAGTTGGGCGCTCGGCGGCTCGGCCGCGTCCGGCAGCACCAGCCGGGCCTCCGCCTGGTAGGAGCCTGGTGCCGTGCCCAGAATCCAGTTGGCCATGGCCTCGCCCTGCGCGTTGGTGACCGCCGTGTCGGGATCGAACCGGGTAGTGGAGGGACTGGAAGAGACGAAGGCGACGTGGCGTCCAGACAAAGTGGCGTTGCCATCGGCTTGCAGCTTCACCACCAGGGGCTGAGGAAGCTCCTGACCCACGGTACCGGTCTGGCCGTTTCCCGCGACGATCGAGAGCTCGAAATTCGGGCTGCCTTCCGGGAGGGTGAGGTCGCCGCCGCAGCCCAGGGATGCAGCCGCCGCAACCAGGGCCACGCGGCCGGTGGCGTCCAGAAGTGTTGTAGCAAACCGGTGGAGCCGATGGGGGAGCGACATAGTCGGATTAGCGTCCAGACTGGAACCCTATGCCCAGGCCGAAGTTAACCAGCCGCTCCCGATAGCGTTCGCCACCTCGGCCGGTGTAGCTGTGCCCTACCAGATCGACCGCGGGGACCAGGAAGACACGCCGGCCAACCGGGATCTCCCACCCGGCACCAACCAGTCCGGCGAACCCGGTATCGCCCACGCCATAGCCGCCGTCCGGAAAGTCCACCTCGTTTCGACCGATGCCCAGGCCGCCCTTGAGGTAGAGACCGGCGGAAGAGACCGGATAAAGCTGGGCGATGAACAGCGCGCTGGAGAGCGTCTCGACGGCCGGACCGTCCTCGTTGATCCAGGCCAGAAGCTCTCCACCGAGACGTAGCTGCTGGTTCAGGGTGCCCCCCAGCCGAAGCGACACGGTGGGTTGGTACAGCTCGTTACTGTATCCCGCGCCGTCACGAAGGTCGAAGGACTCCCCACCGGCTCCCACCCCGATCGCGCCCCAGAATCCTCCGCGTCCGCCCTCCCTGACCTCGGCGAGACCTCGGGGAGTCTGCTGGGCGCCGAGCGCGGCCGCGCCGAGCAGTGCGATGGCCGCTGTCGCTCGAACACCTCGCGAAATGGTGCCCATGCCGCTTCCTCGCCGTCGTTAAGTTGAGATCGAACCTGCGGAGTGCCTCTCTGGCACGGCAAACGGCGGACCACCGCCACCGCAGAACGAATTGCATACGGCTGATGGCTTTAGCTTGCGGTCCCAGGTCGGCGGGATCGGCCGGCGTCCTCCGCCCAAGACAACCCATGTCTCCCAGAACCCCTCGCCTTGCGATCGTGGGCCTGATCCTGGCGGCCGCCGTTTGCGTCCGTCTGGGCTTCTGGCAGCTCGACCGATTGCATCAGCGTCGTGCGGCCAATCGAGTAGCCCTTGCCGCCCGTGCTGAGCCCCCGGTCACCCTTCCAGACGGCAGCTTGCGCGACTCGACCGCCTGGTCCCACCGGCGGGTAGCCGCGATCGGGCGATACGATCACACGCGGGAGATCGTGCTTCGGGGCGAGTCGCTGGACGGGGTGCCGGGAGTGCTGGTGGTCACCCCGCTCCGCCTCACGGGAAGCGATACCGCCGTCCTGGTGAACCGCGGGTTCGTTCCGGCGCCGGACGCGGCGTCGGCCTCGACCGAGGAGCTGAGCGAAAGGGGAGAGCGGAAAGTGGAAGGGATCGCGTTGACACTGCCGTCGGGTGACGGAAAGCCGCTCCGCCACGGGGGAAGAACTACCTGGGCGCGGCTGGACCGCGACGCGCTGCGCCGCCAGCTCCCGTATCCGATTCTGGGGTTCTATATCGGTCAGCTGCCCGGCTCGGCGCTACCCCGCTTTCCCCGGCGACTTCCACCTCGGCCACTCGACGACGGCCCCCACCTCAATTACACGATCCAGTGGTTCCTGTTCGCGGCTATGGCGCTGGGGTTTGCTGTGGTCATTGGCCGCACGACTAGCGGCCGCTGACTAACGCTCTTCCAATCGACGGCTCCCGCTGTCGCTGGAGCCGGGCCGCGGTCGATTCGGCCGCCCGCAAGGCACGCAGCAGATTCTGCCCAGCGAGCTTCTTGAGGTCCCCGTCACTCCAACCCCGCCGAATCAGCTCGGCGAAGAGATCGGGGAACTTGGACACGTCTTCCAGGCCGACCGGGGTGAAGTCGATGCCATCGAAATCGCTTCCGATTCCGACATGGTCGGCGCCGGCCACCTTGCGGACGTGCTCGATGTGATCAGCCACCTGCTTGAGGGTGGCGGCCGGTCGGGGGTGGCTTGCCGTCCAGGCATCGATCTGGGCTCGCCGCGCCACGGTATCGCCGGTGGTCGAGTCCAGGGAGGAGGTCATGGCATCGTAGTCGTGTTCCCAGTTGGCCACATCCTGAGAGACGAAGGCCGGCACAAAGGTGACCATCACCACGCCGCCGTTCTGGGGAAGCCTTGCCAGAATAGAGTCCGGGACGTTTCGCGGATGATTGGTCAGGGCCCGCGCCGAAGAGTGAGAGAAGATGACCGGCGCCTCGGCTACGTCGAGGGCGTTGCTCATGACCGCCGGCGAGACGTGGGATAGATCCACCAGCATCCCCAGCCGATTCATCTCCCGAACCACTTCCCGTCCGAAGTCGGTCAAGCCTCGGTGCCGGGCGCTGTCGAGCGCGGCGTCGGCCCAGTCGAGGGTGACGTTGTGGGTGAGGGTCATGTAGCGGGCGCCGAGCGCGTAGTACGCCCGGAGAGCCCCGAGTGAATTCTCGATGACGTGGCCGCCCTCCATGCCCAGCAGCGAGGCCACCCGTCCGCGCTTGAACTCGCGCTCGATATCGGCGGCGGTGAGAGCCAGGGCGAGGCGCTCGGGATAGCGGGCGATGACTCGCCGTGCGATGTCGATCTGTTCCAGCTGCACCCGAGCGTACCCGCTGTCCTTTATCTCACCCGGGACATACACCGACCAGAACTGAGCCCCGACCTCGCCGGCCTTGAGCCGGGCCAGGTCGGTGTGACGCGGCGTGGCCGACCGAAGGTCGTAGGCCGCGACGTCCATCGGCGCGGTCTTCGACTCGCGAATGGTCCAGGGAAGGTCGTTGTGCCCGTCGATCAGCGGAGTGGACCGTAACAGCTTCCGGGCACGCTCCAGGGCCGCGTCGCTCTGGGCGGCCAGCGGATGGGTCATGGCGAGGAGTAGAGGAAAGAGCGCGGCGAGCTGGCGAAACGGAAGCGCACGGTTCATCGAGTCCTCAGGCCGGCGGATGAGTCAGGCCGACGGATGAATGCCGATCAGCTCCGGCCGGGTCACGAACTCGGGGCAGATCGTACGGTCGTACTGATAGGGACCGCCGGTCTCTGCGTCGGTCCAGGGGAACCCGCGGCATACAGCGGGATAATACGACTCTGCGTGGATGGTGCAGACGTTGTCTTGCAGAAAGATGCAACGTCCGCCTCGGACCCGGGTGCGCCACTCGCCCCACCGGGTCCGGTAGATCGGATCGGACCCGTGGACTCGGGTGATCGCCGCGGCTTCGTCGTCACTCAGAGTGACACCGAAGGCGCAGCAGGCTGAGTGGTGAGGGCAAGGGAAGCAGGGCAGCGACGGCAAATCGCGCATTGGGCAAGTTTAGCGCGACACAGCCGTAATCGGGAGGACGGTCGCTCGGATGCTTACAATCTCTCGTGGTTCCACGGTGAATCGAAGGACCCGGCCGCCGTCTTCGATAGTGACGGGTTGTGGCTCCCGTTCGTCGGCTCGGGTTCGCTCGGCGCTGTTGACAGGCAACGACAAACGCCAGACTCCGCTGGTCGGAGCATCGGTGGCGTTGTAACAGCGCAGGATGAACGCGTCGCCTTCCTCGGCCGGCTTCAGCGCGGAAAAGACCAGGCCCGGCCCCTCCAGCCGAATGTCGACCGGAGGCGTACCTAACATCGTAGCCTGCCGTAACCAGGTCGCACGGGGCGGAAGAAAGACGTCCTCCCATAGCTGGGGCAGTACGGTGCCCGCGGCGATATCATCGCGGCTCACGCTACAGATGGCCAGCTGAAGCCGGTCGGGCCCACGGCACTGGGCCAGAGGTGTGGGCTCGGGCCAGCCTGCGTGGCCGGGCCGAGTGGAGAGGTCCTCCCGGGAGAGCTGGCCGACGGCTCGCAAGATCGTGATCAGTAGATCACCCTGAGGCGTCACCTCGTACTCGAAGAATCCGGGTGCCAGCAGCGCGAGGCCGCGGTGGGGGCCGGCGAATGCCAGGTACCGCTGACCCGGCGCCGTTGCTACCGGCGTCTCATCGGGAGATGAGGTCGAGGGCTATGGGGCCTCGAACCACGGGACCGAATGGCCCTCCCGCCACACTGGTGGCGGCGGCGATTCCGGTAGGGAAGCGCAGCCGGAGCCGATGGTCCAAGCCCTGATTGTCGAGCTCGAGAGTGCAGCGGAGTGCCGGGCTGCCGGCGTGAAGCGAGAGGGTCATGCGGATATCGACGCTGCCGCGGCCAGCGCCGTTCGGCGCTCGTCCGGCCGGGAGACGTCCGCTCACCTCCAGGGCGCCCACCAATGGTCCCCTGGCGATCGGGCGAACGCGTGACCTTGCCCATCCGACTGAGCCGGTCCCCCTGGGGAGGAGAATAGGAGTAGGTGTCTCCGACGTCGCCGCCGGATTCCACCACGAAGAGTCCACTCAGCTCGGCCCTGC
Source organism: uncultured Gemmatimonadales bacterium (assembly GCA_963812755.1). GTDB lineage: Bacteria > Gemmatimonadota > Gemmatimonadetes > Gemmatimonadales > GWC2-71-9 > CAVVWJ01. The sequence continues at coordinate 203,069 of CAWEWK010000005.1, read as the reverse complement.
TGCGGCGGTCGCGCAGTGTTACGGTGCCGTCGCGCGCCACTCGCACTTCCACCAGATCGTTCGACATCCTCCCGGCGCCCACTCGGACCAGATCCGGATTCTCCGGGCTCGCTTCCCCGGCGTCGGGCAATAGTGCGAACCCGAAGCCCCCCAGCTCCGGCGAACGCAGCGCAACCCGCACAACCGTCACCTCGTCCTGGTCGGGATAGTGTTGCGAGGAGTCGAGCCGCTCGCTCCCATCGGCTCGCCCCAACACCTGCAACTCGCGATGGCCGAGCGCCAACGCTACGTCTGCGGAGCGAGGAGCCCTGCCGACCCGGCGGAGACGGGCATCGGGTGGACCCACCAGCACGTCGCGCCGAAACCAGGTGAGGTCGGCGATCACGACGGCCTGCCGGCGTCGGGCTGCCGGATTCCAGATCACCAGGCGGGGATAGGTCTGGGCGGGACGTTCGCGCGCGAAGTTCGGATCGTTACCCACCAACCCATCCAGGCTCGATCGAGAGATCTCACGGGCGAGTGTGGCCGCATCCTCGAGGCGTGACTCGACTCGGCGAGCCACCGGATCGCTGGTGCAGCCGCAGATCGAGTCGTGGAACTGGCTCTGAAGCAGGAGCCGCCAGGCCCGTCGCAACAGCGGCCGGTGATCCTGGCCCAGGTGGCGGATCGCAAGGACCGAAAGCGGCTCGGCAACCCGTTCCAGCAACAGCTCCGTCTCCGAATGGAGCCGCTTGAGCGGGGCCCTGGTGCCGTGCACGCCCTGCAGGGTCCAGGTGTAACCGTACGACCAACGCAGCTCGCCGAGCAGAACGGGAAGATCGAGCGTTGGATTCACCGCCTCGAAGAACTCCTCGAGCCGCGACACTCGCACGGTGGATTCGGGCTCGAGATCTGCCAGCAGGTCCCTCAATCGGCCCAGCGTGGGATACGCAGCGTGATGGTCGGCACCCACGAACACCGCGATGTGCGGTGAGGCAGCTCGACTGACCAAGGTGGCGCGAGCCGCAGCCCAGGCCGGCGCCAGCCGGCCCCGGTCAGCGGGCAACGCGGCGCCGATTTCGTAGCCGCCGGGCGGAAGATGGTAGACCAGGACGTCGCGGCCGTCGGGCGCCTGCCAGCGGTAGAGGTCGCCCTCCTGCTCGGATTGTCCGCCCAGTCCTCGCCAGATCACTCCAAAGCGGATGTCGAACTCCCGCCCCAGAGCCGGCCAGGCAGCGGGATGACCGAAGGCGTCGGGAGAGTAGAGCACGTCGCTTCGACCGCCCAAGGCTTCGGCAGCGCGCCGGCCGGCGAGCAGATTCCGGAGCAACGACTCTCCCGATGGGATCAACTCGTCGGCCAGGACGTACCAGGGACCGATCTCGAGTCGGCCGTCCCGCACGAGTGCGTCGACTCGCTCCAGCTGTTCCGGGCGGACCGCCAGGTAGTCCTCGATGAGCACGGTCTGCCCGTCGAGGTGAAACGAGCGGAAGGCCTCGTCGCCCTCCAACTGATCGATCAAGTCGTCGAGTGTCGGCACCAGCTTCGCGAGGAAGCCGGACGCAGTGAGATACCACTCGCGGTCCCAGTGGGTGTGGGCGATGAGATGAAATGTGAGGGGCTGCATCGGGAGGGAAGGTAGACCTGCCGTGACAGATAGCGCTACGCGTATCCCTCGAACGGTTCAGTGAGCAGGCGGGCCTTCTGGGGACCGTACTCGAATACGTGGGTGATGCGCACGGTGGACTCGAGTCGCTCCACCCGACTTTCCACCAGCTGCAGCTCAGCATGATCCGCGAGGCCGAGCTGGTTCAATCGGTCGGCTTCACCACGACACACGTCGCCCGGCGTTGGCCGGCTCTCGGGATAGGCATCCTCATGATGCCGGATGAGCGCCTGCCAGTGAGCATCACCGGCTCGTTCTACCGCTTCTCGAATGTGATCTCGACTGAAGGGCATGCTACCTAGAGCGCGCGGTGCTGTCCCGAATTGAGTGCGCGGTGCGGTCCTGAATTGATCGCGAAGTGCTGTCCCGAATTTGACAAGGAGCGCGAGGGTTCCGGTCGATGACGCCAGAAGTAGCAAACCACGGCCAGGATAGCAAATCCGGCCGCAACCGGGAGAAATCGGATGTTGGCGAAGTAATGCCCCATCCATCCAGCTCCGGCGCCGAGTCCGAGACAGAGTCGCCCCACCCACAACTGCAATTCGTTGCTCTGTGCCACGGTTCAGCCTCCGGTGCGGGTGCTGAACATTCGAGCAATCGCGGGGCCAGGGCTGTAGGCCAGATCACGAGGGGAGAGTGACCGTGCAAGAACCGAGATGGGATGGCAGTCTAACCTGCAGGAGTACAGAGAGTTGCGAGCTCAGACCGAGATCTTGAATGCCCAGAAGGCGATGCGTAGTGCCAGCAGTATCAGCGCAACGAAAGCCACAGTTTGCCAGTTCAGGTCCGCCACAAACTCGTTGACCTTCGCGGCAATTGGGCTCAGCGCGCTGCCGGCCAGGAGGAGGGCGTATTCGACCATAGTACCTCCAGGTACTGAATACGACCAAGTGGAAGGAAAGCCCCTTCAAAGTCTAGAGTCCGGCTGACACCCCGTCAACGGAGCGCCGGGGCCCGGAGATCCAGCAGTGGCCGGCTGGCTGCGCGTAACCGCCCAGGGTCCAGCAACGATGCAATAGAGGTGCCGGGAACAGCCATCCAGCCTGCGCTATCCATGGTCAGCTTGATGACGTCGGTGTTGCGGCCGAACCACCGCGTACTCGGCTCCAAGTCGGAGGGGTAGACGAACCCGGGCAGCGCCGCCGCCGCGAGGGCGGCCTGGGAGCCCAGCCCTGACTCGGGCATGGTTCCGGCCCACAGCTTGGCCCCGAAGGCGGCCGCGATCTTCACGATCCGGCACACCTCCGAAAGACCGCCCACCCGGTGAACCTTCACGTTCCAGACCCGGGGGCCGTCGAGGTCGACGATTTGCCGCGCGGCACGAGCGTCCCTCAGGGTTTCATCGACGCAGATCTGAGTGCGGAACGTTTGCGAGAGGCGGACATGGCCCACCAGCTCGTCGGGAGGAAGCGGCTGTTCGATGTAGAGCAGGCCGGCCTCGTCCAGCTTGCGCAGGTCGGACTCGTGTTCCGGCCACTCGTACCCGCCGTTGGCGTCGACCGTAAGAGGAAGCTCCGAGCCGTGCATCGCTGCCTTCGCCGCGCGGATCGGCTCGGTGTCCCATCCCGGCGCCACTTTGATCTTGACCCTGCGATAGCCCTTCTCCAGCGCATCCTCGACCCAGCGCCGGAGCGTGTCGGGCGAGCGATCGGGGGGAATCCCCAACGCCACTCCGCAGGGGATTGCCGGCGCCGGAGTCACCCCCAGCCGCTCTCCCAGCAGAGCGGCCAGCCCGGTGTGACGGCAGTGGGCCTCGAGATCCCAGGCGGCGGTTTCCAGCGCGGCGCGGGCAAAGGGATTTCCCCGGACCCCGGCCCGGAGTGCCTGGTCGAGTGCTTCGGGCGACTCGAATTCCTGCCCCAGGATCCGTTGGAGAAACACTTCCTCGATGAGCTGCCGCGCACCACCGAGGGTTTCCTCCGAATAGAAAGGCAGCTCGAACGGCGGACACTCGCCGTAGCCGATGTGGCCCTCGCCGTCGTGCAACAGCACCACCAGCGACCGCCGCTCGGTGATGCTGCCGCCCGAGATGATGAACGGCTCCAGCAGCGGCAAGGTGAGGTCGTAGAGCTCGACTCGTTGGATGCGGATCATGAGCCTAGCTGGCGTCGAGTGATGGGATCGTGCGGCCATTCACCACGAAGGCACGAAGGACACAAAGGACACGAAGAGAAAAACATCATACCAGTCTTTCTTCGTGCCCTTCGTGGTCTTCGTGCCTTCCTGGTGAAGAGCCACCGGAGCTAGAAAGGTCGAGGAACCTGAGCTCACCCGAGTGGCGATGCACGAAACCCGACTCCTCCAGGTCGAGCATTCCGGCAATTAGGCCGTCTACCGGATGAAAGAACAGCAGGTGCAACGCCCGCTGGGGTCGGGAGCCGTGAGTGGCGGGATACTCGGAGAGGGGAAGCTGAAAGAAAGTGTGGAGCTGAACGCTCTCGCAGCCGAGCCGGGCGTAATCCAGAATCATTCTCCCAGAGCAGATGTTCCCGGTCCCCGACAAGGCCGGGAGATCAATTCCCCGCTCCCTGGCCCCGGCAAGGACCCGGAGATTTCTGTCGCTCAGATCGTATCCCCCGAAGGCGACAGCCCGCTCGGGAGACCAGAGCCGATTGAACACCACCAGGGCATCCGCATTCCGAGCTGCCTCCAACATCTCCAGCTGGAATGCGTCATCGAATCGGGCGTTCATCAGCTTGAGGGCCAGGCGCACCGGGATGCCGGCACCGGCTCGGATCCGGCCGGGTACCTCTCTGAGCCAACGGAGGATGCTCGCGCGCTCTTCGGCCAGCTGATCGCCGGCCAGCGTGGGAGAGAAATCCTTTTCCAGCACGAGACACTCACCCCCCCAGGCATCCGCGAGCCGCTCGGTCGTGAAGCGGTACTCCGGCTCGCGAAACGGCTCACCCATTCGAGGCAGGTGATACTTGACCGACGGGACCACCACCAGCGTCCCCGACCGAGTCATCTCTCCCGCAGCGCGTACCAGGAGCCGATAGTCCTCGAACGACCGGTCCCATCCTCTCCCCTTCCAGGTGACGGTCCATCCCTCGCGCCCGGCGACGGATCGTACGCGCTCCACCCGCATCCGGGTCTCGTGGATCGCCCACGCGGCCATGGACTGTTGGCCGGCGGGATCCTCCGCGATCACCGTCTTCAAGACCGCGAAAGCGAGGCCTGCAGCGCGATCGGCTTCGAGCTGGTCGAGGTTGAGCGAAAGCTGCCCGGAGGCCTTGCCCACCGGGTGGGGGAGAGAAAAACCCAGATATCGCGCCTCGAGATCTATCCGGTAGGTCTCTCGCACGTGCCCGGCAAGGTCACGGGGGAGCTCCCGCTTGAAGCCCTCGAAGTCACGCTCGAGCCGCGCGCGCATGCCGCACCACCTCCTCCACCCCCGCGCGTTCCGCCGGCGGGAGCGGCGGGCCCCAGGGATCGTCGCAGGCGGACGGGGGAAGCGCTCCGTCGGCAGCGGCCGCCCAGAGCATTCGGCGCACGTAGCCTTCCATTGGCTCGATGAACGTGGCCTGAGCGAATCGGTCGCACAGCTCCGACAGCGCCACGAACCTGACCCAGTCCTCCGCCGCCGCCGCACGCAGGAGATCGGCCTGGAGATCGGGAAGCGCGGCGCCCATGCCCACCAGCGCGGCCCGGGCACCCAACAACACCGAGTATCCCAGAAAGCGATCCTCGCCGGTGATCAGCACCTTCTCGGGGTGGCGCCGCATCAGCTTGGCGATCCGCTGGAAAGTCATGATCGAGTCGAGGGTCGCCACCTTGATGCCGATCACTTCCGGCAGCTCCAGGATCGCGTCCAGGGTCGCGTCGTCGTAGGCGACCCCTCCCGCCGCCTCGTAGAGGTAGAACACGATCACCGGCAGCTCCCGCCCCAGGCGCCGGTGATGCGCCACCGGGTCGTTCCGCTGGGGGAAGGCGAGCAAGGCGTCGGCCCTGCCGCGTCGCGCTTCGATGGCCATGGTCACGTCTCGGGCCCCAGCCACCACGAGCTTATCGCCCATGGCCTCGCGCCAGGTCTCCAACACCACTCTGCGCTGCTCGGCGGAGAGATGCGGTCCTCGTCCGGTGTGGGCCCATACCGCCACGCCGGCGACCGGTTGAGCGGCCATCCACCGGGCGTAGCCCCGTTGGGCTTCGGCATCCAGCTCGGTGCCCCGGAATGGCACGGGAACGGCGGGAAGCAATCCCCAGTCCAAGCGCTCGCGGAGACTCTGCATCAGCGCGGCTCTCTGCCGCCCAAGGCGGCAGCATTTCCGGATTCGATCGCAGCGCGCTCTGTCGAGGTGAGGTCGAGCAGGTCGAGCTTGGCACCTCCGTTCTCCGGAAGCCGCAGCGGCTGTCCGGTCCCGAACACGAACCGCTCGGCGCCAATGGTCCGGAGGAGCGTTTGGAGGTGATCCTCCGGCGGCCCCCAGACCCAGGAGATGTCCCACCAGATCCGACGCGCCTCCTCCGGGGTAGACCCGAAGTGCACCTCCTCGATGAATGGCCGATCGGCGTGGGTGATGATGAGCCGCACCGTGGGATCGCTTCGCACCAATGCTCGGACTGCCCAGGGCGGCAGGTCATCGGCGCGATCGTTGGGATGCCGCTGGCGGCCGTCTTCCAGCCGCACCGCCAACATCAGCGGCACACCCGCGCCCCCGCACGCGGCAGCCAGTGACTTCATGGCCTGGCCGGAGGGCTCGACGCCGTAGAAGGTAGGATCGGCCCGCACCGCCGGTAGTCCTCCGTCCCATGCCGCGCGCACCACTGCTTCCCATCCAACCAGTCCGGGATGCACCGCCGGCACCGCGCGAAACCGGCTCTCACCCGCGGCGGTGGCCAGCAGCCAGGCGTTCCCTTCGCCGGGATCGCGCCAGAAGATCCCGGGCAAGTGAGTGACCCAGGCCTGGTCGATGCCGGTACGGTCCATCGCTGCGAGCAACCCGTCGGGGGAGGTGCCCGGCACCCGGCGGTAGGGATAGGACCCTAGAAAGCTGTTGACGTCGATCCGCATCAGTCGGCCGGAAAGGCGCCCGGAGGAAAAATCCGGGCAGCGTTGCGCCAGCGGACCAGGTCGAGCTCGTTCGCGCCGAGCAGGTGCTCGAGGTAACGCAGCTTGGCCCAGCCGGTCTCGATGGTGAGATCGCAGCCCCACAGCAGCCGCTCGACCCCCACCGCCTCAATGCAGGCTTCGAGCATACCGCCATCCACGCCGCTCCCGGAGAGATCGATCAGCACATTGGGCAACCCGCGAACCGCGGGCAGCGAGTGCAGCCAGTCGCCGCCACCGCCGATATGAGCCAACAGAAACGGCACGGTGGGATGGCGTGCGGCAAGCACACCGAGCTCCCGAGCGTCGGAGGCCTCCTGCCCCGGATAGTCGCGTCGCCGGTGCTGCCAGATGTGGTGCAACACCGGAACCCCGTGCTTCGCGGCGAGGCGGCAGATGGGGTCGAGCAGGGGGTCGTCGGCACGCCGGCTGGCCGCGAGCTTGATGCCGATCATCCCGGCATCGAGGCAGCGCTCGATCTCCGCCAGAGCCTCGTGGCCGAAGTTGGGATTGATGGCGGCGTATCCCCGGATTCGTTCGGGGTGCTCCCGCTGCAGCGCCAGCAGGAAATCGTTACCGTAGCGGCAGTCGTCGGGCGATGGAAAGTAGATCGGTGAGGTGAGGCCCCACGACCCCAAGATCGAGGCCAGGTGGATGGTGATGCCGACCCGCTGGCCGGCCCGCAGCCGGCTGGCGTTGCGCTCCCGCCAATCGGACCGCGGCGTGCGATCGTGGAGAAAGTGAGCGTGAACATCGATCAGCACTCGGGGCGGCTCCTCAAACAGGTCCGGGGAATCTAGGCGGATGGTGAGGTGGTCGAGAGGGCTCGGTCGAGCAGCTCGAGCGCGCGATCGACCGCGGCCTCGTCGTGAGCCAGCGACACGAAGTTGTAGGCGCTGCGCTTGAACAGCAGGCCCTGCCCGGCACACCAGCTCGACACCTGGGCGGAGACGCCCTCATCGCGGTACTGGAGAAAGCACATCTCCGGCAGGCCTCGCGCGCCGGCCACCAGTGCCGGATAACGTTGGGCCAGCGCCCTCAGTCCATCGAAGAGCCGGGTACCCAGCCGGCTCAGCGTGGTCGGGACTCTCTGGCTGGCCATGACGTCCAGCGTCGCCGCGGCTGCCGCTAAGGCCACCGATTCCGTCGCCAGCGTCGAGGAGATCCAGGTACGGGAGACACCACGCATGAACGCGGCCCGCCCGCCGACCGCGGCCAGCGGAAAGCCATTGGCGATCGCCTTGCCGATCGCGATCAGGTCCGGCTCGATGCCGTAACGCTCGCACCCACCACCGATGGCCAGCCGGCACACGGTCTTGATTTCGTCCGCGATCAAGAGGGCGCCGCAGCGGGTGGTCTCTTCCCGGATCACCGCCAACCACTCAGGCCTGGGCGGCTCCAGGATCACGGGCTCGAACACCACCGCGGCCAGCCGGTCGCCGACGGCGCGAATCAGCTCGCGGCTGCGATCGGGATCGTTGAACGGAAGCTCGGCGTAGAGGGCACGAGTTCCAGCCGGCACGCCCTTGCCGCTTCCCCGCTCGCACCAGTCCAGCCAGCCGTGATAGCCGCAGCCCAGCACCTGCTCTCGTCCGGTGGCCAGCCGGGCGAGGCGGACCGCCGCCGCCGTGGCCTCGGCGCCGGTCTTGAGAAACCGCACCTGCTCCATGGCCGGAATCAGTCGGGAGATGGTGGCGGCCACTTGCTCTTCCAGGACCGGAGCGAGCGAACCCACCGTTCCCTGCTCCACCGCCCGCACCGCCGCCTCCACCACGGCCGGATGCCCGTATCCCAGTGCCACCGCACCGAGGGCGCTGATGAAGTCGAGATACTCTCGTCCTTCCGCGTCCCATACCCTGCAGCCGGACGAACGGGTCATCCGAAGCGGGACGGCCGTAGCCGCATCACCGAAGAGTGCTTGCGGGCGCTTGCTTCCCGTGGATGTAAAACCGGCGAGAAAGTCCATGGGAGTCAGCGCAGCTCGAGAAGGCCGAGGCTTGCCGGATCCTGGCGGTCACCCCGGAGATAGACCCATCCTGCTCCTCCACTCCAGACCAGCTGACCGGCTCGGCGTACCCGATCCGGTTCCATCCGGTTGATCTGAAGGTCGAAGTCCAGCTGGTCTCCGCTTCTGGGCTGCCACCCGGGCACAGTGAGTGCCACCGAGATGACATAGCCTTGCTCGGTTCGCTGCCACCCGCCCCGAACCATCTCGGCGGCTCCAGCCGTTCCCGAGGTGCCGTGCGCCCGAATGCTTCCGCTTTCCTCGGAGGGCACGATGAGGAACCCATACAACTCGGGCTCGCCGGCCAGCCGCAGCTGGATCTGAATGCCGTCGGCGTGGATGTCGTCGGGCTCGTTGTCCAGCTGGAGCGGCGGAGCATCGGCCGGCCGCACGATCACTTCGTCTTTGTGCACGTGAACTCCCAGGTACAGTGCCGAAAGGTCCCAGTTTACCGCGGCAATCGCGGAGAACTCCTCCGGGCCGCCGTACGGCTCCTCGCTCCGCCGATACTGGTCCTCGTAGTCCAACGCGATCGGCTCCCGGGTGTCGAAGCCCTGGAGCGAACCGTCCAATGCCGGCGGCTCGCCAATGTAAGGAGCGCCGGCTCGCACCCGGACGGGGCGATTGAGGTCGATGAGCGGCCGCTTTTCCGGCGCCGGGCGGCGTGCCCCGCGCAGCTTCACGGTTCCGGCTCCACTCTCGACGTCCCAGCCCTCCTGGACGATCGAGTGCCGGTCGGTGCCGGTGGAGGTCTCCACCTCCAACACGTCTCCGCTGATTCGGACCGAGCGCACCGTCGCGGTCGACTCGCTGGAAGGCTCGAGCACCGCGATCAGTCTCAGATTTCTGCCCCGAGCACGGGTCAGATAGAAGGTGGCTGCTTCGGAAGAGCCAGGCAGTCCCGGACCTCGGGCCCGCACCAGTTCACCCTCGGTCAGCTCGAGGTGCAGCAACAGCGTGGACCCTCCCTCTGCCTTTGCACGCAACACCACGCGGTCGTTTCCCTCGGGTTGAAACTGCTCCGCCTGGTCCACGAAGTCGCCGGCCAGCGTGCCGGGCCCCCAGCGTCCCGGCGTCACCACCTCTACCCTGCCGTTCAGGTGCCAGGGTAGCTCCAGCAGATGCTCCTCGGTCGCGGAAAGCTCCACTCGATCCAGCAGGTACCGGGGCCCGGCCACGAGAGTTCGGGTCAAGGGACCAAAGCGGCCTTGGGCCCAGGCCCAGTCACCCTGTTGATCGAAGGCGGCACAGGTCGCGTCTCCGGGCAACTGGGACACGCCATCGAGGCGGGGCGCATTGTGCGCGAGGGTAGACCGATACCAGAAGAGATCGCGGGTGACGTAGGAGCCGGTGCCGGGATCGGGGAGCCAGTGCCGGTCGCCGGCGTGCAGCGTCAGGTGGAGCCGGTCGGGGTGACCATGGCCGCCTCCGTAACCACCGCATTCCAGGCTCGCGTATCGGGACTCTCGACGGAGAACGGCGAGTCCCTGACCTTCGATCAACACGCTTCCCGGCGTCCACGGCTCCACATCGTTCGGGGTGGCGGGCTCCATCTCCAACAGGGCCCACCACGAGAGGTCGCCCCGCCCCCGTGCTTGGGCCTGCGGCTCGCCGGCCTCGTGCAGGTAGGAATCGAACCGCTCCGCCCGCGGCGCGGGTAAGCGGTAGAGCCGGTCCAGCCAGCCCCACAGCGACGAGCGCGGGTCGGCCAGATACGACAACCCGACTTCCCACAGCTCGAGGTACATCGGCTGCGCGAGCGACATCCCGTAGCGGGAATCCTTTCGAGCCGGAAAGGTGCCATCCGGGAGTGCGGACAGCGCGGGTGCCCGTAACGCCTTCGCCAATCGGTCGCGCAAGCGCTCGTCTGCCAGCAGGTCTACGCCTGCCTGCGGAGTCCATCCCATGGCCAACAACTGGCCTCTCAAGGCGAAGAGATGATAGTTCTCACCCTCGAACCACATCCCGTCCTCGCCGAAGCCGCGAACCAGGTGCGCGATGATGCCGGTGGGACCCTGCACCACCCGGCCGGCCAGCTCCTCGTCCTGAAACCAGACGGCGATCGCGGCCAGCGCCGCGTTGTGCCAGGTCTGCCTGTTGGAGAATCCTTCCTCGAACTCGCCGATCAGGTTGGCCGCTTCGTCGGCCAGCGCACTGATGCCGTCGGCCAGCTCCGGCTCGAGCAGCTCCGCCTCGCGCAGCAGCGAGGCCGCGGCGAGAATGCTGTTGAGCCAGATCGACTCGAGGTAGGTCGAGAAGAACAGTCTGGCCGGTCCCAGCACGTTGTCGCGATTGGGGAACTCGAGGTAGCGCTCGGCGTAGCCGGCCAGAATGCGCGATGCCCCCGCGGCCGCATCCGCCCGTTCCTGAAGAGTGGCGATAGTGGCGAGGTCGGCCGCGCGCTCGGCCAACCAGAGATGCTGGAATCTCGCCCAAGCGCGGTCGTGGCGGTCTCCGGTCCAGCTGCGCCCGCAGTGGGGGCAGCGGTGGGCGCTCGGGTTCCAGGGGTCGAACTCCAGCGCCACCTTGTCTTCGGGACAGACCCCGCCGTCGGCCGAGAGCAGGGCCTTGCTGGTGGGAATGTCCGGCGTTCGCGCCAGAAGCGGCGCCACCCGCCGGGAGAGTCGGTCCAGCAACGCGCTGAGGTCGGCCGAGCCGGCGATGATTTCGCGCCGCCGGGCGATTTGCTCTCCACTCAGCACTCGCGGACCCCGTGGTGACTCCAGCGCACCGGCAGCACCTTCATGCCCAAGGCTCGGGCCACCTGGAACGCCGGCTCGGGGTCGTCCGGCCCCAAGAAGAACATGCAGCCGCCGGTCCCGGCTCCGGCAGCCTTGCCCCCCAACGCTCCGGCCGCGAGCATGCCACGCTCGAGCCGCGACATCTCCGGCGTCGACATGCCGGGATCGAGGGCCCGTTGATGGGTCCAGTTCTCGCTCAGCAGCGCCCCCACCCGGGCGAGATCGCCGGCGCGCAAGGCGTCCGCCATGCGCTCACCGACCTGGCGCAGCCCATCCAGTGCGCCTGCGATTCCGGGCTCGCCTCGCTGGTAGGCGCTCATCACCCGTCCGATCGTCGCTCCTGAAAACCGAGAAGCACCGGTATAACAGAGGAGCACCCGCCGTTCCAGCACTGCCAGGATGTCGGGATCCAGCTCCAGTCGTACGACCTCGACATCAGGGTCGTGAAACTCGAGGCGAAGAAAGCCTCCGAACGCCGCGACGAACTGGTCCTGCCGGCCGCCGGGAATTCCCGCCTCCACTCCCTCGAGGTAACAGGCCCGATCGGCAATTTCCCGAGTCGAGACCTGCTCCCCGCGAGCCCGCGACAGGGCCGCGCTGAGGGCGACGTCCAGCGCACCGGAACTGCCGAGCCCCGAGCCAGGGGGGACATCGGACCGGGTGGTGACGCGACAGGGCCCCGGACTGAGCATCCGGAGGCCGGCACGGAGCAATGGCAGGCCGTCGCTGGTTTGCAGCGCCGATTCGTCCGCCAACTTCAGCTCGGTGTCGAGGTCCTCGGAGACCAGGTGGAATCCCGACGGGATGGGCAATACTTCGGCGTGCCCGTACAACTCGACCGCGGCCGCTACTATCACGCCACCTTCACGAGTGGAGTAAGGCGGAACGTCGGTCCACCCTCCGGCAAAGTCGAGCCGGACCGGAGCCGACGCCCGGACCGGCTCGGTCACGGCAGCACCCACCAGTCGTGGACGGTGGGGAGCTCTCCCCTCATGTCCATCACCACTCCTTGCACTCGCCGATTCATTCCCTGCAGCCCGCGAGCGTGATAGAGAAATGCCACCGGCAGACTGTCGGCAAACAGCCGCTGGGCCCCGGCAGGATCAGGCGGAGGAGCGAGTCCGGCCAGCTCCAGGAGCGGAGCGAGATAGCCCAATCCCGGATCACCGGAAATGCCGAGTACGGCGGCGTCGAAGTCGTGCTCGGAACCGTAAACCCGGGCGAGAAATGCAGAGGCTTCCAGCTGCCTGATGGACATCCGGATGCCGGACGCGGCCAATCGCGCCTGCACCATTTGCTCCAACGGCGCCTCTCCACTCCCCACCGTGAGCAGCTCGAATTCGGCTCGCACCGCGGCAGGAGCTCGAGCGCTTCTGATCGATTCGGCCGGCGCCACCGGAAGATAGCCCGGCACTCCCGGAGGTACCGGCCCCAGCGCCGGCACGCCAAAGCCGTACAGATAGCCCTCTACGATCTCCTTCCGGTCGATCGCGGCGTTTATCGTCCGGCGGAGTTCGAGGTTGTCGAAGGGGGGCCGCCGGGTATTGAAGACGATCCCGTACGTGAGCAGCAGCGGATAGTCGAGCACCGCGAGGGCTGGGTCGTCGCGGACGAATGCGGCGTGGGCCGGTTGAATGCCGGCAAAATCGAGCTCGCCGGAAGTAAGGGCCGCGAGCTTGGTGGTGGGCTCGTCCACGACCACCAGAATAAACCGCTCCAGCTTTGGTGGTCCACCCAGCCCGGGCGGAAACTCTCGGTTAGGGATGAAGATCCACCGCCGGTTGGGCTCGTGGCCCGAGAATCGGAAAGGTCCGTTGCCCACCGGCGCCTCGTTCCACCTCGCCTGGCGGAGCCGCTCGGGCGGGACGGTGTCCAGCAGATGGGCCGGGAGGATAGCGAGATCGGTGAGCACGTCGGGGAAGCGGACCTGAGGCAGCGAGAAGCGGAGCACCACGGTGGAATCGTCGGGAGTGTCAACCGACCGGAGCGAAGCCAGCTCGGTAGCCCGGGGATAACCGGTGACGGGGGATTTTGCGGCAGTGAGAGTCCACGCCACATCGCGAGAGGTAGTAGGCTCGCCGTCGTGCCAGTGGAGCGCCGTCTCCAAGCGAAATTGCAGAGTGCTCCGGTCCGATGACCAACTCCACTCCCGTGCGAGATAGGGACGGGGGACCAACGCGCTGTCGTAGCGGGCAAGCGTCGTGAGCAGCAGGTAGCGCTGCACCTGACGCGCCAAGGGGTGCAAGGTGAAGAGGGGGTTGATGCTTTGGAGATCGGCTCCGGAAGCGAATAGCACCGTGGCGCCGCGGCGGTCGGCTGAAGGTTGGCAGGCTGCGAGCAGAATCGCGGCACCGGTGGCCCAGGCATGAGGTCGAGACACGGCGTTAAGGTAAAGAGCCAACGAGGAGCCAGGCCAGGGCTCCCTGGCGGGAGCGGCGTAGGGACGGAGAGATTTCCCCCATGCTGCGCATGGTCCTCCGCCGTACGATCAGCGGAATCGCCGTAGTCCTGGGCGTGGTGACGCTCATGTTCTTCCTGCTCCGGATCGCTCCCGGCGACCCGGCACGGTTGCTGGTCGGTCCGTCTGCGACTCAGGACCAGGTCGACGCACAGCGCCGGGCGTTGGGCCTCGACCGGCCGCTGCCGGAACAATACCTATCGTGGTTAGGCCAGTTCGTCCGGGGAGAATGGGGCACCAGCATCGCGAGCGGCCGGCCGGTCCGCGCCATGCTGGCCGCCGCCTGGCCGGCCACGGTGCGGTTGGTGGGTCTCTCCCTGCTCCTCAGCTACGTGCTCGGCATCGCCGTCGGGGTTCTTCAGGCGACCCGGGGGGGCCGGCTGGACACGGCGCTCTCGGTCGCGAGCGTCACCCTGTTCGCCATGCCGGGTTATTGGCTGGGCCTCATGCTGGTGATGGTCTTCACCTACCGCGCCCGCATGCTCCCCGCCTTCGGGGCGGCGGGATTCGACGCGGACTTTCTGGTGGGATGGGAGCGGATCGCCGACCGGCTGCGGCATCTCGCCCTTCCGCTCACCACGCTCACGCTGGTCGGCATCGGCGGTACCGCGCGCTTCGTTCGGGGAGCGATGCTAGACGTTGCCGGGGCCCCGTTCGTCGCTATCGCTCATGCCAAGGGACTCTCGCCTACTCGGGTGGCGCTCCGGCATGTGCTCCGCAACGCGCTGATCCCGGTGTTGACCCTGCTCGGCCTCTCCCTGCCGACACTCTTTTCCGGGGCGGTGTTCATCGAAGCGATCTTCGCCTGGCCAGGGGTGGGACGAGTGTTGGTCGAAGCGGTCCAGGCTCGGGATTATCCGGTCGTGATGGCCGCGACCGCGGTGAGCGCCGTGCTCGTGGTGATAGGCAACCTGCTGGCCGAGCTGTTGACCACTTGGGCGGACCCGCGGCTGCGGGCCGGGCAGAGGCCCGCATGAGCGCCACCCGTCGGCGGCGGCTCACGAGAGACTATCGCGCCATGTTCGGGCTTGCGGTGCTGGCGGCAGCGGTTCTTGCGGCGCTGTTTGCGCCGTTGCTCGCCGGCGACCCCATCGCCCAGGGCGACATCGTGGCAACCCGATTTCTCAGCCCGCTCAGTACCGGCCCCGATGGGGCGTTCCATCTTCTGGGCACCGACCGTTTTGGCCGGGACGTGTGGGCCCGCTTGATCTATGGCGCCCGAGTCTCGTTGGGTGTAGGCGTACTGGCGGTCGTGGTTTCGGCCGCGATCGGTGTGGCAGTGGGGGCGGTGGCGGGTTACTGGCGCGGCTGGCCTGGTGTCGTGCTGCTGGGACTCACCGACTTTGCGCTCGCGCTCCCTCGCGTGGTACTCCTGCTCTTACTAGCCTCGCTCTGGCGGCCCAGTGCGGGATTGGTCATCGTGGTGCTCGGGTTGACCGGGTGGATGACCATTGCGCGGCTGGTGCATGGCGAGGTGCGGTCGCTGGCGGTCCGGCCGTTTGTGGAAGGAGCCGTAGGTCTGGGCGCCAGTGGACCCCGCGTCCTGGCGCGACACATCCTACCCAACGCGATGACACCGGTGATCGTGGCGTCGGCGTTAGGGTTGGGCAACGCCATTCTATTGGAGGCGGGGCTTTCGTTTCTTGGACTCGGAGTCCAGCCGCCGACGCCTTCATGGGGCAACCTGATCGCCTCCGGGCGGGATACTTTGGTGAATGCACCCTGGGTCGCCACCGTACCCGGAATAGCATTGGTCCTGGTAGTGGTCGCCGCAACGCTGCTAGGGGACGCCGTCCGCGACCGGTTCGATCCGACGCTCGCCGCGAGGCAGTGAACGATGCATATCCGCACCGCTGGTACCGAGGACCTCGGCAGGATCCGAGAGCTGCTGACCGAGGCGGGTCTACCGCTGGAAGGCTTGGACGAGCAGTTCGGTCCGGGATACGCCGTTGCCGTAGAAGAGCAGCAAGTGATCGGTGCCGCCGGAGTGGAGCGCTACGGGCGCTGGGGTTTGCTGCGGTCGGTCGTCACCGATCCCGACTGGCGGCGGCAGGGAGTGGCCGAGACCTTGACCCGCAACCGGCTGGCCTGGGCAGAGACCGAGGGTTTGGAGGGGGTGTATCTGCTTACCGAGACAGCGGCGGCTTACTTCCCCCGGCTGGGATTCACCCAGGTGGATCGGGAGGAGCTGCCGCTGGAAATCCGGGAGTCCAGAGAGTTCACCAGCGCCTGTCCCGCCTCCGCCGTGGCGATGCGCTGCGTGCTACCCGCGAGCTGAGCTCCTAAACCTTACCGCCCGGTCCACCGGGTCACCCCTGCAACTTCATCGATTCTCGCCTCGAGCCGGGCCAGCTCCGGCGGTGCATCGCTACAGCCGTAGTCGTGAGTGATGAGCTTGACCTGGGCACCGGCCGTGGCCGAGGTGATCACTGTCGGCGAATCGGTGCTATATCGACTGCACGCCCCGCCGTAGACGTAGTTGGAGGCGAAGCCGAAATACCCGGCCTCTTGCAGCTCCTGGAGCAGGCTGTCCACCCGCGCCACCGGGATGGTGTCCACCGCCGGCCCCAGGTGTTGGACGTTGGCCTTGCCCTCGTACTCCACTGTGCCTCGAGTGGAAATGGAAAGCCGGTATACCGGACAACGGCCGAAGCAGGGAGTTCGCTCCAAGGTGACCGCGGAAACATCCGCCGCCGGCGGAGGAGGAGCCTGCCGGGGAGCGCAGGCAGCGAGAACCAGGCCTAGCGCGAACCCGAGCGCCCGCGTCATCGGGCTCTCACCGGCACACGCACGGCGCGACTCTGCACCTGGTTGGACAGCGTCACCGAGAGCTCCGGGCGATCGGTGACTACCTCCGCGCGCCCGCCGCGCGCGAAGGAAACGATCTGGCCGGTTGCGTCGTCGCGCACCAGGACCATCGGCGACTTGGCAGCATCCCACTCCAGCTCGACCCTCCCGCCTGCGCTGCGGCGCGCCTTCACCTCGGTCGGTGCGGCGGCTGACTGCATCATGCTGACCACGCGTCCTTGACCCAACAGCCGGATTGCGGCCAGTCGTGCCGATTGATGGGGCGGGAGCGGAATGGCAAAGACGAAATGCTTTTCGCCATGACGATCGTCCGCGACTTCGCTCGGGGTGAAGCTCAAGCTGAACAGCGAGGAGCCGTCGGCCGCTCGCCCCTGAATGGTGTAGTTCCCTCCCCTTGCAGGCAGGGTCGGGCGGGTGGCGATTGGGAATGCCGGATTCAGCTCCATCGTGCCGGGCCCGATTCGCCCCCACACCAATAAGGCCGGCTGGATCATCGAGCCCGCACTGCTCACCATCGGCGAGGTGCCGCGATATTCGAGAACACCGCGATAGGTATAATCGCTGATCCATTCGTTGTTGCAGTAACCCATGATATCGTGAGACGAAGCGGGCTTGAGCACACCCGCCTGAATGTCGAAGCCATAGACCCCGATCTCGCCTCCAGTATACGGATAGCTCGCGTCCGGGTTGCCGGCCCCGCCGCACGGCGCGTGTTTCCGGTTCCAGTTGTGACCCCACTCGTGAGCAGCCACCGAAGCGCCGCTCGGGAGGAAGTCCCACCCTACCGCGCTGGGGGGAATCCCGACGTACCCCACGCCGGCCACGCCACTGGAGTACGGAGGCTTCACCACTCCGTAGTAGTGCCTGCCGGAGCCATCGGCCACGCGGAGCGCCTCCACCTCCTCCAGGATGCCGTTCCAAGCCTTGTTGGTGTTATTGGCATCGACCACGGCAGTATCGCTGACCAGAGGCAGCGGCCTGACGATGACGTCGTATCCCGGGAGGGGATGCATCTTCATCGTCGCGGTGAGGAACTGGTTCTTGTTGGCTTCGGTGGCGTTCCCCACCGAGTTGTCCTTCTGTCTCACCGGGACCAGGGTCAGCTGGAAGGGTGATGCGGTGCGCACGTCCAATGGCTGCGGAATCCCGGAGAGTGGAAAGACATTGTCGCTCTCGTTCCCCTCGATCACCGTATTCTCCGGATCCACCTCCACCTGAATCGACAGGTTGGGCTGGATCAGTGACTTGGGGATGGGGAGGTTCCACGAGCTGCTGAGCGAGGCCTCGTTGACTGTCTGTGGCGTGATGAGAGCCGGCGGATCGATCAGCTGGTCGAGGGTGACCAGACCGTTACGAAAGAGACGCACTCGAACTACCGGAGCCGGGGTTGCCGCCTTGTTGGACGTGACGAACACCCGAAGGTACCCGTCTCTGTCCTTCACCAGCGGAACGTCCCGGTTGAAGGTCTGTACGCTTTGGGTCAGGTATAGCCCGTTGATGCGCAGGTTGAGGTCGGTCGATGCCGAGCCGTAGGTCACCGTAGCCGATGCGGTGAGGCTCGACGTGACGGTCGCCACCTGGCTCGTGGGCTGCGGGGTGTAGAAGGCGCCACCACTTTCCACGGTCTGCGACGCGATGGTGTAAGTGCCTTCATCCAGGCCCGGGATGGTTTCGGTTGCCGCTACGGAATGGGTGTAACCGCCGGGACCCGTCACCGAGATCATCGCCTGGGCGCCGGTCGGGAGCCCCGATACGGCGATGGCCAGGCTGCCGGTGCTGGGGCCGGTTGAGCCTCCACCACAGCCGAGGACCAGCAGGACGGGCATCACCCGGCCCATCCAAGGTCCCACCCACGAACGTCGGGTCATGAAAAACCTTGCGGTCGAGGAGGTGTGTCTCGTCAGGAGACGACGAGTCTCTCGCGTTCTGCATATCGCGGGAGACAGGGGCTGCACCACCCGCAACACTGGGTGCTTGGCCGAACTCCAAGCTGGATAGGTGCTTGGGGGCAGGGTCTCGGTTCACGAACGGACTAGCGGAAACCGGGACCCTAAGCCATGCCTACGGCCGGCCGGATTGGGGCAACAGCCGCGCCAGGGCCATGAGAGGTGGTAGGAGAGAAACCGCTGGTTATTGCGCGGGAATGAGCGAGGAAGAGCGCGAACGGGCCGCCCGGACATGGGCTAACAGGTGGATACCATCGGACCGGAAACAGGGCAGGAGATTCAAGTAGCCGGCGAAATTGGCGGCCATGCTGAAGACCAGCAGGTCGCCGGGGAAGGTACCCAGAGTGGGATGTCCGACAGCCTGCCACCAGGCGGCGATCAGCAGTAAGCCGGCCAGGTTGCTGATCCCACCCGAGGCCGAGATGATAGGCGCGCGCCAGGCGCCCGGGACCCAAACGAAGCGCCAGGAACCGCGCGCGATGTCGCGATACCCGATGGCGGAAGCGTCTTCATCCAGCAAGTGCACCGCGCCCAGGAAGGGCAGGAGGGCCAGGTGGAGCCGACATCCGCCGACGTAGCCCTGCCAGATGGTAGGACCCATACCCAGGCGGATGCCCCAAATGCGAACGTTCACCAGCCAGGCCGCGAATGCGTGCCCCAGCTCGTGAAAAAGGAGGGCGATCCATGACGCCGCAATGCCCACGACCACCGCCTGCGGCAACTCCACCCCGCGCTCGGCCACCCAGGACCCCAACGTCATCAGCGAAAGCATCCGATCTCCCATCACTCCGAGCGGCACATGCGACAACTAACGTAAGCTACACTAGTTTGGTTACACCGGAAGACGGGTCACACCGGGATAAGACCAGTGACCCTCCTCACATTGCGTCCGGCGAAAAACCAGTACATACATCAAATCGTAGTATTCATCCCGTAACCATCAACGGCAGCTTTTGGGACGTCCTTCGCGTCCACAGGAGTCCGTATGGAGGAGCTGGCTCCGCAGACGTACTGTCAACGTGCGGCGCTCGAGCTTGCGGCACTGCTGAAGCATCAGCGGCGACCCAAGGGCCGGACCCGCCGTGACTCGGCGCTGCTGAGGCAGTGCGTACAGCGGGTGTTGTCGGTTGGCAATCCGGCCGAGCGGCTCCAGGATGGCCCCTGGCGGGTCGGCACTAAGCCCCTCAGAAAGCCTGGGCGGGGCGGGCTTCAGTTTATTCCCTTGGTGCAGCGGGGTGAGACCATACTGATGGTTTCTACGCCGCGCGAGGCGGAAGATCTGGTGGCGTTTCTGAACTATTGTGGCATTCAGGAATTCAGCGGCAAGTAAATCCTACGACGGATCATACCATGGTTCGAAAGACGCGGGAACAGGTGTTTCACGAGCTGGATGCCATGGGAGAGGAGGAAGTGCGGCTCCGCCTGGCCCAGTCGAACGCCGAAGACAACGACCTCATCTCGGATTGGCTGGCCCACAAGGCCCGAGTCGCCGCGGAACTGGAGGCCACCTCCAAAGAGCTGAAGAAGCGGGAGGGCCCCTGGGTCCGCCGGATTCCAGCCGCGGTGGGCGCAGTGGCGTTGGTTGGGGTGGCAGCGCTTACGCTGGGATTTCTCCTGGCTCGGCGCAAGCGGTAGGACTGCGGCTGGAACCATTTCCCCGTTGTGTCCTTCGCTGGGCGGCTCTCGTCTCCCGTTCGACCCCCGACTAACCAGGCGCCCATGGGCCCGAAACCTCGCCGGCACGCCCTCGCCTTTCTTACTGTAAGCGTCCTCGTCTCACTCTGGTTTCTCCCTACCCTGCAGGCCCAGAGCTCCGAGCAGCGGCGGACCCTCCGAGAGTGGGAGGCGCGGCTCGCGGCCATCTCCGACGCCGGGCAGCTACTGCCGCTGCTCGATTCCGCCGCGGCCGGCCGGGACCGCGCGATGGTGCAGATCCGCCGGGGCTTGGTGGAGCACCGGCTGGGCCTGCTGACCCACAATCGCCGCTATTTCGACGACGCGCTGGAAGATTTCTGGAACGCGGCGGAGGAGGAGGACTGGCCGTACCCCTGGTACGGCCTGGGCACGACGAAGTTGGCGATGGCAGCGGAGCGGTTCATCCCTTACACCGCGGAGCATCAACCCCCCGGCTCCAGCTATGCCGAGGAAGCTGGTATAGCGCTGGACCGGGCGGTCGAGATCGATCCCAAGTTCGAGCTGGCCTCGTCCGCGTTTCGAGGCGCGGTAGCCGACAGCAGCGGCGCCGGGGCGGACGCGGTGCTCGGGCTGGCTCGGCTCCAACGCGAGTCCGGTCATCGCGACTCGGCGATCGCGCTCTACCGGGATTTCCTTCGTGTCACCCGCGATTCCGGCATCGCCCTCTTGGAACTGGCGCCGCTGCTGGCCGCCTCGGCACGGCAGCGCGAGGCCGTCGAGGCTTATTACGAAGGCGCCTCACGGATCTCTTCCGTGCCGGCGCGGGCGGAGCTGAGGGCGAACATCGCCTGGGTAGCAGACTCGGCGGAGCTACAGCAATTCGACCGGATACCGCCGGACCGGCTCCGCCCGTGGCTGGAGGGATTCTGGGAGCGTAGAGATGTGAGGGATACCCGCCGCCCGGGCGAACGGGTCGTCGAGCATCTTCGGAGACTGGACTACGCCGAGCGGGAGTTCCGGCGGGTGAGCGACCACCGGCGCCACACCCCAGGACAAGCCTACCAGAGCGAGCAGACCGAGCTGGACGATCGCGCGGTGATCTACATCAGACACGGCGAGCCGGATGATCGCGCGGCGTTCACTTCCGCCTTCGCCAGCAACGAGGCGCCTGCTTCAGGTACGAACAATCCCGATCAGGCCGCCTCTCCGCCGCCGAATGTCTCCTGGAAGTATCGACGGCCGGACGGAAACCTGATCTTTCATTTCGTCAGCCACCTGGGCAACGACTATAAGCTGATCGAGAGTCTCCTCGACGTGTTCTCGCTCGACACGGTCCTCGCGCTTCAACTGCGGTTGGGGTGCCGAAGCGGGCGCTTTTATTCACTGCGTGACATGCATCGGGTGCAGGCCTGCCCCGAAGATCTGGACGGGCCGCCACTCGGGCCGGCGCATGACGCGGTACGGTTCGTTCGCCCCCTCATAGCCTCCCGGAGCGAGTTGGACCCGGTGTACGGCCGGTTGGCACTGTCGAGCCTGAACAGTGGATCGGTGAACTTTCAGCGAGAACGAGAGGCCGGCCAGCGGGCCATCGCTGTGGGTACCACGAGCGACACCTATCTCCAGCACTTTGGCAGCAACCTGGAGCCGATGATCCAGGCGTATGGGATTTCTCGAGAAGGTGCAGGCAAGATCCTGCTGGTGTTCGGCATACCCCGGCAGCGCCTCGAGAAGAAGGCGGGCCCCGATTTCGACGACGGGTTCCCGATCGCCGTCAGGCTGGTGCTTTCCACTGAGGCAGATCAACGGCAGGTGCAGGTGGACACGGTCAGCCGCCTCGTCGCTCAAGGTGCTCGTAGTAAGGATGGGTACTTTGCCGGGTATCTGGAGCTGCCGGCCCCGGTCGGGCTCCATCGCGCTCGTGTCTTAGTGGTCGACCAGGGGGCGTCTGCCGGCGGTGTCAGCCAAGCCGAGGAGGTGGCGGTTCCAACCCTGGCGGATGACTCTCTCAGCATCAGTGACCTCGTCCTGGGAAAGGCGGGCAGCTTGAGCTGGGCAGGCCCGGAGGGCCCTGTGCTGCTCAACCCGCTTGGCGTGTTCGCCCCCGGATCGGTGGCCCACCTTTCTTATCAGGTCGGTGGCCTCGTGGTGGGAGCTACCTATCGAACCCGCATCGCTATCCGCTCGACCCGCGATCCCAGGGGAACTGGCCGCACGGCTTCGGAGTTCGCGCAGGTTGCGCGCGAGGCGACGCGGTCGGAGCAACGGGATCTGTCCCTGACCGGCGTCAGGCCGGGTGAGTACATCCTGACGCTGGCGATGAGCGGGCCTGGCGGCACGGTGAGCAGGAGTACGCGTCTGCAGGTGAAGTAGACCCGTCGCCCTTTCCAGGGGAGAACAACCACGTGCCGGTCACTGACGCCGTAGGACCCGCCGTCGTACCGACCGGACGGGTCTCCGCCCCGTCCCGGGGCAAGCTGCTCCAGGTCCTGGGCATCTCCTTCGGCGTCGCGGTGCTCGTCGGAAATACCATAGTCGTGGGAATCCTCCGCACGCCGGGTGACGTCGCCGCCTTCCTGCCGAGCCCGGTGCTCTTCGTCGGCGTGTGGATCGTCGGCGGGATTTATGCCCTACTCGGGGCCATCTCCATGGCCGAACCCGGCGCGATGGTGGCCGAATCGGGTGGCCAGTACGTCTTCGTGCGACGGGGGCTCGGCGAGTACCCGGGATTCGTCGTCGGCTGGAGCGACTGGATCTCCACCTGCGCCGCAATCTCACTCGGCGCAATGGTGTTTACCGAGTATCTCGAGCCCCTGATCCCAGCCATGGCGGGTCGGCGGGCTCCGGCGGGCGTGGCACTGGTGCTCTTGTTCGGTCTGCTCCTCTGGCGGGGAATCAAGATCGGCGATCTCTCCCAGCAGATCCTGAGCGCCTCCAAGGCGTTGAGCTTCGGCCTGCTGGTCGCTGTGTGCCTCCTTGTTCCGGTCCCCCCAGGGCCGGTCACGGCAGCAGCGCTCCCCTCGGGCGTCGCGCTGATCTCGGCGCTCGTCATGGCGCTCCAGGCGGTGATCTTCACCTACGACGGATGGACCGGGCCGCTCTACTTCGGCGAGGAGGTGAAGAACCCGGGCCGCGGCATTCCGCGGTCGATGGTGCTGGGCGTCCTCGTCGTCATCCTGATCTACGTGCTGGTCAACCTGGCGCTGGTCCGGGTGCTCGGCATCGGCCGGATGGCGGGCGACCCGTTCGTGGCCGCGAGCGCGGGAACGGTGATCTTCGGGGAGCGGGGCGACCTGGTCATCCGGCTGTTGGTTCTGCTGTCCATCCTGGGCGGCATCAACGCCTGCGTGCTTGTGGCACCCAGGGTGGTGCTGGCGATGAGCCGGGACCGACTCCTCCCCGCTGGTTTCCTGACGGTGAATCGTGGCGGTACCCCGACGGTGGGGCACTGGGCCAGCATCGGGGTCGCGGCGGGGTTCATCCTTTCCGGTACGTTCAGCACGGTCCTCGCCCTGGCCGCGTTCTTCTACGTCGCCTGCTACACACTGTCCTTCCTCAGCGTCTTCGTCCTCCGGCGCAAGGAGCCCGACACGCCGAGGCCGTGGCGGGTGCCCGGTTTTCCGTTCACCACCGGACTCGCGCTGCTGGGTTCGGTTGCGTTCCTCGCGAGCATGGTGATCTCCGATTGGGGCAACAGCTGGAAGTCGCTGCTGCTGCTGGCGCTGAGTTATCCGGCGTACCGGCTCGTCATCGCCGCACGAGACCGGGCCGGCGCGAGCTAGCGGTGCGATTGCAGTAGCGGCAGCGAGGTCCACGGAACTGCCCTTGATATCGGCTTGACGGGCGTGGCGAGGATTGAGCCTCAACCACGACTCCGGTCTGAGCCTTGATCGCCAGGAGCTCCATATGCCCCGACCCGACTGCAACTCATGTCGCTGGACTTTCGCAGCCGTCATCCTGCTGACCACCCTGGGGTGCCGGGAAGGGACCGACTCCCCGACTGCACCGGAGGCAATGCCATCACCCGCCATCAGTTCCACATCGGCACTGGCATTCTTCCAGGTTAGCGCGGGCCCTCAACACAGCTGCGGTGTAACCACCGACAATCGAGCCTACTGTTGGGGGGTCAACAATTGGGGCCAACTGGGCGACGGCACTACCAGTAGGAGCCGGACGCCGGTGGCGGTCGCCGGCGGGCTCAAGTTTCGACAATTGAGCTTGGGCACCTTCCACACCTGCGGAGTGACCACGTCCAATAAGGCCTATTGCTGGGGACTCGGCGGTTTGCTCGGGGACGGTACGGACAGCAATCGGTTAACGCCCCTGCTCCGGTTGCGGGTGGCCGTTTGTTCCGTCTGGTGGACGTTGGTGACGCGCACACTTGCGGGGTGGGTTACCCGGACAACCTTGCCTATTGCTGGGGGAACAACGACCGGGGCGTGTTGGGCAATGGCACGATCAGTCATAGTCAGGCGCCCGTCGCGGTCAGTGGCGGATTCCGCTTCCGCCAGGTGGCCGCGGGCCTGTCTCACACCTGCGGCGTGACCACTGCGGATCGGGCATACTGCTGGGGCAGTGATTCCGTTGGACAAGTCGGGGATAGCGTCACAGCTTCGGTCCATCACCTCACCCCGACCCTGGTTGCCACCACGCGGCGGTTCCGCCAGGTGGATGCGGGCGCGGGCTTCAGCTGCGGCGTGACGACGTTTGACAAGGCTTTCTGCTGGGGCAGCGGCCGAAACGGACAGATCGGTGATGGAAAGAATTTCATCCGGCTCTGGCCGCGGGCGGTAGCCGGCGGACTCGGCTTCAGCCGGCTGACTACGGGGTACGCGCACGCTTGCGGCGAGACGGCGAACAACCGGGTGTACTGTTGGGGGTCCAACCGTACCGGCGAGCTAGGTGACGGAACCACCACCCAGCGCTTGACTCCGGTTTCGGTTGCAGGCGGGTTCTTCTTCAACCAAGTCAGCGCCGGCGGCGCCCGATTGGGCTCGCACACCTGCGGAAAGACCGGCGCCGGCGTGGCCTATTGCTGGGGGTGGAACGAACAGGGTCAAGTCGGCGACGGTACCACGACTAATCGCACCCGACCGGTCCCGGTCGCCGGGCCGAGTTGAGTCGCAAGACCTTACGGAGTCGGGTGCGAGACCCCACCAAACCTCGCGCCCGACTCTGCCAGACGCTCCAGCGGTGCCGGGTTCCAGAACGCGGGATCGCCATGGGGGTTACCCGCGAACTCCCGCACTCGCCGTACCACCCGATCTACTCCCACCTGGTCGGCATAGAACATCGGCCCCCCACGCGCGCGAGGAAAGCCGTAACCGGTGATATACACCACGTCGATGTCGCTCGCCCTCGCCGCGATTCCTTCCTCGAGGATCCGCGCGCCTTCGTTCACCAGAGCGTACACCAGGCGGTCGACGATTTCGCGGTCGTCGATCCGCCGAGGAGAGATCCCGATCTCGGCCCGGTGCGCCTTGATGAGTTCCTGGACCGCCGCAGATGGGACCGGCCGATGCGGGCCCTCGGGATAGTCGTACCAGCCGGCCCCGGTCTTCTGTCCCAAGCGACCGAGCGCGGGAAGGTGGAGTTGAGATAGCCGGGCGTTCCGCCGGAGACGCTGCCTGATCGCCAGGCTGACGTCGTGGCCTACCACATCGCCCACCCGGAACGGCCCCATCGCGAAGCCGAACGACTCCATCACCCGGTCGATCTGTTCCGGTGTTGCGCCTTCCTCGACCAAGTACCAAGCCTGCTTGGTATAGGCTTCGAGCATCCGATTGCCGATGAACCCGTCGCACACTCCCGATATCACCGTCAGCTTTCGAAGTGTCTTGCCCAGCTTGAGCGCCGTCGCCAATACCTCGAGCGCCGTCGCCCGACCGCGCACGATCTCCAACAGCCGCATCACGTTTGGCGGGCTGAAGAAGTGAAGGCCGAGCACGTCGGAGGGTCGCTGGGTGAAGTCTGCGATGGCGTTGACATCGAGCGTCGAAGTATTCGTGGCGAGGATCGCGCCCGGCTTCATCACGCCATCGAGCGCGGTGAAGACTTCCCGCTTGACCTCCATTGATTCGAACACCGCTTCGATCACCACGTCGGCCGGGGCGATGGTACGGTAGGAGAGGGTCGGCCGAAGCCGCGCCAGCCGGCGATCCCGTTCGCCCTGGGTGAGCCTGCCCTTCTTTACCTGCCCCTCGTAGATGCCTTCAATGCGCGCGAGCCCGCGGTCGAGCGCTGACTGATCGACCTCGACCAGCCAGGTCGGAATGCCGGCATCGAGCAGCGCGACGGCAATTCCCGCTCCCATCGTACCCGCGCCGATCACGGCAGCCTGGTCGAGGGGGCGGATGGGCGTGGACGGCGTGATACCCTCCACCTTGCCGGCCGCGCGCTCCGCGAAGAAGGCATGCCTCAGTCCCTTGGACTCCGGCGTCTCCATCAGGTCGAGAAAGGCGCGCCGCTCGACGGCGAGTCCTTCCTCGAAGGGTTTGCCCGCCGCTTCGATCGCGTCCACCGCGCGGAGAGGAGCCGGCAGCGAGGGCCGCTGGGATTTGAGCCTGGCCCGAGCGGCCTCGCACAGGGCGGCGAGGTTCGGTTCGTCGAGCGGGATGTCGCGGGCCTTGGGAGGCGGCTTTGCGGCGACCTCGGCTGAAGCGGCGACCTCCACGGCCCCGGCCAGCAGGTCGCCGTCCACCACCCGATCCAGCAAGGGCGTGTTTGCCAGACCCGCCGCCGGCTCCGGCTCGCCGCTCACGATCATGTCGATCGCCTTTGCGACGCCGACCAGCCGCGGCAGCCGCTGGGTGCCACCTGCGCCGGGCAGGAGGCCCAGCTTTACCTCCGGCAGACCGAGCTTGGCGTCCGGACTGGCAACTCGATAGTGCGCCGCCAGTGCCAGCTCCAGCCCGCCGCCAAGACAGGTCCCGGCGATCGCAGCGACGACCGGCTTCGGGCTCGTCTCCACCAGATCAATGAGCTGCCGTAGGGTCGGATCGGCCGTGCTGGCCGGCGTCCCGAACTCCCGGATGTCGGCGCCGCCGGAGAAGAGCCCCCCACCCCCGGTGAGGACGATGGCGCGGACGTCAGGCTGGGTTTGAGCCCGCTTGAGCGCATCGGCTATGCCGGCACGGACGGCGTGGGAGAGGCCGTTGACCGGTGGGTTGGCGAAGGAGACGACCGCGACACCACGTTCGACCCGGTAACCGATCTCAGGCATGGGTTCTGATCGCTTTCTTGCCCGCCCCGCCGGCGGGGGACACATTCTCTCCACAGGCGAGAAAGGTCGGGTCCATGGAACTCCTCGAGCAGCTCACGGCGGCGCTCGGCGAGCGATACCGCGTGGAGCGGGAGCTCGGCCACGGCGGGATGGCTATCGTCTTTCTCGCCCAGGATCTGAAGCACCACCGACGGGTCGCCATCAAGCTACTCAAACCCGAGCTCTCCGCCGTCCTCGGCAGTGAGCGGTTTCTTCGCGAAATCGAGATCGCCGCGGCACTCCAGCACCCCCACATTCTCCCCCTGTATGACTCGGGGGAGGCCGGTGGCCTGCTTTACTATGTGATGCCGTTCGCCGAAGGCGAATCCTTACGGCAGCGGCTCGCACGAGAACAGCAGCTCCCTATCGACTCGGCCCTTCAGATTACCCGGGAAGTCGGAAGTGCCCTCCAGTACGCCAACGAACACGGGGTCATCCATCGAGATATCAAGCCGGAGAACATCATGCTCTCCGGGGAGCAAGCCGTGGTCGCCGACTTCGGCATCGCCCGGGCCCTCCACGCCGCGAGCGCGGAGCAGCTCACCCAGAGCGGAATGGTGGTCGGCACACCGCAGTACATGAGCCCGGAGCAGGCCAGCGGTGCAGCGGTGGACGGTCGGAGCGATCAGTATAGCCTGGCATGCACCCTGTACGAGATGCTGATCGGTCAGCCTCCCTTCACCGGGCCGTCGTCCCAGGCGGTCATCGCCCGGCACTCGATCGATCCGGTGCCCAGCCTGCGGGTGGTTCGCCCTACGGTGCCGCAGCCAGTCGAGGCGGCAATCATGCGGGCGATGGCGAAGGTGCCTGCCGATCGGTTCAGCTCGATGCCGCGGTTCCTGGAGGCGCTGGCATCCCCGGAAACCACATCGGTCCTACCGGCTACGCCGCTTCCCTCGCGCAGTCGCCCCACGCCGCGGATGCTTCGGCGAGTGCTGACCGCGATCGGGATCGGCCTGTTGGTGGTAGCGGCCGCGTGGTGGCTCGTAGCCAGGCGGACGGCGAGGTACCCTGACGCAGGCGCGGTCGCGGTGCTGCCCTTCCAAGACCTCGCCAGCGGCCCGGACGGTTCGTACCTCGGTGAGGGGATGACCGATGGGCTCATCGCCGATCTGGCCCAGATCGGGACGCTGAAGGTCATCTCGCGCTCCTCGGGGGCCATGGCCGAGGGAAAGTCGAAGTCGCTGGCCGAGCTGGCGAAGGAACTTGGGGTCGAGGCGGTCGTAAGGGGCTCGATTCAGAGGACCGGGGACAGCGTTCGGGTGAAAGTTCGACTCCTCCGCGTTCCGGACAGCACCCTTCTCTTCTCGAGTGATTATCAGCGTCGTCTCGGCGAGCTACCGGATCTTCAGCGGGAGATCACCACGGCCATCGCCGGCTCGATCAATGCCAAGCTCGAGGATACCGAACGAAGCCGTCTCGCTGCGCGCGTCCCGGTGGATCAACGGGCGTACGAGGCCTACCTTCGGGGCCGTTTTCACCTGGAGCGCGGTGAGCTGGAGCAGGCGAAAACGATGTTCGAGCAAGCGGGTCGCACCGCACCCGGTTGGGCGCCGTCGTATGTCGGCCTGGCCAACTACTACACCTCGCTGCCTTTCTCGGTTGACGTGTCGCCGGCAGAGGTTCTGCCCAAGGCCCGGGCAGCTCTGGTTCGGGCTCTCGAGCTGGATGAGACGCTGGCGGAAGCGCACGCGACCAACGCATACATCCGGGCCTACTACGAATGGGACTGGCGCGCCGCCGAGAAGGAGTTCAGGCGGGCACTCGAGCTGCGGCCCAACTACGCCGACGCGTACTTCTCGTACAGCCGCTTCCTCGCGTCCCGCCGCAGGCTTGACGAGGCGATCGCACAACTGGGGCGAGCGGTGGAGCTGGACCCCTTATCGCTCGCGCTCTATGCCAACCGAGCCTTGCTCGACTACTTCGCGGGCCGGTATGACGAGGCGAACAGCCGACTGCGGGAGGTCCTCAAGAGCGATTCCACCGACGTGCTAGCCAAGTGGGGACTGGCGCTCGTCGCAGAACAACAAGGGAGGCTCGATGAGGCAATCGCAATTCTGGAGCCGTTGAGCGGGGTGAGTCTGAACCGCAAGTCGTCGCTCGGCCATGCCTATGCGGTCGCCGGGAAGAAAGCTCGGGCGCGGAACGTCCTGGCGGAGCTTCAGGCGGCGGAGGCCAAGAGTTACGTCCCAGCTTACTACTTCGCGCTGGTGTACACTGGTCTCGGTGAGCGCGATCAGGCCCTGCGTTATCTCGAGCGGGCGTACGAGGAGCGTTCGACCGTGTTGGCCTACCTGCTGATCGATCCTCGGCTCGCGCCGCTGCGGGACGACGCTCGATTTGTCGCCTTAGCAGGACGGCTCGCGGGGGAGTAAGCGGCAGTAGGTCTAGCCTGGCAAAAGCTGGTAACCCGCCGCAGATTCTTCAATACGAGTTCTGGCCCGAGGCAACCGTGGCCGAACCTAGCTCCTTCCACATCCGCACTGTTTTAGGTATCGGGGCGGCCATCTCCTGGGCCGCGCTCCCGCTCGCGGCGCAGGGCGTCACCGGCGCAGCCGTCGATGGCCGAGTCTTCAGCGTGGACAGCACGCCCGTGGAGCAGGCGATTGTCCACGTCGTCAACACCTCCAACGGCGAGCGGTGGCAGGACGACGACCAATGCTCGAGGCCGGTACTTCATCGAGTACCTGTCGGTCGGCGGGCCGTACCGAATCGAGGTCCGGGCGGTCGGATACGATCCGGCGCAACGGGAATCCATTTTCCTCGCTCTCGGCCAGCGCCTGACCGCCGATTTCGCGCTTAGGCCGGCCGTCGTGCAGTTGCAGGAGATTACCGTCACCGGCACGGCCGATCCCCGCTTCAGCGCCGCCCGCACCGGGCCGGCCCAGATCATCTCGGATAGCACCATCGCCCGACTCCCGGTGGACGGCCGCGACTATACCCAGCTTGCCCGGCTTTCACCCCAGGTCACCGTGAGTCCCAATGGTGGACTCTCCTTCTCGGGCCAGCACGACCGGCTTCAACAGCATCCAGATCGACGGCACCAACAACAACGATCTCTTCGGCAGTGCCTTCTCCGGCAACGGTACCCCGGGCTGGGCCGTCGGGCTCACCGCGTTCACCCCCGAGGCGGTGAAAGAGCTCCAGGTCGTCACCGCACCGTTCGACGTTCGCTACGGCAACTTTGCCGGCGGCCTGATCAACGCCGTCACCCGGTCGGGCTCGAACCGGGTGGAAGGCTCGATCCTCGGCTACTTCGAAGGAGACGGACTCTCCGGTACCGACTCGACCGGCGGCCGGGGGGAGGATTTCAACCGCAAGGAATTCGGGCTCACCCTCGGCGCTCCGATCGTGCGGGACCGCGTCGCCTTCTTCCTCAACGCCGCCCTGCGCCGGCAGGTCTTTCCCCAATCCGTGCCCGCCCCGACCAGCGACACGACCGGCGGAGCGGATTCGGCCGGAGTGGGCATCCGCTATGAGAGCCTGGTGCGTTTCCAGGACCTCTTGCGGGTTCACGGCGTCGAGCCGGGAAGCTTCTCGGCCGGTGCCGTCTCGGCGCACCGACCAGAAACGTCTTCGCCAAAGTCACGGCGCAGCTCGGGGTCAACAGCCGCCTCGAGGTATCCCACAACTACGGCCACGGCAACGACCGGCAGGAAACCGGCCACCGCGAACCCGGCTTCTATGCCCTCTCCTCGAGCGGCAGCCAGAATCCGGAGACCATCCATGCCACCAGGCTCGCCTGGACCACGCGCGTTTGCCTCATCGCTTTTCTAACGACCTCACCCTGGCCCGGGTGGACGACCGGCGCACCTGCTTTCCCAACTCCGACTTTCCGCTGGTGACCGTGCAGGTCGATTCGGGCGGCATCGACGCGGGCCGGGCGGGCCCCTGCGCGGGGCTCGAAGTCGGGCAGACCATCTGGGAGCTCACCGATAACTTCGGGTTAGCGGTAGGAGACCACCGCCTCACCATCGGCACGCACGGCGAGCTGATCGATCTGGTGGACAACGCGTTGGACTTTCCAGACGGGGTGTGGGGCTTTGAGAACCTTGACTCTCTGGAACGCGGCAGGGCGTCGAGCTACTTACGGGGCTTCCAACGAGTCCGGCTCACGGGTGGCGTTCCGGGTGAACCAGATCGGCGGATACCTCCAGGATCAGTGGATGCCGACGCCGCGGCTGACCCTGACGGCCGGTCTCCGCCTGGACGTTCCCTTTGTTCCCACAGCACCCAGGCAGCATCCGGTAGTTCTCGAGCGAGCTCGGGATCAATACCTCGCTCACACCGAGCGGCAACCCTCTGTGGTCTCCTCGGCTTGGCGTGAACTACGATCTCTCGGGACGGCGCACGGCCGTGTTGCGCGGCGGCCTGGGTCTCTTCGCGGGACGCCCCGCCTACCAGTGGTTCAGGAACGTGTACTCCAGGGTCGGGGCCAAGCTGCTCATCTGCGAAGGAGAGGATGTCCCTGCCTTCACCCTCGATCCCGCGCGCCAGCCCACCGAGTGTGCACCCGAGGACGAAGCCTTACCCCGCCTCAACTACTTCGATCCAGCCTTCCGGTTTCCCCAAACCTTCAAGCTGGGCCTCGGTGCGGATCTCCTCCTTCCTTCGGGGGTGCGTGGGAACGGTGGATCTGCTCTATACCCGCGGGCGTGAACAGCTTTCAAGTCGTGGACGTGAACCTCGAGGCAGCCGACCGGGGCCGCGTCCGGGGAGGGCGGCCGGGTCATGTACGGCAGCATCGACCCTGAGACCGGCGGGGCGGAGCCATTTCGGCGAACCCCCGAGCTGGACGCCTTGTTCGAGATCCGAAACGGCAGCGGCGATCAGGCGTTCTCCGCCACTGCTTCAACTTGAGAAGCGCTTCGGCAGCAGCACCGCGCTGAGCGCGGCCTATACCTTCACCAGGGCCCGGGATCGGGTCAACACGATCCAAGACGACCCTGGACCCAACATCGCCGCCACCCCGCTCAACGGGACCCTCGAACACCGGGACCTCGGCATTTCCCTCTGGGAAAAGCCCCACCAGGTGAACCTGGTGGTCACTTCCGATCTGCCGTTCGGCTTCCGACTCGGCCTCATCTATATCGGCGCGTCGGGCACCCCCTATACCTATGTAACGGTGGGCGACGCCAACGCGGATGGATTCTTTGGCGACGCCCCAGTCGAATGATGTGGTGTACCTGCCGAAGGACGCCTCTCGACATCACCCTGGCCGATCCCGACGCAGTACGCGTCGCTCGACAGCCTCATCCAACGACGAGCCATGCCTCCGAGCCCAGCGCGGCCACCTGATGAAGCGGAACAGTTGCCGCGACCCCTGGGTGCACGAGACCCAAGCGCGGCTGTCGAAGCGTTTTCGGTCTGGCGGACCGGCGAGTCCTGGAGGTCACCGCCGACCTCTTCAACCTGCTGAACTTTCTGGACGGCGATTTGGGTCTGGTTCGCCAAACCCAGCCCCACCTGGGTGGGCACGGGGTGGGACTGCTGCGGCTGGTCGGTTACGACGATCCCAACGCCCGCGGGGTGTATGAGTTGGACCCGGTCGACCACCGTCAGATCGACCTGGAGGCCTCCCGTTGGCGCCTCCAGCTCGGCGCCACGCTGTCCTTCTAGCGGCGGTCAGTTGTCCGGCTTGAGCAACGCCTCGAAAGGCGGATAGCCCCGGAGCGGGGCGAGCAATAGATCGGTGTGATACGCGTGCGAGGAGCCCAGGTCGAACATGCCCCGAGCGCTCGCGTCCCGGAGCAGGGCGACGGCCTGTTCCCGGCGGCCGAAGCCGGCAGCGATGTGAGCCCGGGCAAGGATCTGCGCAGCGCGGACCCACGGGCTCCTCAAAGGGCGGTTGCTCTGCTCGGCCAGACTGCTGTCGATCCTCTCGGCCTGGGCGGTGTCGGCGAGCAGCACCGCGATCCGGGCCTGCGCTTCCAGCTTCGCGAGCGTGTCCGCCATCGCTCCAGGCGATCCGCTCGAGCGCCTCCCGCTCGTCCTTCGTCCGGCCGAGCAACCGGTTCGCCCAGGCTATGTCAGATGCGCGGCTCCAGCCGGTGTCCGGCTGGCGCTCGAACCGCGCCAGGATACTCTCGGCAATAGCCATCGCCGTCCGAGCATGCCCGTGAGCCGCAAGCTCGGTTGCAATCGTCCAGCTGGCGGCCCGCGACCGACTCCACGGACCTTCCAGCCGAGCTCGCGAGCAGGGCCATCACCTCTCGCTCCCGGCCGAGAGCGGCGAGCGCACGGCCGCGGATCTCCTGCCACCCCTCGGTCTGCGGAGTCCCGCCAGCGATCGGTGATGCCGAGCTCGGCATCGATACTCGCCCGGTGTGTGATAGGTAGCGGCCATGCGCCACCAGTACCAGGACGTCCACTCCATGGCCCGCTCAGGATCCGATCGGAGCAGCTCCTCCCGAGCCGGCCTGCAGATTCTCCCGAGCAGCCCTCGGCCGATTGGAGGCTTGTAACCCCACTGTTGCATACGTGCCCCGCGCGAGAATTGATCGGGGATAGCGCTCGATACCGTTGCTCGAGAAGGCGCGCCGCCTTCGCCATTTCGCCCCGGCAGCGGGCGCGCAGCTTGTCCATCGTGATGCTGTTCCATGCAGTCAGCTGCATCCCGGCGGGGCTCGAGCACGACACCGATCGAGTCCGTGATCGAGCACTCGTCGTTCCCGGTTGCGATAAACGCTAGCTGGATCAATGGTGCGACGAAGGTCGAGTCCAGTCTGGCTGCCTGGCGGTAGTGCTCGGCCGCGGCTTCCCACGTCAAGCTCGCCTTGAGCCCGGCCATGAACTCGCGGTAGGCCGGGAGGCTCGGCGGCGGAACCAGGTCGGGATCCACCGGGCCACCCCAAAACTCCCGATCGACCAGCGAGCTGAGGCCGCCCGCGATTCGCTCCCGCAGCGCCTCGAGGGCGTCCATGGCCCTCTCGACGCGGTGCACCAACCGGGTCGAAGGACCTGAGAATCCGGCCGCTGGCGACGTCCATGATGCCCGCCTGGAACAGCACACTGTCGCCGGAGAGATAGTAGCTCCCCCGGATCACTATTCCGGCGCTGTCATGTCGGGCCATGGTCAGCGGGTCCATCGGCCGCCCGGCATCGTCCGCTTCCCCGCGCGTACACCGCCTCTAGGTCGGTCACGTCGATGAGCGGCGTCTCCATCACACCCCGGATGATCCAGTCGGCGGCCAGGGCCCCAAGGTCATCGAGGTCCGGGCGCCCAGTGCGATTCTCGAAGGGGGCAGCGGCCACCCGCCGGGGCGCGAGCTCCGGAGGCTTCGCTCGCGAGAGCCTTCCACCCAACACTCCCAGTCCCGACCACCATGGCAAGCACAAGCGCCAACGGGAGCAACCCAACCGGCGGCGGCCAGCCGTCCCTGCTCTGGGCCCGCGAACGGAGGATGAGGCTCTGCGCCGATCGACATCGGGCGGGTGAGGAGACAGTCGGGATTGGTTGCGGCCGGCGCCGGCGCGCCGCCCGAGGCAGCGCGCGACTCGAGCCTGAGTCGTTCCGCCAGGCGCGAGCACTTCGCGCTCCGGAGCAGCGTCGAGATCGGTCCGTAGCAGCTCGGAATGCACGCTCGCGTGCCGGAGCGCTGCCGCCCGGTCGCCGGCTGCCTCGAGCGCCTCCATGTATCGCAGCGCGATCCGGGAGCTATAGGGATCCGCGGCCGCGAGGCGCGACCACCACTCGACGGCCCGCAAGCGGTTGCCGTCCCGCAATCTCCCGCTTCCGCCAACTGCTCCAGCGCCTGGCCGTACCGGCGGGCCAGGCGCGACCGCTCGCCGTCCACCCAG
Source organism: uncultured Gemmatimonadales bacterium (assembly GCA_963812755.1). Classification (GTDB taxonomy): domain Bacteria; phylum Gemmatimonadota; class Gemmatimonadetes; order Gemmatimonadales; family GWC2-71-9; genus CAVVWJ01. The sequence goes on along the minus strand of CAWEWK010000005.1, from coordinate 167,723 downwards.
CGCTCGAATTCCTCCGCGTCAGACAGATGGAAGCCGCTGAGGAAGGGGCCGTGGTAGACGCTGACCGCGGCTTCGGGGTCATCCCGCGCGAGCGCTGCCTCGAAGTCCCAGAGATCGCAGGTCAGCCGATCGGGATTCAGTCGGAGGTCGTCGCCGGTGCTGAGGACAGAGTCATCACCCAGGGCCGAGCGGAGGATGTAGAGCGACTCGCGAAGGAGGTGGCGGGCGTCATCGGTGCCGCTCTCGGGCCAGAGCTCGGCGACCAGCTTGTCCCGGCTGAGGGGACGGGGATGGTCGACGGCCAGGAGGGCCAGCAGGGCGATGCGCTGCCGCAGGGCGGCTCGCCCGGCGACCGGGCCGTCCGGACCGTCGAGTGAGGCGCTGCCAAGCAGCCGAAGTGTGAACATCGCAAAGGCCTACGGGGCATGACGCGGGCATGACGCTGCCATGACCCACCAGTTCTAGTATAGCCGCCTCGTACCCGCTTCGGTAACGGTCCTCAACTCCTGAGCTGGCAGTCCCGGCCGGCGCAGTGACCCATCGTCGCGGCCTGAGATGGCGCGCGGCGGAGTGTGGGTCAAACGGAGGTTGCAAATGCGGACATGCTTGATCCTTCTCCTGGCTGCCGGGCTAGCGCTGGTGGCTTGTGACGACAGTGGTGCGCCTCTGACAAGCCCTCCGGCGGTCGGGACGCTGGTCGTGTCGACGGCCAGCGGCGGAAACGACCGCGACCGGGATGGCTATCTGCTCACGGTCGATGGCGGCGATTCCCTTTTCCTAGATCCCACCGGCATTTCCCAGATCGACCTCCCCGCTGGGCAACACACCTTGCGGCTGCTTGGCATGGCGGAGCATTGCTCGGTCTCCCCGGGAACCCCACTCGACGTGGACGTCCCTTCGCAGGACACGACAGCGGTGATGTTCGAGGTCACCTGCTCCGTGAGCGGTGTCCGCGTCACAAACACGACCACCGGCCTGGACCTCGACCCGGATGGTTACCTAATCCAAGTGGATGGCGACACACCGGGGATTCTTTCCCTCGAACGGCAACGGCAGCTGATCCGGTTCGATCCGGGAAGCCGAACCATTACCCTGACGGCGGCTCTCGCTCCCAACTGCACGATCGAGGGCCCCGGCTCGCGCACCGTGACCATCGTGGACGCCGAGTCAGCGCAGTCGAGTTCGCGGTCGTCTGCACCGCGACGACGCGGAGTTATTGGGGTCACCGTCGAGGCCTCGTGGAGCCAGTCTGGACGCGCGACGTACCAGGCCCTGCGTGGACGGAACGGCATACCTTCGTCGGCCTGGGTGCGACGCAGGTATCTGCCCGGTGCCGCAGCCGGTGATCACATCGTCTCACGTGGTTGCCACCCGACAACTGTTCCGGTGGGAACCAAGCTCCAAGCCGGTCACCGTGACCGCAGGGGGCCTCATTCGGGATACAGTCGAGCGTGGGCTTTTCGGTCACGTGCTACTCAGCAATTCGGCAGGATCCGAATCACCGCTCCGACCACCGGGCACAGTACCAGCCGGTCACCGCTACGAAGTCATCGTGTGCACCAACAGGGGGTGCATCTGTCCCTGGGAGCCGATCCTGCGACGAAAGCTGGCGCCGAACGACACCTTGATCGCCAGGTACGGCACCATCGAGGTCAGCGTGCGAGTTGAAGAACATCCCCGCGAGTTGCCGGGTCCAGACTGCCAACCCGACGCCGTTCTTCACCATCCCGGCCAACAGCATTCGACGAGGTCCGATTCCCTGTCGTATGCGGCTCGTGAAGCCGGGAACCTCCGGTCCGACGCGGTAGCTCGATGAACACTCTGACAGCAGGGGCAACCCAATGACGAATCGAATGGCAGTTACGCTGGCCGCCGGTGCCCTCGCCGGCCTGGCCGCCTGCAACGATCCCACCCGGCCCGCCGATCCACCTGCTACGTCTCCGGCCCCCGCGGTCGACTGCCGTGGAGCAGCTGTTCACCATCCGAAATCTCGGCACGCTCGGCGGCGGCTCCAGCCTGGGCAACGGAATCAATCAGCAAGGCGACGTCGTCGGCGTCGCGGAGCTCTCATCAGGAAAGGATCGAGCATTTCTGTGGCGTGCCGGGCAGGGCATGCGAAGCCTCGGCACCCTGGGCGGACCGAGCAGCCGGGCCCGCGGCATCAACGACCGGAGTGAGGTCGTCGGCGCCAGCGAGATTCAACCCGGCTCGAGCCGGGCGTTCCTCTGGACGCAAGGCGGATGGCATGCGAAGCCTGGGGACGTTGGGCGGCGACAACAGTGAAGCCAATGCCATCAACAACCGGACGGAGGTGGTGGGCTTCAGCGAGAATCGCAACGGCGCCACCCGAGCCTTCCTCTGGCGTCCAGGCCGCGGCATGCGGGGCCTGGGCACGCTGGGCGGGGCTGAAAGCCAAGCCGAGGACATCAACGACGCTACCCAGGTAGTCGGTTCCAGCCAGATCGCGAACGGTAACGATCACGCCTTCCTCTGGACCGCGGCGCGCGGGATGGAGGACCTCGGCACGCTGGGCGGAGCGACCAGTGAGGCGTTCGGCATCAGCGAGACCGGTGTGGTCGTCGGCTTCAGCGAGACCGCCGCGGGCACGGAGGTAGCGTTCCTGTGGACCCGGGGCGGCGGCATGCGGAATCTGGGCACCCCGGCCGGCAACCCGAGCGCTGGCGCCAACGCCGTCAATACTCATCGACGGGTCGTGGGCACCACGGCGGACTTTTTCCATCCCTTCCTCTGGGCTCCGGGCGATCGGCATGACCGGATTGCCCACGCTCGGCGGCCATCAAGGGCAGCCCAACGACCTGAACGAGTTCGGCCAGGTCGCGGGCACGAGTGTGGGGGCGGGAGGTGCACTGCGCGCCGTACTCTGGACCCCGACCGCGGGACCGCTGGTCCTCGGAACGACGATCGATGACGTCGCACCCGAAGCTGCGGTGTCGGGAGAGGCCAAATGAGATTGGTCAGACGGTGGCATCAGTTGCGGGTGTATTCCATCGTCCTCCTGGTTGTGGGGCGCGGGCTGTCGGCCTGCGACGATACTGGCGGGCCCGAGCCCGGCGGCCCTTCGACCGGAACACTAGTGGTTTCGACGTCCACCGAGGGAGACGACCCGGACCAGGATGGTTATCTGCTCACGGTCGACGGTGTCGACTCCCTTGACCTCGATCCCACTGGGATCGCGCCGAGATCGACCTCGCACCTGGCCGGCATACCTTGCGATTGCTCGGCGTGGCGGAGCATTGCTCGGTGGCCCCGGGAACCGCGCTCGACGTGGATGTCCCTTCGGCAGGCACGACTCCGGTGGCCTTCGAAGTCAATTGTCTCAGCGACCGGTGCCCGCGTCACGGTCACGACGACCGGTTTGGACTTCGACCCCGATGGATACCGCGCCGATGGTGGACGGGATCGACCGCGGGGTCCTTCCCTCGAACGGCACGGTCCTTATTCGGCTCGATCCGGGAAGCCGGACGATTGCCCTGACCGGACCTTCAGCCCGAACTGCGCGGTCGACGGCCCCGGCTCGCGCACGGTGACCATCGTGCAGACCGAGGTCGCGCCTGTCGACTTCGCGGTCGCATGCACCGCGACGAGCGGAGTGATCCGGGTCGTCCTCCAGGACTCAGGTTCGGATGGAACGTAGCTACGAGGCGCATGGTGGACGGAGGCGAGGCCCATCTTCACCGTCGGCCGAGCAAACCGAGCCTACCTGACCGCTGTGCCCGCCGGTGACCATGTCGTCTCGCTCGTCGCCCCCGACGAACTGTTCGGTCGAGACCGGCCCGCAGCCGGTGACCGTGACCGCTGGCGACCTGATCCGCGATACCGTCGAGGTGACCTTCTCGGTGACTGCGTGCTAGGTCCCGGGGCGATACGGATCACCGCTCCTACGACCGGGACCATTCCGCGGGACGACTATAGCGTTTGGCTCTGTTACGACTCCTACTCGTGCAGTTACCACTTCCCAGCTCGTCGTCTAGGCCGCTTAGCGCCGAACGGTACCCTGATCGCTGAACGCTAGACCCGGGCACATACTGGTTTCATTTGGAGAACCTTAGCAACTGCCAGGTAGATGTCCCCAACCCGAGGCGCAACATTACGGTTGGACCAGATCAGCTGGTGAGCGTCTCGTTCTCCGTCGTATGCCCATAATCCCGCCGCGGGCTCGATCTCTACTCCGCGCCCTGCGTCTCGCCACAGCTACTCGCACTCGCCGGCTGCAGCGACCCTGCCTACCGCAGTGAGAGTCTCGCCGCCGATTCTCCATGAGGTCGCGGTGAGCCGCAGGCGCGGCAAACGTGCTCAGTGCGACAATGACGGCTCGGACGCAGTACGTCGACAGCGTCGCGGTGAGGTACGGACTTTCCGAAGCAGCGCTCGACAGTATCACTCCCACCCTAGTAACCGTGGACGGCGAGGTCGCAGTTCCGGTACTGGGGCTTCAGCCGAACTACGACCTATTCACTACAGCTGTCGCCTACGGTGCGGGCGGCACGTTCTCGAGCGAAATCTTTCAAGCGACCACTGACTCTCTCCCTTCCGATCTGCCTCAGTATCAGGCCGGCGGGCACTCGCCCTCACCGGGCTACGTGCTGTTCTCCGCCGGCTGATTACGGCATCGTGATCGACAACACGGGCCGGGTGGTATGGTATGTCCGGTTTCCCGGAGGGGCCCAGTCTCAACTTCCAGGCCCAGGCCAACGGGCGGTACATCGCCCGGCCATTCACGCCAGATCCCTCCGACGCGGACCTACTGGTCGAGTTCGATCCACTCGGCACCGTCACCCGCAGGCTTGGCTGCGCTCGGGCCTCCGCCCCCGATTCCACGACGTGCTGGTCCAGCCAAACGGTTCCTACTGGCTCATGTGCGACGAGACCCGCGTGATGGACCTCTCCAGCTTCGGTGGCGTGGCAGGGGCGCAAGTCACGGGGACGGTCGTACAACACCTCGACCAGGCGGGCAGTCTGGTCTTCGAATGGAGTCCATTCGACCACTTCGAGATTACCGACGTAGACTTGGAGACCAGGTCTGGGCCGACCGTGAACTGGACCCATGGGAACGCGATCGACCTTGACGCCAAGGGGAACCTCCTGATCTCCTTTCGCAGTCTGAGCGAAGTCACCAAGATCGATACCAAGACGGGAGAGGTCCTGTGGCGGATGGGAGGCCTGCGCAACCAGTTCACCTTTGCCGATCCGGAACCTCCGTTTCTGGGTCAGCACGGCGTGCGGGCGGCGACCGAGGAGCTCGTGCTGCTGGACAACTTCGGGCAGGCCCCGGGGAGCCGGGCCGAACGCTATGCCCTGGATGAAGTGGGGCATACGGCGCGGCTGACAACCGTGTACGCACCGTCCGCCGCCACGCGGGCAGCGCTCGGCGGGACGACGCAGGACCTGCCGGGGCGTCACACCTTGGTGGCATTCGGCGATGGAGCCGTGGTGCAGGAATACGACAGCGCGGGCTCAGTCGTTTGGCAGATTGACGGCAATCCCGGCTACATCTTCCGGGCGCAGCGGATCCAGCTCTCTATACCATCCGGAGATCGGCCTGGCGCGGTAGGCTGCGGAAGGGGTGAGGTGCCGGCCCCGCCTCACGAAAGCTGGGCATCCAACCCCTCGAGCGCGCCTCGCAGCCGAACCAGGAGCTCCCCGATCGCGCTCTCCGAAACGCTGCCGACAGAGAGCCGGAACCATCCTGCCTCACCGTGGAAGCCGAAAGCCCCAAACGGCACCGCCGCGAGGCCGGCGCGCTCGAGCAGATAGCGCCTGATGGCCTCCGTCGGATCCAGGGCCGGCCCCGCGGAGCGCAGTCCCTCCCGCGAGCCGAACCGCACGCTCAGGTACATGGCGCCCGCTGGCGCTACTACCTCGACCGGCAACCCGTCTCGCCGCAAGGCCAGCATACCGTCGTGCAGCCGGTCGAGGCGACGCTGGAGACCGAGCTGCATGGTGCGACGGGCGGCGGCGACAGCCTCCGCATCGGCCAGCATCGCCGCCACGCCCACTTGCGCCGGCCGTGGAGCCCAGGCACCGACGTGGCCCAGGAATGCGCTGAGCCGGGTCGCGAGCTGCGGTGGAGCGCAGACCCAGCCGACCCGCAGCCCGGTCGCCGCGAAGGCTTTGGAGATGCCGTCCACCAGAATCGTGTAGGGCGCCATCTCGGGCCTGAGCACCTGCGGGATGACGTGCGAGAGGCCGCCGAAGGTCAAAGTCCAGTACACCTGATCGTAGAGGAGATAGAGCGGCGGTTCTCCCGGAGAGCGCCGCGCATTCTCCTCCAGGATGGCATCGCAGATGGCTCCGAGAGTCGCCGAGTCGAAGGCGGTGCCGCTGGGGTTGAGCGGCGAATTGAGCACCAGGAGTCGCGCGCCACGGAGGTGCGGAGCCAGCGTAGCCGCCGTCGGGAGGAACGCCGTGTCACTGCCGCACTCGATCGGAACCGGAGTCGCTCCGGCCAACTCGCAGTAATGGTCGTTGTTCCAGGACGGCACCGGAAAGACGACCTGATCGCCCTGATCGGCCAGGAGCTGATAGGCGGCGAACAGGCCGGGCCGGGAGCCACCGGTGACCACGATCGACGCGACCGGGATCGAGAGACCGAACTCGCGGGCGTAGAGCGCGGCGATCTGATCCCGAAGCGCCGGCATCCCCACGGAAGGTGGATAGTTGGTCTCGCCGCCGCGAAGCGCGGCCTCGATGTGCCGGAGCAGTGGCTGCGGAATTGGGAACTCGCGCGGGTCGAAGTCGCCGATGCTGAGGTTGCAGACCTGGCGGCCTCCGGCCTGGAGCGCTCGAACTTCGTCGGCGATCGCCAGAATGCGCGACCCGACGAGGCCAGCGAAACGCCCGTCCGCCGTGGATGTCACAGCGCCGAAGACCTTCGCTGCACCAGCGTCAGAATGGTGTAGACCGCGACCGTCTCGGCGTTCTGGTTGGCGACCTCCACGTCCCAGGCAACCACGCCCTGCGGCACCTGGCCGTCGGGCGTCTCCTTGGCCGTCTTCTGCTTGCAGGTGAGTCGCACCCGAATGGTGTCGCCAGGGTAGACCGGCTTAACGAAGCGGAGGTTGTCCAGCCCATAGTTGGCCAGCACCGGCCCGGGGGCGGGGTCGACGAACAGACCCGCCGCAGCCGACAGCACGAAGTACCCGTGGGCCACCCGCCGCTCGAAGATCGAGGCCTTTGCCGCGGCATCGTCCATGTGGGCGTAGAAGAAATCGCCGCTGATGCCGGCGAAGTTGACCACGTCCGCCTCGGTCACGGTCCGGCCATGGGTGAGCCAGGTCTCGCCGATGCGTAGCTCCTCGAAGTGTTTGCGGAAGGGGTGAATCCCGTCATTCAGCTCTGGGGCCCCCTTCACCCATTCGCGTCCCACAGCTGTGAGCGTGGCTGGTGTCCCCTGCACCGCCGAGCGCTGCAGATAATGGAGGACGCCGCGCACGCCGCCCATCTCTTCGCCCCCACCGGCCCGGCCGGGGCCGCCGTGAATCAGAAGGGGAAGCGGCGACCCATGTCCGGTGGACTCCTTGGCGTTGTGGCGATTGAGGACCATCAGCCGCCCGTGGTACGCGGCGGTGCCCAGCACGACATCGCGCGCCACCGAGTCGTCGGCGGTGACCACTGAGCCACAAAGGCTCCCGCGCCCGAGCCGGGCGAGCTCGATCGCCTCGTCCAGCCCCCGGTACGGCATCACCGTGTTCACCGGGCCAAATGCTTCCACCTCGTGTGGCTCGGATTTCTGGAACGGGGTATCGCAGTAGTAGAGGAGCGAGGGGAAGAACGCGCCTTTCGCCGGGTCGGCGCCCACCACATCGAAGCGCTCCGGATCGCCGTGGACCCGCTCGGACGACGCAGCGATCCGGTCCGCGTTGCCGCGGACTTCGCTCACTTGGGCCCGACCCACCAGCGGCCCCATCCGGACGCCTTCCACCGACGGGTCACCCAAGGTGGCGCTGGCCAACCGTTGGGAGAGCGCCTTCACTACGTCCTCGGTCATCCCCTCCGGGACGATGGTCCGCCGGATGGCGGTGCACTTCTGCCCCGCCTTCACCGTCATCTCTTTCACGACCTCTTTGATGAAGAGATCGAATTCCTCCGAGCCCGGCACGGCATCCGGGCCCAGCATGCAGTAGTTGAGCGAGTCGGCTTCGAGGTTGAACCGCACCGACTCGCTGATCACGCGCGGGTGACTCTTCAGCTTCCGACCGGTCGTGGCCGACCCGGTGAAGGTGACCACGTCCTGGCAGGTCAAGTGGTCGAGCAGATCGCCGACGCCGCCGCAGATGATCTGCAGCGCGCCCTCGGGGAGGATTCCCGCCTCCAGCATGGTGCGCGCCAGCCGCTCGGCGAGGTACGCCGTCACCGTGGCCGGCTTCACGATGGCGGGCATTCCGGCGAGGAAGGTGGGGGCGAGCTTCTCCAGCATGCCCCAGCAGGGGAAGTTGAAGGCGTTGATGTGAACCGCCGCGCCCTCGAGCGGCACGCACAGATGGCGGCCAAGGAAGGTTCCCCCCTTCGAGATCCGCTCGACGGGGCCGTCGATAAAGAACGTCTCGTCGGGGAACTCGCGCCGCCCCTGGCTGGCGTAGACGAAGAACGTCCCGATGCCGCCTTCGATGTCGATCCACGAGTCGGCTTTGGTCGCCCCGGTGGCGGCCGAGACTTGATAGAGCTCCTCCTTGTGCGCCATCAGGTGCTGCGCCATGGCCTTGAGCATCCGGGCGCGCTGGTGGAACGTCATTGCCCGAAGCTTGGGCCCCCCGACGCGGTGGGCATACTCCAGCATGCCCTTGAAGTCCAGACCGTCGCTGGTCACCTCGCCGATCTTCTCACCGGTCACGGCGTGAAACAGCTCGGTCGGTCGGCCGGTGCCGGTGACCCAGTGACCCTGCGCGTAACTCTGCAACCGCATGGTTCAGTCTCCCTCGGCCGGTAGGGACGGCCTCGTCTCGTGCCACGTCTGGTAGCCCGTCGGCTGCTCCGGGCGCTCGAGCGGCGGCTCACGAAGCGGTTCACAGGGCCGGAGCGAGCCACGCAGCCGCTCGGGCAATGACTGGTAGAGCCGGGTGCCCGCCGTCTTCCAGTCGAGCATGGCGTCCGAGACCTGCTTCAGTACTCGCGCCGGATTCCCGGCGACGACCGCGCGGGGCGGGATGATCATCTCCGCCGGCACGAAACTCAGCGCGCCCACGATCGACTCCGCGCCTACCACCGCCCGATCCATCACCACCGCATTCATGCCCACCAGTGCGTTCCGGCCGATCCGGGCTCCGTGAATCACCGCGCCGTGGCCGATGTGGGCGCTGGCCTCGAGCACGACGGTCACGCCGGGGAACATATGCACGGTGCAGTTCTCCTGGACATTGCAGCCGTCCTCGATGACGACGCCTCCCCAGTCGCCGCGAATCGCCGCCCCCGGTCCGACGTACACGTCCCGCCCGATCACGACGTTGCCGGTCACCGTAGCATTGGGATGGATGAACGCGGATTCATGGACCACGGGGATGAAGCCGTCGAAGGCGAAAACGTTGGCCACCGGCCCTACACCCGGGCGAGGATCGTGGCCATCCCCTGCCCCACGCCGACGCACATCGTGCAGAGGGCGTACGACTTGCCGGTCTGCTTGAGCTCGTGCGCGGCGGTGAGCAGCAGCCGCGCCCCGGACATGCCCAGCGGATGACCCAGTGCGATGGCGCCGCCGTTGGGATTGAGGCGGGGATCCCGGTCGTCGAGCCCGAGCTGCCGGGTGCAGCCGAGCACCTGAGCCGCAAATGCTTCGTTGAGCTCGATGACGTCCATGTCGGCGAGGGCAAGCTTGGTCTTCGCCAGGAGCTTCCGAGTCGCGGGAACCGGGCCGAGCCCCATGGTCCGAGGCTCGACGCCTGCGACAGCGGTGGCGACGATCCGGGCCAGCGGGGTGAAGCCGAACTCGCGCAGAGCGCCCTCGGAGGCCAACAGCAACGCGCAGGCACCATCGTTGATCCCCGACGAGTTGCCGGCGGTGACGCTGCCCTTGCCGTCGGTGCGGAAGGCCGGCTTGAGCTTGCCGAGCCCTTCCAGGCTCGAGTCCGGACGGGGGAACTCGTCCTGGGAGAAGAGCAGAGCCGGCTCGCCCCGGGAGGCTCCGGGCACCGGGACGGGCACGATTTCGGGTTGGAACCGGCAGCGCTGCCGGCTGGCAGCGGTCTTCTGCTGCGACCACAAGGCGAAGTCGTCCTGGTCGCCCCGGCTGATGGAGCACTCCGTCGCCACGTGCTCCGCCGTCTGCCCCATGGAGTCCACGCCGTAGAGCTCGCGCATGCGAGGATTCACGAAGCGCCAGCCCAGGCTGGTGTCGAACAGCTCCGCATTCCGGGCGAAGGCCTGACTCGACTTGGAGAGCACGTATGGCGCGCGGGTCATCTGCTCGACGCCGCCGGCCACATAGAGCTCGCCGTCGCCTTCGCGGATAGCGCGGCTCGCGTTGGCCACCGCGCTCATGCCGCTGGCGCACAGTCGATTGACCGTCTCCCCCGGCACCGAGACCGGCAGCCCCGCCAGCAGCAGCGCCATCCGGGCGACGTTGCGGTTGTCTTCGCCGGCCTGGTTGGCGCAGCCCAGCATCACGTCGGCGATACGCTCCCGGTCCAGGGCCGGGTGACGCTCGAGCAACTTGGCGATAACGTGCGCGGCGAGATCGTCGGCCCGTACGTGCGCCAAGCTTCCCCCAAAGCTTCCTATCGGCGTTCGCACGCCGTCAACCAGGAATACCGGCTTCATCGGGTAGAATGTAGATATATTCTTCACCCTTGTCAGGGCTTCGATTTACCAGACGGCCGCGTGCCGCATGCCTCGCTTCGTCGAGGGGATGACTTGATGGCCTACCGGTTTATTCTGTTCGAGGTCGATCACGGCGTCGCGCGCATCACGTTGAACCGACCCGACGTCCTCAATAGCATCCACACCGCCATGGCGGGCGAGATCCGGGAGGTGCTGGCGCGGGCCGAGCGGGAACCGGAGATCCGCGCCGTTCTCCTGACCGGGGCGGGACGCGGCTTCTGCGCGGGCCAGGACCTGGACGAGGTCCGCCCCGGTGCGGCGGTGGATGATTTCGCGGCGCATGCGCGGAAAGTCTACACCCCGCTGGTCCGGGGGATCCGCACACTCGAGAAGCCGGTGGTTTGTGCCGTGAACGGGGTTGCTGCCGGGGCCGGAGCCAATCTCGCCCTCGCATGCGACCTGGTCCTGGCCGCCGAGGAAGCCTCGTTCGTCCAGGCGTTTGCCAAGATCGGCCTGGTGCCCGACACCGGCGGGAGCTTCTTCCTCCCCCGACTGGTAGGGCTGGCCCGAGCTACGGCGCTCGCGATGTTGGGGGAGAAGATCACCGCCCGGCAAGCGGTGGAGATCGGGCTGATCTACCGGGCATGCCCCGCCGCGAGCCTCAACGAAGAGGCGTCAAAGCTCGCGGCACACCTGGCCGCTCAACCGACGCTCGGCCTCGGGTTCACCAAGCGGTTGCTCAACGCGGCCCTGATCAACGACCTCGACGCGCAGCTCGAGCTCGAAGCCGAGCTCCAGGGCGCAGCCGGACGCAGCTCGGACTACGCCGAGGGCGTCGCTGCCTTTCTCGCGAAGCGGAAACCGGTCTTCACCGGACAGTGACGGTGCAAGCCTCCGACCCGGAAACCGCTTCCGTGGGCGTACTCGGCGCGGGGACGATGGGCTGTGGCATCGCGCAGGTCGCCGCGGTCGCGGGACACCAGGTGATCCTGCAGGACGTTGATGACGCGGTCGTTGCCCGGGCACACGCCGGGATCGACCAGGCCCTCACCCGGGAGACCGAGAAGAATCGCTTGACACCGCCGGCCGCCGAGGCGGCGCGAAGGCGCGTCCGGTATGTCGTGAGCGACGAACCGAGCGCGTTCACGCCCTGCCGGCTCGTGATCGAGGCGATTGTCGAGCGGTTGGCGCCCAAGCGCGAGAGCTTCGCGGCGCTGGAGCGAGTGGTCGCGCCGGAGGCGATGCTGGCGACCAACACCTCGGCACTGTCGATCACCAGCATCGCTGCGGCCTGCCAGCGCCCCGAGCGGGTGGTCGGCCTCCACTTCTTCAACCCCGCGCCCCTCATGCCGCTGGTGGAGGTGGTGCCCGGGCAGGCGACCCTGCGAGCGTTGATCGATGACGCCTGCACCCTGGTCCGGCGCTGGGGCAAGACTGCCGTCGTCGCCACCGATACGCCGGGCTTCATCGTGAACCGGATCGCCCGGCCCTTCTACGGCGAGGCGCTCCGGATCCTGGACGAAGGCATCGCCGATTGCGCCACGATCGACTGGGCGATGCGGACGCTCGGCGGGTTCAAGATGGGGCCGTTCGAGCTGATGGACCTGATCGGCAACGACGTGAACTTCGCCGTCACGTCGGCGGTCTACGAGGGGTTCTTCTCCGATCCCCGGTACAAGCCCTCACTCACCCAGCGACGCTTGGTCGATGCCAACCTGCTCGGACGCAAGACCGGCCGGGGCTACTACGACTACCGTGACGGCGCGGTCCGGCCGGCACCGAAGGAGGACGAGGCCCTCGGACATTCGATCCTGGACCGGATACTGGCGATGCTGATCAACGAAGCGGTGGACGCGGTCTTCTGGAAAGTGGCCACGCCGGCAGATATCGACCTCGCCATGGTGAAGGGGGTCAACTACCCCAGAGGCCTCATCGCGTGGGCAGAACAGATCGGGTATCGGGTCACGCTGGAGCGTCTGGAAGGCCTGCAGGCGGAGTACGGCGAGGATCGCTACCGGCCGAGCCCGCTGCTCCGGCGGCTGGCCGCGTCCGGCGGAACGCTCCGCGGGTGAGTCCGGTGCCGGCTGACTCAGGACAACGCGCGGCCGCTGTCGTCCGCCATATGCTGGCCCACGACGTCTTCAGCCGATGGTTGGGCGTGGAGATCGTCGACCTAGGTCTGGCCCGGGTGACATTGCGGATGACCGTGCGCGAGGACATGACCAACGGCTTCGGGGTGTGCCACGGCGGGGTAACGTTCGCCTTTGCCGACAGCGCGCTGGCCTTCGCCTGCAACACGGGAGGGAAGGTCACGGTCAGCATCGAGAACAGCATGACCTACCCCGCCACGGTTCGGGTCGGCGACGTGCTCCTGGCGGACGCGGAGGAGGAGGCGAGCAGTCAGCGTTTGGCGTACTACCGGGTCCGGGTCACCAAGGGTGACGGAGCCGTGGTCGCGCTCTTCCGGGGTACAGTCTTCCGGACCGACCGGGAACACGAGGTGGGGCGAGATGGGAGTGAGTGAGGCGCGAGCGCCGGGCGCCGCGGAGGTCGACCACCCGATCGACTGGAAGCGGGTGCTCTACTTCAGCCTTGCCTCGCGGGCGCTGGACCACATCGAGGAGTCCCGCCTCGTCCCCGAGCAGAAGGTGCAGTACCAGTTCTCGGCCCGAGGACATGAGGTGGCTCAGGTCATCTTGGGCAGCCTGTTGGACCATCCGCACGACGCGGTAAGCGCCTACTACCGATCCAGACCGATCCTTCTCACGCTCGGCCTCTCGCTCGAGGATGCATTCGCAGGGCCCATGGGGAAGTCGGGCGGCTTCAGCAACGGGCGCGACATCGGGGTAGTCTGCAACCTGCCGCGGCCGGACGGCGCCATCGTGCTCCCCATGTCCGGAGACGTCGGCTCCCAGTACACCCCGTCTGCCGGCTGGGCCCAGGGCCTACTCTACCACCGTGACGTCCTGGGCGACGGCAGCTACAAGGGCTCGATCGCCGTGGTGCTGGGCGGCGAGGCTTCCGTCGCCACCAACGGGTTCTGGTCGGCGCTGACGATCGCCACGACGCTGAAGCTACCGCTGCTCTTTTATATCGAGGACAACGGATACGGTATCTCCGTTCCGTCCAGCTTCCAGACTCCAGGCGGCGACATCGCAGCCAACCTCGCGTCGTTCCGAAATCTCCTGGTGCGGAACGGCGACGGCTCCGAGCCCACCGAGGCGGTCCGATTGTTCCAGGAGACCGTGGCCCACGTTCGGTCGGACCAAGGCCCTGCCCTGCTGCGGCTCACCGTGCCGCGGCTGAGCGGGCACTCGGCCCAGGACACCCAGGCCTACAAGAGCAAGGAGTACCTGGCCCAGGAGCAGGCAAGGGACCCGCTGCCCAAGCTGTATCGGTTCCTTCGAGCCGGGGCGCTGCCGGAGTCGGACATCGCGGCGATCGAGGCCCAGGTGAACGGGGAGGTCGAGGCGGCGCTGGCCGCCGCGCTCTCCCGGCCGGACCCCGATCCGTCGGACGTCGGCCGCTACGTGTATGCCCAGACCCGGCCCGATGGAACCCCCGAGCTTCAATTGATCGGCGGACTGGCACCCGCGGGACATCGTTTTCCGCCGGGCACCGAGGTGGCGCGGCCCGAGCCGCCCCGCATCAACCTGCTCACCGCCATCCGGCGGACCCTGGAGCGCGAGCTCGCCACCAACCCCAAGATGCTGGTCTTCGGAGAGGACATAGGGCCCAAGGGTGGGGTGCACGCGGCCACGATGGGCCTGCAGGCCGCTTTCACCGAGCAGCGGGTGTTCGACACCAGCCTCTCGGAGGAGGGGATCATCGGTCGCGCGGTCGGGCTAGCGCTCTGTGGCCTCCTGCCGGTCGCGGAGGTGCAGTTCCGGAAGTACGCCGACCCCGCCACCGAGCAGCTCAACAACTGCGGCACGATCCGATGGCGGACTCACAACCGGTTCGCCGCCCCCATCGTGGTGCGGATGCCCGGCGGGTATGCCCCCAAATGCGGAGATCCGTGGCACAGCGTGTGTGGCGAGGTACAGTGGGTGCACGCCACCGGGTGGCAGGTCTGTGTTCCCTCGAACGCGGAGGACGCCGTGGGCCTGCTGCGCGCGGCGCTCCGGAGCAACAATCCCACGATTTTCTTCGAGCACCGAGCGCTGCTCGATGGGGTCTCCGCCCGGCGCCCATATCCCGGAGACGACTTCGTGCTCCCGCTCGGCAAGGCCAGGGTGACTCTGGCCGGCGACCGGCTCACGGTAGTGACCTGGGGCGCGATGGTGGAACGCTGCGAGCGCGCGGCACGCGAGTTGGAGGGGGCAATCGAAGTGCTCGACCTCCGCACCGTGGCGCCCTGGGACCGAGCCGCTGTGCTCGCCTCAGTGCGGAAGACCCGACGCTGCTTGATCGTCCACGAAGACACGCTCACCGCCGGATTCGGCGCCGAAATCGCGGCGGTGGTCGCGGAGGATGCCTTCCTGAGCCTCGACGCGCCGATCTCCCGGCTCGCGATTCCGGACCTCCCGACACCGTACAACGTCGGCCTGATGAACGCCGTCCTTCCCAGCGTCGAAGCGATCGCGGCCAAGATGCGGGACCTGCTCGAGTTCTGATCGAGGAAGCGAAATGGCAGAGCTGATCACGATCTCCGCGCCGGCCGAACAGACCGAGGGAACCGAGATGGTCGTCGGGGCCTGGTTCAAGAAGGTGGGCGATTCCGTCACCGAGAACGAGCCGCTGCTCGAGATCAGCACCGATAAGGTGACGGTGGAGGTCGCTGCGCCCGCCACCGGCATTCTTCGCGAGATCGTTAAATCGGCGGACGAAGCGGTCGAGCCCGGTGAGGTGCTGGGCCGTATCGAGGCTGGTGCGGCTGCGGCGGTCGAGCCCTCGCGGGCTCCGGAAGCCGCTGAGTTGACTCCCGCCGTGCGCCGCTTGCTGGCTGAGCATGGATTGAGCGCGTCTCAGATCACCGGCACGGGGCGGGGTGGCCGGATCACGGTGGAGGACGTCACTGCGCACGTTGCTTCGAGCGCGGGGGGCACCACCCAAGCCGAGCCGGGTGCCCTCGCCAGCAAGCGGGTGGCACACAGCGCCATTCGCCGCAGTATCGCGAAGCATATGACCCAGAGCGTCGCGGCGGCACCGCACGTCACCGCAGTGTTCGAAGCCGATCTCTCCGCCGTCGTTGCCCATCGGGAGGCGCACCACGCTGCCTTCGAGGCCGACGGGGTCAAACTCACTTACACGGCCTATTTCGTCCGCGCCAGCGTCGCCGCACTTCAAGCCGTGCCGGAGGTGAACAGCCGGTGGCACGAGGACGCGCTGGAGCTGTTCGAGGACTGCAACATCGGGGTCGCCGCCGCGCTCCCCCAGGGTGGCCTCATCCTGCCCGTCATCCATCGGGCGCAGACGCTCGACCTCCGGGCTACCGCCGAGCGGCTGCAGGATCTGACTCAGCGAGCCCGAAGCGGCACGCTCGCCCCGAGGGAGGTGCAGCAGGGCACCTTCTCGATCTCGAACCACGGAGTGAGCGGCAGTCTCATCGCCGCGCCGATCATCATTCCGCAGCCGCAGTCAGCGATTCTCGGCGTCGGCAAGCTGGAGCGGCGGCCAGTCGTGCGGGAGCGAGGGGGGAAGGAAGCGGTGGAGGTGCGGCCGATGTGCTACGTGACGCTCACCATCGACCATCGAGGGCTCGACGGCTTCCAGGCGAACGCGTTCTTGACCCGATGGGTGGAGGAGGTCGAGCGCTGGACCTAGATCGCCTTGAACTCCTCGAAGGGTTGGTGGCAACCGTGGCAGTAGTGGATCGCTTTGCAGGCGGTGGACCCGAACTGGCTCTTCCGTTCGGTGTTCGAGGAGCCGCAGTAGGGGCAGGCGGCGTGCCGGATCGCGGGGCCAAGCGGAACCAGCGCCGGCTCGGCCGCGGCCCGGCCGGGTGGGGCGATGCCGTAGGCCCTGAGCTTTGCCTTCGCCTCGTCGCTCAGCCAGTCGGTGGTCCACACCGGCGAGTATACCGTACGGATCTCGACCCGGTCGTAGCCGCTCGCCCGGAACGCGGTCACGATGTCCTGCTCGATCACCTGCATCGCGGGACACCCTGAGTAGGTCGGCGTCACGTCCACCGCCACCACTCCGTCGGGCCTCAGCTCCACCTTCCGAACGATCCCGAGAGCCGACGATGTCCAGGGCTGGGACTTCGGGATCGGGAACGCCGCGCAACACCTCGAGCAGGGCATCCGCTTCACCGCCGGCGCGACTCACCACTTCGCCCCCGGGTGCGACCGAGCGAGGATTTGCATCTCGGCGAGGAGATGGCCCAGGTGCTCGGTGTGCCGCCCCTGGCGTCCGCCGGAGTGCATGTACCCCTCGGCTGGGAGCGTGAGGGTCGCCCGGCGCACGACGTCGCTCACGATTTCACGCCAGGCAGGCGCGAGCGCTGCCGGATCGGGGGCGATCGCCACCGGCCAGCAGTCGATCCACCTCGTCCGTCGCGAAGAGCTCACCGGTATAGGGCCAGAGGTCGTCCAAGGCCGCCTGGGTCCGCCGATGACTCTCCTCCGTACCGTCACCGAGCCGGAGCATCCACTCCCCGCTGTGGCGGAGGTGATAGCGGGCCTCCTTGTGTCCCTTGGCCGCGATACCGGCGAGCTCGGGCTGGGCCGCCCGCTGGAGCCCCTCCAGGAGCAGCACGCTCCAGGCATCGAAGAGGAACTGCCGCACGATGACGCGTCCGTAATCGCCGTTGGGGAGCTCCACCAGCTTGACGTTGCGGTAGTCGATGGCGTCCCGGAAGTAGGCGAGCGCGTCCTCATCCCGCCCCTTCCCCTCGATCTGGCCGGCGAGCCGGAGGAAGTACGTCGCTTGACCGATGAGGTCGAGGGCGACGTTGGCCAGCGCGATGTCCTCCTCGAGAGCAGGGCCGTGGCCGCACCATTCGGACAGTCGGTGGCCCAGGATTAGGCGATCGTCGCCCAGCCGGAGGAGATACTCGAAGAGGCCATCCACAGAAGACCCCGCGCTATTCCACCCGGACGCCGCGGGGCGTCCGATAGAACTGCGGGTGACGGTAGGGTTTGTCGTCGGCGGGATCGAAGAAGGGACCGCGTTCCTCCGGGCTCGACGCCACAATCGCCGTGCTCGGCACGACCCAGATGCTCACCACTTCGCCCCGGCGCGCGTAGACGTCGCGGGCGTTCTGCAGCGCGAGCTCCCCATCCGCCGCATGCACGCTCCCGGCGTGCTCGTGGGGCGCGCCGTCCTTCGCCTGGGTGAATACTTCCCAGAGCGGCCACTGGTCGCTTGCGATGTCCGGCTCATTGGCTGCGGTCGCCATGCGTCTGAGTCCCAGGTCGTTCGGGTTTCAAGCCGCGGGTGCCGGGCTCCGGCGGCGTTGCTTCTCGGCATAAGCCGCCGCTGCTTCGCGAACCCAGGCGCCCTGCTCGTGCGCAGCGCGCCGGGCCGCGAGGCGCTCCTTATTGCACGGGCCGTTGCCCTTGATGACCTGCTGGAACTCCGCCCAGTCGATCTCGCCGATCTCCCAGTGCTTGGTCTCGGCGTCGTAGCGGAGCTTCGGATCAGGCAACGTGAGCTTCACCGCCTGCGCCTGCGCCACCGTCAGATCGACGAACCGCTGCCGGAGCTCGTCGTTGCTGAACCGCTTCACCCGCCAGCGGAGCAGCTCGGCGCTGTTGGGGGAGTTGGTGTCGCTGGGGCCAAACATCATCAGGGTGGGCCACCACCACCGGTTGACCGCGTCCTGCACCATTGCCCGCTGCGCCGGGGTGCCGTCGGCCAGGGTAGCGACGATCTCATATCCCTGGCGCTTGTGGAAGTTCTCTTCCTTGCAGATACGGACCATGGCGCGCGCGTACGGTCCGTATGAAGCCTTGGCCAGCACTGTCTGGTTCACGATCGCTGCACCATCCACGAACCAGCCGATCACCCCGATGTCCGCCCAAGCCAGGGTCGGATAGTTGAAGATGCTGGAATACTTCGCCTTGCCGGTCAATAACTGGTCAATCAGCTCGGCGCGGTCTACACCCAGCGTCTCGGTGGCACAGTAGATGTAGAGCCCGTGGCCCGCCTCGTCCTGGACCTTCGCGAGCAGGCACAGCTTGCGCCGCAGGGACGGAGCGCGGGTAATCCAATTGCCCTCCGGAAGCATGCCCACGATCTCCGAGTGGGCGTGCTGCGACATCATCCGGACCAACTGGCGGCGGTATCGTTCCGGCATCCAGTCCTTGGGCTCGATCGTTTCGCCTGCGTCGATGCGGGCCTCGAAGGCGGTGTTCTCGGCGGAGTCTTCGGTGGGCAATGTGGAAGCGGACATCTCAGCATGCCTCTTGGATTTAGAGCGGCCCGCCCCGGGCCCGCTGGAGTGCTCCTGGGGCACGCGCTAGCTTGCAGTTGCATTGTATCAGACCCCTTCAGGGAAGGGAAGCCGTGACCCAGCGGACAACTGATGACTCGGGCACTGTGGCCACACGCGTGGCGGACGGAGTCGGCAGCGTGATCTTCGGCCATCCCAAGGGGAATTCCCTGCCGGGGGCCCTGCTGGCCGAGCTGGCGGCGCACATCACGGCGCTGGGACGGGACCCGCGAGCGAATGTGATCCTGCTCCGCAGCGAGGGCACCGGTGCCTTCTGCGGGGGCGCGTCCTTCGCCGAGCTGTCCGCCATCGCGGACGTCGAGACCGGGACCCGGTTTTTCACGGGGTTCGCGAACCTGATCAACGCGATGCGGGAGTGCCCGAAGCTCATCGTGACCCGGGTGCACGGCAAAGTGGTCGGTGGAGGCGTCGGGATGGTAGCAGCCTCCGATTATGCACTCGCTACCACCGCGGCCCAGGTGAAGCTCAGCGAGCTCGCCTTCGGGATCGGTCCGTTCGTGGTGGGGCCCGTGATCGAGCGCAGGATCGGGGTGGGGAACTATGCTGCCCTGGGCATCGATGCCGCCGGGTGGCGGGGCGCGGAATGGGCCCATCTGCACGGGCTCTATGCCGAGCTGCACGCCGACATCGCGGCGCTGGACGCGCGCCTCACGGCGTTTCTCCGGCAGCTCGTGGCGTACAGTCCCGACGCTATGGCGGCAATGAAGCGAGTGTTCTGGGAGGGAACCGAGCACTGGCGGGAGCTGCTGGCCGCACGGGCGCGGCAGAGCGGTGCGCTGGTGGTTTCCCGCTTCGCGCAGCAGGCGATCGAGGACCGCTCCAGCTAGCGCCGGGCGGCTGATAAGGCGCTCGACCGGTCCTGGAATACCAGGAAGGCGCCGGGGTCACTAGAACTCGAGCTTCACCCCCTTGCCTGTGGCCTCACCGCCACCTTCGGCCGGCTTACCTGCCGTATCGAACTGATCGTACTTGATCTTCGAGGTGAAGGTCTTGCCATCGTCGGATAGCGTAATCCGCTCCACGAACACGCCGCGGCCCGCCGGAGCCCAGCCTCCGCCCTTGGCGATCTCATCGAACTTCGCCGGAGCCTTGGTCACATAGAACTCGTACTTGGCCTCGAACTCCTTGGCCCCGACCTTTCGCCAGATCCCATATGCGGGTGGCACGGGCGGGGACGCGTCGTAGTTCGATGACTCGGTCATGGTACCGCCCTGATTGAACACGTACATGAACTCCAGGTCCTTGATTGGGGCGAAGGCGCCGGTAGTGAATTGCAGTTGCGCGCGCCACTCGCCTGCAAGGTCGGCCGCAGCGGGGTCGCTCGCCGCAGGGTCGCTCGCTGCGGGCGGCTTTGGTTGCGGGCCGCAAGCCAGGCCGAGCAGGACAATCAGTAACCCAGTCGACATCGTGCGCATCGGAAGCCCCTCCCCGGTGGAATGCAATCGGCTACTTCAGCGACAGAATCCACTTCACGACGGCCTGCAGGTCCTGATCCGGGACCTGCGGGTTGGGAGGCATCGGAACCTGGCCCCAAACCCCTGATCCGCCGTTCTTCACCTTCTCGGCGAGGGTAGCCTCCACATCCTTGCCCCGATACTTGGCGGCCACCTCCTTGAAGGCTGGACCGATGACCTTACTGTCGACAGCGTGACAGGCGGTGCAGCCGTACTTCGCCGGCATCTCCTCCGGCTTCACCGATGCCGTGGCCTGCTCGGCTGGGGGCGAAGAAGCCTTCTCCTTGTCCCCAGCCTCCTCCGGCGCGGCGGCGGCCGGTGTGGCGGTGGCATTCCCGCCCGGTAGCCACGAGGTGGTCGGAACGACCGGCGGCGGCGTTTGAGCCTTTATATAGGCCACCAACATCCACACCCCTTCGGCGCCAATGACGCCGCCATAGGCCGGCATTCCTTTCGGCCGCCCGTAGAAGATCGAGGTGAAGATGTCCTCGTCCGATCCACCGTAACGCCAGCGGCCATCGGCCAAGCTGGGGCCGACCCATCCGATGGCGCCACCGCCGTGACAGCCGTCGCAGTTCATCGAGCCGAACAGGGTGGCGCCGGCGTCCGGGTTGAGCTTGGCAGGCCGGGGGGCAGCGAGCGCGTTGGCGGGCGGGGCGACGCCGCCCGCCGGAATCCGGTCACCGGACTTGACCTCTGCCGCGGTGCCCGGCGCGGCGACCTTGGACTCTCCCCCGGTTTTGCAGGCGCCCACGACAACGACCGCGCCCGCGAGCATCGCGAAGACTTGTCGGGTGGTTGGCATGCTGTTCTTCCTCTCCGTCAGAGGCCGAAGATCCAGACGATACCGCCCTGGCTGGTATGCCGTCCGATATCCTTGTAGGGGTCGGACGGCGGGCGCACATCCGCTGGATCGTCCGAGCGAACATCTCCCGCGAGCAGGAACCAGTCGCCACCGATGCCGGCATAGACCGCCACGTACTGCTTCCCATCGGGACCGCGGTAGGTGATCGGGTTGCCGACGACCCCGGACCCCACCTTGAACTTGGAAAGGAGCTTGCCGGTCTTCGCGTCCACCGTCTTGAACCAACCGTCGAGCGTGCCATAGAACGCCACGTCGCCGGCGGTGACCAGTGCCCCGCTCCAGTTGGGGAAGTGCTCCTTGTTCTCCCACACCTTCTTGCCGGTATTCGCATCCCAGGCCATGAACGCACCGAGGTGGCCTCCGGGGCCCGCCTGGTAGGGTGTGCCCGCCCCGATGAAGGGCGTGCCGGGAATGTGCTGGGCCCGGACCGCGGCGAATTCCATGCACATGTTGTTGGTCGAGGTGTAGAACAGTCCGGTCTTGGGCGAGTAGGCCGCCGGAGAGGCCGGGCTTACGCCCCCTTCCAGGCTGGGGCAGACCCCCTTCACGTTCCCCTTAGATGCTCCGGTCTGCTTGGTGGAATCCAGCACCGGGCGGCCGGTCTTGAGATCGATGCTCTTGGCCCAGGTCACCTGAACGTAGGGTGTGGCGGCGAGCACCTCACCGGTGGCGCGGTCCAGGGTGTACTGGAAGCCGTTCTTGTTGAAGGTGACCAGCGCCTTCCGTACCCGGCCGGCGACCTTGACGTCCGCCAGTATCATGGTGGAAACGGCATCATAGTCCCAGTTGTCGTGGGGGACGAACTGATACGCCCAGATCAGGGACCCGTCGCTGGGGCGGCGTGCGAGGACGCTCCCGGTCCATTTGTTATCGCCGGGCCGTTGCTCGGCATTGTAGGGCGACGGGTTCCCCACGCCGTAGTAGACCAGGTCCAGCTCGGGATCGTAGGACATCCAACCCCATACCGGAGCGCCGCCGATCTTGTAGGCTGAGTCCGGCCAGCTCGACTTCCCCAGCTCGGTCCCCTTGTCGTAAAAGGGCTTGAACGTGCCGGGCTTGGCCAGCACCTCGGCATCCGGGCCGATGTTACGCCCGGTCCAGACGATCTTCCCGGTTTCGAGATCGAGCCCTTTTACCCAGCCATAGATGCCGAACTCGCCGCCGGCGGCGCCGACGATGACCCGATCCTTGACGACGAAGGGCGCCATCGGCGTGGTTTCGCCCTGTCCCAGGTCGGCGATCTGCGTCTTCCACAGCTCCTTGCCCGAGGCGGCATCCACCGCGACGGTGTGCCCGTCCAGCAGGTTGTAGACGATCTTGCCGTCGGCGTAGAACGCCCCCCGGTTGATCACGTCGCAGCAGGCCACGCCGATGGCATTCGGGCTCACGTCCGGGCGGTACTTCCACTTGAGCGGAAAGCCCTCCTGGGTGAGGTCGAAGGCGTAGAGCACATTGGGCCACGGGGTGACTACATACATCGTGTTCTTGACCACCAGGGGCTGGCCCTGATGACCCGCGAGGACCCCGGTGGAGAAGGTCCACACCGGCCGCAGGCGGGTCCCGTTTGCCGGCGTGATCTGAGCGAGCTGGCTGAAGCGGGTCGAGGCATAGTCCTTGGCGGGCATCGTCCACTCGCCCTCGGCCCCGGCCTGGGCCAGAGCCGGCCCCGGGGCTAGGGCGGAGAGACATGCCAGTGCCCATAGGGCGCCGACGGCTGATCCGCGCCCCGCGTGTACCTGCTTTATCATGTGGATAGGCATTCTGCCTCCTTCCGGCCTGACGTCAGGCGTGAGACCTCGAGCGACGTAAGCGCATCAAGTCTGATATAGGTGCGGGCCATCTGGTGTCAACGGTTGCCCAGCTCAGCACTCCGTCACGTTGACCGCGATCTGGAGGGCCAGGCCACCCTCCGCGGTCTCCTTGTATTTGGCGTTCATGTCCTGGGCAGTCTGCCACATCGTGTTGATGACAATATCCAGCGGGATCTTGGCATCGGCCGGCTCGCTGGCGAGCGCGAGGGTGGAAGCGGTGATCGCCTTGACCGCCCCCATCGTATTCCGTTCGATGCAGGGAATCTGGACCAGCCCCGCCACTGGATCGCAGGTCAGGCCGAGGTGGTGCTCCAACGCAATTTCCGCCGCCATGGCGACCTGCCCGGCGGAGCCGCCGAGGCACTGCGTGAGCCCGGCCGCGGCCATGGCGCTGGAGACGCCGATCTCCGCTTGACAGCCACCCATCGCAGCGGAAATCGTCGCCTTCTTCTTGATGATGCAACCGATCTCCGCGGCGGTGAGGAGAAAGCGTTCGATGTCGCTCTCGTCGCTCCCGGCTCGATCACAGAAGCAGAGGTAATACAGCAGCACCGCCGGGACCACGCCCGCCGCGCCGTTGGTCGGCGCCGTCACCACTCGGCCGAACCCGGCGTTCTCCTCGTTTACGGCCAGCGCGAAGCAGCTCACCCAGGCGAGCGTCTCCTGAAATGCCGGACGACTGTTCCGAATCGCCTGGAGCCAGGAGTCGACATCCGGCCAGCGCTCATCGCCCAGCATGCGACTGCTGAGTCCGGCGGCGCGACGTACCACGCCCAATCCCCCCGGTAGGACGCCGCGGGTGTGACATCCGCAGAACACGCAACCCTTCATCGTCGTCCAGATCGCTCTCAGGCCCTGGCGGATCTCCTCTGGCGTGCGCCAGGTCAGCTCATTCCGCCACACGACCTCCGGGACGGTCAGGCCGTGAGCGTTGCAGTGCCCGAGCAGGTCTTTGGCTGATTCGATCGGGAACGGGAGCGTGACCGCCTGCGCGTCCTCGTCGGACTCGTCCTGCTGGACGATGAAGCCGCCCCCGACGGAGTAGTACGTCTCCGCCGCGCTCGCGCCGCTCGCCAGGAAGGCGGTGAACGTCAACCCATTGGGGTGCTGCGGGAGACTGATCCGGGAGTTGAAGCGGCAGCCGGTAGCGGGATCGAAGCGAACGGGGCGTTGGCCGCCGAGCCTGATGGTCGCCGATCGGCGGATGGCTTCGATCTTGGCAGGGATCGTCGCAGTGTCGCAGGTCACCGGGTCCTCGTTGGAGAGGCCGAGCATGACCGCCATATCGGTCATATGTCCCTTGCCGGTCTTCGCCAGCGCGCCGTAGAGGTCCACCTGGACGCCTACAATGGAATCGAAGACGCCGAGCTCTTGCCAGCGCCGGACCACTCGCTGAGCCGCCCGCCACGGGCCGAGCGTGTGAGAGCTGGACGGGCCTACGCCAACCTTGAAGATGTCGAAGGCACTGATGGCGGCCATCTTCACCCCTTCAGCTTCACGTCTCGCAGCTTTCCCCGATCCACTTTACCCAGATGCGTCGTCGGCAGCGAATCGACGAAGATCACCTCGCGGGGACGCTTGTAGGGTTCCAACCGGTCGCACACAAAGGCTTTGAGCTCCTCCGCCAGGCCCTCGCGGCGCTCGCGAGAGATGACGTAGGCGTACGGCTTCACCAGCCCGTTGGCGTCGGTCACACCCACCACAGCCACTTGCGACACCGCCGGGTGTTGCAAGAGACAGCCCTCCACCTCGGTGGCCGAAAGCCATTTGCCCGACACCTTGAGCAGCTCGTCGGCTCGGCCGCCATAGGTGTAGTAACCGTCGGCGTCGCGCCGGACCAGGTCTCCGGTCACTACCCACTCACCCCGGAAGCAGCTCTGGCTCTTGTCCAACTGCTGCCAGTATCCCAGCGCTCGCGACCCGCCCCGCACCCAGAGGTGGCCGATGGTCTCGTCCGGCACCTCCCTACCCTCCTCGTCCGCCACCTTGATCTCGAACCCGGGCACCACCTCGCCCAGCGTCCCCCGACGCACCCGGCCCAATCGATTGGAGAGGAAGATGTGCCACTGCTCCGCGGTGCCCAAGCCGTCGAGCAGCGGAACCCCGAAGCACTGGTCCCACTTGGCGTGCAGTGCTTCGGGCAACCCCTCGCCCGCAGAGGTAGCCAGGCGCAAGCAGGAAAGGTCCTGGCTGGAGGCCTCTGGATGACTCACCATCTGGTTGATCATGGTGGGAACGGTGATCAGGACGGTCGGTCGGTACTGCGCGATTCGGCTGAAGATGACTTCCGCCGTACAGCGCTCATCGAACAGCGCGCTCGCCGCGCCGTGGGCGAAGGGAAACAGGAGATTGGAGCCGGTGGCGTAACCGAAATAGAGTTTGGGCACCGAAAGGGTGACATCGTTCTCGGTGTAGCCCAGAACCTGACCGGCGTAGCACTCGCAGGTGTTGACGAAGGAGCGATGCGGCTGCACCGCGGCCTTGGGACGGCCGGTGGTGCCGCCGGAGAAAAGCCAGATGGCGGCGTCATCACGGTGGGTGGGGAAATTCCGCCAGGTCTCCGGTGCCGCAACGAGACGCGATTTCCAGCCGCTGCCGCCCACGACGAGCAACCTGGGCGCGCGGGCAGCCCGGCCGACCGCGACGCGAAACGCGTCAGCCCGCTCCGCAGGTACCAGCGCCACGGTGGCGCGGCTGTACTCGAAGAAATACTCGATGGCGTCGGGCTTGAGGTCCGGGTTGACCATCACTACGACGGCGCCGATCTTCAGGACGCCAAACAGCGCGGCGACGTAGTCAGGCCCGTCGGGCAGGGCGATGATCACACGCTGTTCCGGCGCCACCCCCGCCGAGCTGAGCAGGTTGGCATAGCGGTTGGCCAGGGCCTGCACCTCACGGTAGCTCAACCGTCCGGCATCGGTACGCAGCGCGGTCCGGTCTCCCCGACCTTCGCGCACCCGGGCATCGAGAAAGAAGTCGGCGATGTTGAGCTGCGTTGAGTGTTCGTCGGTCATGGTACGAATCCCCGAGTGGGCAGCAGCAGTGAGGACACAATAACCGTGCAGCCGCTTGCCGCAATGACCTGGGAGGAGGCGCGCGACGCCGTGGGGCCGGGATCCGCCGCCGTTCTGCCGGTGGGGGCGATCGAGGCACACGGGCCCCACCTGCCGCTGGAGACCGACGTGATCATCGCCCAGGCGATGGCGCGCTCCGGTGCGGCTCGGCTGGCCGCCCGAGGCTTGAGGGTGACCGTGCTTCCACCACTGACGTACACTTCGGCGGCCTTCGCCCGGGGTTTCGGCGGCACGGTCTCGCTCCGGCCGGAGACGGTCATGGCGACGGTGGTGGATATCGCCGGCAGCCTCAGCTCGCACGGATTCGGGGTGCTGGCTATCGCCAACGCGCATCTCGACCCGGGACACCTCGCCTCGATTGAAGCGGCCGTGAATGCGATTCGACGCGACCTCGGACTGATAGTGGCCTTTCCCAACCTCGCCGCCAAGCCGTGGGCCCTCCGGCTGAGTGACGAGTTCAAGAGCGGGGCCTGCCACGCGGGGCAGTTCGAGACTTCGATCGTGTTGGCCGAGCACCCGGAGCTGGTGCGCGAGGCCACGCGGGTAGCGCTGCCGCCGAACCCAGCGTCGCTTTCGCATGCCATCCGGGATGGTAAGCTTAGCTTCGAAGAAGCCGGCGGCCCTCGGGCCTACTTCGGGTTTCCGGCCCAGGCCACCGCCGAGGAAGGCCGGGCGACGGTCGAAGTCCTCGGCGCGATTCTCGACGACGCGGTCCAGGCGGAGCTGCAATGAATTCCTTCGCCGGCCGAGTAGCGGTAGTGACCGGGGCCGGCCGGGGGATCGGAGCGGCCACCGCCCGAGCGCTCGCGGACGCCGGCCTCAGCGTAGTGCTCGCCGCTCGTACTCGAGAACAGATCGAGCGGCAGGCCGCCGAGCTGAAGGCGATGGGCCGGCCGGCACAGGCGGTGGTCTGCGACGTAACCAGCGAAGCGAGCGTGCAGGCCCTCTCCCGCGAAGCCGCCGAACTGGGACCGGTTGCGGTGTTGATCAACAACGCCGGTGCGGCCGGTTCGATGACTGTCGCCCGGACTTCGCTCGAAGACTGGAACCGCCTCATCGCGGTCAACGCGACCGGAGCCTTCCTTTGTACAAAAGCCTTTCTTCCAGGAATGCTCGAGCGGCAGTGGGGCCGGGTGGTCAATGTGGCTTCGACGGCAGGCTTGAGCGGCGGCAAATATCTCGCGGCCTACTCGGCGGCTAAGCACGCGCTGGTGGGTCTCACCCGGTCGGCCGCAGCGGAGGTGGCGGGCACCGGGGTCACGGTAAACGCGGTTTGCCCCAACTTTGTCGATACCGACATGACCACCGAGACTCTCGACCGGATCGTGGCCAAGACCGGCCGCACCCGGGAAGAGGCGCTGGCGGCGGCCCTCGCCTCGGCAGGCCAGACTCGGCTGATTACCGCGGAGGAAGTGGCGGCGGCGGTCGTGTCGCTCTCGCTCGCCCCTGCCACTCATCCGCCTAATGGGGAGGCGCTGGTCTTGGACGGGAGAGACCCGATGAGCGGTCGCTTCGCGATCATCAATCCCGAAGAGCTCGGCGCGCCCCGTGGCTGGAGCAACGGGATGCTGGCTCAGACTGCGGGAAGGACGCTGTTCATCGCAGGGCAGACCGCGCGCGACGGCTCGGGCCGAGTGCCGGCCGCCGACTTCGTGTCCCAGTTCGACCGGGCGTTAGGCAACGTTCTCGTCGTGCTCCGCCAAGCTGGTGGTGAGCCGGCGGACATCGGCCGATTCACGATCTATGTCACCGACATGGCTCAGTACCGCGCCAGCCTCAAGCCGTTGGGCGAGGTGTACCGGCGCCGAATGGGGACGCACTTCCCGGCCATGGCGCTGGTGGAGGTGAAGTCGCTGGTCGACCCAAACGCGGTCGTGGAGATCGAAGCGACGGCGGTGCTGGGCTAAGGGGGAATCCATGGACCTGGGCTTACGAGGAAAATCCGCGGTCGTCACCGGTGCCAGCAGAGGCATCGGCCGGGCGATCGCACTGCGCCTGGCCGAGGAAGGAGCAGGCGTCGCCATCTGTTCTCGCGGTGAGCCGGCGTTGCGTGAGACCGAGGCGGAGCTGCGCGCACGGTCGGTCCCGGTCTACGCGTCGGTGTGCGACGTGGGGAATCCGGCGGCACTCGACCGCTTTCTCGACGCGGCGCGAGCCAAGCTCGGAGGGGTGCACATCCTGGTCAACAACCCGAGCGGCTTGATGCTGGCGGATAATGCAGAGGCATGGGAGGCCACCCTCAGCGTGGACCTCATGGCCGCGGTACGGGCCAGCTGGAAGGTTACGCCGTGGATGGCCGCCGCGGGCGGCGGGGCGATCGTTCACATCTCCTCGATTGCCGGCCTGGAAGCGACCGGCTTCCCAGCGGCATACGGAGCAGCCAAGGCGGCGTTGGTCAGTCACGCGAAATCGCTCGCCTTCGCGCTTGCCCCGCAGAAGATCCGGGTGAACACGGTGGCTCCGGGGTCCATCGAGTTTCCCGGTGGTCTCTGGGCCCAAGCGAAACAGGACAATCGGGACTTCTACGACACGATTCTCAAGACCATCCCCTGGGGCCGGATGGGCACCCCGGAGGAGGTGGCCAACGTGGTCGCGTTCCTGGCGTCCGAGCAGGCGAGTTGGGTTACCGGCGTCTGCGTCGTCGTGGATGGCGGGCAGCACAAGGGAAATTTCTGAGATGTCATTGCAGCCCCGGTCATTCCTCTACACCGTCGACTCGGCGACCTCCGTCGCGACCATCACCCTCAACCGCCCCGAGCGGTTGAACGCACTCACCTTCGAGGTCTATTCCGAGCTCAGGGACGCTTTCCGTACGCTCGACACCGAGCCCGGCGTTCGCGCCATCCTCATCACCGGCGCCGGACGCGCTTTCTGCACCGGTGGAGACGTCGAGGACATCATCGGCTCGCTGTTCTCGAGAGACGCGGCGGGGTTGCTCGAGTTCACCCGCCTGACCGGCGACCTGATTCTCTCCATTCGCCAATGCCGCCGGCCGGTGGTGGCGGCGCTCAATGGAACGGTGGCCGGTGCCGGCGCCGTCATCGCGGCGGCCAGCGACATCCGGATCGCGGCGGAAAGCGCCAAGATTGCCTTTCTCTTTTCGCGGGTGGGGCTCACCGGCGCCGACATGGGGGCGGTCTGGCTGCTCCCGCGAATCGTCGGTATGGCGCATGCGAGCGAGCTCCTCCTGCTGGGCGACTTCATCAGCGCCGAGCGGGCCGCCGCGATCGGACTCTACAACCGGGTGGTGCCGGCGGACCGGCTGATGGCCGAGGCGACCGAGGTCGCCACTAAGCTGGCGCGGGGACCATCGGTGGCCCATGGAGTCACCAAGCAGGCGCTGAACGAGGAGGCCGCGATGGATCTGGTTTCCGCGATCGAGTGGGAAGCTCAGGCCCAGGCCGATTGCATGCGGAATCCCAACTTCCGCGAAGCCTACGAAGCCTTCCGCGCCAAGCGCGACCCGAAGTTCGAGTAGGCTGTGCCCGACACCCGACTGATCCGCACCTTTCTCGAGCCGCATCACACGCAACTCGCCGAGCGGGCAGGCGGCTTTGCGATGGAAGAGATCGCTCCTCGCCCCGAGCCCGTCGAAGACGCTGACGCTCGGCGGGAGGCCCGGGCGCTGCTGGGGCTGCTCGGTACGGGTGGCTGGCTCCAGCCGATTCTGGACCTCGATCTCCGCGGGTGTTGCCTGATGCGAGACGCGCTCGGTGAAGCATCACCGCTCGCCGATGCGGTGTTTGCCCTCCAGGGACTGGGCACTACCCCGATTCTGTTGGGCGGATCGCAGGCGCAGAAGGACCGTTGGGTCGGATCGATCATCCAGGGTAAGGTGATGACCGCCTTCGCGATGACCGAGCCCGGGGCGGGATCGGACGTGGCCGGCATCGCCACCACTGCTCGGCGCGAGGGGTCCGAGTACGTCCTCAACGGGACCAAGACGCTGATCTCCAACGCCGGCATCGCCGATCTCTACACCGTGTTCGTCTCCACCGACCCAGCAAAGGGAGCCAAGGGGATCAGCTGCTTTCTGGTGCCGGGAGACGCCCCCGGCCTCCGGTTCGCCGGCCCTCAAGTGATGAGCGCTCCCCATCCGTTGGGCGAGATCGCGTTCGAGGATTGCCGAGTCCCGGCGGATGCGCTGCTCGGCACCGAGGGACGCGGCTACGGGCTCGGTCTCGCGACACTCGACCGGTTGCGGCCCACGGTGGCCGCCGCGGCTTGCGGGATGGCCGCCCGGGCACTCAGCGAGGCGCTCGGCCATGTGAAGCAGCGGAAGCAGTTCGGGACCCCACTCGCTCAATTCCAACTGGTGCAGCAGAAGCTGGCCCGAATGGCCACCGATCTCGCCGCCGCCCGGCTCCTGACCTACCGGGCGGCGTACGAGAAGGACCAGGGCCAGGAGCGAATCACCAGTGAAGCGGCCATGGCCAAGTCCTTCGCCACCGAGATGGCCCAGCGCGCCGTAGACGACGCGGTGCAGCTCATCGGCGGGCGTGGGGTATTGGCCGATCACCCGGTGGACCGCCTGTACCGCGCGGTGCGGGCGCTTCGGATCTACGAGGGGACGACGGAGATCCAGCAGCTGATCATTGCGGGAGAGCTGCTCAAATAACCCCATGTGGCACCCCGAGCCCTTCATCAAACATCCCATCCCGGCGACTCATCCACCCACCGCGGACGAGGCGGCCCGGTCGCTCTGGTTCAGCCCACTGCACTCCGGCCGGCTCGAGCTGCGAGAGCGCACCTGGGTTCCCGCCATGGTGCCCTGGCGGGCCACCGACGACGGGTTGGTCACACCTGAAGTCCTGGCGTGGTACGAGCGTTTCGCGCGGGGGCAGCCCGGGGCGCTGGTGGTCGAGGCCACCGGAATCCGGGACATCCCCAGTGGACCGCTTCTGCGGATCGGAGACGACCGATTCATCCCCGGCCTTGCCGACCTGGTGCGTACCGTGCGCAAGGCAAGCGGCGGGCGGACTCGGCTGTTCATTCAGATCATCGACTTCCTTCGGATCCGCCGCCGGCCGGAGCCGGAGAGATACTTCCGGGAGTTCCTGGTCATCACCGACCGCCATCGCGATCTGATTCCGGGTAACGACGACGCCATTCGGGAAGCACTGGCTCAATTGCCGGAGAAGGTATGGCCCGGATTCCTCAATGAGCGGGAGCTCGAGACCCTGCGATTCGGTGATCGGGAGCGGGTCACCGACACCTGGCTGCCTCACATTCGGGAGCTGCCACGGGTATTGCCGGACCTATTCGCTCGTGCCGCGATCCGTGCCGAGGAGGCCGGGTTCGACGGCGTGGAGCTGCACTATGCCCACGCCTACACCATGGCATCCTTTCTCTCGGCCCTGAACGACCGGGATGATGGTTACGGCGGCCCCCGTGCCAATCGGGTGAAGTTGCCGTTAGAGGTCCACCGCGCAGTGCGAACGGCGGTGAGCCAGCGATTCGTGGTGGGGTGCCGGTTCCTGGCCGAAGAATGCATGCCGGGAGGTTACGACGCCGAGGATGCGGCCTGGTTCGGAGCCGAGTTTGCTCGGGCTGGGGTGGACTACCTCTCGCTCTCTCGAGGAGGCAAGTTCGAGGACGCCAAGCAGCCGCGAGTAGGCTGGGCCCGCTACCCCTACACCGGGCCTAGTGGGTATGAGTGCATGCCGACCGTGCGGTCGGACGACCGCGGACCGTTCGGCCGGAACCGGGACGCCACCCGTGCGGTGCGGCAGGCGGTACACGCAGCGGGATATCGGACGCCGGTTGTCATGTCGGGTGGGATCTCGACCTTCGAGCAGGCTGAAGAGCTGCTTCACGATGGCGTGGCGGACATCGTCGCGTCCGCGCGACAGAGCCTCGCCGACCCCGACTGGTTCCGGAAGCTGCGGCTGGGGCTGGGCAGCGAGGTGCGTCGCTGCGTCTTCACCAACTACTGCGAGGGCCTCGACCAGGTGCACAAGCCGGTCACGTGCAAACTCTGGGACCATCTCGATGTTGACCAGGACGATGCGCCCCGAACCGCCGATGGTCGCCGCCGGATGGTAGCCCCCGCGTGGGAGCCGGCCACCCGGTGAAGGTCGCAATCGTAGGTGCAGGCCCCGCCGGCCTCTATCTCGCCATCCTGCTCAAGCGTGATGATCCGAGTCACCAGGTCACGGTCTACGAGCGGAATCGGGTCGAGGACACTTTCGGCTTCGGAGTAGTGTTCTCGGATGAGACGCTGGAGAACGTGGGCGAGGCCGATGCCGAGACCAACCGGGCGATGGCTGCCGCCGCGGCGCGATGGGAGGACATCGAGATCCACTACCGCGGCACCGTCATGCGGTCGACGGGGCATCGCTTCTCCGGAGTGGAGCGGAAGACGCTGCTGGAGCTGCTGGCCAGGCGGGCGCAATCGTTGGGCATCGAGGTGCATTGGCAACAGGAGATCCGAGACCTTTCCGATTGCAGCCTTCCCCACGCCGATCTGATCGTCGCCGCCGACGGCGCGGCCAGTGTTATCCGCGACCGGCTGTCCGATCGCTTCCAGCCTCAACTCGACTGGCGCCGCAACCGCTTTGTCTGGCTCGGCAGCACCCGGCCCTTTCCGGCCTTCACCTTCTACTTCAAGCCCTCCCCGGCTGGGCTCTGGCGTACCCATGCCTATCAGTACGCTCCCGGTCGCTCGACCTTCATCGTCGAGGCCGGAGAGGAGACCTGGAAGGCGAGCGGTCTCGACGAGAATGACGAGCAGGCGACGGTCACGTACCTGGAGCAGCTGTACAAGGACGAGCTGCAAGGCCACCGCCTCCTGGCCAATCGCTCCATCTGGCGCCGGTTCCCCACTGTTCGGAACGCCCGCTGGCATTCGGAAAACGTGGTAT
Source organism: uncultured Gemmatimonadales bacterium (assembly GCA_963812755.1). Taxonomy (GTDB): domain Bacteria; phylum Gemmatimonadota; class Gemmatimonadetes; order Gemmatimonadales; family GWC2-71-9; genus CAVVWJ01. The sequence continues at coordinate 134,488 of CAWEWK010000005.1, read as the reverse complement.
TGCTGGGCGACGCGGCGCACACGGCCCATTTCTCGGTGGGCTCGGGTACCAAGCTGGCGATGGAAGACGCCATCGCATTGGCGGCGGCGCTCAAGGTCGAGCGATCGATCCCTAGTGCGTTGGCCAACTACGAGGCCGAGCGGCGGCCCCAAGTGGAGAGCCTGCAGCGCGCGGCCCAGGCGAGTCTCGAGTGGTTCGAGTCGGCCGAACGCTACCACGACACCGAGCCGCTTCAGTTCGCCTTCAATCTGCTCACCCGAAGCCTCCGCATTACCCACGAGAATCTGAAGCTCCGCGACCCGAAGCTGGTGGCGGAGGTGGATCGTTGGTTCGCCGAGCAGGCCGGCAAGCAGAGCGGGCGCGCCGTGACCCTCGACCCCTGCCCTCCACCGTTGTTCACGCCGTACCGCCTTCGCGAGTTGGTGTTGCCCAACCGGATCGTGGTGTCGTCGATGTGTCAGTACCGGGCGGAGGACGGTCTTCCGAACGATTGGCACCTCGTGCACCTCGCCAGCCGTGCCGTCGGCGGTGCCGGACTGGTGATGACCGAGATGACCGACGTGAGTCGTGAGGGCCGAATCTCCCCCGGCTGCGCCGGCATGTATCTCCCGGCCCACGTCGCCGGCTGGCAGCGGATCGTCGAGTTCGTGCACCAGGAGAGCGAGGCCAAGATCGGCATCCAGCTGGCACACGCCGGGAGGAAAGGCTCGACCAGGGTGCTGTGGGAGGGCGAGGATGAGCCGCTGGCCGAAGGGAACTGGCCGCTGATCGCCCCCTCGCCCATCGCCTACCGGGCGCACAACCAGACACCCCGGGAGATGACCCGCAGCGACATGGACCAGGTGGCGGCCGACTTCGTCCGAGCCACCACGATGGCCGATTCCGCCGGCTTCGACCTGCTGGAGCTGCACCTGGCACACGGATATCTCCTGGCCTCGTTCATCTCGCCGCTCACCAACCGGCGGACCGACGAGTACGGTGGCTCGCTCGCCAACCGGATGCGTTACCCGCTGGAGATCGTGACCCGGGTACGGGCCGAGTGGCCCCAAGCCAAACCGCTCTCAGTCAGAATCTCGGCGGTGGACTGGACGCCCGGCGGGATGGAGGCGCACGACTCGGTGGAGGTGGCCCGGATGGTGGTCGCCGCGGGGGCGGATATCGTGGATGTTTCCGCGGGGCAGACGGTTCCGGAGGGCAAACCGGTGTACGGCCGCCAATTCCAGACCCCGTTCAGCGACCGGATCCGGCACGAAGCGCGGGTGCCGACGATGACGGTGGGGAACATCTCGTCGCCGGCCGACGTCAACACCATTCTGGCGGCGGGCCGCGCCGACCTTGTCGTGCTGGCACGGGCTCATCTGTGGGACCCCTACTGGACCCGCCATGCCGCGGCCGACCTGGGTTACCCCCTTCCCTGGCCGCCATCCTACGCGACGCTGAACCGCTATACCCCGCGGATGCGCTAGTCCCGAGGTATCCAGACAGCGCGATGCGATTCACCCGAGCCATCGTCCGTCCTCCCGCCGCCACGTTCGCCGCCGGAATCACCTCGTCGAGGCTTGGCCCGCCGGACCTGGCGCTCGCCCTCGAGCAGCACGACGCCTACTGCCGGGCGCTGGAGCGCCTGGGAGTCTCCCTCGTCCAACTCGCTCCCGATCGCGAGTTCCCCGACTCTACCTTTGTCGAGGATGCCGCGATCGTCACTGCCGGAGGCGCGATCCTCACCCGCCCCGGAGCCCCGAGCCGGACCGGAGAGGTAGCGATACTCGGGAAGTCACTCCGTCAGTGGTTTCCTGAGCCGGCCGAGATCACCGCGCCCGGCACCGTGGACGGCGGCGATCTGTGCGAGGCGGGCGAGCATGTCTTTATCGGTCTCTCGAAACGCACCAATCGCGAGGGAGTGGCTCAACTGTCCGAATGGCTGGCGCGTCTGGGCTTCAGCATCGGCGTCATCGATATCCGGGCGATGCCCGGCCTGCTGCACCTCAAGACCGGACTTTCCTGGCTGGGTGGGCGACGGTTGCTCGCGGTCGGCGAGATCGCCGGACACGACGCGCTGAGCGGGTGGGAGATCGTGCGGGTGCCGGAAGGTGAGGGCTATGCCGCCAACTGTATCAGGGTCAACGATGCACTGCTGGTCGCCGAGGGTTTTCCGGCGACCAGCGCGCTACTCGGCGAACTGGGCTATGACCTGGTCCGGCTCGCTATGTCGGAGTACCGGAAGATGGACGGTGGCTTGAGCTGCCTGTCGCTGCGCTGGTGATACCCCGCTGAATCGATACACGCCCCGACTGCCGTAGTGTCATCCCCACCGGAACCGGCGCCCGCCGGCCAAGTCCATGCCCACGTGATGGCAGTAGGCTGGGCCTGCAACTTGCCCCTCCCCTCGATGTGACTTTCGGCCGCCACCACTCGTCTCACCGCCGGACCCGATCCTAACCCTGACCCGGTGACCGATATCATGCACCATCGAATTCAGCAGGCGCTCGACGGCGAGCTCCCGGCAGACGCGCTTACCCCAGATGAACGCGCAGAGTTGCAGCGCTACCGTGCAACTCTTGGCACGGCGCTCGAACCGATCCGGCAATTGCCGTCGATCGACGTGGTCTCGGGAGTGATGACCCGGGTCGCGCTTGGCGCCGGTCCCATGCGTCGCAGCCTCGACGCGCTGGTTAACTGGCTCTGGTCGCCCCGAGCGCTCACGGTCCGCCCGGCATTCGCCCTCGCCGGCGCACTCGCCATCGTAGCCGTGGTCTCCACTTTCCTATTGCAGTCCGCAACTGCCGTGGATCCCACGCCAGCCCGCGTGATCGTCCAGTTCCGCCTAGGCGACCCTGGGGCGAGCCAGGTCGCGCTGGTCGGGGACTTCAACGGCTGGCAGCCCGAACACCGGCTCAATCAGGTCGCGGCCGGTGTGTGGTCGGTCGATGTGGCGCTCGAGCCCGGCGTCTACAGCTACGTCTTCGTGGTGGACGGCAAGTCCTGGAGGCTCGACCCACTCGCGCCACAGGTGACCGATGGCTTCGGCGGCGCGAGCAGCCGCGTTGCGGTACTTCCACCGCAGGTGCGGTCATGAGCCTGGTCGCCCGGCGCATCGCGTCGCTGCTGGCGCTCGCGGTCCTCGCGGCGCCGCCGGTGGCTTGGTCGCAAGAGTGGCGGGCCTCTGCCCGCTTCGGACGAGTGACGTACGAGGGCGCCCCCGCCGGAGCCTCGGCCAGTTCGTCAGCCGTGCTCGGCCTGGGCCGTACCGGGCCGCGCGACTGGTTTGGGGCCTCCCTGGCGCTCCCACTGGGCGAGGATCCGTTTTGGGGAGTGCTGGGCGGCTGGAAGCGGCTCGCCGCGCCCGGCGCGGCCGGCGCACTGCTCGACCTCTCGGGCCACGGGTTCATTCAGCGCCACACCACTACCGGAGGCGGCACGCCGGCGCCGGGCCCGCTGCCCCTTCCGTCGCAGCCGCCCGCCGGCATCGAGCCGGACCTCTCCGGTGAGGGCGTCGGCGCCGAGTTGATGGTGGGCGGATTCGTGGCGTCGGAAGCGCTCCGCTTCGAATCCCGCGCGGGTGTGGCGGCGCAGCGGAGCAGCTTGGGCAGCATCACCCAGGCGCGGACCCTCCCGACCGGGGATGCCCGACTCTCCCTCGTCCTCGCCCCACTCACGCTCCAGGCCGAGACCCGCGGCTGGCTCGGCGACGGCACCACGCACGCCTACCTCGGCGGAGCGCTGCAGTACACCCGCGGCCCACTCCAACTCTGGGGCTCTGTGGGAGAGTGGGTGGCCGGTGGCATCGACCGCCTCGCCTGGTCGGCCGGCGCCGGCGCCGCAGTCGCTCCCGGCCTCGAGCTTCAGCTCGGCGGCCGGGGCCACTCATTTGATCCGCTCTACCTCTCGTCGACCGAGACGTCGTTCTGGGCCGGGCTCAGTTTGCGCCTTGGGGGCAGCCGAGCCATCAGGGCGCCGTTGCCGTCTCGCGATCGCGAAGGGCATGCGGTCATCGCAATCCCCGCCCGATCCGCGAAGGGTACGCCATCGATAGCCGGCGACTTCACCGGATGGAAGCCGGTACCCATGCGGCGCGCCGGCTCACGGTGGACCTACACGGCCAGGCTCGACCCCGGTGTCTACCACTACGCCTTCGTCGGCGAAGACGGCAGCTGGTTCGTCCCTGAGTCAGTGCCCGGGCGGCAGGACGATGGAATGGGGGGACACGTGGCCGTCCTGGTGGTTTCATGACGGCGGCGCTCCATCCCGACGGCTTTGCCGCGCTCGTACGGCAGTACCAGAACGCTCTCTATCGCTACGGGCGAGGGCTCGGCCTCGATCACGACACCGCGCTCGACCTGGTACAGGACACGTTCGTCAAGGCCTTCGATCGCCGAGACCAGTGTCGCGAGTCGGCCAAGGTCCAATCCTGGCTCTTCCGAATTTTCCGGAACGCGATGCTCGACTGGGCGAAGAACGTCCGCCGCACCGAGGTCCCGATCCTGGATGTGGACGAGCCAGCCGCGGACGACGACTTTGCCGAGCGGCACGCGCTGCGGGAGGCGATCGGTGCGGCGCTGGCCTCGCTCCCGCCCATCCTGCGCGAGGCGTTCCTGCTGCGTCATGACCTCGGCCACTCGTACGAGGAGATCGCCGAGATCGCGAGCATTTCGCTCAGCGCCGCGAAGATGAGGGTGGCGCGCGCCCGCGAGGCGCTCCGCGAGGCGCTCGATCCCGATTATGGCAATGTGACCAGTGCCGGCTCCCAATCGTCTTAAAGCCGGAGTCCGACACCACTCACTGCAAGGAGCTGGAACCATGCGAAGCAAGACGCTGTGCCTCGCGGCCGCGCTGGTCCTCGTGCCGGCCGCCCTGACCGCGCAGGACTCGACCGCCTCGACCAGCGCCGCCGCGCGGGTGGAAACGGCGCTCGAGGCCGCGATAGACGCGGGGATCCCGGTTTCGCTCCTCGAGCGGAAGATCGCCGAGGGTAAGGCCAAAGGCGTGGCGATGGAGCGGATCGCCGTCGCGGTCGAGAAGCGGCTCGACGCCCTGGTACAGGCGCGTGACGCGATGAACCGGGCCGGTCTTCAGAGCACCACGGAGGGCGAGCTCTCCGTCGCCGGGGACGCGGTGCAGGCCGGCGTGAGCCAGAGCGCCCTCGCGAGCATCAGCCAACACGCGTCGGACGAAACCCGGCCGGTCGCGATCGCGGTCCTTACCGACCTGGTGACGCTGGGCCATGCGTCGGCGCAAGCAGTAACGAGGGTGGAGGCCGCGCTCGCCCGCGGGCCGGAGGCCCTGGCCAATCTGAGCGCGGAATCGGCCGGCCAGGTGCGGGCGGAGGGCGGCATCGGGGCGGGCGCTGGCGGTGCTGGAGTGCAGGTCGGCGCCGGGGCGGGAGCGCGGGTGGAGCTGGGAACTCCCCGCGGCAACTAGCGGCACACCAGCGCAGGTTTTGGCGAACGGCCCCGTGGAACCTCCGCGGGGCCGTTCGCCATCTCAGCCCACCATGGTCGGCATCGGCTTGTGCCAGGCTCAGCTAACCTTCAACCGCTTGGCCATACCATGCATGAAGTGCGGCTTACCACCCTCTTCGTTCGGCACGAAGCAGAGCAGCCCGTAATCACCGGGAGGCAGGTCGACTTCCACGAAGGCATGCGTCCCCGGCATGATGCCGCTGACACCGCCGAACAGCTTGCCCGGTGCCGGACCGGTAGGGTGCTCGCCCCATTTCGCGAAGTCCACCGGCTCCTTGCCGGGCTCCAACCGCACGATGGCTACTTCGTGCGGCTGGACTCCGGCGTTCTCCACCCGCAGCGTCTGCCGCCCCGCCTTGAGTGGCTGCGAGAGCTGGAAGTCGAAATCCACCAGCTTCATGACCAGGTCGGCCGCCGGCTCGGCGACGCCGGCGCGGGCCGATCCAGTCACGGTGAGCGGCCGCACCATCCCCTTCATCATGTGAGGTATCCCATCGGCGGACGGGATGAAGCAGAGCATCACGTAATTGCCGGGCTCGAGCGCCAATGTCGCGTTGCTGGTCCCGCCGGGCTCCGGCGGGTTGGGGCCACCGGCCACCGTGGCCCAGCGGGGTGGCGGCCCGCCAGCCTTGAGCGCGGCGAGAAAATCATCCGCCGTCTTTCCCTCTCCCAGCTTGATCAACTGGATGTGGTGCAGCGAGGGTCCGCTGTTGACCAGCTTGAACGTCGTGAGTCCGGCCGGAACCTCCGCTGGAGCTTCGAACCGAAAGTCAGTCGCGGTCACGGTTACCACATTGGGAGCTCCGGCTGTGGTATCGCCGGACTGGGAGAGAGCTGGAGTCGAGTCGGCGGTGACGTGGCGTTCGGAGTTGCCGGAGCCGCATGCAGCGAGCATTAGCGTTGACATTACTAGGGCAGCGCCAGCTGGAGGGCGAGCGGACATGATGAACCTCTGGCGGGAAGATCGTTGCTGGGTGGTGGATCGGTAGGCTAGCATGACGGATCGGGCGGCCGTCGTCAACCCCATAGCCAAATTACTCCCGTCTGGTATTCTTCGAGCACCTCAGCTCATCGCTCCAGACTCAATGCCGAAGACCTTCGATGGCTCCGTGACTGATGAATGAGCCCGCCGTTGTCCTCACCGACCTCGGCCTGGCCATTCTTGGCGCCTGGTTGGGCTGGCGGCTTTGGAGGATAGCCGGGGCAAGCACGCTGCAGGGGGCCGGTGCGCTCTTGCTTGCCGGGCTGGCCAGCGCCGCGCTTTGGGGAGCGATCTTCCACGCTTTCTTTCCGGAGGATACCGCGACGCTCGCCGGCTTCATCGCGTGGATCCCGGTCGCGCTCTCCATCTTGGTGGTGGCCGCCACGCTGCTGGAGCTGGCACTTGGTATCCTGGCACCCAGGCTGGCGTCGGCTCTGCGCCGAACCATCGTCGCTGGTTATGCCATCGTCTTCGTTGCCGTCGTGCTGCTGGTCGATGAATCGTTCTCCACTATCGTGCGGTTCTACGGTCCTGTACTCCTGCTCTTCCTCCTTGCGGCGCTGGGGCAGGCAATTCGCACCAGGAGCGGTGGCTGGACGCTGATCGCCGCCGCGTTCATCTGCTCCGCCCTCGCGGCAGTGCTCCAGCAGGCTCACGTGTCACTGCACCCGGTCTACTTCGACCACAACGCGTTGTATCACGTAGTCCAGGGCGTAGCCGTGGTGCTGCTCTACTTCGGCTTCCGGAGCGCGCCCGATGCACTCGCTGGAGCGAACGCAAGCGGTTCGGATCAAGTGCCTCGCCGGGGGTGAGCGGCTGGCCAACCAGCGGGGGGTCCTTGGGGTAGACCGGAACGTCCGCGACGACGGTGCCACCCGGTGGAGGATGCAGCTGGGGGCACGGTACAGGTTCTGAGGTCTCGCCACGGTCTAAGGCACCCGGAGGATTGAGGTCAGACCTCGATCGAGCATTTTAGATGTCATCGGCCCGGTATGCACCCCGGCCACGACCCCAGCCGTGTCCACGAACACCGTCATGGGTACACCGGTGAGGCGGTAGCGGCGGCGCACTTTGCCGTTAACGTCGAGGAGGACCGGGAACGGCAGCCGAAGCTCGCCCACGAAGCGCTGGATATCCTTCTTTCTCTCCTGGTCGGTGAGGTTGATAGCCAACACCTCGAGACCCTCCTGATGCAGTCGCTGGTATCTCAGGACGATCTCCGGCATCTCGTCTCTGCACGGGTTACACCACGACGCCCAGAAGTTGACCAGGACAGGGTGCCCCCGGAGCTCGGCCAGGCTCACGCGGTCTCCGTTCAGCCGCTCGAGGTCGAACGCGGGTGCGGGACGACCGATCTCCGGTGGCCGTCCACCCAAAGTGAGGGCGCCGGCGGCGAGCATCACGGTAAGGAGCGCCCTGCTCACGGCGGCAATCCCACTCGGTGCACTAGGTCCGCGAATCTCGGATCACCACGCAAGGGCTGCCACCTTGGATCTCGGTTGAGCCAGACCAGCCAGTGACTCCGCTCTTTGAAGGCCCGATCGAGCCACGCGAAGGCGCTATCAGGCTGCCGGAGCGCGACATGCACGACCGCAACGGCGAACGAGGTGATGTACCGGCTGTGGGAGAGGGAATCCATCCGGCGCAGCATAGCCAATGCATCCGCCCTTCTGCCCCTTAACCCATACAGGTTCCCGAGCCCTGCTATCGCCGGCGCCCATTGCCCCAGGGGTCCGGAGAGTGCTGGTTCGAACTGACCGATGGCGCTGTCGAGCTCTCCCTTGGCCTGGAGCACGCGGCCCAGATACAGGTGGCCGAGCGCGAATCCCGTGTCCACCCGTAACGCGGTCCGGAGTACCCCCTCGGCGTCATCCTGCCGTCCGCTGTAGTGCAGCACCCAGCCGGTCGTACCCGTGATGGGATTGGAGAGCGGGTCAAGCGCCTTGGCACGCCGCTCCTCGGCTACAGCTTGGTCGAAGCGGCCCATCGCGGCGAGAAATAGTCCGTACCACTCGTGTGCTGTGGCATAGCTTGGATTCCGCACGATGGCGACTTGGAACTCACGCTCGGCCTCGGCCCAATCCCAGGCGTAATAGAAGTTGAAGAAGGCCAATGCGGCATGCGGTTCGGCTAGCGTGGAATCGAGATCCAACGCCTTTCGAGCCGCCGCCGCCGCCTTAGGGAAGGCGTCCTCCGGCGCGAGCCAACTCCCGTAACCGAGCTGCACGTAGGCGTCAGCCAGGCCGGCGTAAGCAGGTGCGAAGGAGGGATCGGCGTCCAGCGCCTGTCCGAAGAACTGGATCGCCCGAAGTAGGCTGGGTTGCTTGCGCTTGTTCCACCAATAGCGCCCGCGAATGTAGGCGTCGATTGCTTCGGGATCGCCTGAGTGGACCGCCGCCGCATCGTGGCCGGGGCGCCGCTCACCTCGCAACCGCTCGCCGACCGCCCAGGCGGTCTCCCGCTGGATCCGTAGGAGGTCGCCGGCGCTGCCCCCGTAGCTCCGGGCCCAGAGCGCGTGGTCAGCTCCGCTCGGGGTGAGCTGGGTCGTGAGGTGCACCGTGTCCCCGAGCCTCTGGAGCGTCCCGGTGACGACCGCATCCACGCCCAACTCCTTCGCGATCTGCCTGGGTGTCTTTCCACTCTTGGCGTACTCCTGCATGGTCTGGCGGTTGATCACCTGCAGACCCTTGATCTGCGCCAGGTCGGTGATCAGCTCGTCGGTGAGCCCTTCGGAGACGTAGGCCTGACTGGTGTCGCCTCCCAAGTCCTCGATCGGGAATACGGCGATCGAGGAGGCGCGGCTTCCGGGCGCGGCACGGCCGCGGCGGACCAAGGCGAGGTAAGCGCCAGCCAGGAGGACCGCTCCGACAACGAGGATGGCTGCCGTGCGCGGTGATCGCCACGCCCGAGCGCGAGCGAACCAAGGAACAGGTGCGCTCGAAACGGTCCTTCCCACGGCCCTTCGGTTGCCCGAGCCGGTCATCTTCTCGAGAAATTCGGAGGCAGTGGTGAAGCGATCGGTGGGCAGCTTGGCCAAGGCGGTCAACACGGCGGCTTCGACGTCGCCGGGCACATCCGGCCTCACGGCACGGAGCGGGGACGGAGTGTCGACCTGGTGCCGGGTGAACACCGCGCGGGCGTTTGCCGCGGTGAACGGAGGCTGGCCGGCCAGCATCTCGTACACCACGCATCCCAATCCGTACAGGTCGCTCCGGCCGTCCGCCGGCTCCCCGACGATCTGCTCCGGGCTCATGTAGGCCGGCGTCCCCATCCCCCAGCCCGTCTCGGTCAGCTTCGAATCGCCGGCCAGTTCGACCGCTTTCGCGATTCCGAAGTCGGCCACCAGGGCATGGCCGTTCGAGAGCAGGATGTTTTCCGGCTTGATGTCGCGGTGCACCACCCCATGGTCGTGAGCGTATCCCAACGCGTCGGCCACGTCGCCAGCGATCGCTAGCGTGTCCTCGACCGAGAGCCGGCCTTCACGGATGAGCCGCTGACGCAGCGATTCCCCCGCGACGTAGGGCATCACATAGTAGAGAAAACCTTCTGCTTCACCCGAATCGTGCAGCGGAAGGATGTGCGGATGCTGCAGGCCGGCTTCGATCCGGATCTCACGCAAGAAGCGCTCGCTCCCTAGGCCGGCCGCAAGCTCGGGATGGAGCACCTTGACCGCCACCGACCGGTGGTGCTTCGGATCTCTGGCCAGGTAGACCGTAGCCATCCCGCCTCGACCCAAGGCACGCTCGATCGGGTACCGGGCGGCCAGTGCGTCGCGGAGTCGCGCGGGAACCTCGAGCACCTGCCCCTCCGCCGGGCTCACGGCGATCCCGGAGGCGGCCAGCCGCGTAACGGCGATTCCCAGATCTGGACGTCCCGCTTCCGGATGTTGGCGAGCAGAGCGTCGGTCTCCGGCGACGGGACGGCATCATATTCGGCCGCTAATCGCAACCGGAACGTCTCGTACGCGCTGAGTGCCCCGGCCCGGTCGCCCTTGCGGTCCAGGATCCGGATCAGGCGCCGCACCGACGCCTCGTCGTCCGGCGCGAGCTCCACCGCCCGGCGGGCCATTGGGGCCGCTCGAGCGAGGTCGCCGGTTCGCTCGGCGTCGTCTACCACGGACCACGCGGCGGCCGCGGCACGCCGTCGTAGCCGTCCACGCTCGTCCTCCAGCCAATGCTCGAACTCGGTGGAGACATCAGCGATGAAGACGCCGGCGAGCAGCTCCCCCCGGTAGAGCTCGACCGCGCGACCCCAGTCCGCGGCCTCACACGCCAGCTCAAAGACCGTGGCATCACAGCTCAAGGCGTCGGGGTTTACACCGACTTCCTCCTCGCCCCGATTGATCAGCACCGCCGGTCCCAGCTCCGCTCGCAAGAACCGCAAGGCCTGGCGCAGAGCACCTCGCGCGTGGTCCCCGTCCACCTCGGGCCAGAAGAGGCCGGTCAGCGTGTCACGCCGGCGGAATCGATGGGAGTTGGCAAGAGCCAGGTAGACGAGAAGAGCGAGACGCTTGGGCTGCACCAGAACGGCGCGCAGCTCACCACGCGAGTCAGGATCGGTCAGATCCAGGCCACCGAGAGTTCGGAGCTGAATCATGCAAGCCGATTCTCAGGGGGATGACGGGCGGGTGCCGGATCACGGTCGCATCACGGTGACCTCACGGCTGGGTCACCGGTCGGCCGTATCGTGGGCCGTAGCCGTCGATTCGAATGTAACCCGCGCACCTGCACCCGCTACTCTCTCGACCCTTGGAGGACTTATGCGATCCACTCTCGCGGCAGTGCTGCCGGCTCTGGGGCTTCTCCTTGTGGGCTGCTCCACGGAGGGCCCCGACCCCACCTCGCCTACGGCTTCCGCCCCGCCGTCCGCCGGCGTCTCGTGGGGACCGGAAACACCGAACTTCAACCTGGAAGTCATCCTCCGGGGCGATGGCTTCGGTCTCGTGAAGTTCCGTCAACCCAACGACGCCGAGGCGATCATTTACCTCGATACTTGGGTACGCGGCCTGGTGCCGAGCACCGAGTATCTCTTGCAGCGAGCGGTCGACGGAGCCGTCGACGACAACTGCACCAGTACCGCCTGGCTCACTCTGGGCAAGGGACTCACACCTCAGAGCATCGTCACAGACGCAGGCGGGACCGCCCGGGTGGAGCTCTTCCGCAACGTCGCCGCGTTCCAGCCCGGGACCGAGTTCGACATCCATTTCCGGGTGCTGAACGCTCAGACACAGGCAGTCGTGCTGCAGAGCGAGTGCTACCAGTTCCGGATCAGTCTGTAGTACAGGTCGAGGGCGGCGCGGGCAGAGCCCGCGCCGCCCTCCCGCTTCGCATCGTTCAGATCAGAACCGGTGGGTGTAGCCGGCGAAGATGAGCAGATCGGCAAGATCACCACCGCCTCGAAAATTGTTCTCTCGATCGATCAGGCTCTGGCGGAAGTCCTGATGGAGTCTGATCGGTACGCTGAGCGTGAATTCGTCCCGGCCGCGTCCGACCGCCAGGCCGGGATCCATATAAAGAATGAAGCCCGGCCGGCGGAAGCCCAGGTCGCCTCCGCCGATGAGATCCCGGAGCGGGATCCCGTCCAACCGGCCTCCCAGGCTTCCCGAAAGACCTTGTGAGGGCCACAGCGCATACACGATACCGGCACGAGCCGTGTAAACGTCCGGCACTGAGAGCGGCACGCCCGGGCTAGGGGAAGGAACGTCCGTCGTCTTACGAGGGCTCAGGAGATAGGAGCCGAGCAGATAAGCCTGCGCCCGGCCGCCCACCTGGTGGAAGGCCTGGGCCTGCAGCAGGATGCCCCAACCGCCGTCCCCGAGTTGAATCGACTGGTCCACCGGTCGCTGGGTGACGGAGCCATCCTGGTTGAAGAAATCGTCGGTCACCTCGTTGCTACCGGTGGGCGCCTTGAGCCCAAGGCCTAGCGAGATGTTTCCGCTCTGATGACTCGCCGGATCGAGGAGCCAGGCACTGCCGACCAAGCTGATGTCTCCGAGCCCGAACCCCTTCACCTTGTGCCGCGCCAGGTCTGCGTAAAGCCGCGAGTGGGTGCCGTGGGAGAACGGCAGGGTCAGCGTGAGGCTGACGCGGTCGGAGACTCCGTAGGAGAGGCTGAGATCCAGGGAATTGATATCGAGGTAGAGTGGCTTCCCGAACGGCGCAGCCTGCCTCGTTCACCTCGCTGCCGACGAACCACTGGTCCGCACCAAGGTGACGGTACGCCGCGCCCAACTGCCACTCGCCGGTGCTGAGGAAACTTTGTCGCTGTCCACCCAGACTGGGGGACGTGAAACGAACCGGCATTCACCCCTGCCCGAATGCCTCCCGGGGTGCGAAGAGCAGACCCACGAGGGCGCCGAATGCCACAAACCACGCGCGACCTCGGGCGGTCACCAACGTGACGGACATGGCTGCCTCCTGATGTGCCGCGTTACCCGGATGTGCCGGGAGCGCTGGAGAGAGACCGTATCGTCTGGGTGGGAACAGACGAATATGCAGTCTGGTACGGCTCTTGTCGACTGCGGAGAACCGTCCAACTAGTTGCCGGACGGCGCGACCTTGAAGCTGAACCGCTGCTCGACCAGTTGGCGCACCGGCTTTCCTGATCGCTTGGCAGGACGGAAGCGCGCCTCGCCGAGCGCCGTGATGACCGACGCGGTGAAGAGGGAGTCGTCGCTTTGCATGACCCGGATCGTGGCCGTGTCCACCCGACCAGTGGTGTCCACGACATAAGCGGCATCGACTTTTCCTTCCTTCCCCCGGGCGCTCAACTCCGGAGGGTAAACCGGAGCAGCGCTGTGCGCGTAGCGCTCCACCATCTCGTCCACCTGGAGCACGCTATAGACCCGGTCAAATGACAGGAAGGGCGCAGGGCCCAACGGCTGGTCCCCTGTGGCGCCGCTTCGAGCGCCCCGCCGGCGAGAATGGCTCACCGTGGCCGCGAGACGCAGCCCCTCTCCCTCGGCGGGAAGCGGGCCCGACTGGTCCAGGCCCGAGCCGGGCCTGTCGGGGATGAGAACGTCGGCTTGGCGCTCAGACGCCTCCACCCGGTCGGGTGGTAGAAGGAACAGCACCCGGACGTCGCGTTCGGTGGTAGGAAGGCGGAACGTCCCGACCGACCCGGCCAGGACCAACCACAGCATGCCCGCGTGCGCCACGATGCTCATGGTGGCGAATTCGGCGGAGCGCAGGAAGCTCCGGTCGGATTCCAGCAGAGTAAGATGCATGGCCCAAGCTGCCCGAGAGGGTGCCATCCTATTATATGACGGCGCAGAGGCGCGGCAACACACCTTAAGGGCACTAGGGCGGCTCGGCGGGCCGCAAACCGATTCAGCAGTTGCTCAGATCGCGGATCGCTGCGCAATAGGTCGAATCCCGGCCACCCGCGCAGGAACGCGACCCTAACCTCTCTTCCGGCGGACCTTTACTGTACGCCTGGATCGTGGTCCCGACGGTGAGAAGGAAAGCGTGGAAGCGATCAGAGCCGCCGAGCTCGAGATTCGCACTCAGGTGCCGCACGACGTTGACCTGGACGGGGAGATAGGCGGGCAGACCCCCTGCCATCTTTCGCGTCCGTCCCGGAGCGTTAGAGGTCTTGTCCCCGAACCGCAGGTGGCGTGAGTGTGAGGCGGTGGTGTCACTCAGAAGGTGTATCGCGCTCCGAGCTGCATCCGCCAGCGCGTGGCCTCGAGATCACGCGTGTTGGGATCGTGAGTACTGAACCGATAGATCCCGCGGCCGTTCGTCGCGTCATAACCGACAATCGTCAGAATGCTGGTGTTCTCGATGAACCGCCGGACCGCCCAATCGCCATCGAGAAAGTTCAGAACGTTGAAGAGGTCGGCGATCAGTTCGATCGATTGTCCCCTCGTGGTGGGAACGACCTTGGAGAACCGCGCGTTCATGACCGAGACCCATGGGTCGCGACAACTGTTCCGCCGCAGCAGCTGCCCCCGCTGTTCCCGCAAGCACGGCCGGCTCCGGATGTAATTGTCCAGGGCCTCCCACTGGCTCGGGTCCTCCAGCGTGATGTCGGCCGCATCCCGGGGCACGTACATGGGGTCGTTGTACGTCGGCCCCCCAAATACGGTGACCCCATCCGCGTTGGCGTCACCGAAGACGCGGTGGGTGTAGGGCGCACCCGAGAACCCGGCGTAGAACAGGGAGATCCGGGACCGGAGCGGAAGGTCAAGTGCCCCGACCAGGGTGATCTTGTGGGGAACGCTGTACATCGAAACTGCGAGCCGCCTCTGGTCCAGGCTCCCGTCGAGGATGTTGACCCTCCCGATGTTTACGGACGCCAGGTCTCCTGCGGCCGACAGCCGGTCCTTGGTGTCGGTGTAGGTGTAGGCCACACCGAGCTCCGCGCCCCCGGCGAAGCGCTTCTGTAGCTGGGCGGTAGCTACGTAGGACCGGTCCCCGCTGGAGTTGCGCACCTCGATCACCGGCCCGAAGACAGCGCTACGCCGGTTGGGCGTGGCCGCGGCGGTGGCTGGATCAAACGAGCCGTACAGCACTCGGCCGCCCTCCCCGGCAGCTGCGCCGGTCGGCACCAGATTCACGTCGGTCAGGTAGATCTGGTTCACCCCGCGCACGTACAGCAGGTCCACCGTCCCCACTACTCCCCAGGGCAGCCGGAGGTCGGTGCCGAGCGCCACGCGGAAGTTCCGGGGAAACCGGAACGAAGGGTCGAAGTAGTTCACTTCGGCCACGACCGGGAGGCTGCCACTTCCGCAAGTGCTGGGCTGGCCCCGGGGGTCGAGGGTAAACGCGGGAACGTCCGGGCCTTCGCAAGAGAGATCGGATGCGTCGAGTCCGGTGCCGCCGTATACCGAGCTGATCCAGTGATATGCCGGCCTCCCGGAGAACAGCCCCACCCCACCCCGGAGGAATCCCTTGCCGCCGAGCTCGTAGCTGAACCCGAGCCGGGGTGACCAGAGGGTGTTGCCGCTTGGAGTGAGCGTGTTGTCGATCCCCAGCTCCGACTGGAGCAGCGGATTCTTTACCGGACTCGAGGTCACGAACGGCACGTCCATCCGCAGGCCGGCCGTCAGGGTGAGACGTGAGGTCGCGGCCCAGCGATCCTGGACGTAGAGCCCGACCTGGTTGATTCCCAGGTCCGCCTCCGCGCCCTCCGGCCGGAGCGGGTTCGGGACGCTCCCGAAGTAGACCTCGGGCAGTCCCGCCTCCAGGGAGTCCAGGCTGGCGAACTCCCAGTGCCCCAACGGCTGGATCAGGGTAAGCCGCCGGGTACGGATCAGCTCGCTGTGGGTACCGAAGGTGAGCTGATGCCGGCCCTGGAACCACGACAGGTTGTCGGTCAGCTCCCAGACGTCCTGGTTGGAGAAGTTCACGGTGCAGCTGAAGCCGTCTCCCGCCACGAGGAAGCTTTCGTCGGCATGGACCATGACCTCGGAATAGGGGCTCGACGATGGGCAGCGCTCCTCCTCGCGCACACGGAGATAGGCGAGGTTGAGTTCGTTCGAAAGCCGGGTTCCCCGCGCGGTGGTCCAGGTGAGACGGGTGGCGTTGACGTTGGCCGGCCCGTTGCTGCCGTTGGAGGAGAGTGCATACAGCTCGTACGGCTCGCGGGAGCCCGGAAAATCCGGGTTCCCCTGACCGTGGTTGTGAGAGATCTCCAGCCGGTTGTTCACCGCCGGCTGCACGGTGACCTTGGCGAAGAGATTCCCGCTCGGCAGGCGCGCCGGCGTCGACGCGAAGGTCCCAGCCTCTACCCCGTACGTGTTTTGCAGGATCTGCTGGAACCGCACCGCGCTGGCGTAGCGGATTCCTACCCCGGCCGAGTCGGCGCCGCCAGTGGTGTCGCTGCCGATGCCGGGCACCGACTGTGGAGTGAGGTCTCGCTGCAGTCCGAGATCCAGAAAGAAGGCGGCGCGGTCACGCACGATCGGTCCGCCCAAGGTGAAGGCGAACTCCTTGGTGCTGAAGTCCGCCGCCCGGAGCCCGGTCGAGTCCCGCCCCGTCAGCGCCTTGTCCTCGAAGTAGCTCGAGAGCGATCCCTCCCAGCGGTTCGAGCCCGAGCGGGTAACCGCGTTCACCAGCCCACCGGCGAAGGTACCGTAGCGCACGTCGAAGGGCGCGGAGAGGATCTGCAGCTCGCGCAGCGCCTCGACCGAGAGCGTGCGCACCCCACTGCTCGCGGCCGGCGTGCCGAAGCCGCCGCCCCCGGCGAATCCGATGAGATCGAGATTGGTGGCCCCGTCGATCTGAAAGCCGTTGAGGCGGTCCGACTGGCCGGCGATGGACACGCCGCCCGACGGCGTGAGGACCGCCTGGGGCGAGAGGTAGACGAGCTGGGCGAAATCCCGGCTTCGAATCGGCATTCGTGAGAGCAGGGAGTCGCCGATAGTCTGCGCGGGCCCGGTGCGCGCCGGGTTCACCAGCGGGTCGACCGCGGCGGAGACCGCGATCTCCGGGAGCTCGAGGATCGCTGCCGTCAGGGAGAGATCGGCCTGGCGCCGCTCGCCCAGTGACAGCAGGAGCGCCGGTCCCTTCCCAGGCGCGAATCCGATAGCCCGGACCTCCAGTAGGT
This sequence comes from uncultured Gemmatimonadales bacterium, assembly GCA_963812755.1. Lineage (GTDB taxonomy): Bacteria > Gemmatimonadota > Gemmatimonadetes > Gemmatimonadales > GWC2-71-9 > CAVVWJ01. The sequence continues at coordinate 117,496 of CAWEWK010000005.1, read as the reverse complement.
AGGGGCCGCCGACCGACAGGTATTCGAAGACATAGCGACCGCCTGCCCTGGTGGCGGTCTGCCATCGCTCGCCAGTGGTGGTGTTGCTGACCGTGACGACGGCGTCTTCGAGCGTGGTGGAATCGGAACCCGTCACCGTCCCGAACAGCGCCGCGGTAGTGACTCCCTGGGCAGCGAGCCCACCGGCGGCCAATAGCGATGCCGTCACAACGAGGATGGGCACGTTCCTGAGAGGGTTCATTGCACTTCCTCAGCTTCCATGAAGCCTGTGGCCTACTTGCCGCGCTCGCCGAGCAGATTGGCCAAGTCCGCCCGCACCTGCTCCACCTCGGGTTTGACCGACGGCTCGGGGTCGTATCGCAGCGCGAGGTAGTGCTGGTAGGCCCGGATGGCAGCTTCGCGGTGACCGACCGCGGCCGAAGCCCGACCCTCCTCGCGCAGATAGGTGGAAAGGAACCTGGGGTTTATTCCCTTGTATCTCCTTCTGGCCGCGGCCTCGGCCCGCGGCCAATCCCCATGCTCCTGCCAGAGCCGGGTCACAAGGAGGTTCGACGCCTCGATCGGCGAGCTCGTAATCCCCACCGGATCTCGCATCTGCAATGAGTCCAGGCGGGCCACCCGCTGCCGTGCGTCGGCCTGGTGTGCTGCCGTCGCGTACCAGGCATCGAGGAGCTCGGCGCACCGCTCGTGCTCTTCGGGATATTGAATCGAGGGGATTTTGGCTGCGGCCCGGAGCCGCGCGATGGAGGAAGGCGCGGAGCGCAGATCACCGTGCGCCAGGCGCCATTGTTCGAGCGTACAGACACCGTAGTAATAGAAGTGGAGTGTGGAGTCGGCTTCCGGCGGTGGCGGCCGAGCGACAGTCTTCGCGGTCTTCCCCGCCGCCACGGCGGCAGCGGTGGTATCCCCGCCCCAGTAGAGGGCATCGTCCATCAATGCGCGATCCAATGCCTGAACCCGCGACGGCGTGTCGTGCGGTTGCCGCGCCCTCACCGAGAGGGCCTCGAGCGGCCTTCCCCGATTGAGAGCGAGGTCGTGAGCCAGGAAGCGCAGGAAGCCGCGGTCCTCGCTGGGGTTGGAGGCTCGGCCGAATCTGCGCATGGCGATCTCCATCGCGCGCTGCGCGTCTCGAACTGAACCGCCCGTCTGGCCTCCCCAGACCGACCCGACAAGTGTTTGGATGTTGGCCCGATCGAGAGTCGCATGCCAGCGGTTAATGGCTGCGGTATCGCCCGAGGCCCTGGCCAAGTCTAGTCGGTGCATCGCGGTAAACTCGCCGGTGGAGTCCTGGGCGAGCGCCAGCGAGAGTAGACGGCGGACCGTCGCGCTGTCGCCGGCCGCGAGTGCCAGCCCGGCGAAGTGCGCGAGCGGCTCCGCGTTTGGAGCGGTCGCCGTGGCCGTATCGAGCGCCAGCGCGCGCCGAAACGCTGCCAGGGCCCGCTCGTCGGCGTCGGTTACCCCATGCAACGCGCCGTCATGGAAGTACTTGTCTCCCAGTCCGTACCACGCCTCCGGGCTGTCGGGAATCTTCCGCACGAGCTCCTGCATGGATTGCAGCGTGTTTCGACGAACGGCGTCGAGGAAGGTTCGGTCGCGCCAGCCCAAGCGCTCCTTCGCCGCCCAGGCCAGCGTCCGTCCTCGCTCGCTCTCGGATCCGTCCAGCCAGTCCGAGGCAGAGGCGAGGCCCAACCCCGCGAGGGCAAAGGCGGAATCGAGCTTCAACGCGCGATTGAAGTCCTCGATCGCCACGGACCATCGGCCGGCGCGGTGCGCGCTGGCGCCAGTGAGGTACGCCCTCAAGGCCGGGAGAGATGCACTGGTGAGGCTGGCGAGCTGCTGGGACTGGAAGCCGGTCCCGAGCGCCAACAGCTGGCCCGCCAGCCGATCCACCAGATAGGGTAGGCTGTCGTGCGATCCGTCCACGGTCGCCTGCTGTCGCGGGCGGCCGGTGGAGACATCGATTACGGCCGCGCTCAGCACGAGACGCTCGGCCGTCCCCACGATGCTGCCGGTCAGAAGTCGGCCTGCGCCCACCCGCCGAGCAAGCCGCAGCACCTCACCTTCAGGCAGGTCACTCCGCCCCTCGGACGATGCGTTCCACAATCGCATGACTGCGCGGGGATCCACCGACTTGGGCCCAGCCTCTCCGTTGAGCTTCGCCGCGAAGAGATCAACCAGCCCTTCGTGGAGGTATGCCAGCGACGAGTCGCTACTCGCGACCCGGAACGGGACCACAGCCACTAGGCCGGTATCTGGCAAGACGGCCGTCGTTGACCACCGCTGCAGGCCGAGAGCCGCCGCGGCCACGGCAACGGCGATTCCTGCCGCGATGGCGACCCAGCGCCGCGGGATGCGGCGGACGGCAAGTGAGGGTTTTGCATCGCCCGGATCCGCCCCAAACAGCGCAGCGACGAACTCGTCCGTAGTAGCGAACCGGTCGGCCGGCACCTTGGCGAGCGCGACTTCGATCGCCCGCTCGACCGCCGGGGACACCGTTTCCCGGACGGTGCGGAGGGAGGGAACCGGAGAGCTCAGTCGCCTGGCCATGATCGCTTGGGCGTTGGGACCGGTGAACGGCGGCTCGCCTGCGAGCATCTCGTAGAGCACGCATCCCAAGGAATAGATGTCGCTCCGCGCATCCGCCTGACTCCCCACTACCTGCTCCGGGCTCATATACGATGGCGTCCCCAGCGAGAACCCGGTTTGGGTGAGTCGTTCGCCCCCGGCCAGGTCCAGCGCCCGGGCGATGCCGAAGTCGGCCACAACGGCGCGCTCGCCTTCCAGCAGGATGTTCTCCGGTTTGACGTCTCGATGGACGATGCCTTGGCCATGGGCGTATCCGAGCGCCTCCGCCACCTGCTTGGTGAGCTGCAGTGCGCTGTCCACGCGCAGCTGAACCTCTCTCTGCAGACGGTCCCGGAGCGACTCTCCCCGCACGTACGGCATGGTGTACCAGAGCTGGCCTGCTGTGTCGCCGGAGTCGTAGACTGGAAGGATGTTCGGATGTTGCAGGCGTGAGGTCAGTTGAATCTCACGGAGAAAGCGCTCGGTGCCCAGTGTCGCCGCGAGCTCGGGATGGAGAACCTTGAGCGCGACCAACCGATCGTGTCGAAGATCCCGCGCGCAGTAGACGGTGGCCATGCCGCCCCGACCGAGCTCCCGTTCGAGCACGTAGCGATCGCGTAGGTTTTCAGCGAAGGTCGGACTCACGATCGGCGAGGCCGGACTCACCATCGGGGGGGATGGCCTTAGTGTAGCGGGGCTGCAGGACTGGGGAGGATGAGCTTACCTGCTACGTTACAATGGTAGCCTCGGATACTCTCAAGCGCGAGTGCTGGGGGCTCAGAGAAAGAGTCATCAGATCCATATGCCTGCCCAAGACAACAGGGTTGGCCGAAGCCAACCCTGTTTCGTATGCAGTGCTGTGTGTTGTCGTCGAGTGCGCCGCGTAGGAATCGAACCTACAACCTAGTGATTAAGAGTCACTTGCTCTGCCAATTGAGCTAGCGGCGCAGAGTCTTTCAAATAGCCCCAAGGGGAGTCGAACCCCTCTCTCGACCTTGAAAGGGTCGCGTCCTAACCGATAGACGATGGGGCCAATGCAGCTTGCTCCACTGGTGCCAGTAGCGCTAACGGGATTCGAACCCGTGTTTGAGCCTTGAGAGGGCCCTGTCCTAGTCCCCTAGACGATAGCGCCGAACCCACCACATGTCGCACAGGCCCGGAGGGACTCGAACCCCCAACCCCCGGTTTTGGAGACCGGTGCTCTACCAATTGAGCTACGGACCTAACTGTTAGTGCCGAGGGTGGCTGACGGGAATCGAACCCGCAACCTCCGGAGCCACAGTCCGGCGCTCTAACCGATTGAGCTACAACCACCACGGCCGAGTCTCAGCCCGTCACGAGCCCGCAAAGTTATCGGGTTTATGGGGTTCGGGTCAAGACCAAAATCGGGCCACCAGCCCCTCAGTGAGAGGATCTGGTGGCACTATTGCCCCATCCAGCGACGCGACCGGCACGATGCCGCGGGCCGCGTTCGCGACGAACAACGACCGACCCCGCAGATGCTCCAATTGCACCCGCCGCTCGACCATGTTCCCCACCAGCTCGGCTATCCGGGCCCGAGCTACACCCGGAAGGATTCCCAATTCCGCCGCCGGGGCGCAAACCAGGCCATCCTCCCACCAGAAGATCCCCCAAATCGCGGTCTCCGCGACGTAGCCGCCCACCGTGAGCAGGAGGGCGTCGTCGGCACCGGCCGAGTGGGCCCCGGCCAGCGCACGCTCGAATTGCTCCCGGTCGGTGGTCTTGTGCGGATAGGCACGATGCGGAATCGCCGACGAGACCAGACGAACAGCCTCCAGGCTTCCTACCGGTCGCTCGCTCAGCTTCACCCCCTTGGGACCCACCTCGAATCGCTGAACCCGGTCCTCCCCGCCCGCTGGAGGAATCAAGGTCCCGGGCAAGGGGATTCCCAGTGCCTTACAGCTGGTCGCCAGGCGGCGGAGATGGAGGTACCAGAGCGGTGATTCCCCGTTCCGCACCCGCACCGTCTCGATCAAGTTGGCCATAGCCGATCTGCCTCGCATCCACCCAACCTTTCACCGCGGTGGCCGTCAGGATGATCCCACCGCCCCACAAGGCCCATGCGCCGGGCCGCTCCCCGTGCACCAGCCAGGCCCAGACCGGATTGAGCACCGGCTCCAACAATAGAAGCAGTGCTGCCTCCAACGCCGGAATCGTTCGGATAGCCCGGGTGACGAAGACGTAGGCCAACGCAATCTGGAAAACGCCGAGGTAAAGGATCAGACTCCAGTCGCCCACCGTATGCGAGCCCAACGGCAGCATGAAGGGCAGCGCGACGACGAACGCCGTCAGGTTCCCGGCCACGACCGCCGCGGTCGGGGATCCATGTCTCCCACCCGAGGCTCCCATCCACCGGAGGCCGCACACCGTGACCGCCCAGAAGAGCCCGCTCACGGCTGCCAGCATGTTTCCCTTCACCGGATCGGGCGCCGTTGCGGCCGGCGAATCCACGTCAATAAAAAAGAACGACAGACCCAACCCGACCACCAGCAGGAACACCAGATCCTGCCGTCTGGTCGGCTCCCGCAGGAGCCATGGGCCGAGGAAGATGAGGTACAGCGGCGCCGTGGACTGGAGGAAGATGGTGTTGGCCGCAGTAGTCAGCCGGTTGGCCAGCACGAAGAGTGTAAGGCAACCGGCGTAGGCCACTCCCACCAATGCTGCCCGGCTGGTCCACCCGCGCCGTGCCTCTCGAGTCATAAGCCAGATGGCAACGGCGCCGATCCCGGAACGCAGTCCGGCGATCTGCCAGGCGGAGAAATCGGCGGACTTGATGGCGGCGCCGCCGGTGGAGAAGAGCGCCGCCGCGGCCACCAGCTGAAGACGAGCGATGGAGCGGGGAGTCATCACGGGAGGATCAGTCGTTTTCCCCTTCTTCGCCAGGGAGCGTGACCTCGTCGCCCACCACGTCGCGGACGTACAGCATCTTGACGGGGACCATCACGGCCCCGAGCAGGGGAACCGCCACCAATAGGCCGATGAAGCCGAAGATCAAGGACATGAGCGCCTGAGAGAGGATGGTGAGCACGGGCGGAAGCTCCAACCCTTCCTTCATCAGGAGCGGCATGAGGAGGTTCCCCTCGACTTGCTGAATCGCGGTGTAGGCCACAGCCACCCACAGCGCCTTCTCCGGACTGTCCAGCAGCGCCATGCCGATGGCCGGCACGGCCGACAGGATCGGTCCCAGGTAGGGGACGAACTCGAGGATGGCGGCGATGATTCCCAGCGCAACCGCGGCTTTCACATCGAGCAGCAGCAGGACTACGGTGGTAATCGAGCCGATTGCGAGCATGCCGATCAGTTGGGTGACGAACCAGCGTCGGAGCGTGACCGCCAAGGCGCTTAGCACTTCACCCGCGCGAGCCCGACTTTGATGCGGGAAGAGATGCATCAGGCCGGCGTGGTACAGCCCAGGATCTACCGCGACGAAGATCGCCACGAAGCTGACCAGCAGCATTCCCGCCAGCACCGACAGCGTGGAGGAGAAGAAGGCGAAGAAGTGCTGGCCCGCGCCGCTCACCTGCTCCGCCAGACTCCTTCGAATGTTGACCGAGGGCTTGCCTTCCTGCTGCGGCTGTCGCCGCTCGTCGGCCGCCGGCTTTTCTTCCAATAACTCGGCTACCCCGCCCTGCCGTTCCTCCAACCATCGCTCAACCCCATCGATGGCCTCGGGCAGCTGAGTCCGCAGCTCGCGGAGCTGCCCACCGATGACCGGCGCCGCCACCGCGCCGAGGCCGATGCCGACCCCAGTAATCGCCAGTACGATCAGCGTGGTTCCGAGCCAGCGGCGCAAGCCACGTCGCTCGAGGAAATCGACTGCGGCCGCGAGCGCGAGGCCGAAGAGCACCCCGAGGAAGGCGAGGAAGAAGACCGATCGACCGACCCAAAGGAGCTGCAGCGCCACATACACGCCGGCAACCAGGGCCGCGACCCGAAGGACGTCCCGGCTGCGCCACCCCGGTTCGGGTGGCCGGCTATCCTTGCGAGTCGATGTCATGGGTTGCTCACGGCTGATTTCGGTGCTGTACACCTCTTCACGCACTGCTTGGAAGCCACGCTGGAGATAGTTGGGGAGCGCCGCCGGATGGTCGAGCGTGCAGGTGTGTAGCCAGACTCGTGTGGGGTTCTCACTCCAGGCCGACCGCACTGCTTCCGTCAACAGATGCTTTCCCCATCCCCTCCCGATGTATTCCGGCAGAAGCCCGAAGTATGCGATTTCGACCGAATCGTCCTCGTAGCGCTTGAGCTCGAAGTACCCGGCCGGGGCCGCCTCCCACCTCATCAGCCACAAGGAAATTCCCGGCTGGCTCAGATGCTCCCTGATCCGGGCGTCGCTCCAGGGCAGACGGTCGGTCCAATGATAGGCCCGCCCTACCTCGGTATAGAGGTAACGAAAAAAGGAGGCCGGGCACTCACCCACACGCTCGATGGATGGAGTTGGGTTCGGGACCTTGGCGGGCCGAAGCTCCGCCGGTGAGTGCATCGCAAGGTAGGTGCGTGTGACCTGAATCGGGCTCAACGCCTGACCCTCCGCACGCGAAAAGGCCCCGGAACTAGCCCGGGGCCCCGCAAGATGTCCCGCTGAGCCCTGTTATGGCGAGGGGCTCTGGGCGGCGCTGTCCGAAGGCAGGGGCGCGCCCATGCCAGTGTCGGGGGTTACGCCGGGGGCACCGGTCGTATCGTACCCAGTGGCGTCAGGAGTGGGCTGAGCGGTCGTATCAACTCCTGCGTCCGGGGCGGCCATGGTGGTATCAGTCGGCGCTGCCGGTGGGACTGCGCTGGTCGTATCTGCCGCCGGAGGGGCCGGATACTGCGTGGTGGTGTCGGGCGCCACGACAGCCGCGGTGTCGCCGGGCTGAGCGGTAACGCCACCGGTCGTGGTGGTATCGGTGGTCACCGCGGTGGTATCACCACGGTCCGGAGCCGCCCCAACCTCGTCTTCCGACCGATTGTGGCAGGCGGCCAGGGTAGCCACGGCCGCCAGGATCCAAAGTGTTTTCATGTCGGTTTGCTCCCCTAAGGCACCCATTACCCTGCCCGCTCAGGGTTTGGCTGCCACTCGTCCAGAAAACCGCGGGCGTACTTCAGATGGAGTTTCGCGGCACCAAGTTATCAGTGGTTTGGGCAGTTGACTAGGTCATGGATCACATTTGGGGTAACAAGGTCGCCTAAGTGCAAGAACTGGCAGCGCTAACGCACCAAATTTCATCAAACTAGGCCACTTAGGACCTCAATTCCTCCAATTCCCGGAATAGCTCCAGCGCGGCCGGATTGGCCAATGCGTCCACGTTCTTGACCGATCGGCCGTGGATTACGTCGCGCACCGCGAGCTCGGTGATCTTTCCGCTGATGGTGCGAGGAATGTCCGCTACCTGGAGAATCTTGCGGGGGACGTGATGGGGACTGGTGTGGTCTCTGATCTGACGGCGAATCCGGTCGGCCAGTGCGGAGTCCAATGAGATCCCTTCCCGCAGGCGGACGAACAAGATGATCCGCACGTCGCCCTGCCACTCCTGTCCAATGACCAGGCTCTCCACCACCTCCGGCAGCTGCTCCACCTGGCGATAGATCTCCGCGGTGCCGATGCGGACTCCGCCCGGGTTGAGCGTCGCATCGCTCCGACCGAGAATCACCAGGCCGTCGTGCTTGGTGATTTTGGCCCAGTCCCCGTGCCGCCAGACGCCGGGATAGTGCTCGAAGTAGGCGGCTCGATAGGCGCGCCCCCCAGGGTCGTTCCAAAAGCTCACCGGCATGCTGGGAAACGGCCGGGTACATACCAGCTCTCCATCCTGCTCCCGAACCGGCCGTCCACTTTCATCGAACACTTCCACCGCCATGCCGAGCGCGCGAGTCTGGAGCTCGCCGCGCCACACCGGCCCGGTGGGGTTGCCCAGGGCGAAGCAGGAGATGATGTCGGTTCCCCCGCTGATGCTGGCGAGGTGCAGATCGCGCTTGATCCTCTCGTAGGCGAAATCGTAGCTGTGTCCGGCCAACGGGCTCCCGGTAGAGAGAATGCTCCGCAGCGCCGACAGATCATGGGTCCGCCCCGGCTCCAACCCCTCCTTCTCGGCCAACGCGAGATACTTGGCACTGGTGCCGAACACGGTCACTCGTTCCTGCTCGGCCATGTCCCACAGAATGCTCTTGGGCGAGAGGGGGGCGCCGTCGTACAACACCACTGTGGCCCCCACCGCGAGGCTCGACACCAACCAGTTCCACATCATCCAGCCGCAGGTGGTGAAGTAGAAGATTCGGTCGTCGCGGGTGAGGTCGGTGTGGAGTACCAGCTCCTTCAGGTGCTGAATCAAGGTGCCGCCGGCGCCGTGTACCATGCACTTGGGGAGACCGGTGGTGCCGGAGGAGTACATGATGTAGAGAGGATGGTCGAACGGCAGACGTACCGCTTTCAGCTTCGCTTTGCCGGTCCAGTCGGTCCATCTCACGGCATCCGGTATGCCTGAGATTTCCGGCCGTTCCTTCAAGTAGCCTACCACCACCACCCGCTCGATCTCGGGAATTCGCTCCCGAACCTCCCTGATCCGCTGGAGCGAGTCGATCTCCTTGCCGGCATAGCGATAGCCGTCGGCACAGAAGAGCACCCGCGGGCGGATCTGGCCGAATCGATCGAGCACGCCGTTCACGCCGAAGTCGGGTGAGCAGGAGGACCAGGTCGCACCCACCGCGGCGGTCGCCAGCATCGCGATCACCGTCTCGGGCAGATTCGGCATGAAGCCGGCTACCCGGTCGCCGGGGACCACTCCGTGGTCGCGCAACGCCCCGGCAACCGCCGCCACCTCACCCGCCAGCTCTCCGAAGGTGAGCGAGCGCTGCCGGCCCCGCTCGTTCCAAGACACCAGGGCCGGCCGGTCGTCGCGATAGCGCAGCAGATTCTCGGCGAAGTTGAGCCGGGCGCCGGAAAACCACTTGGGTCCGAGGACTGGGTCGGGCGGACCCATTCGGTCCAAACCGATCACTACCTGGCCCCAGGGCGGACCGGCCGCGCCCTCCTCGGCGACGATGCCGCAGAAGCGCCAGACTTCCGGCCAGAAAGCCTCCGGCCGCTCGACCGACCATTGATAGAGAGAGGGGAAATCGGCTACCCGATCTGCCCCAGGGGCACCCGAGGCGCCCACGCGCTTTATGAAGGAAGTGACATTGGCCCGGCCGATCCGCTCCGGGCCAGGGGCCCAGAGCGGCTGGTCAGTAGTGGGCTGCCCCACCGGGCTCACGTCGTCGGCGGATTGAACTGCGCGTGCTGCGCGTCCAGCCAGGACTTGTGGTAGTTGGGGTCCTCGATCGCGATTGCCGGCTTGGCGACTTTGAGAGGGCGGAAGGTGTCCATCATGACCGCCAGCTCCTCGGTGTACTTGGCTCCGATGCTCGCCTCCGCCCGGCCCGGATGCGGTCCATGAGGAATGCCGTCCGGGTGGTGCGTGATGCTGCCGAACTCGATCCCCTTCCGACTCATGAATTCGCTGGACGCGTAGTACAGCACCTCGTCCGAGTCCACGTTGCTGTGATTGTACGGCGCCGGTACCGCTTCAGGGTGAAAGTCGTAGGGCCGGGGACAGAAGCTGCACACCACGAACCCGTCGCCCTGGAAGGTCTGGTGAACCGGCGGCGGCTGATGCACCCGGCCCACGATCGGCTCGAAGTCGTGGATATTGAAGGCCCAGGGATAGAAGTATCCGTCCCACCCGACCACGTCGAACGGATGGTGATCGAGAATGATCTCGTTGAGGCCCTCGTACTGCTTCACCAGAATGGGGAAGTCACCCTTTTCGTCGTGGGTACGGAGCGCCCCGGGCCGGCGGATGTCGCGCTCGCTGTAGGGCGCGCCCTCGATCAGCTGCCCGAACTCGTTCCGGTAGCGCTTGGGCCAGCGTACGTGGCCTCGGCTTTCCATGATGAGCAGCTTGTTCGGCTCGGCGGCCAGATCCAGGCGCCAGCGATGCAGGATGCCACGGTGGATGACGAGGTAATCACCCTCGCTGTACGGCAGATCGCCGAACACGCTTTCCAAGGTGCCGCTGCCCTTGCTCACATACACCAGCTCGTCGGCCTGGGCGTTGCGATAGAAGTGGGCGTCGTTCTCGTCCGGCTCGACGTAGAGCATCGCCACGTCCTGATTGAACAGCAGCGGAATCCGGTCCAGCGTAGGACTCCCGCCCTTCTTGGTCTGTGAGGTGCGGAAATGACGATGCCGCAACGTCTGGTCAGGATCGGCGTCGTATTTCGTTTCCCGCAGCCTGCGGGCCGACTTCACGGTGGTAGGCGGGTGGGTATGGTAGAGGAGTGAGGAAGTCCCGGTGAACCCCTCGTGCCCCATCAACTCCTCGGCGTAGATCCCCCCGTCCGGCTTACGGAAAGCGATGTGGCGCTTCCGGGGAATCTGGCCGAGGGTGTGGTAGATAGGCATGTGCGGCTCCTAAGAAGCTATCGGCTATCGGCTATCGGCTATCGGCTGGCGGAGGCTTGGGTCGGAAGGAGATATTAGCTGATAGCTGATAGCCGATAGCTTCTTCACAAATTCCCTCTCAGCTCCTGCTCCCGCTCGATCGCTTCGAACAGCGCCTTGAAGTTGCCCTTCCCGAAGCTGCGGGCGCCCTTGCGCTGGATGATCTCGTAGAAGAGGGTCGGACGATCCTCGACCGGCTTGGTGAAGATCTGAAGCAGGTAGCCCTCGTCGTCCCGATCCACCAGGATGCCCAGCTCCTTCAGGGGCGCCAGATCTTCGTCGATCTTCCCCACCCGCTCCAGCACCGTGTCGTAGTAGGTGGTAGGAACGCGTAAGAACTCGATGCCGCGGTCGCGCAACTGGGTGACCGTGTGCACGATGTCGTTGGTCGCGATGGCCAGGTGCTGCACTCCGGCTCCCCGGTAGAACTCCAGATATTCATCGATCTGCGACTTCTTCCGCCCCTTGGCCGGCTCGTTGATGGGGAACTTGATCCGATCGTTGCCGCTGGCCACGACCTTCGACATAAGCGACGAATACTCGGTGGAAATGTCCTTGTCGTCGAACGAAATCAGGTTGCGGAAACCCATCACGTCCTGATAGAACTTGACCCAACGGTTCATCGCCCCCAGCTCCACGTTACCGACGCAGTGGTCGACATACTGCAGTCCCACCGGGCTGGCAGCGAACGGACTGGTTACCGGCTGGAAGCCAGGGAGGAAGGTGCCCTTGTAATTGCGCCGCTCCACCAGACTATGGATGGTATCACCGTAGGTATGGATCCCCGCGACGACCACCTCACCGTCATCATCCCGCAGCACGGTGGGCTCCTGTGCCGGCCGCGCGCCCCGCTCGACCGCGAGCGCGAACGCCTGCCGCGCATCGTCCACCCAGAGCGCGATGTCCCGCACGCCGTCGCCATGCTGAAGGATGTGCGCCGAAATCGGATGATCGGGCGAGAGCGGTGTCGTGAGGACCAGCCTGACCTTGTTCTGCTGGAGCAGGTAGCTGGCGCGGTCCCGGGTGCCGGTCTCGGGCCCGCGGTACGCCACCAGCTCATATCCGAACGCCGAGCGGTAGTAATGGCTCGCCTGCTTGGCGTTGCCGACGTAGAACTCGATGAAGTCGGTGCCATTGATGGGGAAAGTGTCGGTCGCGGTGGCCGCGGAGGCCAGCGTGTCGGTCTGCATCCGGTCCTCCCAGGGACATCATCGGTGACTCAAGGGGAAGATACCGAAGCGCTTACCCGGTCGCCACACAGTCTCGGGCCACTCCGGCGAGCTGGCCACAACGCTTTGCGGAATCCTGTTACGCGGAGCTATCTTATCGTAATACCGTGACTTGTCGCACTGTCGCCCGGCTACCTCCACGCTATCCTGCCAGGAGGGAGCCCTCTGGTATTGGGGATCGGTGCAACCGGTCGCGAGATGGGAAGGATCGCATGGCAGTACGGGATATCATCGCGGTGGGATTCTCCGCCGGCGGCGTCGAGGCCATGGCGAGAATGATCGCCGACTTGCCCGAAACCTTGCCGGCAGCGGTCCTCGTGGCGCACCACTTCCCTCCCTCGAGCGTCAGCGTCCTGCCTCAAATTCTCGAGCGGGCCGGCCAGCTCCCTGCGCGGCGTGCGACTCAGGGCGACGCGCCAAGCGGAGCGCGGTCTGCCTGAGTCATTGTATCCGGTCTTGGCGGCCGCTCCCAGTCACGCTCCGTTGCGTGAGGGCTCGGCCGACGTATCGCCGGTTGCTCACCTGGTAGTGGATAGTGCTGGGCTCGTGGTTCAGTTCAACCAGCAGGCACGCCGGACGTTCGGGCTTCACGCCCGGGATCTCGGTCGCCCGATCCAGGACCTCGAGATCTCCTACCGGCCCTTCGAGCTGCGCTCCTGCCTCGAGCGCGCCTACACTGAGCGCCGTCCGATGACCATTACCGAACGCAGGTGGGTCAGTCCGGCGGGAGAGAGGATGATCTTGGATGTGTTGGTAGCGCCGGTCCCGGACGGCAATAACGGGTTTCTCGGCGCAGCCGTGTTCTACAGTGACGTTACCCGCCAGCAACACCTGCATGAGGAACTGCAGCGTGTCAAGCAGGAGCTGGAGACCGCGTTGGAGGAGCTCCAGAGCACTAACGAAGAGCTGGAGAACACCAACAAGGAGCTGCAATCCACGTTTGAGGAGTTGGAAACAACCAATGTGGAGCTGCAGTCCACCAACGAAGAATTAGAGACGATGAATGAGGAGCTTCAATCGACTACCATGGAGCTCCAGGCTATCAACGAGGAGTTTCGGACTCGAGCCGACCAGGTCGCCGATCTCAACGCGTTTCTGGAGGGGATCCTCACCAGTCTCCGGAGCGGCGTCGTGGTGGTGGACGGCGACCTCAGAGTCCACAAATGGAACCGCCGAGCCGAGGACATGTGGGGACTCCGGTCGGATGAAGTGTTGCAGAAGAACTTTCTCAATCTGGACATCGGCCTTCCGGTCGAGCAACTGAGATCCTCGATCCGCGCCTGCCTGGCCGGCGAGACCGAGTATGTGGAAGTGACCGTGGACGCCACCAACCGCAGGAGAAAAGCGGTTCAGGTCAGGATCACCTGCACTCCACTCCCGACCGCCGGGGGCCATTCGCCGCGAGGCGTAATCCTGCTGTTGGAGGAGTCGAATGGCTCGCGGTGAAACCGGCGCTTCGGCCCGGGGCATCGACGTCTCCGATCCCTTCAGCAATCGGCTGGAAGCGGTTCGGTCGCGGCTGCGGCTGTTGCAATCCCAGGCCGGTACCCCCGACGAGCTGCGAGAGGAGCTGATCGAGGCCCTGCACGAAGTGCAGGTCGCGCAAGAAGAGCTCCGAGCCCAGAACGAAGAGCTGATCGCCACCCACGAAGAGGTCGAGCTCGAGCGACTGCGCTATCGCGAGCTGTTCGATCTGGCACCCGAGGCCTATCTGTTCACCGATCTCGGCGGTGTGGTCCGGGAAAGCAACCTCCACGCCGCGATCCTTCTGGGAGTCGCCCGGCGCTTCCTCCTGGGCAAGGCGTTGGCGGCATTCGTGACGCTGGAAGACCGGGCCCGCTTTCGGACCATGCTGGCTGACCTCCCGGCCTCATCGGCGGCACACCATTTCGGCGTCCGCCTTCAGTCCCGACGGGGAGAAGTTGTGGAAGTCGCGCTTTCGGTCTCTGTAGCGAAAGGCGGCGACGGCAAGCCAATAGGTTTGCGGTGGCTGCTGCGGGACACGACCGACCAGGCCCGCGAGAAGGAGGAGCTGGTGCGCCGCGAGGGAGAGGCCCGGTCTGCCGCCGAGGCCAGCGAGGCTCGGTCCCGTCACGTACAGAAGCTGGAGAGCCTCGGGGTATTGGCCGGAGGCATCGCCCACGACTTCAACAACTTGCTCCACGTCATCCTGGGCAATGCCGATCTGGCCCTGGGTCGGGTTGGTTCTCATTCCACCGCCCGCGAGCCGCTGGACGAGGTGATCCGGGCCACTCAGAGAGCCGCCGATCTGACCCGTCAGATGCTGGCCTATTCCGGCAAGGGCGCGGTAGAGATCCGTCTGCTGGATCTCTCGCGCGAAGTCCGGGAGATGGCGACCTTGCTTCGTACCGCGATCTCCAAGCAGGCCACTCTGGCGTATGACCTCGCCAGTGATCTTCCCGCGGTGCGGGCCGACCCGACTCAGGTGCGTCAAATCGTGATGAATCTCATCACCAACGCGTCGGATGCGCTCGGCGATCAGCCAGGCACCATCACCCTGCGCACGCTCGCGGGTAGTACCGAGAGCAAGGAAGTAATCCTGGAGGTGTCCGATACCGGCATGGGCATGGAAAACGACACCCTGCGGCGGATCTTCGACCCCTTCTTCACCACCAAGTTCTCCGGGCGGGGGCTGGGCCTAGCCGCGGTGATGGGAATCGTGAAGGGGCATCACGGTCAGATCCGGATTCGGACCGCGCCCGGCGAAGGTACGACGTTCAGAATTTTCCTTCCCGCGGAGGCACGTCCCGCCGACCCCACGCCGGTCTCCGACACGTCGGCTGACTGGAGAGGCCACGGCACCGTGCTGGTGGCCGAGGATGAAGAGGGCGTCCGCGAGATTGCCCGGCGGATGCTCACCGACCTCGGGTTCACCACCTTGATTGCGACGGACGGGCGGGAGGCGGTGGGTATCATGAATCGCGAAGGCAATAGCGTAGCGGCCGTGTTGCTGGATCTTTCCATGCCTCGGATGGGCGGCCGCGAAGCGTTTCACCGGATCAGGGAGCGCTGGCCCCGAGTGCCCATCGTGCTCATGAGTGGGTACACCGAGCAGGTGATGATTCCGCAGGTGTCCGACGCGAAACACGGTCCTACCTCCTACCTTCAGAAGCCGTTTCTGCTGGGGGACCTTGCCACGGCCCTCAGGCGCCTGCTGGACGCCCAGACGCCGTCCCGGGAAGCCTGACGTACTGTCCCTGACAGCGGACAAGGCGCCGTGTGTGAAATCCATCCCTCACCGCATCTCCCCTTTCTCGACCGCTGGAACCGGTGTCGGAGGTCTGGTTTCTAAGTCGAACGAAATCAATGAATTAAGGTGGCCGACGCGGCTGGGCTTGTGGCTGAGGGTCCCCGTCACTGTGGTTGCGCCCGGGGGCCGGGCATATTTCCGTTTGGTGCGGATGTTGCCGGGCGAAGGGTGCCGCTGGACCGTGACTTAGGAGCACATGACCGCCGATCTGGCTCACCTCTTCGAGCAGTATTACGCGCCCCTGGTCCGGATGCTCTACCGCCGGACCGGCGATCGCGACCGGGCGGAGGACCTGGCACAGGAGACCTTCGCGCGAGCGGTCTCCGCGCCACCCGACAACCCGCGGCCCTGGCTGTTCGCGGTGGCGCTGAACCTGGTTCGTGAGGACGGCCGGCGCGCATCGACCCGGGGTCGCCGACTGGAGTTGTTGCGGGCGGAGCATGACGTCCCAGCCGACGGGCCGGACGCGGACCTCGAGCGTAACGAGGATACCGCCCGGGTCCGGGCCGCCTTGGCTACGCTGAACGACCGCGACCGGGAGGCGTTGCTGCTCAAGGCGGAAGGATTCAATTACGAGGAGATAGCCTCGACTCTGGGACTGGCCAAAGGAGCGGTGGGCACCACGCTGGCACGGGCCCGCCGCCGCCTGGTCGAGGCCTACAGGGCGCAGGAACGAGGGAAGCATGTCGCATCTTGACGAAGGCACACTGCACGCGCTGCTCGATGGCGAGCTGGAGATCAACGAGGTCAAGGAGATCCAGGCCCACCTCGGAAGCTGCGCCGCGTGCGGCTCCCGGCTCCGCGAGGTAAGGGAGTTCCTCGCCGAGTCGGATCGCCTTGTGGGAGCGGTGCAATTCCCTGGTGCCATGCGTCCTCGGCCCGAGGCCCCGCCGCCGAGGCAGCGGCCCCAGAAGCCACTGCTCCGAGGCAGTCTGCGCTTCGCCAGCGGGCCGAGGCCCGCCGGGCCGAGCCCGACACCGGTCCACCGGTGCTCCTCATTCCCGACAACCCGGATTTCGACGTCCAGGGACATCGTTGGACGAGTGCTTTCCGTTGGGCCGCCGTCCTCGGACTGGCGGTGGGCGTCGGCTACCTGGCCAGCAATTTCGGCGAGGTGCGGGCGGGGCTCCCCATCGCTTCCCTGGCCTCGAAGGAGGCGGCGCCGGCCTCCGCCCCGGCCGACTCCGGGCCGGTAGTAAGCCAGGAGGAGGCTCCCCAGGCCGAGGTGCTAAGCAAGGCGGCGGGCCGTGCCGACAAGGCTGCGGCTCCGGCTGCGGCCCCGCGAGCGAATGCGGCTCCGACGAAGACCGCGACGGCGCCCCCAGCCAAGCTCAAGGAGCCGGCGGAACCGCAACTTGCCGTGCGGGAGGGCAAGGTCGAGGAGCTTCAGGACGAAGCACACGAGTTTGCCGCCGAGGACTCCGTGACTGACGCGCTGGAGGATGCCGAGGTGGACCGGGCCAAGGCGGCCGAAGCCATGGAGGAGCTGGACCGGGAGCGCAGGGCGGAGCGGGCACGGGCGGCAACGGCCATGCTGGGTGTACGGCCCCGTGACGCGGCATCACGCTCCGCGCAGGGCCGGGCCGCGGGTGCCGCGGCGGAGCCGCCGGTGGCGCTGGTGCCCGCACCGCCGCTTGCGCCCCGGACTCTGGAGCAGAGATCGCAGATCTATCTGCGAATCGGGCTGGACGAGGCCGCCCGGCAGCTGGGGCGCCCGGTGCACGTCATCGAGGGAATGAGCCCGGCCTTCATGGGCCTGGTCCAAGGGCGGGTCTCTCCCGGAGCGGACAGCACTCGAGCAGTGGTGCGCGTCGTCTATCAGGACGCCCAGGGCAGAATGATCGTGTTGGATCAGCAGCGGGTCCGGCCGGGCCAGACTCCACCGGCCAACGAGGCCCGGTGGAGCTATGGGGATATTACGCTGAGCTTGTTCGGCGAGGTCGGGCCTGAGGTGCTCAAGAACCTGCGGCCGCGGGTGAGGTAGTCGCTGGGTCGGGCGAGGGCCCGAGTACCTGCCGGACCTTCTGCATCAGGTCGGTGGCCGTGAACGGCTTCTGGATGAACGCATCGTCTGTCCCGCGGATTCCCCGGCGCCCCACCTCGTCATCGGTGTACCCCGAGATGTACAGCGACCGGATGTCGGGCCGTCGCTCGGTGAGCCGCTCGGCCAGCTCGCCGCCACTCATCTCCGGCATGACAACGTCGGTGATCAGCAGATGAATGGGTAGCTCGTAGCGGTTCGCCATCAGCAGCGCGTCCTTCCCGTGCCTCGCCTCCAAGACGGTGTGTCCGTACTCGATCAGAATCTTCCGCAGCAGCTCACGAACTCCATCCTCATCTTCCGCAATCAGCACCGTCTCGGTTCCTCGCAGGTCGGACTCCACACCGGGCGCCGGGTCCTCCTGAGCCTCCTCGACTCGGGGCAGGTAGACCTTGATCGTGGTCCCCTCGTCGGGCTCGCTCGAGATTCGCACCACGCCCCCGTTCTGTCGCACGATCCCGTACGCGATCGAGAGACCGAGGCCGCCCCGCTGCGGGGCGTTGGCGGCCCCCGGCTCGAACAGGCGGGTCAGCGCGTCGGGGTCCATGCCCCCGCCGGTGTCGCTCACTGCCAGGACCAGGTAACGGCCCGGGCGCACGTGACGGCCTCGCGCCGAACCGGCGATCTGGCGCTCGGCCGTCTCGATGGTGAGGGTCCCGGTCGACGTCATCGCTTCACGGGCATTGAGCACCAGGTTGACCAATACCTGCTCCAGCTGAGTTGGATCCATCATGACCGCACCAGGAGCCGCGCCCAACCGGAACTCCAAACGCACGTCGGCGCCGGCCAGACGCTGAATCAATCCCTGCATTCCGCTTACCAGGGCGTCGAGGTTCAAGGCCCGCGGTTGGACCGAGTGGGTGCGCCCGAAGGTAAGCAACTGGCGAGTGAGGAGAGCTCCCCGCTCGGCCGCTTTGTGGATCTGCTCTACATTGGCCCGCTGCCGGTCGGTTGCCGGTAGGTCACGCAAGAGGATCTCGCTGAAGCCGCGGATGGTGGTGAGCAGATTGTTGAAGTCGTGAGCCACTCCGCCGGCCAAGCGGCCCACTACGTCCATCCGCTGGGCTTGGCGGAGTTGGTCTTCACTTTGTCGGAGCGCGGCCCGGATACGGGTGCGCTCGCTGATGTCCGCGGCGAGGACCAGGCGGGCACGGCGGCCGTCCAGCTCCAGCTCGTGAGACATGATCTCCACATCCACGATGGTTCCGTCCTCCCGTTGATGCTGGGTGAGCGCCACTTCGCCCCGGTTGGTCCCGCGCTCCAGCCCCGGCATCAACCCAGGGGTATCGTCGGGAGGACGGATGTCCATGATCGTCATGCCCAGGAACTCTTCGCGGGAATATCCATAGTGCCGGATGGCTGCTTCGTTGACTGCCAGGAACCCCAGGGTATCCACGTCGAACACCCACATCGGCTGGGGATTGGCGTCGAACAGCATCCGGTACCGCAGATCGGCCTCTTCCGCCTCGTTGTATAGCCGGCCGTTGTCCACCGACAGAGCGGCCCGGCCGGCCAGCTCCACGTGGGATGCGAGATCATCCGGTCCGAAGCGGCGGCCGTACTCCCGGCCCGTGGCGAAAGTGAGCACGCCGACCAGGCGGCCTCGGGCGTACATCGGCGCTCGGACGAAGGAGGTGGGCGCCAGGGCCCGATAGAGCTTGAGCTGTTCCGAATCCTCGGCCCGCTGCTGGAGATAGTGGTCGTCGATCTCGACGATCTCGGGCTCGTCGCCCGCGGTTCCCCCAAACGGCAATCCTCGATCGCCGTATTCGCACAAGGCACGCACCAGGAGATCACGAGCAGGATCTCGGTGGGCTCCGGTGATGAACTGGAGAGACCCCTGCTCGCTATTCACGTGAATGGTGAACCAGTCGGCAAGCACGGGGACGGTAATCCGGGCCAACTCACGCAGCGTTGCTTCGTAATCGAGGGAAGACGCCAGCGTCACACTGGCGTGAGAGAAGAAGGACAGGCGGCGATCGAGCGCCTCCGCCTCCGCCCGGGTCAATTCCAGGGTTCGCGCCCGTTGAGCCTGGTCATGCATCCGGCCGGCGATGAAGGCGATCGCCGGCGCGACCAGACCGATGGCTACCAGACTCAGGCTGCTCTCCGGGGTATAGCGAAGGATGCCTACCGGCTCAGAGAGGAAGTGCACCGCGTACAGTACGGTGAGCGTGGCGCTGATTACGCCGGCTCGCACCCCGCCGGAGGAGGCCGAGTAAATCACAGTGAGCAACAGGATGGGGAACGGATGACTGAACCCCAGACCATGGCGCGCCAGAAGGTCCAGCGCGATGGCGGTGGCGAGGGTAAGCAGAGGGCCCCTGACGCTGGCTCCTATCCGCACCCAATCCGCTGCTGCCGGGTTCTGGCCTAACCACCGCGTAACGGTCGAGACTAAGCCCGTACGCTCAAGGCTGTGGGCAGTGCCGCTCTGCATCATGGGCTCGATCCTAGGTGCAGCGCTGAGTATTGTGCGCGCCGCTTTAAGGCGCTGAACAAGGCGACCCGTTCAACTTTGCGGTGAGAGGGTTGGCGTGTCTGTGACAGGATTCACACGGGACTACGGGCTTCCGGCGGGTATTACGGAAGGAAGTCGTTGGGGGATCTAGCGTTGCACACAACTAGACCCCCAGGGGAGGGCGACCGGCCGCCCGCCTCAGACGCTCCGGAGCGCGATCATCGGGTCCATGGCTGCAGCTCGGCGGGCAGGCGCCAGACAGGCGACGACCGCTACCACCACCAGCAGCACGGCCATGCCGCCGAAGGTCGGTGGGTCGGTGATCTCCACCCCGTACAGCAGGCCGCTCATCAGCCGGGCCAGCAGGACCGCACCGACCACCCCGATCGCCAGCCCGATCAGGACCATCGCCATGCCCTCCCGGAGTACCATACCGAGCACTTCACCCTTCGCGGCGCCCAGAGCCATGCGCACCCCGATCTCCTGGGTGCGCTCGCTGACCGAGAACGAGATGACCCCGGCCAGGCCCGCCGCGGTGATGAGCAGCGCCAGAATCGCAAAGACTCCGATCAGGGTCGCGGTCAGGCGGGGAGAGGCCAGTGCCTCTCCTCGGACTTCCTCCAGAGCCTTGATGTTCGCCAGCGGCTGATTGGGATCGATCGAGTGAACCGCGTCGTTGACCAGCCGCGCGGCGCTGCGGGGATCGGAGGTGGTGCGGACCAGGAAGCTCGCCTGCCGGACCGGGGCCTGGGCGAACGGCCAATAGACCTCGTCGGAAGGCTCTACCGCAAGACCGTCCTGCCGCACGTCGCCCACCACGCCGACGATGGTGGCCCAGGTCTCCCCGTTGTTATCGGAGATTCGGTATCCCAGCGGGCTTTTACCGCCCCAATATCGGCGAGCCACGGTCTGATTCACGACCGCAACCTGCGGCACGTCCGCGCGATCGGCATTGGTGAACGCTCTACCTTCTACCAGCGGGATGCTCATGAGCCGGAAGTAGTCCGGGCTGACGCTGCGATACTCGGCCAAGGGCCTTACCCCGTCATCCCGGGCCTGGCCCTCGATCACGAACTCGAAACCCATCCCGCTATGGCCATTCAACGGGAAGGTCAGGGTGGAGGCGGTGGCCAGCACCCCGGGGGTGTTCTCCAGGCGCGCGGCCAAGGTCTCGTGGAAATTCCGCACCAGATCGTCGGTATCGTACTTGGACCAGTTGAGGTCCAGGGTCATGGTGAGCACATTTTCGGTGTCGAAGCCGGGGTTCACCTTTTGGAGTGCGAGCAGGCTTCGCAGCATCAGACCGGCCCCGACCAACAGCATGACCGACACCGCCACCTGAGCCACCACTAGCGCCCCCCGCAGGCGATGGGACCGCGCGCTCGCGGTATTGGCGCCACCCTCCCGGAGCGCATCGCTGAGATTTATCCCGGAACGCAGCGCGGGAAGGATGGTGAACGCCAACGCGGTGAGCAGCGAGATCACCAGGGCAAACAGCAGGACCCATCCGTCCAGGGCGATCTCGCCGGCCCGAGGGGTGAAGCGCGCGGCGAACGTGGTCAGCATCCCCAGCAGACTCCCGGCGAGAACAATGCCCACGACCCCGCCCCCCAGGGCGAGCAACCCACCTTCGGTAAGTAGCTGGCGGAGAATTCTGGCTCGGTCGGCGCCGAGTGCCGAGCGGAGCGCGATCTCTCGCTGCCGGCGGATGAGCCGGGCCAGGCTGAGGTTCGCCACATTGGCGCAGGCAATGAGCAGAACGAAACCGGCGGTTCCGAGCAGCATCAACAGGGTGGGCCGAGCCCGGCGGGTCAGCTCTTCCTGGAGCGACACCACTTCGGTCGAGTAGCCCTGAGTCGATCGATAGTGCGCGGGGTACTGGGTGTGCAGCCGGCTTGCGACCGCGCCCAGATCGCTCTGGGCGGCGGTGAGCGGCACGCCCGACCGGAGTCTGCCGAACAAGGTCAGCATCCGGGCGCCCCGGTCCTCCCGGGTGCGCTCCCCCATCCGGAACGGACACGCCGACACCGGCATGTAGACGTCGTTTTCCTGAGGGTACTGCGGCACCGGCGGGAGCACACCCACGACGGTGTGGATCCGGTCATTCATCTCGAAGGTGCTGCCCACGATGTGGGGATCGCCACCCAGGTGGCTCTTCCAGAATCCGTAGCTCAGCAAGAGAACCGGCTCCGCTCCGGGCTGGTCCTCACCGGCCCGGAAGGTCCGGCCCAGGACCGGACGCACTCCCAGGAGATCGAAAAAGCTGGCCGAGACCACACCGGTCTGTACCCGGCGCGGCTCACCCTGGCCCAGCAGAATGAACGGCATGGAGTGGTATTCGACGACGCCCTCGAGGCTGCGGGCGCCCGCCTGGTAGTCGGCGAACTCCAGCGGGGAGAAGCGCGCGTTCTCCACTCCGGCGAGGGCGGCGGGTTGCTTGAGGTACACCAAACGTTCCCCTTCGGCGTAGGGGAGCGGACGCAGGAGCACTCCATGGATCATGCTGAAGATCGCGGTGTTGGCTCCGATGCCGAGTCCCAGGGTAAGTAACGCCACCAGGGTGAACCCGGGACTCTTCTTCAGAGTCCGAAAGGCGAAGCGGAGGTCCTGAGCCCAGCCGGTCATGATGAGCCTCCTGGCGTGCTCCCGGACCCGGCGCTCGGCCAGGTCCTGGCACTCAGTTTCGATGTTATCGACGTCGCCGAAGGCGCTGATCGCAGCTTCCCGGGCCGCTTCCGGGCTCATGCCGGAATCGATGAACTCCCGGGTGCGCATCTCCAGGTGAAAGCCGATCTCGCTCCGGACGTCGCGGGCGACCCTGTCCGGCGCGGAGGTGGAGAAACGGAAGAGTCGTTTCATCGCCGGCGGAGACTCATGCAGGCGCGGCCTCGAGCGCCGCGCTGACCGCACGGGAGTAGGCCTGCCAGCGGGCGATCTCGGCCCGAAGCTGGCGGCGGCCGGCGGTAGTCAGCCGGTAGTATTTGGCTTCCCGATTGGTCTCGGTGAGACCCCACTCCTCATCCAGCCAGCCCTTACGCTGGAGCCGGTGCAGCGCGGGATACAGCGCGCCTTCCTGGATGGTGAGCACGTCGTCGGTGGTCTGCCGGATCCAGCGGCCGATGGCGTAGCCATGCATCGGCTTCCAGCTGAGGGCCTTGAGGATGAGCACGTCGAGGGTACCGATGTAGAGATCGCTGCCGGCCATAGGGGACTCTCGGAGTCGAGTTTATACCTAGACGACTTAGGTATGATAGGTTCCGATCCCTAATCCGGCAAGGGGTCGCTCTCCAGATCCTACGGAGGACGGGGCCGGAAGGAGTCAGCGCCCCTGCTTGCCAGTCTTCGGGGCGGGCGATATGCTATCGCATCCGACCATCAGCATTCCGCGTTACCCATCGGACCCGTCGCGCCTGCCGCGCCGACCGGGCCCTCCCATCGAAAGAGAGCCAGCCTATGCTGCTGCCCAGTTGGTCCAGTCGCACCTATGCCCTGCTGCTGGGCCTGGGATTCGCCGCGACACCGGCGGTGCTGCACGCCCAAGCGCAGGCGACCACCGGCGTCATCCGCGGAACGGTGTCCGACACGACGGGCAAGCCGCTGCCCGGGGCCACGGTGTCGCTGCGGAACGTGGAGACCAACGCCGTGCGGGTCCTCACCACCAACGAGCGGGGCGCGTTCGTAGGGACGCTGCTCCGGGTAGGCACTTACGACGTCGGCGCCAGGGCACTGGGGTTTCAGGAGGCCAAGCGGGACTCGGTAGGGCTGCGATTGGGCGAGACGGTCGACCTTCAGCTGGCTCTCATCCCGCAAGCCTTCCAGCTGGAAGAGCTCACCGTGTCGGGTGAACCGACTGATCGACGTCTCCGCCTCGGAGTCGGCTACCCGGCTCAGCGTGGCAGCGGTGGAGGGGCTCCCCAACAACGGGCGAAACATCTTCAACTTCACTACCCTGACCCCCAACGTGGCGATCGTGCAGGGGCCGGACGGGGACGAGATCAGCATCGGCGGGCAGCGGGGGATCCACAACAACGTCTCGGTGGACGGAGCCGACTTCAACAACCCGTTCTTCGGCGAGCAGCGCGGCGGCCAGCGGCCGGCCTTCACCTTCAACCTCGACGCGGTGCAGGACTTCGTGGTGGTCGTCCGACGGGGCCAACGCGGAGTTCGGGCGCTCGGGCGGCGGCTTCCTCAACATCCTCACCAAGTCGGGCACCAACGAGTTCCACGGCTCGGCGCACTACTTCGGGAAGTACGACGCCCTCTCCGCCGACTTCAGCCACACCTTCCCAAGCGGGAGCAGCACCGGATTCACTCCCGACTTCAACCAGCATCAGTTCGGCGCCACCTTCGGCGGGCCGATCGTGCGGGACAAGGCATTCTTCTTCCTGGCCTACGACCAGCAGGAGTACAACGAGACCAAGCAGACCGACCGGCTCGGGCTGATCGATCCGGGACTACTGGCTTTCGTGGACACTGCCTTCGGGGGCGCGCTGCGGAATGAATTCGGCCCCATCAGCCGGACCAACGACGCCAACGCGTTCCTGGGCAAGCTCGACTTCCGCCTGAGCCAGAAGCACAACGCCACGCTGAAGTACAACTACACCCGTTCCGAGCAGGTGAACGGCACCTTCGACGTGGACTCCTGGGGCCGAAGCGCCAACGCGCTCGAGCAGGACCACTCCCACGCCGTGAACGGAAGCCTGATCTCGCAGCTCTCGTCGTCATTGTCGAACGAGTTTCGGTTCCAGTGGGCCCGGGAGGACCGGCCGCGACCGTATGAAGGTGCCGATCAACCCGGCGACTGGACGGCCCTTCCCCGACACCGACATCGGCTTTGTCGGCCCGGATGGCTTCGCCGGATACCGCATGGGCATGCCGTTCTTCATTCCGCTGCATACCGCATATGACTTCCGGTTCCAGGTGCTGGACAACGTCTCCATTGTCAAGGGAAACCATCTCTTCAAGATCGGCGGTGAGTGGAACCGGACCGGCGTCAACCAGACGTTCCTCGGGTTCGCCAACGGCCGGATGGGGTTCACCTCGGTAGACGGCTTTCTGAACTATGTGACCAACGGGAACCTGTACGTCGAATGCTCCGACGACGTGACCAACTCGTTCGTCACCAGCAGCAACGACGGCACGTGCCCGGCCCTGACCCACATCAGCGGTCCGGTTGCGCTCTACCTGCAGCAGGCGGGCGTCGGTGGACTCACGGTGGAGGAGGCCGGCACCCAGGAGATCATCCAGCACGAGTTGGCGCTCTTCATGCAAGACAGCTGGAAGCCCAAGCCGAACCTCACCCTCAACTACGGACTCCGCTGGGAGGCGCAGATCCAGCCCGACCTGATCACCCCGATCGAGGACTTGTTCTACGCGCCATTCATCGGTCAGACGGTGACGAACTCAGTCGGCACCTTCGAGTTTCCCGGCGACGGCACCATTCCGTCGGACTATTCGATGTTCCAGCCGCGGCTTGGCATCGCCTACGACCTGAAGGGTGACGGCAGGCAGGTGGTGCGGGCCAATGCGGGCCTCTATTACTCCCGGATCCCGGGACTCAATCTCGCGAGCAGCCGGAGCACCGACGGCTCCCGGGGCCAAAGCCTCTTCCGCAACAGCGCGCTCACCGGCGTCCTGGGGCCGCCGCCGGCCTACGGCGAGCTGCTTCCCCCGCCGACCGGCGGACCGTTCCAGCCGGGCGTGTACGTCTTCGATAAGGACTTCCAGAACCCGCGGACCTTCACCGCGACGGTGGGCTATGAACGCGAGATCATCCCAGGCCTAGCAGCCTCGCTCAGCTACACCCATGCGCGGACCGACCACCTGACCCGGTTCGTGAACGAAAACGACGCGGTCTTCGGCAGCCCCTGGCTGACCGGCCTTCCTGGGGGGAACGGGATCAGCCCACCGACTTTTTCGTGGTCCAGAGCACGGCGAAGTCGCGCTATAACGGCATCACGGCCGAGCTCAAGCGAACGGCGGGCGCGCATCTTCAGTTCCAGCTCAACTACACGCTGGCCGTTCGATAAGTCCGACGACGACAACGAGCGCGACCCCTTCACCTTCCGCTATGCGCGGGCCGACTCGCTGGAGAAGGAGTACAACTGGAGTGACCGCGACCAGAGACACCGGTTCAATGCTTGGGTTCTGGCCATCCTGCCGGGGGACATATACTTCAACAACCGGCTGAGCGCCTACTCTGCCCAGCCGGCTTCGGAGGTCTGCGGCGCCGATAACACCGGTACCGGCCAGCGAGCCACCCAGCCGGCCGCAGCGGATCTGCCCCGACGGCCACGTCCTCCAGCGCAACACGATCCGCCGGGATAACGGCTTCTTCTCTTGGGACATCCGTCTCTCCAAGCCGTTCTACCTGGGCCGCCAGAGCGCGCTCGAAGCGATCTTCGAGGTCTTCAACGTGACCAATTCGGACAACTTCAAGGACCCGGCCTCGGGCGGCACCTTCCTCAACTTCGACGGCACCATCCGCAGTGGTTTGGGCGAGCCGAGGCAGTTTCAGGCGGGCCTGAGGTATCTGTTCTAGGTGGGCTATGGGCTATGGGCTGAAGAGTGAAGGGCGTGGTGGGCCTTCACCCTTCAGCTCATAGCCCTTCAGCCTTTCTGCTTAGAACGTCAGCGCCAGGGCCAACCCGAACGCCCGGTTCTTGACCTCATCATCCCGGACGATCGACCGCATTCCTATGGTGTATCGGGCCTCCAGCGCCAGGGCGGCCTGGTACCAGCGGATCTCGATCCCGCCACCGGCAACCAGGCCAAGATCCGATTCCCTGACATCATTGAAGTCGTCCCGGCCGCAGGTGGCCCGGACCGGCTGCTCCGGAATCAGCACCTGGAGATCGCACCCGATTCGGAGCCCGAGCGCGGGGCCACCGAACAACACCGGACGAATCTGGCCGGTGGGAAACGAGATCCGCGCCAGGACCGGCAGCTCCATGTAGGCCAGCTCGATGTCGACCCCGACGGTGCTCCCATCGTCCAACGGCACCTGAGCCCGCCCACCCTTGAGGGCGAAAAGCAGCTCGGGTCGCACGGCAAAGAGCCGCCCCACCGGCAAGCTCAAGTAGACCCCGGTCAGCGCCCCTTGACGAGGTCTCAGTCCCTCCGCCCCCTGCCCCGCGAGATCTGATCGAGAGTACCCGACCTCGGCACCCACCGCCGGCCACTGCGTGGCTGCGGGACTGACCGCCAGAGCGGAGAGACAAAGCGTGAGCCCTAGTCCACGCCCTAGCCGCATCGACCCTCGCACTGGTTGGGGGAGTCCCGCTCCGAACGAGGCCAATCTAACGCTGCGACCTTCGATTGGGGCCGCGCATCTCCTTTCGTCTGGAGCTTGAAAAGCGGCGGGGTCGGTGATTAGACTCTTGCCCGACTGCACCACCCAACCACCAATAGGCTATGTCTTTACTCTCGCTCGATCGAGTATCCAAGCGATTCAACGGGGTCCCCGCCGTGGACGACGTATCGTTCGACGTGGACCGGGGCCAGGTAGTGGGCTTCCTGGGCCCCAACGGCGCCGGCAAGTCGACCACCATGCGCATGATCACCCAATTCTTCGACCCCGATGGCGGCTCGATCCGGCTCGACGGAGTGCCGCTCGCCGAGGCCGGACGGGACGCCAAGCGCCGCATCGGCTATCTCCCGGAGAACAACCCGCTCTACTCCGAGATGCTGGTCTCCGAGTATCTGGAGTTCGTCGCCCGGCTGCGGGAAATCCGGGCTTCTGAACGCCGCACCGCTACCGACGACGCCATCGGTGCCACCGGGGTCGAGCCGGTGTACCACCGGCCCATCGGTGAGCTGTCCAAGGGTTTTCGCCAGCGGGTCGGCCTCGCGGCGGCCATTCTCCACCGGCCGGATCTTTTGGTGCTGGATGAGCCCACCGAAGGCCTCGACCCCAATCAGCGGGTCGAGATCCGGCGGCTGATCGGCCAGCTGGGCCGAGAGCGCACCGTCCTGCTCTCCACCCATATCCTCCCCGAAGTCCAGTTCACCTGCTCCCGCCTCCTCATCATCAATCGGGGAAAGATCGTGGCGGACGGACCGGTGGACGACCTGATTTCCCGGGCCAAAGACGGCGCCCGGATCACCGTGGAGGCCACCGGCGCCGAGCTGGGCGAGCGACTGGCCCAACTGCCCGGAGTCCGCCGGGTGGAGCAGCGGGAGAGCACCGCCGGACGAACCCGAGTGACAGTGACGGCGGCGGGAGCGGACGACGTCCGGCCCGGAATCTTCGAGCTGGCCAAGTCTGCCGGGTGGACGCTCTACGAGCTGCACCAGGAGGCCGGCAGCCTGGAGGACCTCTTCCGCGAGCTCACCACCGATCAGGAGCCCGCATGAAGCGGATCTGGACTATCGCGCGCCGTGAGCTGAAGGCGCTCTTCGACCTGCCCACCGGCTACGTCCTGCTGGTGGTGTTCCTCGTTATCAACGGCTTCTTCTTCTTCCGCCAGGCGTATCTCACCGACACCGCCACTCTACGGCCGATGCTGGATCTGTTGCCCTGGGTGTTTCTCTTCTTCGTGCCGGCAGTCACCATGCGGGCCTTGGCGGAGGACATTCGCGGCGGACAACTCGAGGTAGTGCTGGCCCAGCCGATCAGCGAGCTGGAGCTGCTGCTGGGCAAGTTTCTCGGGGCGGTGCTGTTTCTCTGGATTGCCCTGGCATTAACCCTTGCCATACCGATCGGCCTCAGCGTGGGTGCGGACCTCCCCTGGGGCACGGTGATCGCGCAATACATCGGCGCCGGTCTCCTGGCCACCGGCCTGGCCGGCGTGGGAGTCTGGGCCTCGAGCCTCACCCGCAGCCAGATCACGGCCTTCATCGTGGGGGCCGGGGTGATGTTCCTGCTGGTGCTGCTGGGTCTCGATCCCCTCATGGTGGGACTTCCCGCCGGACTCGCCGCGGTGGGGGCCCGGATCGGCGTGCTCTCCCACTTCGAGAGCCTGGGTCGAGGAGTCATCGACCTCCGCGACGTGATCTACTTCCTGTCGCTCGCGGGTGTGTTCCTCGCGCTTGCCTACGGCGCACTGCTGGGCCGCAAGCTTGCCCCGGGCTCGGCCGGCAGCCGCCGGCTTCGGGTAGGCGTCGGGGTGCTCGCCGCCTCGTTGATCGTGGTGAACCTGTTGGGGAGCTACATCGGCGGCCGGCTGGATCTGTCACCCGGCAAGGCTTACACCTTGTCGCCCGCGACTCGGCGGTTGGTGCGCGGGATCGACGACCTGGTCACCGTGCGAGTCTTCGCTTCGAAGGAGCTCCCCACCGAAGTGGCGCTCATGAAGCGCGACGTCGACGACATACTCAGGGACCTCCGTTCCGCCGGGGCCGGCAAGCTCCGGATCATCGAACGCGATCCCTCCACCGACGAGTCGGCCCGCCGCGAGGCCGAGTCGATGGGGATCCAGGCGGTGCAGTTCAACGTGATCGGTCAGGCCGAGCTCCAGGTCAAGCAAGGCTACCTCGGCATGGCCATTCAGCATGGCGCCGAAACCGAGACCATCCCCTTTGTCCAGCGTACCGATGATCTGGAATACCGTCTGGTTTCATCCATCCGGACTCTCACTCGGGCGCACAAGCCGGGCCTGGCGCTGATTACCTCGGCTCAAGGGCCCGGCGCGAGCTTTCAGGAGCTTCAGAGCCAATTGGCCAAGTCGTACGAGGTGCGAACCCTCGAGCTGTCCGACTCGACCCAGCTCGACAGCACCGTGGTCGCCATGGTGCTGGCCGGGACGCCCGACAGTCTGTCTCCCACTCAACTCGTGCGATTCCAAAAGTTTCTGGAACGGGGCGGGAGTGCGCTCATCCTGGCATCAGGCATGGAGCTCAACCAACGGGCACCCACCGCACAGCCGAGGCCGGTGGCGTGGAACGCACTGCTCAAGCCGTTCGGAGTTTCCATCCGGTCCGACATGACGTATGACCTGCTGGCCAACGAGGTCATACCCTTGCCGACGGACTTCGGGCGGGTGCTGCAGGTGTATCCCTTCTTCATTCGAGCGCAGAGCACCAGAAGCTCGCCCATCAACCAGGATCTCGGCGCCGTGGTGCTGACCTGGGCCAGCACCATCGACACCACCGGCGCCACGAAGGGCACGGTGACGCCGCTGCTCACTTCCAGCCGGGCCGCGGGGACATTCACCAACGTCACCACGATTGCGCCCAGCCAGGACTTTCCTCAGCAGGATCTGAGTCCCCGGCTGCTGGCGGCCGTGGTTTCGGGCGGCACTCAGCCCGCGGCCGGCAAGCCCAAGGGGCGGGTCGTCGTCGTGGGGAGCCTGGATTTTACTACCGACCGGTTCGTCCGGACCGCACCGGAGAATCTGGCCTTCACGCTGAACGCGGTGGACTGGCTGGCGCAGGACGAGGCCCTTATCGCGATCCGCTCGCGCGACCGACGGCCTCCGCCGATCGTGTTCAGCAACGTGGCCACGCGGGAGACAGTCAAGTACGCCAACGTGATCGGGCTGCCCCTTCTGGTTGCGCTCTGGGGGCTGGTCCATCTGATCCGCCGCCGGCGGCGAACCCGCGCGGCCTATCATCGGTTGGTCCCGGCCACGGAGCGTGCGTCATGAGCGCCAAACAATTGCTGCGACTCGGCGCCGTGCTGGTGGCATTGCTGCTGCTCTGGGGCGCGGCGGCACTGTCCCGGCGGCATGAGTCATCGCCCCCCAGCGATCGATTCGCCGTCGGCCCGTTCCGCCCCGGCTCGGTCCATAGCGTGCGGATCGCCCGGACGGCAGACACCGCCCTGCTGGTCCGGCGGGACAGCAGCACCTGGCAGGTGAACGGCCACCCAGCGTCGCAGGCTGCGGTCAAGGAATTGCTCGACGCGCTGGCCGACAGCAGCAAGAGGAGCGAGGTGGTTGCGGAGCGGCCCTCCTCTCATGCCGGCCTCGGCGTGGATAGCGCCGGCAGCCGGGTGCGGATCGCGGGTCGGGACTCGGTGCTCGCCGATCTGGTCGTTGGGCACCGCACGACCGATCTCTCGGGCGGCTATCTGCGGCTGGCGAATGACAGTGTGGTCCACCTGGTGGGCGGCCGCCTTACCGAGGTGCTCACCCGGTCCGCGGACGATTGGCGGGACCGGAAGATCGGTGGAGTGGCGGGCGACAGCGTGGGCCGGGTGGAAATCAGCCGGGGTCGGCGGACCTACCAGCTTCGCCGCGGCGAGGGTGGATGGAGCCTTGGCTCGGGACCAGCCGATTCCGCGGCGGTAACCTCGCTGCTCACCGCGTATGGCGCGGTCGAGGCATCCGGATTCGCCTCATCCCGGCAGGCGGACTCGGCCCGCTTCGCTCCAGCCGAGCGGAAGGCGCGGCTGCTCCGGGCCAACGGCAGTCCACTTCTGACGCTGACGTTCGATTCCACCAGCGGTGGGTTCTGGGTTCGGGCAAATGCGGACAGCACGATCTACCGCATGGATAGCTGGACGGTGGACCGGCTGGCACCGGCGGATAGCCTCTTCAAGCGGAAGCGGTAACGTGCCTGCTTACCGCTCGAAGTAACGACTCGGCGTGCTGCCGCGGAATGACGTCCGCGACGCCGTAGGTCCGCGGTTCCGCCGGGCCCAGGTCCTCCGCGGGAAGTCTGAGAACGATAGGGGTCCCCGCGGCCAGTGCTTTCACCCGGCGAACGATGG
This sequence comes from uncultured Gemmatimonadales bacterium, assembly GCA_963812755.1. Lineage (GTDB taxonomy): Bacteria > Gemmatimonadota > Gemmatimonadetes > Gemmatimonadales > GWC2-71-9 > CAVVWJ01. The sequence goes on along the minus strand of CAWEWK010000005.1, from coordinate 85,797 downwards.
TCCGGATGCTCAGCCGGGGATGGTCGTGGTCCAGGAGAATCAGATGAAAGCGGCACACCGCGAGGAGCCTGAGTGCGGTGTCGAGGCGCTCCTCATGCCAAACCCAGACCTGGGCGGCAAGTACCCGGTGCAACAGGGACTCCACGAATAGCGCTTCGTAGGGATTCCGCTCGACCAGGAGGACGGCGGGAAGCGAGTAGGGATCGGGCCGGAGCGGTTGGGCCAGTTGCTCGACCATCGCTCGCCAGATTAGTGCAACCGGTTGAACCCGGCAAGTGCTCCTCTGTCACAAGCGCCGCGTTCGCCCGCCGCGTTTAGTGCGCCAAATCACCGCGCCCCTGCAATGCAGGTCGCATGTTCGGGGCCGTCCCGGTGCACTCCCCGTGCGCCGGGCGCACTTGAAGTCCCACTGGTAAAAGCGTTTCGGCCGGACGGCGTCTGTCGGACCGGTCGAGCCCTGCGAGTCGGAATCGAGCGGCAGATGCGTTCGAGCTGGCGTGCCCCTCGGGGATCATGCCCACACGACCGGTTCCAGATCGGACCATTCTCACCTTCCCCGGGTGGCGCCACTCCTGTTGCCTGCCCTGGTATTCCGTCCTCGCTGCCCACCTTCTCCGCTCCGATCCTCGCGCCTCAGCACCGCGCACTGCGGCACCACGCAGTGGCCGGGGCTGGGCATGTCGCGGAAGCGGAATCATAAGACGGAGGCTGCCGTATGAACCGGAGGTCGCGTTCGGCCGGACTCATTGCCTTGAATCACCTCATTGCTCTTGCGACTGGGGCGCTGTTTTCGATCGCCGGCACCGGCCCATCTCTCGCGATGGCCCAGGAGTCGGCGCAAACCGGCTCCGTTGCCGGCAAGGTGATGGATCAGCAGGGAGGAGCAATTGCCGGGGCACAGGTGTACTTGGTCCGCCCTGCGGTTTCGACGGCGACGCGCCCGGACGGAGGATACCTGCTCACTCGCGTGCCCACCGGCACGCAGGTCGTGCATGTCCGGATGCTCGGTTACCGCCCCGATTCGGCCAGCGTGACGGTCGCAGCCGGCCAACAGGCCAATCAGGATTTCACGCTCAACCGAGACCCGCTCCAGCTGCAGACTCTAGTGGTGACCGGTACCCAGACGCCCAGAATGAACCTCGACGCCAGCGTCGCCGTCACCACGATGACGGCGAACGAAGTGGAGCAGGCGGCACCCCGAAGCACCACCGAGATGCTGCGGTACGTGCCCGGGTTCACCCGGGTGGAGAGCTCCGGCGGCGAGGTCAATCAGAACATCGTTATTCGCGGCATTCTCGACCAGGGATATGTCTCGCTCCTGGAAGACGGACTCCCGGTGTTCCCCACCATGCATACGTTCTTCATGAACGCCGACAACCTGATCCGCTTCGACACCAACATCGAGCGAATGGAAGTGGTGCGTGGCGGAAGTTCTCCGCTGTTCGGGTCCAACACTCCGGGCGCGATCGTCAACTTCATCAACAAGACCGGCGGCGACGTGTTCGCCGGCACCATGCGGGCGACTGGCGCCACCCAGGGGCTGGCCCGGTATGACCTCAACTTGAACGGGCCCTTCGGCGACGACTGGCGCTTCAACATCGGTGGCTTTTACCGCTACGACCACGGCGTGCGGTCCCCGGGTTATCCGGGAATCGAGGGCGGCCAGTTCAAGGGAAACGTCACCCGGCTGCTGGATGACGGCTATGTGCGGTTCTCGGTCAAGTACATCGACGATCAGAACCTGTTCATCGTTCCGCTTCCCTTCACCAACCTCGACGATCCCGAATACGTACCCGGTTTTGGCAATTACGGGTCCATGTACACGCCCGAAGGCGTGGACATCACCGTGCCTCTCCCCAACGGCACGCTGACGCTGCCGCTGGACCATGGCCTCAAGACAAAGGCAACTTGGTTCACCGCGGATGCGGCGTTCGACCTGGGGGAGAGCTGGCACCTCCAGAACACCGCCCAGGTCATGCACGACGACCAGGAGTGGAATGCCATTCCCAACGGGAACCTGTTCACGGCTCAGGATTTCATCACAGCGCCAACCAATCAAGGCGGACTCGGGTTCCCAGCGGGCAGCACCGGCCAGTACTTCTTCACCAATCATCCCAACCCGGCGGGCCCGGCGGGTTCCAAGTTGCCGTTCGATACTCCGAACGGTCTGGTGGCTGCCCAGGGTGAGTGGCACATCGACAAGCCGCTGTCGGCTGTTCAGAACCAACTCACGCTGCGGCGAAGCTTCGGACGGTACGCACTCTCACTCGGCGGGTACTTTGCCTACTACACGCAGGATAATCACTGGTTCCAGCCCAATATTCTGACCGATGTCCGGGACCAGCCCCGCTTTCTCGACCTCATCGTGACTCCCGCCGGGGGAGGTGCACCGGTCAACGTCACTCAGAACGGATTCCGGAGCTTCTTGTCCAGCTACACGAATGGCACGGGGCAGACGACGATCCTTTCGGGCGTCGTGGGTGGCGAAGTGCAGCTGACCGACCAGTTACGGGCCGACTTAGGGGTTCGCCTGGAGTACAACGATTACGTGCAGCACACGGAGAACAACTCGACTTTCGATCTGGACAACAATCCGGCTACACCATTCAATAACATCCCGTTCGGCAACAACAGCTTCCGCCACTTCACCCGGGACATCACCGATTGGTCGGCGTCGGTCGGCCTCAATTACCGGCTCAACGACCGCCTGTCGGTCTATGGAGCAGGATCGCGGGGCTACAAGATGCCCGCGCTGGACGAACTCCTTAACGCCACCGCGCAGGACCAAGTCGACCTGCTCGATTCTCGCGAGGTCCAGGCCGCTGAGCTTGGGTTCAAGTACGCATCGGGGCAGGTCGGTGTCACGGTGAACGGGTTCTATACCAAGCTGAAGAACATCGTCGGCCAAGGCGCGGTTATCGGCCCTACAGGAGCCACTACGTGGCGGATCACCGTCGATCCGGAACAGCAGTCTATCGGCGGGGAATTCGAGGCGTTCGCGAGCCCGGCAGAGGGGCTCCAGCTGCAGGGCAGCGCCACCATTCTCTCTGCCACGTTGGGCGGCAACATCGACAGCCTGATTCGGTTCGAGGGGCTGCGGTTGTCCGGGGTGCCGATAGGAATCGGGAACCTCGCTGCCTTCTACTCGCCTCCGCAGGCATCCGGCCTCGAATTCAAGGCCGACTGGCACTTCGTGGGCTCCCGGTACCTCGAGCGTCCGCAAGATCGGGTAGGCAACGCCAAACTCCCCTCGTACAACTACTTCAATTTCGGCGTGGGGTTCGCCATCCCGAATGCGGGGGCGCGGATCAACCTCGATCTGCTCAACGCCTTCCAGAGCAAGGGTCTGGAGGAAGGGAATCCACGTTTGGTGAGCGGCGCTCCATCCACGATCTTCTTCGCCCGGCCGCTGCTCCCCCGGCGGTTCCAGGCATCGATCCAGTACGATTTCGGAGGCCGTCGGGCGCAACAGGAGCCTTGACGGAACGGCCGCCGTGCGAGCGTGCGTCGCACTGACCGCGCTCTGGTACGCGCACGCGCTCCCCGTCGGCGTCTGGGCTCAGACGTCGACGGCGGAGCCGGCGCCGGATTCCACCTTTCTGCTGGTCTCCGAGGATCCAACCCGAACACCGTCGCCCTTCCTCGGGAACGGTCGCCTGGGGGTAGTGATTCCGGCGCTCGGAGTCGGCGCTTCGAATTCATTTCTAGCCGGCTTGTACGAGGAGGCCCCCGGGGACGTGCCGCGCATCGTGGCCGTCCCCGCCTGGAATGCCATCGCCATATTCGATGGCCAGCGGTGGCTCCTCGGTGGACGCGGCGGAGCTGGGAGAGCGCGCCATGCTGGATTCGTTGCTGCCTCACAGTTATCAGAGCCACCTCAAGGGGCGGTTCTTGATGCTGTCGGAGACTCCGACCAACGACGCGGTAAACTTCGTGACCGGTGCCGGCGGCTTTCTGCAACAGGTGATCTTCGGCTGGACCGGACTTCGGCTGGGCGAGCATGGGCTGGAGCCGGCCTTTCCGCCGCTCCTACCGTCCCACATCACGCGACTGGCCCTGCGCAACATCCAGGTTCGGGGACGGCGTTACGACGTGGTGATCGACTCGACCGGCCGGCGGATGATTCCGGGAGATAGCCTCCCTCGATGACCTCGGGTGCACTCGGTCTCCTGCTGCTGCTCCAGGCAGCGCCGCGACTGCCGGTGCTCGCCTTTCCCGAACCGGGGATGGACGATCCCGCCGCCTATCAAGGTTATCAGACCCGGTTTTACCGGGACTCGAAGGGCAACGCGGTTCAGATCTACCTCGACCCGAGCGGCCGGGTGGTTCTGGTATGGGCCGACGCGGCCAACGAAAGTATCGGGTTCACCCTGCGCGACGGGAACGGACGTCCGGTCCCCCTGGCCTGGGACGGCGATACGGCCCAGGTATCGGACTCCGGGATCACCCGCAGCATCGAATACCGACTGTCAGCCGCCGCGCAGCGAGTGACTGCGGGTTGGTTCCTGCTGGGCACCATGCGGGTCGAGCGCGATTTCCAGTACGGCAAGCATCACCTGAAGCCGTTCACCGCCCCGCCCTTCCAGGTGGCCGAGGAATCGCTCCTGGTGGCCAATGTCGCCCGCCTTCCGGTCGCGGAGCGCCGGCGACACCTGGCACTGCTCGGCGCGCCCAGCGTGAGCGTGCTCCGCTCGCGGCTCGAGCCTACGCTCACATCGTCGCGCTCGGATACCGCGTGGGTCCTCCGGGTTCGCCAGCCCGCGCTCGACGGGAAGACGCATCTGGCGCTCGAGGTTCGGGTGGATCCCCGTGAGGTGACCGCTCGGGTCGCCGGGCGAACCGTGTCGTTCGTCTCCCGCGGCCCTGCTTCCATCCGGTTCCGGGTTCGCGCTACGACGGATGCCGCCCCTCTCACGCCACTCACGCGCGAGCAGATCTTCAACCGGGACTTCCTCTCTTTCCACGCCAGGGCCGGCACGGCCCGCGATTCGGCAGGCGTCGCACAGTTCCGACGGCTGGAGCGCGAGGTGCGCGGTGTGGAGCTGCTCAGCAGCGAAGAGAAGCTGATGGCCGGGCTCCCCAACTTCGCCACCTACTTCGGGCGCGACATGCTCATGACCGCGCTGATGATGCGTCCGATCTGGTCCGAGGCGATGGCGGAGCACGTGATCGCGAGCGTGCTCCGCAAGCTGGGCCCGTCCGGAGAGGTGAGCCACGAGGAGGCGCTGGGAGGCCAAGCCATTCGGGAGCACGCGGCCGAGTACAACGCGCTGATCGCCGCGGCAGAGCGCTTCCGGCGGCTGGGCCGGCCGGCCAGTGCCGACAGCGTCCTTGGCCTCGCCCGCTTGCAGCTGGCGCAGATTCGGACGGTCCGGGAGAACTACCACATGCTGGACGATGAGTTCCAGCTACCGGTCCTGGTCGCCCGATACCTGGCGGATTCGGCCGTAACGCCGGCACGCAAGCGCAGCTTCCTCCTCGCCGCCTCCGACAGCAATGGCTCCCGGCTCCGGCTGCTGTTGCGGGAGCTGGCTCTGGTCGGCAGACTATCCGGACCTTACGTGAAGGCGCCGTCACCCACTACCCTGGTCGGGTTCGTCAAACGGGACTCCACCCATTGGCGCTCCTCCAGTTGGCGGGACAGCGATGCCGGCTACGCCCAGGGCCGCTTCGCGATGGACATCAATGCGATCTGGGTTCCGCAGGCCCTGGAGGCGATCGGGCAGATCCGCTCCTCGCTGCAAGAGCTCGGGTTCAGCGGCGGTGCGCTCGATTCGTTGGCTCCCGACATCGCCGGCAGCCCTCTGGCTGAATATCTGGCCGACTCGGCATCGTTGCGCCGGGCCATTGCCACCTGGCAGAAGGCCGAGCGCCATTTCGCAGTCACGTTGACGCCGGATGAGATTCGGCACTGGGTCGAGGCCAAGTTGGCCTGGCTGCCGGAAGACGAGCGCCGCTATTGGGAGCAGGCCTTCCGCCAGAAGGGGGCGAGCGACTCGCTTTCCTTCCCGGCTCTGTCGCTCGACTCCGCCGGCCACCCGATTCCGGTCGTCAATACCGACCCCGCGACGGCGCTCTTTCTGGAGAATTTCACCGCGCCGGTCGACAAACGGCACGCTGCCGCCGGAGGCGAGTGCTGAAGAGCAGTGGAGCCCTTCACCCGCGCTTACCCTGTCGGCCTGTTCGTAGCACGGCCTCGGGCCATTGGTAGCCAACGACACCTACGCCGGCCGACGGGTGTGGGATCTGTTTCGGGAAGACGCCTACCACTCCCCGCGGGTGGTATGGGGACGGGAGGTGAACCTCCTGCTCCTGGGTCTTGCCCACCAGATCGCCGCGGCATTCGACTCCTCCGGCCGGCTCCGCAATCCGGCGCTGGAGCCCTACGTGCGCGAACTGCACGGCGCCCTGCAGCGCACCTTGGCTTCGGTCAAGGCTTCGGGGCTGGAGCACAACGAGCTGTGGAGCTACCGAATCGAAGGCGGGCGATTGTTGCCGACCCGGTACGGCACCAGCTCGGATGTTCAGCTCTGGAGCAGCACTGACCTGGCCGTGCAGTTCATCCTTTCCCGACTTCCCCGACCCTGAGCCATGGAAACCAATCCGGTCACCCAGCTCACCCCGATCGATTACGTCGTCATGGCCGTCTACTTCGCCGCGGTACTCGGAGTCGGATGGGGTCTCCGACGGCTGACGCGCACCAGCACGGACTTCTTCCTTTCCGGCCGTTCACTGCCTCCCTGGATCACCGGCCTGGCGTTCATCTCCGCCAACCTCGGGGCCCAGGAAGTGATCGGAATGGGCGCGTCGGGCGCCAAGTACGGCATCAGCACCAGCCACTTCTACTGGGTTGGGGCGATCCCCGCGATGGTGTTCGTGGGCCTCTTCATGATGCCGTTCTACTATGGCTCGCGGGCCCGCTCGGTACCGGAGTACCTCCGGCTGCGGTTTGACGAAAAGACCCGAACCCTCAACGCGGTGTCTTTCGCCGTCATGACGGTGTTCTCCTCGGGTGTCTCGATGTATGCCATGGGGAAGCTGTTCAATCTCCTGCTCGGTTGGAGCTTCGACGTCAGTGTTCTGGTGGCGGCGACAATCGTGTTGGCATACGTGCTGCTGGGCGGGCTCACCAGCGCGATCTACAACGAAGTGCTCCAGTTCTTTCTGATCGTCTTCGGCTTCGCACCGCTGGTCGGATCTGGGGCTGCAAGCGGCCGGGGGGTGGGATGGACTGTCCACCAGACTGGCCGAGGTAGCCACCGCGCGCGGTCTCCCACCCGGCGCGTACACCCACACCTGGTCTCACCTGGGAGACCCGAGTCAGAATCCGATCGGGGTGGAATGGTTCGGCCTGGTCATGGGGCTGGGCTTCGTGCTCTCCTTCGGCTACTGGTGTACCGACTTCCTCGTGGTGCAACGCGCCATGGCGGCAAATTCGATGACCGCCGCGCGGCGGACCCCGCTCATCGCCGCGGTGCCCAAGATGTTCTTTCCCTTCTTGGTGATTCTCCCGGGAATGATCGCGCTGGGGCTCGGCGGCGGGGCCGAAGCGGGCCAGGGATTGATACCGGCCAAGCTGGCGGCCGACGGAGCTCCTCTGCTCGACGGCGCGGGGCGTACCGTGCTGGACTACGATCTCGCCACTCCAATGATGCTGGTGAAGCTTTTTCCGGCGGGGATGCTGGGGCTCGGGCTGACGGCACTGCTTGCGTCATTCATGTCCGGAATGGCCGGCAACGTGACCGCCTTCAACACCGTGTGGACCTATGACATTTATCAGAGCCACATCCGGCGGGGCGCGTCGGACGCGCACTATCTCTGGATGGGCCGGGCAGCCACCGTGGGGGGCATCGTGCTGTCGGTGGCCGCCGCCTATGTGGCGGGAGCATTCAACAACATCATGGACCTGTTGCAACTGGTCTTCGCCTTTGTGAATGCCCCCCTGTTCGCCACCTTCGCGCTGGGGATGTTCTGGCGGCGGGCAACCGGGCACGGAGCGTTTACCGGGCTGCTGGCCGGCACTCTGGGAGCGGCCGTGCACCACGGACTGACCTTGCCGGTCGGGATGCAGGCCGGAATCAAGGGTGGCTATTTCGGTGCTCTGCACACCTATCCCAGCGAGCTGGCTCAGACCTTCTGGACTGCCATAGTCGCCTGGGTGACTTGTTTCCTGGTCACCATCGTGGTGAGCCTCGCGACTCAGCCGCGGCCGGCCGGGGAGCTGCGCGGTCTGGTATACTCCCTTACACCCCGGCCGAGCGATTCCGGGCTTCACTGGACCGCGCGCCCGGGAGTCCTGGCCGTAGTGGTCCTCGCCCTCACGGTGGCGCTCAACCTGGTGTTTTTCTAGGAGATCGCGATGAGCGGAGTAACCGGACTGGACATCCGACTGCCGATCGGCGGGTTGTTCGTCGTACTCGGGCTGCTTATCGGGGGGTACGGGCTGGTCACGACCGGCAATACCGCGCTGTACGCCCGCTCGCTGTCGGTGAACGTCAATCTCTGGTGGGGCTTGGTGATGCTGGTCTTCGGGGTGCTGCTGCTTCTGGCTGCGGCTCGGGGCCGACGGATCGCCTCGGCCCGGCCGGCCACCGAGACCCCCGAGGGCCGCACGATTGAAGCCCGCGAGCGCCAAGCCGGTCTGGAGAGTTGAGCAAAGTCGATCATGGCCGGAACTAGGGCATTGACAGCAGGGCCGGAGTTTTCTACCCTACGCTTCCCCCCTTTCTGAACATCCGATCCCCGGATCGTGGCCCGGAGCCGCCGGTGACTAGAACTTGCCCTACGTGCGGGATCTCCGTCGAGGAGCAAACCCGCTGCCCGCTGTGTGATTCGTCGCTGTTGCCGGTCAATCTCCGACGGGTTCTGCTATGGGCCCTCGTGATAGAGGAATATTTCGTGGTGCTCGCGCTGGCGCTGCACCGCGGGCTGGTCCGCTAAGGACCGCAGCCGGCTCCTTGGCCAGATTGATGTAGACGAACCGCCAACGATTTTCGAAGCGGATAAGGCGAAACACATCCGCCCGAGCCACGCCCCCGGTGCACCGTGGCACCGCTGCCTCCGCCCAGTCCCCATCAAACGTTACAACAGCGTGCTCAACCGCCGACCTTGCTTCCGAACGGCAGCGACTCGGACTGGACTTCTCGGTCACGATACTCGGAGGGGCCGGGCGGTGAGCGACCACTTTCGCCGCCAGGATATCGGCGGTGAGCGCCTCCCAATCGTGATGGGCCAGGTTGAAGTAGAACGCTCGAAGCGTCGTCTTGATTTGAGTTCGGGCGGAGTCGGGTGCGCCATCCTGAGCCGCGGCGGTGGCAGTCGAGATGGTGAGCATGCCGAGGAACATCAGAAGCGGCCGGAAGGGACCCATCCTAGGCGGCTTTGCGAAAGGTGAGATTTATGCGATGAGGCCCCACCAATTGGTGATTGCCTTCCTTGAGCGGTAACACACCGTGATGGCGCAATCTCGCCGGCCCGCCCCAGACCACCACGTCGCCATGGGTCAGCTCCACGCGCAGCGGCTTGTCGCTTCTCCGCAATCCACCAAAGAGAAAGATCGCCGGTATGCCGAGCGACACCGAGACGATGGGCTGGCCGAAATCGGCTTCGTCCTTGTCTTGATGCAGCGACAGTTTTGCACCCGGCTGATACCGATTGATGAGGCAGGCATCGGGCAGAAACCGCCTGAATCCGCCGCGGGCGGCGGCGCCCGCTGCAAGCTCGAGGAAGGCTTCCGGCATCGGAGGCCATCGCCTCCCGCTCTCCGGGTCGACGGGGCCGTAACGATAACCCGAGCGATCGGTCACCCAGCCTAAGGCGCCACAATTCGTCATCGCGACGGACATCCGAAAGCCGCCGGGCGTCACCATGTGCCGGAATGGAGCCCTCGCAGTGACCCGCCGCATCGCCGCTAGCAGCAGCGGTGCCGTGTCCCCTGCGAATCCCCGCAACAGGATAGCGCCCTCGCCAAGCGGCTCGCTCCGCACTCTCATGCGGCGTCGTGAAAGATGATGCCGGTGGTGTGGCGATGGCCGGAGCGCAGCCGGCTCACTCCGTGACGCATGGTGACGCGATAGAACCCACGCGATCCCCGCACCGGCCGGTGGTGGACCGGGAAGATCACGCCGTCGCCTTGTGCCAGAGGGACGACCTCCGCCCGGGACTGCATGCGGGGCCGCTGTTCGGTGAGGACGAATTCACCCCCGGTGAAGTCGCGCCCCGGTAGCGAGAGCAGGAAGGCTACCTGCAAGGGGAAGACGTGCTCGCCGTAGAGATCCTGGTGCAGGCAGTTGTAGTCGCCCTCGCCGTATTGGAGCAGCAGCGGCGTGGGACGGGTCTGCCCGGCCCGATGGCACCGCTTCAGGAAGGCGGCGTGGTCCTCGGGGTATCGCAGCTCGACGCCCAGCGCCTCGTTCCAGCGATTGGCGATGCTCGCCAGTGGCGGATACAGCGCCGTCCGGAGGTCCTGGATCATCTGGGGGAGAGGATAGGCGAAGTACTTGTACTCGCCGCGTCCGAAGCCATGGCGGCTCATGACGACTCGGCTGCGGAAGGGAGACTCCTCAGGATACCTGCCCGCGAGGTCCCGGCACTCTTCCGGTGAAAGCAACGACCGCACGATCGCGCAGCCCTGCGCGTCGAGCTCATCGCCGACGCCGGCCCAGTCGATTGTGGCGATCCGCTCCCCGACGGGGAGGCCGGTAGTGCCGCGGCGCCGGCCGGGAGCCGTTATCACCTGGCTCATGACGCCGCCTCCCGCTGCAGCAATGCCCGCTTGCGCTCGACGCCCCAACGGTAGCCGGACAGCCCGCCGTCATTGCGAACCACGCGATGACAGGGGATCGCCACCGCCAGGGTGTTCGCCGCGCATGCCTGGGCTACCGCCCGCACCGAGCTCGGCGCACCGATCCGCCCGGCGATGTCGGTATAGCTCACCGTAGCGCCTGCCGGGATCTCCCGCAGCACCCGCCAGACCCGCTGCTGGAACGCGGTGCCCCGGACGTCGAGAGGCAGGTCGAGGCCCAGCCTCGGAGCTTCCACGAAGCCCACGACTTGAGACACCAGCCGCTCGAACCCGGAATCGCCCCCGATCAGTGTGGCACGGGGGAACCTGTCCTGGAGATCGCGCGCCAGCGCGTCGGGGTCGTCGCCCAGAAGAATGGCGCAGACTCCGCGCTCGCTCTGGGCGACGAGGATGGAGCCGAGCGAGCATTCACCGATGGCAAAACGGATCTCCTCGTTGGCGCCGCCGGACCGGTAAGTGGTCGGCGTCATGCCCAGGACCTGCTCCGACTCTCCGTAGAAGCGGCCGTTCGAGCTGTATCCCGACTGGTAGATCGCGGCCGTCACCGAGCCGGCTCGGCCCAGCTCCCTGCGAACCCGCTTGCCCCGATGGGCCGCGGCATAGGCTCTCGGAGTGAGCCCGGTGATCGCCTTGAAGATCCGATGGAAGTGGAACTGGCTCACCCCGACGTGCCGGGCCAATCGCTCGAGGCTGGGCAGGCTCGGGGCCGTCTCGATGAGACGGCAGGCCTGGGTGACCTTGGCGGCATGCTGCTCCCCCAGGGATGGCTGATCGGGCCGGCAGCGCTTACAGGGACGGAAGCCGGCCTGCTCTGCGGCCTCCCGGGTGGAGTGGAAATCAATGTTCTCCGGCCGCGCCTTCCGGGCCGGGCAGGAAGGCCGGCAATACACGCCGGTGGTGCGGACCGAGTAGAAGAAGGTTCCGTCCGCCGCAGCGGATCGGGCGAGGACCGAGGCCCAACGGGGGTCGCTTTCGGTGGCGGCGGCGCGCTCTATCTTCTTTGCTGACCTGCTCATGGCATCCTCTCCACTGCGTTTTTCAGTCGACCACTCAAGTGACGATGAGAAGTCTATCAGCGAAGGAGGGCCCCCGCACTCCGATTCTTGCGCTCAAAATCGAGGGTATTCAGCGCTCCCGCAGCCGCACCCGGGTAATCTCGTCGACGGCTCCCATGACGGCGTGGAAACCCTTCACGTCCCGGGCGCTGACCCGCTTTCGGATATTATCCTCGAAGTCCTCCAGATTGTGGGTCATTGCTTCGGCCAGCGCCCGGCCCTCGTCGGTGATGTGGATTAGGAAGGAGCGACGGTCATCGGGATTGACCTCGCGACGCACCAACCCGGCTTTTTCCAGGCGGTCGAGCATGCTGGTAAAGGTGGACTGTTTGATCCCGAATACCCGGACCAGTTCGCTGATGGGAGCGGGGGCGTAGCTTCGCAGGTACGTCAGCAGGTGGCTCTCGGTGCTGCTGAGTGCGGGCTCCTGGCTGTTACTCTCCAGAAAGACCGAGATCTGCCGGGAGGCCTTGTGGAGCGGAGAAAGAAATCCCAGGGCCATGGCCAGCCTCGCAATGGAAGATGTTACGATGCCGTAATATACGGCATGTGTATCGCTCGTCGCCATAGTGGGTTGACGAAAAAGGCGAATTAGACAATATTACGATTTGGAATTATCCGATCATCGTAGTATCATTGGAGGGAGAGGCATGAGTAAAGCCACTACGGCGACCCTGAGCGAAGTCGAGGTCTTTCGGAAGCAAGCTCGAACCATTCACGAGGTCGTCCGGCTTTGCGTGAATGGCGTGACTCACGAGGAGAGCCTGATCCAGCCCCAGCCGGGAGGGAACTGCCTGAACTGGGTGATGGGTCACCTGGTCTGGGCATACAATGGCTGCCTCCCCATGCTGGGGCAGGAGCCGGTGATGCAGGAAGGCGCCGTCGAGCGCTATGCCCGGCGCAGTCCTCCCCTTCAGGACCCCACGGAAGCCGTGCAGTTCCCAGAGTTGCTAGGTGCCTGGGACACCATCGCCCAGCGTATCGATGACGGACTCGGGGGTCTCACGACGGAGGTCCTCGACCGACGGGCTCCCGGTTCTCCCAACAACGACCCCAACGAGACAGTCCGCTCGCTCTTGAGCGTGGTGTTCTTCCATCAATCCTACCACGCCGGGCAAACGGCGATCCTGCGGAGGATCACCGGGAAGGAGGGAGCTATTCGCTGAACGAAGAGGCGGCGAGGCGGGCCGGGGTACCCTTCCTCAGCATGGCCGCGTAGGTTGCCGGTATGCAGCGACTGTTAGTCTCCTGGATCCTCGTCGCCACGGCCATTCTCCCGACGGGCCTGATGAGCGGGGCGCCACGTTGGGCGGGCCCGGCTGGGTTGGCGTCACCGGTCCTGGAGTTTCCAGCGGTGCCGGCGGCGCGGTCTTCCATGCTCCCGCGCGCGTTGGATGCTGCGCTTTCCTCGAGAACTCCGCTCCCACGTCACGCCCCTCATTCGGCAGTCGCCCTCCTACCCCCTCCGTCGCCGAGCATTACGCCTGGGCCGTGCATCTGCCCAGGTGCGCCTCTCCTCACCGCTCCGGGCGGCGGCTGGCCCTCCAGCTTTCCCTACTATCCCACCGGCCCGCCTCAGCAGTTGAGCTAAAGAGTCCAGCGCCCAAACACGGCGCCGCTGGCGATCACCCACATCTCACGCACCAGCTCAACGAACCCGGACAGCGGAGGGCCTCGTCATGCCTGAAACGGCCGAATCGAATCACCCCACACCGAAGTCTCGATGGACTCGCACACGCGCCATCTGGGCCCTTCTTATCCTGAGCCTCGCTCCAGGTATTGCCGCGTCCCAGTTTCGCGATCACTGGGAGGACAAGCTACCGCCGGCAGTACGCGTGACAGCATACGCCGTGTCCGGTCTGCTTATCGCCGCAGCCTTTGGGTTGATCGTCACCGCCCCCACCGAGCCTCCCAGGCCGAGAGGTGGGGACTCGCCGCCCCCCGAAGCGCGTTAGCCGAGCGGCAGTAGAGGGGAAACACACGTGCCTCACGATGTCAGCCTGATAACGACTATCGCCACTGCGCTGGGGTTGGCGCTGATCCTGGGCTTCCTTGCCACGCGCCTCCACGTCCCGCCGCTGGTCGGCTACCTCGTGGCCGGGATCATCATTGGCCCGGCCACGCCGGGCTTCGTGGCCGACGTTGAGCTGACCGGCCAGCTGGCTGAAATCGGTGTGATGCTCATGATGTTTGGGGTCGGGTTGCACTTTTCGCTCGAAGACCTGTGGGCCGTACGCCGCATAGCCATCCCGGGTGCAGTCGTCCAGATCCTGGTCGCAACCGCGTTGGGAGCGGCGACAGCGACATTCTGGGGCTGGAACCTCGGCGCCGCCCTCGTCTTCGGACTCGCCCTGTCCGTCGCCAGTACGGTCGTGCTGCTGCGCGCCCTGGAAGCCAGAGGTGTGCTGAATTCAGTCAACGGCCGGATCGCGGTAGGCTGGCTGGTGGTGGAAGACCTGGTCGTTGTCCTGATCCTGGTGCTGCTGCCCGCTCTGGCAGGGTTCGGAGGATGGAGCATCCTGGCGGTGACCCTCGTCAAGGTCGCCACCTTCGTAGCGCTCATGCTCCTCGTAGCCCGGCGGCTGTTTCCTCGCTTGCTCTGGCTGGTAGCCAGCACCGGCTCACGAGAGCTCTTCACCCTGGCCGTCATCTCGGCCGCGGTGGGAGTCGCTTACGCCTCGGCCAAGTTGTTCGCCGTATCCTTTGCGCTCGGGGCATTCTTCGCGGGAATGATGATGCGCGAGTCGGCCCTCAGCCACCGGGCCGCCGAGGAGTCGTTACCGCTGCGAGACGCTTTTTCGGTGTTGTTCTTCGTGTCGGTCGGCATGTTGTTCGATCCTCGGGTGTTGATCGAGGAGCCGCTGAAGCTGGTCACCGTCGCCGCCATCGTCATTGTCGGGAAGACACTTGCCGCCGTTACCCTGGTTCTCGCGTTTCGCTATCCGCTCAACACCGCGCTCACGGTGGGCGCTAGCTTGGCGCAGATCGGCGAGTTCTCCTTCATTCTCGCGGGGCTGGGTTTAACCCTTGGCCTTCTACCGCAGGAAGGCCAGAGCCTGATCCTGGCAGGAGCCTTGGTTTCCATATCGTTGAACCCGCTGGTCTTTGCCGCTGTGGAGCCGGCGCAGGCGTGGGTTCGATCGCGGTCCGGCCTGGCCCGGGCCTTGGAGCGCAGCGACGATCCACTGGCCGAGCTGCCTGCGACGGTCGATCCGGCGTCGCTGACCGGTCATGTGCTGCTGGTAGGCTACGGGCGGGTGGGTCGCCGCATCGCGGATGCGCTGGCTTTGAATAGTATCCCGTATGTCGTCGCGGAACAGAACCGGGAGTTGGTGGAGCGGCTGCGCGAACGGGGCGTTCACGCCGTGTCGGGCGATGCTTCGGACGCGGCTGTGCTCATCCAGGCACACGTCGCCCGGGCGAGCGTCCTGCTAATCGCCACGCCGAACACCTTTCAGATGCGGAAGATGGTCGAGATTGCGCGCACCCTCAACCCAAAGATCGAGACCCTGCTCCGAACTCACAGCGATGAGGAGGCAGCACTGCTCGAGGAGCAGAACCTGGGGAAGGTGTTCATGGGCGAGCACGAGCTGGCGCTCGCGATGATTCATCACGTCCTGGGGCGGATGGGTGTCACGGCCGACAGTTTACAACGCTAAGACACCGACGCGACGTATTCCGTTGGGAAATCGAGCTTACTAAGAACACGCTGCAAACGCGCTGCATACTCCGGATTCCGCTCATCCGGGCGTGGCGCCTCGCGCAGGGTGTAGCAGAGGGCGGGCACCGCTGGGCCCTCCAGGGGCTGCGCGACTACGGCTTCGGGCCGGTATTGCTCCAAACCTGGCGCAGCGTACAGCCGCTCGAGGTCGGCGTGGGTGAGGGCGAAGACCACGCCGTACGCGCGGGCTCCAGCCTGCGGAAGCAGGGTGGCACGTTGCCCGATGCGTAAGGCATAGCCGTCGACATATGCTCGCCGCGGATTGACCGGCGTGACGCCGCCCTCCCGCAGAATATCGCCATCCATGAAGAGACCGTAGAAGAACGCGTCGATACGGCGATCGGTCATATGGCTCCCGCTTGGGGTTTGTGAGCAATGTGGGCGGGAGCAGGCGGAACCGACAGTGCGGCGCGGGATTCATCACCTGATTCGAGAGCAAGATTCGGAGCGCCGGGTACCGCTTGCAGGCCTAACTTCGCGCGATGGATAAGCGACTGACAGCGGTCCGAGCCACAATGGCAATGGCGCTACTCGGTATCCCTGTAGGGGCGGTCCGAGCGCAGACCGCCACCGACCCCGCCGGAGCCTTCGCGATCGGGTGGGAGCATACCGGACCGGACGGAACCCGGTACGCCCGGATCGAGGGGCAACCGGAAGCGCCCGCCAGCGCCTACCGTTTCGCCCGGTACTTCCCCAGCGGGTATCAAGTGCGCTACCGCTGTCTGGACGACGTCGCTGGTCTGGTCGCCGCGGGCAGTCTTCGGCTGGAAGCCGATTCGGGTTCGCGAGGGCGGATCTACGCCCCGGGCGATGCGCTGAGCTGGCCTGCCGGCCAATCCGTGCACCTGGTGGTGCTGGAACCGTCCGTGCTGATCATCAGCGGTATGGGACCGTTTCGATGCGGTCCCTGGCACCGATTGCCATGATCTCCGAGGTCATTGCTCGGACTCTTACCGCCGGTAGCAAACGGGTGCAGAATGGTCGGGTACCCCCGAAACCACACCACGGACCCGCCACCGGTAGCCGCCCCACAAGGAGGAGCTCATGCCTTCGCTGCTGCTCCCCGGCATCGCTGCAACTCTGGTACTGGCCCTGACCTGGGAAGACTCGATGACCGCGCAGGCGGATCTCTGCGCGCTCCTCACCGAGGCCGAGGCCGAGGAGATCGTGGGGAGGCCGCTGGCCCCGCCGGAGCGGCAATCCAGTGGAGATTGCTGGTACCCGCTGAAAGCGGGCCAGGGTGCCGGCGGGGAGATCATGTTGCACGTCTTTCCCCATCGGTTCGCTTCCAAGGACAAGTTCCACGCCTTCCTGGTCGAGGAATCGAAGGCCGCGGATGAGAGCATGAAGAAGGCGATGGAAGGGACCGGAGCGACCTTCAAGGAAACGTTGGTCGAGCCGGTACCGGAGGTGAAGGAGCCGGCCTACTACGCAGACCCCACACTGTTCGTGCTCACCGGCGGCCGGGTGTTGGCGATCGTCGCAACTCGTCCTCAGGCCGTGGCCGTGGCTGCCAAAGCGCTGCCCCGGTTCCGTTAAGGGGCCGTAGCGCTAGCCGGAGGCCTCGGTATCTGGCGTCCTGCGTGCACCAATATTACTGTACAGATGCAACCCCCTGAGCGAAGAGAGCAGGACGACGGCCCGTGTCCGGACGCGGGCCGTTCGCACGTCCGGTGGCCGCTTCCCGGGCGCGCCCCCAGCCATTGACGCGGACGAAGGACCCAGGATCGCCCACGCGGATACGACTGTCTCAGGCGGGCGGCAGCCGAACCTTCCGTTCCGGTGCACCCCCGCGCTACCTTCCCCACCGCTCAACCCGAGGAGAACCCGCGTGCCCGCGCCGGCAGAGCGCACGTCATCGATCGACCTGGAAGGGCTCGAGTCGCGGATCCGCGACCGCTCGATCGACACCGTCATCAGCGCCATCACCGATCTCCAGGGGCGGCTGATGGGGAAGCGAGTGACGGGCGACTTCTTCCTCGATCACGCCCGCGACGGCACCCACTTCTGCACCTATCTCCTCGGCACCGACATGGAAATGACGTACACCGTCCGGCTACCGGCTGATGAGCTGGGAGACCGGCTACGGCGACTACGTCGCTGCCCCGGACTGGGCCACACTGCGCATCATCCCGTGGCTGGAGAAGACTGCCCTGGTGCTTGCCGACGTACAGGAAGAAGCGACGGGTGTCCTCGTTCCGGTCGCGCCGCGCACGGTGCTCCGCCGGCAGGTCGAGCGTGCCCGCGAGATGGGCTTCGAGGCCCTGATGGCGAGCGAGCTCGAGTTCTACCTCCTTCGCGATAGCTATGAGGACGTGGCGAAGAAGAACTTCCACGACCTCGAGCCGTTCGGCTGGTACAACGAGGACTACCATCTGCTCCAGGCCACCAAGGCCGAGCCGCTCTACCGGCGCTTCCGCAACGAGATGTGCGCGGCAGGCATTCCGGTGGAGTTCAGCAAGGGCGAGGCGGCGCCGGGACAGCACGAGGTGAACATTCACTATGCCGGCGCGCTCGAGTCGGCGGACCGGCACGTCCTCTTCAAGCACGGCCTCAAGGAGATGGCGTGGCAGAGCGGACATGCCGTCACCTTCATGGCGAAGCCGGATCACACCTGGACCGGGAACAGCGCGCACGTGCACCTGAGCCTCCGCCATGCCGGGCGCGGTGACGCCGTGTTCCACCAGCCGGATGCATCGCCGCACGGGATGTCGGAGACGATGCGGCACTTCCTCGGCGGCCTGATCCAGGGAATTCGCGAGCTCGCGTTTTTCATCGCGCCGTTCATCAACTCCTACAAGCGGTTCGCGCCGGGGAGCTGGGCGCCGACCAATCTCGTGTGGGGGCGCGACAATCGCACCTGCGCCTTCCGCATCGTCGGCGACGGCCCCGCGCTTCGCATCGAGACGCGACTCCCCGGCGGGGATGCCAATCCGTATCTCGCGTATGCCGCGATCATCGGCGCCGGGTTGCACGGCATCGCGCAGCAGATCGAGCCGCCGGCCGAGCACCGGGGCAACGGCTACGAGGCACGCGGCGTGCCGCGGATGCCGCGGGCACTCTGGGAAGCCGCGCAGCTCCTGGAGCAGAGTACGCTGGCGCGGCAGATCTTCGGCGAGGACGTGGTGGAGCACTACCTGAACACGGCCCGCGTCGAGCAGGAGGCGTACGACAGTGTCGTGACCTGCTGGGAGCGACAGCGATATCTGGAGCGTGGATGACCGCTCTGCGACTCGAATGGTAAGGTCTGCTTCGTGACCGGCGGCGGGAGCGGGATGGGCCGCCTGGCGGCGGCGATGTTCTGCGCGGAGGGGGGACGGGTGGCGGTGGCCGACGTGAACGTCGAGGCGTGTGAGGCCGCCGCCGCCGAGGCGCGCGAAGGGGCCGCCGGGCGGCGGCGACGCTTTCGCCGTACCCTGCGACGTCACTCGGGACTCGGAGGTCCGCCAGGCGATCGCCGCCACAGTGGAGCGCTACGGCGGGCTGCACGTCCTCTACAACAACGCCGGGATCATGATGGCGGAGGACGGGTCCGTCGTCGACACCGAGGAGTGGGTGTGGGACCGCACCCTCGCGCGTGAACCTCAAGGGGATCTATCTCTGCTGCAGGCACGGCATCCCCGAGATGATTCGGAGCGGCGGCGGATCGGTCATCAACATCGCCTCGTTCGTCGCGCTCCTCGGATGCAGCGTCCCCCAGGACGCCTACACCGCGAGCAAGGGCGCCGTCATCGCGCTCACCAAGTCACTGGCGGTGCAGTTCGCGCCGCGGGGCGTCCGCAGCAACGCGATATGCCCCGGGCCGATCGAGACTCCGCTCCTCACCGAGTGGCTGCTCAGCCGATCCCGAGGCGCGCAGGGTGCGCCTGGCCCGGAACCCGACCGGGCGGTTTGGGAAACCGGAGGACATCGTGAACGCGGGCATCTTTCTCGGCGTCGGACGAGTCGGCGTGGACCAACGGAGCGGTGCTCGTCATCGACGGAGGGATCACCAGCAACTACTTCTAGCGAGGTGTCGTGCTGAAGGTGATCAATCCGGCGACGGAAGAGTTGCTGGCGGAGCTCGAGGAAGACGACGCGGACACCCTGGCACGCAGGACGGCGGCGGCGCGCGCAGCGCAACTGGCGTGGGCGCGCACGCCGGTCACCGAGCGCCTCGCTGCCATTCGCCGCTTCGGCGAGATGCTCCAGTCTCGCCAAGACTCGCTCGCCAAGACCCTCACCGCCGAGGTGGGGAAGCCGATCCGCCAGTCTCGCAACGAGCTGACCGCGATGCAGGGGCGGATCGCCTTCTTCCTCGAGCACACCGCGGCTGCGATCGAGGACGAGGTCGTCCTCCGATCCCCCGGCCCCCCGCCGCTGGAGGAGCGGATCCGCTATGAGCCGCTGGGAATCGTCGCCAACATCTCGGCGTGGAATTATCCGTACTTCGTCGGCTCCAACGTCTTCCTCCCCGCCCTCCTGACGGGCAACGCGGTCCTCTACAAGCCGTCCGAGCACGCGACGCTTTCAGGTCTCGCGATCGCGGAGCTGCTCCACGAGGCCGGCGTGCCGCAGGACATCTTCCTGCCGGTCGTGGGAGCCGGCGACACGGGGCGCACGCTGCTCGGGCAGGACATTGACGCGGTCTGCTTCACCGGCTCGTACGCGACTGGGAGAAGGATCGCCGAGGCCGCCGCGCCGCGGCTGCTGCGGGTCCAACTGGAGCTGGGCGGCAAAGACCCGGCCTACGTGTGCGATGACGTGGACGTCGCGGCCGCCGCCACTGCGCTCGTCGAGGGCGCGTTCTACAACGCCGGGCAGAGCTGCTGCGCGGTCGAGCGTATCTATGTGCACCGGCGTGTCGCCGGTGCCTTTGTCGAGGCGTTCGTCGACGTGGTGCGCGCGCTGGTCGTCGGTGATCCGCTGGACGAGCGCACGGACATCGGCCCGTTGGCGAGACGCGCGCAGCTCGATGTGCTCGAGGCCCAGGTCGCCGACGCGGTCGCGCACGGCGCACGACTGGAGCTCGGCGGTAAGCGGCGCGCCGGGCGCGGCTACTACTTCGAGCCGACGGTGCTCACCCGCGCCGACCACCGCATGACGCTGATGCGCGAGGAGAGCTTCGGGCCGATCATCGGGATCCAGGAGGTGGGCGACGACGCGGAGGCGGTGGCGCTCATGAACGATACCGAGTACGGATTGACCGCCGCCGTGTACACCCGAGACCGCTCCCGCGCGGAGCGCATCCTCGCCCAGGTGAACGCCGGGAGTGCGTACTGGAACTGCTGCGACCGGGTGAGCCCGCGGCTGCCATGGTCCGGGCGGAAGCACTCCGGGCTGGGTACGACGCTGTCAGTAGCCGGGATCCGCGACGTTCGTGCAGCCGAAGGCGTGGCACCTAAGACGCGTGTGAGAACAACCCCTCGGTGTAGGGTGTCACTGGTAACGTCACTGCCGCGACAGCGTACCCAGCTGCCTTCGGATGTCAACTCAAGGCCACAGGGCCATTGACAGGAACTGAACTGCACGGAGTTATTGATGGTTGCAGTGTTACCAGAACATTACGGCTAACACCCCGCTCGGCACGGATGCTTAGATCCGCCTCTCGGCTCTACCCGCTCCTCTTTGCGGCCCATCCAGGCCTCGCGATCGCGGCCGCCAACGCGGGTGAATACTCACTTCGAGATCTTGGAATTGTTCTCGCTGTGATGGTGGGTGCAACCGCCGCTCTTTACTTAATACTCGCGTTCTTGCTGAGACGCCATTGGCCGAGCGCTATAGCGGCGATACTCACCTTTCTACTAGTCGCTTGGTTCTGCTATTTCGTTGCGTTCAGTGATCTCCTTGAAGGGATTGGGTACACACTCACCCGTCCCCGAACGCTCGCCGCGTTGCTCACCCTCGCCGCCACTGCTTGGTTGATTTGAGGCGCCCGCAGCTTCGCAGATTTACCGCATTCATGTCACTCACAGGAGTGATCTTGGTCGTGCAGGCGGTGCTGGCAATCGGGCTTGGCCAGCTGCGCGGTGCGCGCGCAATCCGCGAAAGCTCGACGGTTGCCTCGTTGGCTCAACCGATCCAAGTGCGAGCCGGTCCACACTGGGCAAAGGCAATGCCGCACCGCGATATCTATCTACTCGTGCTGGATGGCTATGCAAACGCAGAAGTACTCCGAGAGGTCTACCAATTTTCGAATGAGCGATTTCAGGACAGTCTCAGGACCATGGGCTTTCGCATACCCCATTCTCCGCGGAGCAACTATTCGCAAACCCACCTCTCGCTGGCCTCGATGTTCAACCTGGACTACATCACGCGGCTGCAGAGCGACTTGGGCGCACGGGCCACTGATCCGTCAACCCTGAACTATCTCATAGAGAACAACCGAGCAGTGCGCTTCATCCGTCAGCAGGGATATACCTTCGTTTTCGCCCCCTCCCCGTGGTGGCCCGCGACGATGGGAAATCGGAACGCGGACATTCAGCTGCGACCCTGGGCCCGGTTTGATCTCGGGCGCGAGCTCGGGCGGACGGACCTGCGCCGAGTTCTGCGGGACCAGACGTTACTGGGCACCATTACGGCCCGAGTGCCTCATCAGACCGATGCCGTGGACATTCTCCGCTCCTTCAGCCTCATGAAGGATGTTCCGGCGATGCCACAACCGACTTTCCTCATCGCGCACGTTCTCGCGCCGCACTACCCGTATGTTTTGGATGCGAACTGTAATCCGCGTAGCCCGGTCGCCAAACATACGGACCGCCATCCCTGGAAAGACCGACAAGGGTACCTCGATCAGCTCTTATGCATAAATAGTCTGGTTCTGGAGTTCACGAGCGCTGTTCTGAAACAATCATCTTCGCCGCCGATCATCATCCTACAGGGAGACCACGGAACCAACACACACAGTCAGGCAGGCGGGAGCACATCGTGGGCGGTGAGCCCGGAACAGGCGGCAGAGCGGCTCGGCGCCTTCGGCGCTTACTACTTGCCATCTGGACAAGACTCGGCCTTCGCTGGCCAGATCACGCCGGTCAACGTTCTCCGGAAGGTCTTCAGCCATTTCTTGAATGCAGACCTCCCTACGCTTCCAGACTCATTCTATTTCTCGGTGGCGAACTACCCCTTTGACTTTGTGCGATTCGCAAGCCGGCCCAACGGCTCGCTGGCCGGACCATTGCCAGTGACTGGCCAGGCCGTGGCCCGGGAGTCGAGGCGGTAGTCCGCGTGGCTTGCAAGCACCTCCTCTTATTCCAGTCACAGCATCGCAGGATCCCGGGTGATCACGCACGACGTTGCGGCGGAGATACTGCTCCGAACCGCCGGCGGTGGCGCACGAGGAGCACAGGTGGAGGGAGCGTCTCTCGGCGTGGCCGCTACCGATCCAGGCGCGCCCCCGGTGACGATATCCTCCCGCTATTGAAGGAGGGTCAGTTCGGAGTTCTCTGCCGCGGGCGCGGGAGCAACATGGGGGGAAGTGAGCCATAGGTTGCCGCCCTCCAGAGCCACTCGGCAGGCCCGAAGCGGAAGCGCCGCATCCACCATGCACTCACCCCGATCTGGCCCGCGAAGAGAGCGATCTTGAGTGGCACGAATGCCGCCAGGCCCAGTTTGAATGCCAAGCCCAGACCGACGCTACCCATGAGCAGCAGCATGACCAGCGATTGCATGAGAAAATTGGTAAGCGCCATGCGCCCCACCTGACCAATCGGCATCAACCGTCGACGCCAGCTGTCCCTCTGACTCACTAGCAACGTCACCGCAGACCCATAGAACAGGGCCAATCCCAGGTTGCCAACCAGCTCGAAAACTCCCCTGAAGTCCAGCACCCGGGACGGGATCACGTGGACGCTTTGGGCCTTGAGCAGCGGCCCCCACACGTAGAGAGCACTGCCCAGAAGACCAAGAACCAAGCCGGCTGCCGCTGCACTTCTCAGTAATGCGAGGTGAGCCAAGGGGTGTACGAGGAGGCCTCTGCGACTGGTCAGCAATCCCAGCAGAAACATCGAGAAAATGATCGGGTACATCGGGATGGGTCTGAAGTGACGAACTCCGTCCCAAAGCAGCTCCGCACGAAGCCGTACGAGCTTGCCGTAGCTGGCGTCGAGGGACTGCTTCTCGGCCCGTTCGAGATTCTGTCCGCTGGCTCGTACCGCGTCGCTGTTCGGTGCCGTCCACGCTGCGACGATCGGGATCCTACGCGGGAGGGATGTCACCCAATCGAGCTTGAGCGCGAGCAGGAGACAGAGCGCCAACCCGACGGCTAGAAGCCACGAGGGAAGCCGGCGGACCAGCAGGAGGGGCGCTCCCAAGATGGCATAGTACCTGAGCACTTCCCCGGGGGCTAAGAGTACGGCGTGCACAAGACCAATGGCCAGCAGCACCAGGAGTCGCCGCAGGTACGTCTTCGACCACTCGCGCTCCGCGAGATTCCAGCCGGCTGACCTGCAGCGCGAATCCGACGCCGAAAAGGAATGAGAACAGAGGAAAGAATGATCCGTTGCAGCAAAATTCAATTGCCATGCCAGCTGCCTGATCAGCGCTGTCTCTGATTGGTGCGGCGGCATTATTGTGGTTCACCAGCAAAATGCCGAACAGCGCGGTGCCGCGCAGGATGTCCAGCAACGCGATGCGCTCCCAGAGCGCCACGGGTGCGGCGGTGGTAGTCTTCTCGTGCCGGCCGGGATCGTCGCCAGTCGGCGGGTTGCCGGTCATACGCTGCCGTGGCGCCGGATGGCGTTCCCAACGCAATGACCAGCACCGCAGGTCGCAATGCTCACATAACACTCGTCACAGGACATACGTTATTGGGGTCCATTCTCGGGTGGACGCTGGGTCAACCAATGAAAAAAGGCCCGAGCCAGGATGTCGTTCCCGGCCTCATTGAAATGTCCGTCGGTTCTCCATCGAGTCGCGACTCCGTTTGCGTTTGCCTTCAATAAGTCATCATACAGCGCGATGTATCCAAAGTTGTGCTTGACACAGATGCCCTTCAGCGCGGTCGCAACGGTCTCGCTATCACCAAAGTATCGTGAGGCATCAAGTATGATCAGCCTGCTGCCAAGACTATCTATCTTCCGACCAAGCTCCTCAATGATCCTGAGGTTTACGTCAAGTAGTGCGGCTTCTGCCTCGCGCTCGCTAGCAGAGAGGGCGATAACGGGCGTGGACCTAAGACGGTGGTATAGAGCCACCGCTAGTCTGGTAAATCCATCCTTCAGTTCCTTGGCGTAATGAGGTATGATCAGCCCATGTTTTCTCCGAGACCTCTGTCCGGCAAACTCCGCAGCGATTAGATGTTGCTGCGCCTTGACAAACTGTTGGAAATCCCTGGCGGGCTCCAGTATTAGTTGATCATATTCTACTCGGAAAGTGGGTCTTATCCAGAGGCTAGTCTGCCGGTTCGCGAGAAATGCTCCATCTTCGTACTTGTCGAGAGTTCTTGCCATATGAAATCGGGCAACAAAAATGGCGACGTAATCAGGCCTGTAGTCCTCCGCGTATTGCTGCCACGTCAGCAGGTACTGGCCAACTCCAAAATTGGAAACTCCGAAATTGAGTACTTCCCATCGCGAGGAGCCCTTTGGGCCTTGGCGCGATGAGGCATTCAAGCGTCGCTCCAAGAGTTGGCCGGCGGTGTTTTTCAGGGGAACCTGAACCGCCTCAATAAAGGAATCGCCCAGCAGCGCAACGCGTCGTACCGTGGGCGGCTTATAAACCGCCCGTTCAAGGTCCCGGAAACCAAGTGCATTCGTTTGAACCTCGACCCGGAAATCGGAGGCATACCAATTGTTACCTGCCCACGTCCAATGAAGGTGTGGGACTTGTTTCCACCCGACCACCCGGTCAGGCTGCATGTAGATCACGTCGTATGACGGACGAAGGAGGGCAATCAGTTGTAGGATCGCTTCAATCAGGAGTACGAGGGCACAAAAGACCAGAACATTCACGGCAATAAGCTTCAGGGCCTTGGCCATCACAAAGTTGTCTCCAGAACAGGTGCCGCAGGCCGATTGGTGAGGGAGGGAGTGGGTACTAAGGTAATGGACCGCTGCCATCCGCGGGCCCCGAATTGAAGCACTGCATCGTGAGTTCGAGTCCCACCGCCCTTCTAGACCCAGCCCCCAACCTCCTTTAGCAATTGCACACCAATGCACCTGTCGGGCTGTGGCGCCGGCTCCGCTTATCCCGCGGACCCGGCTGCGTCCCGATACCGCGTAGTCACCCCGCAAGTTTGTGGCGCGCGACGGGTTGCGCGACCGGGGGGGCAGAGACGCGCGATCCCTGAGTCGCCGCCGGAGTCACTCGGGAGGACGCCAGGCAGGTTGGGCGATGGCAGGGCGCGGGGGAGCAAGCAGGTTCCAGGGGCGCGCGTCCGGCGCGCCCGCGTTGTGCGGGCCGGCGAAGGCACCGAACTCTCTGGCGAGCTGATTCGATTTCTTTCTGAAAGAGGGCGCACAGGGCCGAACTATTCTGCCAGCCTATTTTGATTTGTTCAGGTGACACCTCCGAGCCCCGGACATTCTCCCGGCCACCAGCTCGACCCCCGGTAACCAGGCCTTCGCTCCACCACCCCGCTCGAACGTTTCATGGGGGGTCCCGGACGGGGCTGCGGTGCGCCAGAAACAGCGGCGGAGCGCGCCATTCTCTCCGAGCGGACGCACTGAGGCCCACGGCGGGCTACCCTCCCGCACGGTCCCCGCATCCCCCTGCAGGTGTCGTACTCAGGCTGTCGGGAAACCCAATCCGTCGGAGCAGGCACTGGAACCGGGGATTCCGTCTCACCGGATCGTACCGGGGGTCGACGGCGAGAAAGACCAGTCCGCCATCGTGGGCCCGCACCGCACGCTCCAGCATTGCGAGGGCGGCATCCGTGTCCCCCAAACCCAGCCGGACCGTCGCGATATCCAGCGACGAGACATAGCCCGACTTCGACCGAGTCTCGAGATCCTCCAGAATCCGGAGCGCCGCCGTCCGCCGTCCGCTGGTCGCGTAGACATGGCCCAGCGCAGCGACGTAGGCGGAGGTCGCGCCCCCCTTCTCGATCGTCACCTTGAGCTCCCGGATCGCCTCGTCCGATCTCCCCAGTTGCTCCTTCGCCATCCCGATCCAGAAGCGGGCCCGGGCGTACGTGGAATCCAGATCCAGGGCGACCTTGGCCTGATCCACCGCCTCCTGGTACCGCCGGGCGTTGTAGTACGAGCGCGCGGAGGCGGACTGGACCATGAGCGACAACGGGTCGAGCTGCTGGGCCCGCTCCACCGAGGCGATCGCCTCGGTGGTCCGGTTCATCGCGGTCAGATACATGCCGCGCAGCCAATGTGAGTAGGCGTCGCTGGAATCCAGCGCGACGGCGCGGGCGTACGCGCGATCCGCCTCGGTGAAGTTCCACTCGCCGAACAACAGCTGATATGCCGAAGCGCGGTGGCCTTCCGCCAGAGTGGAGTCCAGCGCCAATGCCTTACCCGCGGCCGCGCGGGCCTGGGGAAAGGCGACCTCCGGGGCCAGGCCGCCGAAATAGCCGAGACTGGTATAGCATTCCGCCAGGCCGGCATAAGCCGCGGCGAAGGTGGGATCGGCGTCGATGGCTTTGGTGAAGTAGCCGATGGCAGTCCGAAAGCTCGCCTCGGTCCCTTTGTAATGAAAGTATGCCCCGCGAACATAGGCCTCGTAGGCCGCCGGCGTGACCTGAGGCCGGCTACCCGTGATCCGGGAGCGCTCACCCGGGGTGAGTGACACCCTGATCCGCTCCGCCACCGCTCGAGCCACGTCCGCCTGGAGCTGGAGAATGGTGTTGAGCTGCCCGTCGAAGCTCCGCGCCCAGATCGCCTGGCCGGTCTCGGTTGATTTGAGCCGGGCGGTAATGCGGATGGCGCTCCCGGCCCGCTGGAGCGAGCCCGAGAGCACCGCCTCCAGGCCCAGCCCTCTCGCGGCTTCGACCGCGGGGGTCGCCCCACGGACTTCGTCGAGTCCGATGACCCGAAGCGAGCCGATCTGAGCCAGCTCGGTCTCGAGCTGATCGGTGATCCCCTTCGCCAGGTAGACCTGACCGGAGTCCCCCGTGAGATTCTCGAACGACTGCACGGCGAGCGAGTGGATCAAGCCCTCGCCGCTGCCTGCACCGAAAGTCGAGCCTGCCCGGCCACCCACCACTCCGGCCGCCACTCCACCACCGAGAACTATCGCCGCCAGCCCGATCGTCAGCCACCGGCGAGACAACTTCGGTTGGGCGGCCACGGGCGCCCGACTGGCGCGATCCAACGCCTCCTTGAACTCCAGGGCCGTGCCGAATCGGTCGGCCGGCACCTTGGCCAGGGCTTTCCCGACCACCGCTTCCAGCGCGGGACTGATCGTGGACCGGATGGTCCGGAGGGGCGGCAGCGGATCGACCGCGTGGCGCGCCATGATGGCCTGTGCGGAGGGTCCGCTGAAGGGCGGCTCCCCGGCGAGCATCTCATACAACACGCACCCGAGGGCGTATAGGTCGCTGCGAGCGTCCAGCACCCGGCTGCCCGAGGCCTGTTCGGGGCTCATGTAGTGCGGCGTGCCGAGAGCCAGCCCGGTCTCGGTGAGGCGCTCGCTCCCCGCGGCGTCGATGGCCCGGGCAATGCCGAAGTCGGCGACCAGCGCGTGTCCCGAGGTGAGCAGGATGTTCTCCGGCTTGATATCCCGGTGCAGAACTCCGGCTGCATGGGCGAAGGCCAGGGCCTCCGCCACCTCGCCAACGATGCGGACGGCCTCGTCTGCCGTGAGCTGCACTTCGCGGGCGAGCCGCGCCCGGAGCGACTCGCCCTCTACGTACGGCATCGCGTAGTAGAGCACGCCCAGCGCCTCACCGGAGTCGTGAATGCTGAGGATGTGCGGGTGTTGCAGCCCTGACGCGATGCGGATCTCGCGATGGAACCGCTCGGCGCCCAAGGTGGGGATCAGCTCCGGGCGGAGCACCTTCAGCGCGACGCGGCGGCCGTGCTTCAGGTCCTCGGCGAGGTAGACTGTCGCCATGCCTCCTCGGCCGAGCTCGCGCTCGAGCCGGTAGCGATCCCACCAAGCTGCCAGACTAGGATTTGTATTCTTTGAAGCGGGGGAGGCTGGAAGAGTCCTCAGACAGTCCTGACCTGCTACCAGCGGGCCGACGCGGCGTCAATGCAGCAAGCACTCGCGGCGCGGCGTCGGCTCGAACCTGAGCACGAACGGACAACACAACGCACAACACGGGGGTGAAGGGTCACAAAAATGATGACCCCGCGAGCGGCGAATCACTCGCGGGGTGCAGAGATAGCAGAATGGGCCTGGGTAGAGTTGAACTACCGACCTCACGCTTATCAGGCGTGCGCTCTAACCACCTGAGCTACAGGCCCTTGCGGGGACGGGAGAATAGCCACCAGCCCGCGCCGGCGCAACCCACCAACGCGGGAGCCGCTCTCAGCGCATGTCCTCTTCGTCCTCGAAGTCCTCGAACTCCTCCAGGTCCTCCTCGTCGAGCTCGTCCTCGTCATCGAGCTCGTCGTCCTCGTCCAGATCGTCCTCCTCGTCCTCCTCATCGTCGAAGGTAAACCCGTCGTCCTCGAACTCGTCCTCATCGTCGTCGAACTTGCGACGCATGTCCAGGTCGAGGGCTTCCACCGACGTCTCCCAGGCCGACATGATTTCCTCCGCCATCAGTGAGAGTGTGACCACGAGTGGTAAGGGCTCACGGCGGCGGGCCCCTACGACGCGTCCGCCACCCGAGCGGCCCGGGCGGCCTTCTTGCGATCGTTCGCCGCCAACACCCGCTTGCGCAGCCGGATGGTTTTCGGCGTGACCTCGATCAGCTCGTCCTCCTCGATGTACTCGAGGGCATACTCTAGCGTGATCTGGCGGGGAGGCTCCAGGATGACGTTTTCATCCGAGGCCGTCGTCCGCATGTTGGTGAGCTTCTTTTCCTTGGTGACGTTGACGTCGAGGTCGCCCGGCCGCGAATTCTCTCCCGCGATCAATCCCTCGTACACCAGGTCTCCCGGCGTCACGAACATCTGGGCCCGCTCCTGGAGGTTGCCCAGGGCGTAGGCCACCACGCTGCCTTCCCGGTCGGCGACCAGGACACCGCGCTTGCGCCCGGCCAATGGACCCGCCCAGGGGCCGTAGTCGAGGTAGCGGTGATGCATGATGCCGGTGCCGCGGGTATCGGTGAGAAATTCCGACCGATAGCCGAACAACCCCCGCGCCGGAATCCGAAAGGTGAGCCGCACCATCCCCTGCCCCGGATTCCGCATCTCGGTCAGCTCGCTCCGGCGGGGCCCCAGCTTTTCCATGACCACGCCCATGTACTCTTCGGGCACATCGATCGTCAGCTCCTCATACGGCTCCAACCGCTCGCCGTCCGGCCCCAGCTTGGTGATGACCCGCGGCCGCGACACCTGAAACTCGTAGCCCTCCCGCCGCATGGTCTCCATCATGATGCCGAGATGCAGCTCGCCCCGGCCGGAGACCGTGTGGGTGTCGGGAGTGTCGGTTTCCTCCACCCTGAGCGCCACGTTGCGCTCCAGTTCGCGAAACAGCCGGTCCCGCAGCTGGCGGCTGGTAACGTATTTCCCCTCGCGCCCGGCGAAAGGGCCGTTGCTCACGATGAAATCCACCGAGATGGTGGGCTCCTCGACCGCGATGCCGGCCAGCCGCTCCGGGCGCTCCACCGACGTGAAGGTCTTCCCGATCTCGATGCTCTCGAATCCGGACAACGCCACGATGTCACCCGCCTCCGCCCCGTCCACCTCGACCCGGTGGAGGCCGTCGAAGGTGTAGAGCGTGGTGACCCGGTTTCGCTCCACGGTCTCGTCTTCCACCAGCCCCGGTTCGCCCAGAGGCAGCAGCGCGACCTGATCTCCCACCCGCACCCGGCCCCGCTCGATCCGGCCGATGGCGATCCGCCCCAGGAAGCTGGAGAAGTCGAGCGTGGAAACCAGCATCTGAAACGGCCCCTCGGGATCACCCGTGGGCGGCGGAACATGATCCAGGATGGCCTGGAACAGCGGCACCAGATCGGTGCCCGGCCGCTCCAACTCAGCCGTCGCGGTGCCCGCGCGGCTGGAGGTATAAAGGAAAGGAGCACTGAGCTGGTCGTGGGTGGCATCGAGATCGATGAAGAGGCCCAGGACCTCGTCGTGCACCCGCAGCGGCTCGGCGTCCGACCGATCGATCTTGTTGATGGCCACGATGGGCCGGAGCCCCAGGGCCAGCGCCTTTCGGGTGACGAACCGGGTCTGCGGCATCGGCCCTTCCGCCGCGTCGACCAGGATCAGCACTCCGTCCACCATGCGGAGGATCCGCTCTACCTCGCCGCCGAAGTCCGCGTGCCCGGGAGTATCGACGATGTTGATCTTCACACCCCGCCAGCGCACCGCCGTGTTCTTGGCCAGAATGGTGATGCCCCGCTCGCGCTCGAGCGGGTTCGAGTCCATGACTCGCTCTTCCACCTGTTGGTTGGCGCGGAACGCACCCGCCTGCCGCAGCATTTGATCCACCAAGGTGGTCTTGCCGTGGTCGACGTGAGCGATGATGGCCAGGTTACGAATCAAACGCGACTTCCTCGGCTCACTGGCCGGCTAACGGTTGAGGCCCGGACCCGGGCCTCCGCGGGGCATATATAGACGACGCTGGTGGGGGGCGCAAGATGCCCGGGACGAGGAACGAATCGCGAGTGGCAAGTGGGTGGCGAGGGCCGAGTTACCTGCACTCACCACCAGTCACTCTCTACATCCATCCTCGACTTCGAGCTGGATGGTGACGTGCCCGATGCCCAGGGCGGACATCTCGGCCCGGATTCCATCCAGTACCTCCGGGTGGGCGTCCAAGCGGGGGACGATCGCGTGGCCGCTCATCGCGACCATGCCGTTGGTCACGGTCCAGACATGCAGGTCGTGCACCGCGGAGACGCCTTGGACGCCGAGGATCCGGCGGTGCACTTCGCTCATCGAAACGTGCCGGGGCACCGACTCGAGCAGGATGTCGGTGCTCTCCCGCAGCAGCCGCCAGGCACCGACCAGAATGAGGAGGGAGAGGAGGACCGACACGATCGGGTCGGCAACCGTCCATCCGGTCAGCGCCACGATTCCGGCGGCAGCCAGCGCCCCGATCGAGCCCAGAGCATCGCCCATGATGTGCAGGTACGCGGCCCTGGTGTTGAGGCTTCCTTCGCGGACGCCATGCAGCATCTGGAGACTGATCAGATTCACCACCAGCCCGGCCGCGGCCACCCCGAGAAACAGTCCGGTGCGAATCGGTTCCGGCTGCTGGATCCGCTGGACCGCTTCCACCACCACCCATCCGGCGATGCCGAACAAGGCTGCGCCGTTGATCAGGGCGGCCAGGATCTCCCAGCGAAGGTATCCATAGGTCTTGCTGGCGTCGGCAGGCCGCTGGGCAATCCAGGCGGTGAGCAGCGAGAGTCCCAACGCGCCCACGTCGGTGAGCATGTGCCCCGCGTCGGCCAGCAGGGCAAGGGAGCCGCTGAGCCACCCGCCCACCGCCTCGACCACCATGAATATCGTGGTCAGCCCCAGCACGGCCCACAGGCGGGGCAGCCGCGCCGCGGGGCCGCGGGGCAATTGAGTACAGTCGGCGATGTGGGTCAGCTCCATAGCTTGAATCCTAGTCGCCTGTCCCTCCACGATCACCCGCTTTGCGGGTACCCGGCCCGTCTGCCCCTCTGATCCTCACCGCCTCCGCATGCCCGTGCAGTCCCTCCGCCATCGCCAGCGCGATGATGCTGGGAGCATCTGCCGCAAGACGCTCGCGGGTGTAGCGAATTACGCTGGTTCGCTTGACGAAATCGTAGACGCCGAGTGGGGAGGCGAATCGGGCGGTGCCGCCGGTCGGGAGGACGTGACTCGGCCCGGCCAGGTAATCGCCCACCGGCTCGGGCGTGTCGTCGCCCAGGAAGATGGCGCCCGCGTGTCGTATCGCACTTGCGATGCGTTCGGCCCCCTCGGCTACCACCTCCAGGTGCTCCGGCGCCCGGCGGTTGGCCACCTCGATCGCCTCCCGCATGGATGGTACCAGCACCAGAAGCCCGTTCCGTTCCAGCGCCTGCCGGGCGATCGCTCCGCGGGGTGCAGCGGCCAGCGCCCGTTCCAGGGCAGCGGGCAGTGCGTCCGCCAGAGCCGCGTCCGGCGTGACACACCAGCTGGTGGCATCCTCATCGTGCTCCGCCTGGGCGATCAGGTCGGCTGCAACCCGGTCGGGGCTCGCGCTGCCGTCGGCGATCACCAGAATCTCGGTGGGGCCCGCGATCATATCGATTCCCACCTGGCCCACCACCTGACGCTTGGCCTCCGCCACCCAGCGATTCCCCGGCCCCACGATCTTGTCCACCCTGGGGACCGTCTCCGTGCCGTAGGCCAGTGCGGCGATCGCCTGGGCTCCGCCGATGCGGAAGACGCGCGTTACCCCGGAGAGTGCGCAGGCGGCCAGCACCGCGTCGGTGACCCCCTGAGGCGGAGCCACCGCGATGATTTCCTTTACGCCGGCGACCAGCGCCGGGACCGCGTTCATGACCACGGATGAGGGGTAGGATGCTTTTCCGCCCGGCACGTAGAGCCCGACCCGGTCGAGAGGGGTCACCTTCATGCCTATCACGCTGCCATCCGGCAGGGTCAGGCTGAAACCCGGCTCCCGCTGGTGCTGGTGGTACTCGGTGACCCGATCGACCGCGTGCAACAACGCGGTCCGAAGCTCCGGCGCGATTCGGCCCAGAGCCCCCTGCCAGCTCGCCGGATCGAGCTCCCAGGCTTCGGGGGCCAAGTCCACCCCGTCGA
Organism: uncultured Gemmatimonadales bacterium; assembly: GCA_963812755.1. Taxonomy (GTDB): domain Bacteria; phylum Gemmatimonadota; class Gemmatimonadetes; order Gemmatimonadales; family GWC2-71-9; genus CAVVWJ01. The sequence continues at coordinate 52,452 of CAWEWK010000005.1, read as the reverse complement.
ATCGGCGAGTATACTCCCGAACGGCCTGATCCTTTCTGGCTCGGACATCCTCCAGGATCCGGCCCACCGCTTCTCGAGTGGCCGAGTCGCCACCCGCCGCCACCGGGAGGAAGTGGTCGAGGGCTTCGAAGGGCGGCACCACAACTCGCCGGATCAACTCGTGGCCTCGCGGTAAGACCGCATCACTGTTAGGCTTGAGCCATATGGATGAGCCATCAAGTACCTCCTGGCTGGTGCGCGTGCTGGCGGTCATCCTGCTGGTTGCCGCAAATGCCTTCTTCGTGGCGGCCGAGTTCGCGCTGGTATCCGCCCGTCGCACCCGGATCGAGGCACTCGTACGGAAAGGCGATCGAAAGGCTAAGGCGGCGCAGGCGGCGCAACAAGACCTTTACCGCCAACTCTCCGCCGCTCAATTGGGTATCACGGTCGCGTCGATTCTGCTGGGCTATGTCGCCGAAGAATCCGTCGCGGATCTCTTTCGCCAATGGTTCGCCGCGTTGCCGGGATGGCTCTCCTTTCTCGGGCGGGCCGGCGTCGCCTCGACGATCGCGCTTGCGGTCATCTCCTTTCTCCACGTGGTCCTCGGCGAGCAGGCACCAAAGGCGCTGGCAATCACCTACCCGGAAGAAACCAGCCGCTGGGTAGCCGCGCCGCTGATTCTTTTCTCCTGGATTACCCGGCCGGTCACTGGACTGCTCAACTCGAGTGCCAATCGGCTGATTCGCTTGCTGGGCATCCGGGACGCCTCGGATGAGCTGGAGCGGGTCCACTCCCCGGAGGAGATCCGCATGCTGGTGGAGCAGAGCACCGAGAGCGGGGAGCTCCTCAAGGAAGACGCGCGGTTGCTCGAAGGGGTGTTCGAGTTCAGCGAGAAGACGGCGCAGGAAGTGATGACCCCCCGCACCCAGATGATTGCGCTCGCCGCCGATCTCACGGTGGAGCAAGCCGCCGACGAAGTCGCCGCCGCCGGGCGCTCCCGCTACCCGGTGTATACCGAGTCGCTCGATGAGATCGTAGGCGTGGTCCACGCCAAGGACATCCTTGCCGCCTTGCGATCGAAACCGGGACAGACCGTCCGCAGCATCCTGCGGCCGCCGCTCTTCGTGCCGGGAACCCGCGAGGTGGAGGACGTGCTGGCCGATATGAAGCGGCTCAAGACCCACCTGGCGGTGGTGCTCGACGAGTACGGCGGAACCGCCGGGCTGGTCACCATGGAAGACTTGTTGGAGGAGATCGTGGGGCCGATCTACGACGAATACGACCCCCAAGACAAGACCTCGGCGACGGCCGATGGTGCGGCCTCGGCTCGACGGCGCGATGCCGATCAGCGAATTCAACACCGAGTTCGATGCTTCGCTTTGGATGATACCGACTACACCACCATTGGCGGCTACGTGTTCGGCCAGTTGGGCCGGTTGCCTCGGCCGAGCGACCGGGTGACCGTGGGGAACCTGCACTCTCGAGGTGGCGGAGATGGACGGCCGCCGAGTGAAGAGTCTACGGCTGGTAGCGGGTCCCACCGAGCAGGAGCGACCGGTTGAGGGTGGAGAAGCACGCCGGGCCTGACATGGAAAGGCTGAGGGCGGCGTTCTCCGAGCTCGGGCGCTGCCTGAGTGCCGCGCGCACGCCCGAGGAAGCGGCTCGCATTATCGTCGACGTAGCCCAGCATCTGCTCGGCTGGGATGCCTGCAGCCTCGATCTGTATTCCCCCGAGTCTCAATCAGTACAAGCGGTCCTCACCATGGACACGCTGAACGGCGACTTCCCAGTAGACGTGCCCCACGCCTACGCCGCGGGGCCGCCCGGCCCGATGACCCAGAAGGTGCTGAGTCAGGGTGCCCAGCTGATCCTGCGAGACGATGATCCGTCTCCGGGAGGCGAGCTGGTACCGTTTGGAGCCGGCCGCAGATCCGCCTCGCTCATGTTCGTCCCGATCCGCCACGCCGATCGGATCAATGGGGTTCTGTCGATCCAGAGCTACTCGCCCCAGGCCTACGACGACGCCGACCTGGCCGCGCTTCAGGCCTTGGCCGACCACTGCGGAGGCGCGCTGGAGCGTCTGCGCATCGAGGCGGCCCTCCGGGAGAGTGAGCAGCAGCTGCGGCAGGCCCAGAAGATGGAAGCCGTAGGACAGCTTGCCGGCGGCATCGCCCACGACTTCAACAACCTGCTGACCTCCATCATCGGATGCAGCGAGCTGCTCATGGCCGGCCTGGCTCCGGCCGACCCGCGGCGGGTGGATGTCGCGGAGATCACCCGGTCGGCGCATCGCGCGGCCGCGTTGACCCGGCAGCTCCTCGCCTTCAGCCGCAAGCAGGTTCTCCAGCCCCGAGTGATCAGCCTCAATGCCGTGGTGACCGACCTGGGATCGATGCTCCATCGGGTGCTGGGCGAACGGGTGGAGTTGAAGCTCGACCTCGACCCCGAGCTGGGACCGGTGTTGGCCGACCCCGGCCAGTTGGAGCAGGTGATCGCCAATCTCAGCGTCAACGCCCGCGACGCGATGCCCGAAGGCGGCAAGCTCACCATCGCCACGGCGAACCTGAAAGCCACTGAAGCCGCGCCGGGTGGCCCCGACGCATTTCCCCTCTCCGGCCCGCTGGTGGCATTCAGCGTGAGCGACAGTGGAATCGGGATGGATCAGGAGACGATGGCTCATCTGTTCGAGCCCTTCTTCACCACCAAGGAGATGGGGCGCGGCACCGGTCTGGGACTCGCCACCGTCTACGGCATCGTGCGGCAAAGCGGCGGTCACATCCAGGTGAGCTCACGGCCTCGTGAGGGAAGCAGTTTTACGGTGTACCTGCCCATGGTCCAGGCCGACGTGCAAACCGAATCGGAAACCGGACCGGCCGTCGCCGTGCCGGGCGGCTCGGAGACGGTCCTGGTGGTCGAAGATGATGAGGCGGTTCGCCACCTCGTCTCCCGGGTGCTCCGCGCCAAGGGGTACCGAGTGTTATTGGCCGAGAAGGGAAGCGACGCGGTGGCTATCGCCGCCAAGGGCGAGGAGCGCATCGACCTGGTTGTCACCGATGTCGTCATGCCCGACCTGAGCGGTCCGGCCCTGGTAGTCCTGCTCCGGCAGTCTCGCCCCGGGCTCCGGGCCCTCTACATCACCGGCTACGCCGAAGAGGTGATCGGTAACCACGGCATCATCGGACCCGGCAGCGCTCTGTTGGAGAAGCCGTTCACCGCCAATCAGCTCGCGCAGAAGATCCGGGAGGTTCTGGCGCCGGCTTCCCTGTAGAGCCGGCTTTGTCCCCTGGCGCGCAACCCCCGTCGGCTTACCTTCCCGCCCTATGTTCCGCTCCCTCCTCGTGGCACAGCCACCCGGCGCTCTCGATCTCACCGGCGAAGCCGCCCGCCGGCGGAGAACGCTCCAGCGCGAGGCGATGACCGTGCTCGAGCGGACCGGCTATCAGGAGCTGATCCCGCCGACTTTCGAGTACGAAGAAACTTTCCTTCGTGCCGGCGGGGCGGACATCGCGGAACGTCTGGTCCGGTTTCCCGACCGGGATGGCCGAATCCTGGCGCTGCGCTACGACTTCACGGCGAGCCTCGCCCGGATGGCGGCGACGACGTTTTCGCAGGCGTCGCTCCCGCTTCGGCTGTCCTACTCCGGCTCGGTGTACCGGCAAGATCCGGAGCGGGGCGGACGGCCTCGAGAGATCCTCCAGGTCGGAGGAGAGTTGTTGGGCAAGGGCGACCTCGCCGCGGACGTGGAGATCGTTCGTCTCACCCTCGCGCTGGTGGCGGGAACCGGACTCCAGGACTTCCAGATCAACGTAGGGCACGCCGGGGTTCTCGCGCCCGGTCTCGAGGCAGTCGAGGAGCCGCTGCGGGCCGATGTGCGGCGTTGGATCGACCGGAAGGATCGTGGCAGTCTCACCAAAGCGCTCGAGGGACTGTCCGAAGACATTCGTGCCCTGACCCGGCTCCCGTTCGTCATCGGCCGGCACGCGGCGCTGGAGCTGGCGCTCCGGGAATCGCCCGCGCGCACGCTACCGGCACTGCAACATCTTCTGGCGCTGGATGCCGCGCTCACCAGCGCCGAGCGCGCCCACGTGGTATACGACCTCGGCGAGGTCCGTGGGCTCGACTACTACACCGGTATTCACTTCGAGGTCTACGTCGCGGGAACCGGACGCGCAGTCGGGGCCGGCGGCAGGTACGACGATCTCATGGGACGCTTCGGCCGGCCGATGCCGGCCGTCGGGGTGTCACTGGATCTCGACGCGCTGGCCGAGGTGCCGCTGTGAGCCGGCTGCGGATCGCGCTCCCCAAGGGTCGCCTGTACGCCGAGGCGGTGGAGCGCTTCCGCCGGGCCGGAGCGGAGCCGGCCGATGCAGGGCGGCGGTTGCTCATCCCGTCGAGCGACCCGGCGATCGAGTTCCTGGTGGTGAAGCCGGCGGATGTTCCGGTCTACGTGGAATCGGGAGCGGCCGATCTGGGAGTGACAGGAACCGACGTGCTGCGGGAGAGCGCCGCGGACGTGCTCGAGCCGCTGGAGCTGGGATTCGGGGCCTGCCGGCTGGTCGTGGCTTCTCCCGCCGACGCGGCGTATCCAACGCTGCCGGGAGGCATCACCGTTCGAGTGGCGACCAAGTACCCCCGGCTGACCCAGGCGCACTTCGGCGCCGCCGGCCGGCCGGTCGACATCATCACGGTCAACGGGTCGGTCGAAGTGGCGCCGTTGCTGAACCTGTCGCACTGGATCGTGGATCTGGTCGATACCGGGAATACGCTTCGAGCGAACGGACTGGTCGAGCGGGAGACGATCCTGCAGTGCGGGGCGGTGCTGGTGGCCAACCGGGCGGCACAGAAGCTGAAGCTGGACGCTTACCTCGAGCTGATGGGGCGGCTGGAATAGGCCGGTTTGCACACTTATCGGGATGCACGGCTCCGGCGGGGGCCCACACTCCTTCCGCGCACTGCAGTTCGCGCCAACGTTTGACATCCCAAGCAAGGCTACCGCTCACTGACGCGCGCTCCAGGAGCGCGGGCCCCCGCCTGCGCCCGTCCTTCCGTCCGGAAGTCGCGCCTATGGCTCGTACCGCGAAGCGGCCCTTCAGGCCCGGGGCGGGTCCCAGAGGGAGCGTCAGTGAGCGGCAGCCCTGCTTGGGTTCTCGAGCGTTGGCGCGAACTGCAGCGACCGGGGGGACCCGCCCCGGGCCGACCCCGCAGTTCCGCGCGGTCAGCCTGATCGCGAGCGCAGACCCAGCCGGCACGCAAGCTCGATGGCCGCGCGCATGCTCGACGGATCGGCCCGACCGGTCCCGGCGATGTCCAGCGCGGTTCCGTGATCCGGCGAGGTCCGCGGGAACGGCAGGCCGAGGGTGATGTTCACCGCTCGTCCGAATGCCGCCACCTTGATCGCGGTCATCCCTACGTCGTGATAGGGCGCCAGCACCGCGTCGAACTCTCCCCGCATCGCCCGCACGAACACGGTATCGGCCGGCAGCGGCCCAACCGCTCCCAGCGCGACGGCCGCCGGACCCAGCACCCGCTCTTCCTCGTCACCGAAAAGACCGCCTTCGCCGGCGTGCGGGTTCACCGCGCAGAGGGCGATTCGCGGGTGCTCCAGTCCCCACCACTGCTTCAGCGCGGCTTCGGTGATTCTGCCGGCACGCACCACCCGGTCCTGCGTCAGGAGCGCCGGGACATCGCGAAGCGGCACGTGGGTCGTCACCAGGACGACGCGCAGCTCCTCCGACGCGAGCATCATGGCGACGTCCACGTCGCCCGCGAGGTGGGCCAGCCACTCGGTATGTCCGGGATAAGGAAATCCGGCGAGGTGCAGCGCCTGCTTGTGGGCCGGGCCGGTGACGATGCCGTCCACCCGGCCTTCGCGGGCCAGCTTTACCGCCGCTTCGACCGCGTGCCCCGCGATCCGGCCGGCCCGAATGACCCGCGGCCGGTCATCGTTTCGCTCCCCGCTGCCGAGGCCCCAGCTGCCAACCGAGATCCGCTGCTCTGCCGGCACCGCCGCGATCTGATCTTCCGCGCCGATGACCGTGATCTCGGCGTCGAGAGGCTCTTGCAACGCCCGAGCCGCAATCTCGGGTCCGATCCCGCGAGGGTCGCCGAGGGTGACGGCGAGCCGCGCGCCGCTAACTCCTCACCTCCACATACGTCCCCTGCCGCAGCCGGTCGATATAGCGGCGGATGGCGAGCTGCTCGCCCAGCTGCTTGCGGATCCGGTCCTTCACATCCTCGTAGCGGATTTCACCCTGAGAACGGCGGCCGATGACCTGAAGCACGACGAACTGCTCCCGCCCGCCCTGGCCCGGAAGCGAGAACACCGGGACCACCGCTCCGGAGTCCGCTTCGCCGATCGCCTTGGCGTAGGGCTCCGGCAGCTTGTCGGCCGGCACGTCCTCCGCCTGCCGTTCACTCGAAGGATCGTGGTACAGCCGCTGGAGCGAGTCGAAGGCAGCCCCGGCCATGATCTTCCCGTGAATCGTCGCGGCGAGGGCGCGGGCACTGTCCACATGAGCCGAATCGATGTCCGGAGTGAGCAGAATGTGCCGGGCCTGGACCTCCGCCGGCTGCACCCGCTCCACCTGGATGATGTGGTAGCCGAACGGGGATTCGACCGGGTCGGATATCGTGCCGGGGCGAAGGCTGAACGCCACCCGCTCGAACTCGGGCACCATGACGCCGCGGCGGAACCAGTTCAGCGAGCCGCCCTGCTCTCGCGATCCGGGGTCCTGGGAAAACCGCTTGGCCGCGGTGGCGAAGTCGGCGCCGCCCCGTAGCTCGCCCACGATAGAATCGGCCTGAGCCCGGCTGCGGGCCTTGGCCTCGGGCGACGGCTTGGGAGTGACGATGACTTGCCGAAATGAGATGGTGGCAGGCCGGGAGCCCAGGGTGCCCTTCTGCTCGTCGAAGAACTCCCGCATCTCCTGCTCGGTCGGCGACACCGGCTTGAGCTTGCCGTCGGTTCGAAGCTTGTCGATCAACCGATTCTGCAGCGCCGCCCGGCGTTGCTGGTCGCTGAGCCAGCGGCGGTACTCCTCCGGCGTTTGAAACCCGGCCTTCTTGAGCTCGTTCCGATAATCGATCTCGGAAGGAAAGTTGGTCCGCACCTTCCGGACCTGTTGCTCCACTCCGTCCGCGATCTCCTGGTCGGTGACCGTGATGGCGGTATCGCGCATCGCCTGCTGAACCAGGAGCTCTTCGTCGATGATCGAGGAGACCACTTGGCGCTTCACCAGCGCCAGGCCCTTGGGGTCGGTCGGGAGCTTGACCCCTTGCGACTGCCGGCTGAAGATCTCCTCGTCGACCTGCGATTCCAGTACCGGACGGTTGCCCACCACCGCGAGCACCCGGTCGACCATGATGGTGGTGTCGTGCCCAGCCGTCACCGCCGCAACCATGGAATCCAGCCCCGCCGTCGCAGTGGAATCCGGTACCGCCGTGACGGTCGAATCCTGCGCGGCGAGTGTCGTGGTGCCCGCGAAAGCGAGCGCGAGAAGGGCGACTCTCATCCGACTAGTCTTTCTTCGACTCCGGTGTAGCCGGCTTGGCGGACGCGCCGGCACTATCCGGCCGAGCCGTGCCCGGGGCTGCTGCTCCGGGCACCGGCGGCGGGCCGGGAGCCGGCCGCATCCCTCCGGGCGGCGAGATCGAATCCGCCTTGGCCTTGGCCTCGAGCCCGATGTCCGTGGCCCGGGCGATGCCGGCATCGTAGATCTTGAAGGTCATTCGTTCCCGCAACAGGGTTGCCAGGGCCGAGGGAAGGGGGCGCAACTTGGTATGCCCGGCGATCAGCCGGTCGAAGTACTGCTCGACCTTCAGTGCCGCCACCTTCTCCCGCTCCGCCAACCCGACCGAGGAATCGGTCAGATCCGAGCCCGAAAGGTCCATCTCGGTGCGCAGAGTATCGAGTTGAGACCGGTAGCGTCGCTCCAGTGACGCCCACTCCAGTGGCGAGACCTTCATGCCACCCCGTTCCGCCTCCCGCAGGAGCAGCACGTTCTGGGTCAGCACCCTGGCGAACTGGTGAAGCATCGTGTCGTTGCCTTGGCGGAGCTGGTTGCCGTACTGCGGAGGCAAGGCCCGAACCCAGCGCAGATATTCCTGCACCGTGAGCTCGCCGTCCTTGAAACGGGTGAGCGCCTTGGTGGATCGCCGGGACTCTTCGGGCGATTCCACCGCCGCGCGCATGGTCGGCGCCGCGTCGCCCAGCACCTGGATATCGTTGGCCTTGGCCAGACTGTCCATGTACAGCGAGTCGAGCCGAACTCCCGCCCGCTCGGTGAGGTAGTCGCCGAGGCGCGCCCTCACGTCGTTGAGTGCCGGACGCTTGATGATGTGAAATCCGAACGGCGACTCCACGATGCCACTGGTCTGCCCTGGTGCCAGCGCCCAACCCACGCTGTCGAAGGCAGGGACGAACCGCCCCTTCGGGCCGGGTGGCAAATAGCCGCTATCCGCCCGGGTGCCCGGGTCTTCCGAGAGCTGCGCGGCCAGCCGCGCGAAGTTGGCCCCGCCCTTGATCCGGGTCAGAGTAGCCTCGGCCTTCTTCCGGGTCTCCGCCTTTTGGGCCGGCTGGGTGTTGGGGCGCAGACCGAAGAGGATGTGTTGCAGCAGCCGGACATCATGCATGCGATAGAGGCTATCGGCGGCGGTATCGGAGACACTGGAGCGCCGCGCGGCCAGGGTATCGTGCCAGTGGGTGCCCTTGATCTCCGCCAACTCGGGCCAGAGCGCCTCGGCGATCGCCGCTGAATCCACCGGCAACTGTCCCCGCACCAGCGCCTGCGCGAAGAGGGAATAGTCCACCCAGATGTCGGCCACGACTTTGCTGACTTCCCGGGTGACCTTGACGTTCTTCCCCGACCCCAGGACGATCTGGGACAGGCGCTCGGCGGAAAGCTCTTGCGGGGCTACTTCGGCGGCCACGTCGGCGTGGGCCGAGAACAGGTCGCGGAAGTTGGAACAACCGGCAAGAGCGGCAGCGATCACCAATGACAGCAGAATTGCAAAACGATGCATGGAGTCTCCAAAAAGGCTATCGGCTATCAGCTATCGGCTGTGGGCTATCGGCTAATGACGTCTGGAGCAGATAGCCGATAGCTGATAGCGTCTTCACACCGCCCTCTGCAATGCCCGCACTAACCCCCGCACGATCGGCTCGCCGCCCAGGCGGATCAGGCGGAGCGAGAGCGGGACGGTGCGGCGGACCTCCGCGGCCAGCTGCACATCGTCCAACGCCGAGGTGAGACCGGCGAGCCTGGGCTGGGTTCCCTGGCGGAAGGTGAGTCGCGCCTCGTCACCGCGCACCAGCACGTGCTGCAAGCCGAGCTCCGCTCCCAGGACGCGCAGCCGCGTCATGTCGAGCAGCGTCTCGGTCTCGGCCGGCGGCTGGCCAAAGCGCTCCCGCAGTTCGTCGCGTAACCCGTCAATTTCGCCAGGTGACGCGGCGCGCGCCAGTCGCCGGTACAGGTCCAGCTTGACGTCATCGTCTGGAACGTAACCGTCCGACAGATGGGCCGGGCGGTCGAGCACGACGTCCGGCGGCGCCGGCTGCTCGGTCGTGCCCTTACCCTGCAGCGCTCGAACCGTCTCCTCCAGCCAGCGAAGGTAGAGATCGAACCCGACGGCGTGCGCGTGCCCCGACTGCTCGGCGCCGAGCAAGTTGCCCGCGCCCCGCAGCTCGAGGTCCTTGAGAGCGATACGGTAGCCCGCCCCCAGATCGGTATGATGCTCCAGCACCTTCAATCGTTCCTCCGCGTCCGGATCGATTGCGTCGGGGACCAGTAGATAGCAGTAGGCCCGCCGATGGCTCCGGCCCACCCGTCCCCGCAGCTGATAGAGCTGGGCCAGACCGAAGCGGTGCGCGTCGTGAACCACCATGGTATTGGCGTTGGGGACGTCCAATCCGGACTCGACGATCATCGTGGATACCAGGATGTCGACTTCTCCCGCCACGAAGCCCCGCATCACCGTCTCCAGCTCCTCGGCCGGCATCTGCCCATGGGCCACCCCGATCCGGGCCCTGGGCGCCAGCGCGCGTACCCGTGCCGCGATGGTCTCGATGGTCTCGATTCGGTTGTGCACCACGAATACCTGCCCGCCGCGGTCGATCTCTCGGGCGAAGGCTTCCTCGAGCAAGGCGTCGTCCCGCGGCTCGACAAAAGTCAGGATGGGCGAACGGTCTCGCGGAGGTGTCTCGATCAGCGTCAGGTCACGCAATCCGGCCAACGAGAGATGCAGCGTGCGCGGGATCGGGGTGGCGGTGAGCGTGAGCACGTCCACCGCCAGCCGAAGGGCCTTGAGCCTCTCCTTGTGCCGCACCCCGAACCGATGCTCCTCGTCCACGATGAGCAGGCCGAGGTCCTGAAATGCCACGTCCTTGGACAGGAGCCGATGAGTGCCAATCACCACGTCGGTGCGCCCGGTCACCAGCCGCTCCAGCGCCGCCTTCTGCTCCTTCGGGGTGCGGAAGCGAGAGAGCACCTCGATTTGCACCGGGAAGTCGGCCAGCCGCTCGACGAAGGTGCGACCATGCTGTTCGGCCAGGATCGTCGTGGGCACCAGCACCGCCGCCTGCTTGCCGCCCTGCACCGCCTTGAATGCCGCACGCACGGCCACCTCGGTCTTCCCATACCCCACGTCACCTACCAGCAAGCGGTCCATGGGGCGGGGACGCTCCATGTCCAGCTTCACCTCCTCGGTGGCTTTTCGCTGGTCCGGCGTGTCCTCGTAGAGAAAGCTCGATTCCAGCTCGCGTTGCCACTTGGTATCGGGGGGAAATGCATAGCCGGCGGTGACCGTCCGCCGGGCGTAGAGGTCGAGCAGCTCGGCCGCCATCTGTCGGATCGCCTGGCGGGTCTTCTCCCTGACCCGCTGCCAGCTGGTGCCACCTAGCCGGTGCAATCGAGGCGGAGGCCGGTCGCCATCCTCGCCGGCCGCCCGGTAACGCTCCAGTTGATCCAGGCGATAGAGTGGGACGTTGAGTCGGTCACCGCCCTCGTACTCCACGATGGCCACCTCGAGTGTCGATTCGCCCGCGGTGATCGTGGCGATTCCGCGATAGATCCCGATTCCATGGTCCAGGTGTACCACATAGTCGCCTTCGGTGAGCGCACCGGTCGCGGCCGAGGGCGCGGCCTGGCGGTAGCGCCGCGGGCGACGTAACCGCCGGGCCCGTCGGAAAATCTCGTGATCGGTAAGCACCCTGAGCGAGGGCATCACGAAGCCGCCGTCCAACGCACCGACGGCGAGGGTCGCCCGGAGCGGGCCACGGCCGCCTTCCTCCAACAGCTCTTCCATTCGCTCGAGCTGGCCTTCGTTGTCGCAGAGGATCAGGCTGGGGGGTGAGCCGGCGAGGATGGCGCGCAATCGGTTGAGGTCGCGGTCGACTCGATCCGGTGGAAAGAAGCCGAACTGAAGGTCCACCCGCTCGTCCGCCAGCAGCAATCTGGGAAAGCCCTCCAAACGGGCTCGCCATTCTTCCGGAGCCTGAAGGATCGCTTCCCGGCTGGGAACTTCCTCGCCCAGTCGCCGTGCGACATCGAGATGGTGCAGTGCCTCATTCCAGGCCCGCAACACTTCGTCGAAGTCCGGCCCGGCGGCCTCCTCGATGATCAGAACATCCGGTGGAAGGAGGTCCAACAGAGTCAGACGGGCAGGTGGACGAACCGGCTCCTGCTCGTCTGACGAGAGGCTTTGGGTGGTAATCGGCAGCACTGTCACTTCGCCCAGCTCCTCCAATGACCGCTGGGTGGTCAGGTCGAAGCCCCGGATCGAAGAGATGTCGTCGCCCCACCACTCCAGCCGGGCCGGGGTAGCCATCCCGAAGCCATAGACGTCCAGGATTCCGCCCCTGACGCTGAACTCCGCGACCTCGGTCACCGTCGCGACGCGGCGATAGCCCATCCGTTCCAGCGACTCGGCCACCCGGCCTGGCGGATTGCGTTCGCCGGGTGCCAGGCGAAGCCGGAGCTCCTGAAGCGCGGCCGGCACCAGGGTCCGTTCGGCGGTGGCCCTCGCGGTGGTCACCAGGATTCTGAGCCGGCTCTGGAGCAGCGCCTCGATGGTCTCCGCCCGCTCTCCGGCGATCTCGTAGTGCGGCTCCTCCTCGCCTAATGCCTCTCGCTGGGGATACAGCGCCACGCCGCCATCTACCAGGTGGGTAAGATCGTTGAGCCACCGCTCCGCCTCCGACGGTGTGGGGGCGATGACGGTGAGCAGCCGTTGCGGGAAGGCCCGCGCCAGCCAGGCTGTGAGCACCGCGCCGCTGGAGCCTGCCAGCCCCCCGAGCCGCAGCGCGTTCCCCCGAGCCGGCAGCCGTCCGGCAAGATCCGACACCGCCGGCGCGCGCTCGAAGGCGTCGAGGACCGGCTTGAGTCTCACCGCCCCCGTCTCCAGACGCTGGCCAGACCCAGTTCCACCAGGCCGAAGAGCATCGCGGACCAGAGCAGCGGACCCCGGAGGTCGCCGCGGCCACCGGCCGAGAACGCCGCATCGCCCGCTTCACTCAGCGGCACCACCTGGGCGCCCTTCCACAACTGGCGGATCTCATCGTCGGTGGCCGGAGCCAGCAGCGACTCGCGGGGATCCAGATTGGCGGAGAGGGCGCCGATCGTGTCACTCTCGACCATGAGGAAGTACACACCGGCCTCGGAGGGGCGGAACCGTCCCCCACCTTCGACCGGCCACTCGCGCTCGCCCTGCCGAACGGCGGTCACCAGATCGGGGAGCGTCACCTCGTCTCCCGGCGCGCCCTCGGCGAGCGTCACCTCGCCGCGGGCGAGGCGGTTGAGCAACGCGTCCATGAACGGCATGAACCCGGCCGACACCGGCAACTCGGTCCACTCGGGCTCCAGCCTGCTACCCAGAAGGACGACGTCACCGCTCCTCACCAACCAGGGAGAGCCGGCGACGGTCGCCAGCACGCCGGTCCGGCCGCTCCCGCTGGACACGAGCTGGTAGCGGCGGAGGATTCGCTCGCGCCCTACGATCGGCCCACTGTCGGTCACGGCAGCACCGGCGGCCAGCGCTCCGTAGCTCCAGCCTACACCGCGTCCGGCCAGCGCTCGATTGAGAGCACCCAGCTCGGCCGCATCTTCCGGTGGCACCACGATGGAGCCGCCCCGCACGAGGCGGCCGATGGTAACCTCGTCGCCCCGGGCGATGCGCCGGTTGGTGAGCAGGACCTCACTGGCGGCGGCGATGTAGCGACTGGCCGAGTCCCAGCTCACCCGTGCCACCGGCGCGACCCGAACGAGTCCGACTCTCCGGTCGTCCATTCTCAGCTCGTCGGGGTCGAGCTCGACCGACACCGGCCACCAGCCGCTGGGAACTCCCGGCAGCGCGAGCGTCGTCGCGCCGCCGACCTGGGCCAGAGCCTGGCGCCCCGGCCGCTCACCCAGGCGCCCGGTCACCGGTACGGCGGCCCCCGAGTCTCCTCCGAGCGTCACCGTGATGCGCCCGCCATCGGACGACCACGGTTGAGCGCCGGTTCCCAGGCCGACGATGCCGGCATTGGGCGGCGGCGCCTCCTCTGGCCGGCCGACCACTAAAGGAGCGGCCGGAGCGGCCGGCGACACCGCGGTCGCCTGAAGGTCAGTCAGCAGGATGGTCTCGCCGGGGCGGGATTCCGAGGCCAGCACCTCCCCGGCCAGCCGAACGGCGTTGCCGAGATCCAGCCGCCGAGAAGAGGCCTCCATGGCGTTCACTTGCTCACTCGAGGGCGGCGCGGTCACCGCGGCGGGGAACGCCATCGGCGGTGATCAGCCACAGCGCATCGTCGGGGGTCGCCCGGCGCAAGACATCTCGCGCCGCTGCACGCAGCTGCCCCAGCCGAGCCGAGCCGGCGACCACTACCGAGCTGCTGGGCGAGTTATCGAGGATGAGTACCAGGGCGCTCGGCGCATGGCCCGGCACCCCCCGCAACGGCATGGTGGGCCCAGCGGCGGCGAGGACCAGCAGGACGATCAGCAGAGTTCGGGCGAGCAGCAGAAGGAGGTTGTGCAGCTTGAGCCGGCGTTGATGCTCGCGCGTGGTGGTGATGAGGTATCGGACCGCGGGAAAGATGACGGTGGGCGGCTCGCGTCGTGCCAGAAGATGGAGCAGGACCGGAATGGCGGCCGCGGCCAGTCCGGCGAGCACCCACGGATGGAGGAACCCGATCATCCCACGCCGGCCGCCGGGGCCAGAGCCTCGCGCAGCGCGACGCCGTACGGCGTATCGGTCATGACCCGGTGATAACGAATCCCGTGACGGCGGCAGGCCAGATCCCACTCTCCGACTACCAGTCGAACTGTGTCGCGGTAAGCTCCCGCCCAGTCGCGAGGTCGGAGAACGACGGCCGCCCGCGTCTCCGGGTCCTCGAACCGAGCCTCGGCCGGCCCGCCCAGGGTCAGCTCACCGGGATCCATGATGTGTAAGACCACGACCTGATGACCGCGGTGGCGGAGAAATCGCAGGGCCTTGAGAGCCAGGGTCCGGTCCAGCAGGAGATCGGAGACGAATACCACCAGCCCTCGGCGCCGGAGCTGATCGACCACCCGGCGGAGGGCCGGCTCTGCCGCGGTTCCCTGCCCCGCCTCCAAAGCGGCCAGAGTAGCCACGAATTGCCGCCAGTGACTGAGCCGGGCACGGGGCGGCAGGATGGTGCGGACCTCGTCGTCGAACGCGATGAGCCCGGTGGCGTCTCGCTGGCGCAGCAGCACCAGAGAAAGCGCGGCGATGAGGCGCTGGGCGTAGGCCAGCTTGGGCAGCACGGTTTCGGGGGAGCCGGTCCAGGCCATCGAACGGCTGATGTCACAGACGACCATGGCCCGGAGATTGGTCTCCTCCTCGAACTGCTTGACGTAGAGCCGGTCGTTCCGCCCCAGGATCTTCCAGTCGACGTAGCGCAGCTCGTCTCCCGGCTGGTACATCCGATGCTCGGCGAACTCCACCGAGAATCCCCGGCGGGGCGACCGGTGCAAGCCGGTGAGAAACCCCTCGACCACGCCTTCGGTGATGACTTCGAGCCCGCCGAGCTTGGACACCTCGAGGGGATCGAGCAGGTCGAGACGGGCGCGGG
This sequence comes from uncultured Gemmatimonadales bacterium, assembly GCA_963812755.1. GTDB lineage: Bacteria > Gemmatimonadota > Gemmatimonadetes > Gemmatimonadales > GWC2-71-9 > CAVVWJ01. Next base: position 37,409 of record CAWEWK010000005.1, on the reverse strand, counting down.
CAGGAGATGGAGCGGGGCGACTCATTCGAGGGGCAACGTAGGGGAGTGGCGGCCATAAGCCAATAGCCCACTTCCGATGACACTCCCCATGAATGCTAAGCCAGTCACTCTAGCCCAAGCCTCTACTCGTGCGCATCTTATGCGTCCGCTCTCCGCTGGCATGCGGCCTGCTGGTTTCTTCCGAATACGCCTGAAGTAGCCGGAGGATTCATGCTCGTCAGATTGGGGTGGGTGATGCTCGCCGGTCTCCCACTCCTCAGGACCACTCCCATCCACATAGCCGCGCCTCCGCCGACCACTCTCCCGGTGGCCGGCAGGATCACGCTGTGGACCGATCGGGAGGATCCCTACGAACGGGGCCAGGGCGCACGCGTGTTCTTGACCACCGACCGGCCGGCTCATGTTGCGGTGTTCCGGGTCGACACCGACGGGCGGCTCCGGGTCCTGTTTCCTCGCGAGCCTTGGGGCGACACCTACGTTCGGGACGGACGGGTGCTCGAGCTGTCGGGCCCACGGGGACGCCGATCCTTCATGGTCGACGACTACCCCGGGGTCGGTTATGTCTTCGCCGTGGCCTCGGCCAATCGTTTCGATTTCGACGACATCACTCGAGGCGACTACTGGGACTATCGGTTGATCGACGGTGGAAGAATCCAGCGCGACCCTTACGTCGCACTCACCGAGCTGGCCGAGCGGATCGCGGGCGGTGGCGACTACGACTACGACGTCGTCCCCTATTATGTGGAACGCCGGTACGACTATCCCCGCTTCGTCTGCTACGATTGCCACACTTACGCCAGTTACAATGAGTGGGACCCGTACCGCACAGCGTGCAGCCGCTACCGAGTGGTAATCTATGACGATCCGCGCTATTACCCTTACCGGTATAACCAGGGGCGCAACGTTGTCGCGGCCCGGCCACCGCATCCCGGCCCCCGCTACGTCTTCCGCGAGTCCGCACCAGGAGAGGATTACGTGACTCGGCGCCGGCTTCACACCGGCCAGGACCAGGGGGCGCGAGGCGTGGTGCCGACACCGGGCATCGGGGGCATGGGACGCCGTCTCAAGGACGGGCCGGACATCCCCCGGCGGGTCCGTGAAGCCAGGCCCCCCAAGAGTACGGGGGAGCCCGAGCTGCGGCGCCGGAGGCCGTAAACCGCTGAAACCGACCGTTGGGCGCTTGCGTAGCGAGACCCTCATGCGCCGCGTCGTCTTCCTCTGTCTCACGCCACTCGCCAGCCCGCTCCAGGCGCAGAGCCGGGTTGCCATCGCCGAAGCCGTAGCCACGATCACGCCGGATGACGTCAGGCATCGAATCGAGATCGTGGCCGACGACTCGATGCTGGGACGGGACACTCCCAGCCCAGGCTTGGAGCGGGCGGCACACTACGTCACTGGGGAGCTGAACCGGCTTGGCCTCCGGCCGGCAGGCGACGGCGGCGGCTTCGAGCAACGGTTCGGCGTGTCACGCTGGACGGTTGATCCGGCCAACTCCAGTGTGGACTTCGTGTCCGGACCGGCCCGGGCCCGCGCCGCAGTAGGCCGGGACGTGAGGTTCATCGGCGGCTCGGTCACCGGTCGGGAGATCACCGGGAAGACGATCATCTACGCCGGGCCGATCACTCCCGAGACGGCCGCCGACCCCAAGCTGCGAGACCGGGTGGTGTTGCTGGCGGTCGACTACCGTCGCCCACTGCCCGACGATCTCGGCGAACGAATCAACGAGGTCGGCGCTTTGGCTCGCGCCGTGGTGATTATCTCCAACCGGGACTCAGCCACCTTCGCCCAGCGACTCGAGTCGGCCGCCGAGCCGAGGCTAACCCCGGATTTTCGCGACGCCCGGGGCGCCCCGATCCTGGAGGTACATGAGCGGGCGCTGCAGCCGGTGTTGCGAGAGTCGGGGATCGACCCCAGCCGCATGCGCGAGTTGGTGCGCGGCAAATTCTCCGAGGCGGCTTCATTGCGAGTGAGCCTGCGGCTCAACCGCCGCTATTTCCAGAGGGGAACGGCCCCCAATCTGGTCGCCACGCTGGAGGGGAGCGACTCCTTGCTTCGGCGGGAGTATCTGGTCGTTTCTGCGCATCTCGACCACCTCGGAGTGCGATCGGGGCAGCGGGACAGCATCTGGAACGGAGCGGACGACAACGCATCGGGCGTCGCCGGCCTGCTGGAGCTGGCCGAGGCGTTCAGCCGCCCGGGTGCGAGGCCCAAGCGGTCACTCCTCTTCCTGCTTCCCAGCGGCGAAGAGGACGGCCTCTGGGGCAGCTCGTATTTCACCGAGCATCCCACGGTTCCGCTGAGCACGATCACGGCCATCCTCAACCTGGATCTCATCGGACGTAACTGGCCGGATTCGGTCATCGCATCGGGTCTGGAACATTCTTCCTTGGGCGAGACGTTGGAACGAGTGGCGACCGAGCACCCCGAGCTTCGCATGGCCCCGGTGCTCGATCGCTGGCCGGAGGAGCGGATCTTCTACCGGTCGGACCACTATCACTTCGCCAGGAAGGGGATTCCCTTCCTCTTCTTCACCAGCGGGACCCACCCCGACTATCATCAGCCCACCGATACCGCGGACCGAATCGACGCGGAAAAGACCGCGCGTCTGGTCCGCCTGTTGTTCTACGTGGGCACAGCCGTAGGAAACGATCCGGAACGGCCGCGCTGGCGGCCGGAGAGTTACCGGAAGATCGTAAAAGGCGACTGATGGCACAGCCCTCTCGACCAGGAACCGAAATGCGCCTTACCGTCGTCGTTTTAGCGTTGACTCTCCCATGGTGCTCACTCGCCGCCCAGACCTCGGCGGTGGGAGACGCGGCGGCCTCGATTACCACGGCGGACGTGGCGCGGCGGATCGGCATCATTGCGGACGACTCGATGATGGGACGCGACACCCCGAGCCGGGGACTGGAGCTGACCGCCGAATACATTGCCGCACAGTTCCGCCAGTTCGGCCTCAAGCCGGGGGGAGAGAACGGTACTTGGTTTCAGCGCTATTCCATTACCCGGCGGAAGCTCGACCTCGCCGGGTCGGGGGTCGTTTTCCAGGTCGGCAACACCTCGGCGGTGGCGCGGCTGGACCAGTCGGCGCGATTCAGCCAGGGCGCGGTTCCCGACCGGCCGGTGACCGGTTCCGCAGTTCTCGTCGGCGGAACCCTGACGGCCGATGCGGTGAGCCGAATGCCGCTCCAGGACAAGCTGGTGTTGTACGCCCCCGACTACTCCCGGCCGATTCCGGAGAACGCCGCGCAGGTGGGACGAGCCATCCGACTGGCGGCGCCCAAGGCGATCGTGTTGATCTCCAATCTCGACTCGGCGGTGTTCGCCGCGGGAATCCCGCGGCGGTCGCCCGAGCGTGTCGGGATCGACCTGAAGTTGGTGGCTCCGCCGGTGGTCGAGGTGAGCGAGCCGGTGATCGCTTCGGTGCTGCGGGCGGCCCGAGTCGATCTGGCGAAAGTGCGTAGCGCCCGCGAGCCGGTGTCCCGCGACGTTCCCGGGCTCACGGTGCGGCTCGAGCTCAAGGACTCGGTGATCGCAGCGCTCACCGCGCCCAACACGGTGGGCATCCTCGAGGGATCGGACCCGGCTCTCAAGCAGGAGTACCTGCTGTACTCGGCCCACATGGACCACATCGGTATCACGCCGGGGCGGCCGGACAGCATCAATAACGGCGCCGATGACGACGGCTCGGGAACCGTCGGCGTGATCGAGCTGGCCGAGGCGTTCAGCCGGCCGGGCGCCCGCCCGCGGCGCTCGGTGGTGTTCCTTACGGTGAGCGGCGAGGAAAAGGGATTGTGGGGCAGCCGCTACTTCAGCGAGCACCCGACGGTCCCGATCCACCAGATCGTGGCCGACATCAACATCGACATGATCGGCCGGAACTGGCGCGATACTATCGTGGCGATCGGGAAGGAGCACTCCGGATTAGGCGTGGTCCTGGAGCGGGTCAACGCGGCGCATCCGGAGCTGCGGATGACCGCGGTGGACGACCGGTGGCCGGAGGAGCGCTTCTACTTCCGGTCGGACCACTACAACTTCGCGCGCAAGGGCGTGCCCATTCTCTTCTTCTTCAACGGGGTGCACCCGGATTATCACCAGCCCACCGACTCGCCCGACAAGATCGACAGCGAGAAGGCGGCTCGAATCATGAAGCTGCTGTTCTATCTGGGCCAGGAGGTGGCCAACGCGCCGGGGCGACCGCAATGGAACCCGGAGAGCAAAGCAGAGATCGTGGAGGAGTAAGCGACGCCATGGCCGACTCCCTCCAGGACTTCAATGCTTTCCGCACCCGGATGAACGATGTCATCCTCGGTGCGGGCAATCTGACCATCAACCGCTTCTTCGCCCTCGACCACCGGACGTACGAGGCCGGCGCGCTCGGCGCCAAGACCAAGGAGATGCTGGGCCTGGTCTCTTCCTTGGTGCTCCGCTGCGACGACTGCGTGACGTACCACGTGCAGCGCTGCCACGAAGAGGGAGTGAACCGGGAGGAGTTTCTGGAGATCTTCTCGGTGGGACTGGTGGTGGGCGGAAGTATCGTGATCCCCCATCTTCGTCGCGCCATGGCCCGGCTGGAAGAGCTGGCGGGAGGTCCTTAGCCGGCGCCCGTCGGCGCGCCGGTCTGCCGGGTCAGCAGTACTCCCGCCACGATGAGAACGGCGCCGAGCCCCTGAAGCGGATGAGGCCGCTCACCTAGGATCAGCCAGGCGCCGGCCACCGCCACCACCGGCGTGATGCACATGTAGATCGCGGTCCGAGTGCTTCCCACCGCCTTCACGCTTCGATTCCACAGCAGATAGGCGACGACCAGCGACAACAGGGTGGCGTATATCAGGCCGCCCCATGCTTCTCGGGGCACGGCCGCCCACTCGAGGCGCGCGACCTGTGGCAGGCCCGCCAGGACCAGCCCCGGCGCCCCGGCAATCGTGGTCACGGTCGTCACCCGAAGCGAGCTGACCCCAGGCGGGACGGCTCGGAGACCAACGGTGTAACTGGCCCAGGTCAGCACCGCCAGCACGCTCAACAGGTCGCCCACCAGCGTCCCGGCGCTGAATCCCACACCCCGGGTTGCGATCACCAGAACCACGCCGGCGGTGCCGAGGAAGATTCCCCAGCGCATCCGCGAGGTAATCCGCTCGTAGCCCAGCATCCCGGCCATCACCGCCACCGTCATCGGCATCATCGCCAGGATCAGCGCGCTGTTGGTGGCCGTGGTATGGGCGAGGCCGGTGATGAAGACGAGTTGGTACAGGGTGTTTCCCACCACGCCCAGGACGATCAGCCGAACCAGCACCGGTCGAGGCAACGGCTGGGCTTTTTCGGTGAGCCGGAGGATCAGCCACAACAGCAGGCTCGCCGTGGAGAAGCGAATCGCAGTGAACGCCAGCGGCGGCATCTGCGCGATGGCCAGTTTGGTGACGCTGAAGTTGAGGCCCCAGATGAGGCAGACGGTGAGCATGCCCAGATCGGCAGCAGCGGGGCGGCGCTTCGGCGGGGCAGCGGGGCGGCTGGTGGTCACGGGCTCAAAGGATAACAGGGTCCGCCTGCCCCACGGCCCCACTATCTTCCCCCCATGTCACAGTCGAGCATCCGCAACTTCTGCATCGTCGCCCACATCGATCATGGGAAGTCGACCCTGGCCGACCGCCTGATCGAGGCGACCGGGGCGGTGGAAAAGCGGCAGATGCGGGAGCAGCTGCTCGATACCATGGACCTCGAGCGGGAACGGGGCATCACCATCAAGCTCAACGCCGTCCGGATGAGTTACCCGGCGCGTGACGGGACCACCTACGAGCTGAACCTGATCGACACCCCGGGGCACGTCGATTTTACCTACGAAGTGTCCCGGTCATTGGCGGCGTGTGAGGGAGCGATCCTGGTGGTGGACGCCTCTCAAGGCGTCCAGGCACAAACCCTCAGCAACCTGTTTCTCGCTCTCGACGCCGGTCTCGAGATCATCCCGGTTCTCAACAAGATCGACCTTCCCGGCGCGGAGCCGGAGCGGCGGGCGCAGGAGATCATCGATCTCATCGGCGCCAAGCGGGAGGAAATTCTGGCGGTCTCGGCCAAGGAAGGCACCGGGGTGCCCGAGCTGCTGGAGGCGGTGGTGGCGCGGGTGCCGCCGCCCCGGGGCCGGGAGGAGGCGCCGCTCCGGGCACTCATCTTCGATTCGTACTACGACCGCTACCGCGGTGCCATCCCCAGCATCAGAGTCATGGACGGGGTGGTGCGTGAGGGCATGGAGATCACCTTCGGCTCCCACCCGGACGATGTGTACCACGTCGACGAAGTGGGCTACCTCCAGCTGGGCCAGCATCCGTCGCATCAGCTGGAGGCCGGCGAGGTCGGCTATCTGATCGCGAGTCTCCGTGACGTGCGCGATGCCCGGGTGGGCGATACCATCCTCGACGCCCACGATCGCGCGACCGAGCTGCTTCCCGGCTACCGGGAAGTGAAGTCGATGGTCTTCGCCGGACTGTATCCGACCGATTCGGATCAGTACGAGGGGCTGCGCGACGCACTGGAAAAGCTTCGGCTCAACGACGCGAGCCTGCAATACGAGCCCGAGTCGTCCACCGCGCTGGGCTTCGGCTTCCGCTGCGGCTTCCTGGGTCTATTGCACATGGAGATCGTGCAGGAACGGTTGGAGCGGGAGTTCGATCTCAGTTTGCTTACCACCGTGCCCACGGTGGAGTACCACGTCTATCGGACCGACGGCGACATGCTGCTGTTGGAGAATCCCTCCAAGCTCCCCGACCCCGCCGAAATCGACCGGATCGAGGAACCCTACGTGAAGGCCCGCATCATGGCCCCGGCCGAATTCATCGGCGGCATCATGAAGCTGGGGCAGGATCGCCGAGGGGTGTACCACGGGATGCATTACATCGACACCACCAGGGTAGAGTTCCACTTCGATTTCCCCCTGGGCGAGATCGTGCTCGACTTCTACGACAAGCTGAAGTCGCTGAGCCGGGGCTACGCCTCGCTGGACTACGAGATGGCCGGATACCGCGAGTCGGATCTGGTCAAGCTCGACATGCTGATCAACGGCGATCCGGTCGATGCCTTCAGCGTCATCATTCACCGGGACAAGGCCCACGAGTACGGCCGCAAGGTAGCCGAGAAGCTCAAGGAGCTGATTCCCCGGCAGCTCTATCAGGTCGCGATCCAGGCGGCGATCGGCAACAAGATCATCGCCCGGGAGACCATTTCCGCCTTCCGCAAGGACGTCCTCGCCAAGTGTTACGGCGGTGACATCACCCGCAAGCGCAAGCTGCTGGAGAAGCAGAAGGAAGGAAAGAAGCGCATGAAACAGATCGGCGCGGTGGAGATTCCCCAGGAGGCGTTCCTGGCCGTCCTACAGGTGGAATGACGGATTCCTTGGTCATTCAGACGGCCTTCCTGGGCGACGTCGTCCTCACCACGCCGCTGCTCTCCGCCCTGGCCGAGCGGCATGGGCCGGTCGACGTGGTCACTACGCCAGCCGCGGCAGCGTTGCTCGAGACCCATCCGGCGGTAGGGGAAGTGATCCGGTACGACAAACGAGGTGCCGACGCCGGGGCGGGCGGCTTCCTTCGTCTTGCGGCACGGCTCCGCCGCCGGGGCTATGCGCGGGCGTATCTGCCTCATCGCTCCTGGCGCTCGGCCGCGTTGGCCATTGCTGCGGGCATCAGAGCCCGGACGGGCTTCGCCGACAGTCCGGCCGCGATTACATATACCTCCCGAGTGCCGCGAGCGCGTCAGGGCCACGAGGTCGAGCGGTTGCTGGCGCTCGCCGGTGGGAGCAGCGGGTCGCCGGCCGTCGACCTCGGCCTGACGGCCGAGGACCAGGCCGCCGCTGACCGATGGCTCCAGACCCAGGCACTGGGTCCGGGCTTCGTGGCGATGGCGCCAGGGTCGATCTGGGGCACCAAGCGCTGGCCTTACTATCCCGAGCTGGCACGGGTGCTGGACGCTCCCATCGTGGTGGTCGGCAGCGCGGATGACACGCCGGTGGCCGAAGCAGTCGTCGCCGCCGCGCCGAGCCGGGCCCGGAGCGCGGCCGGTGCACTGGGACTGCGGGCGTCGGCCGCGCTGCTCCGGAGGGCGGCGGTGTTGGTCACCAACGATTCGGCGCCGCTCCACCTCGCCACTGCGGCCGGGATCCCGGTCGTGGCGCTGTTCGGTCCGACGGTGCCGGAATTCGGTTTCGGCCCTCGGGGTGCCCGTGACCGGACCCTGGGACATCCGGACCTTCCCTGCCGGCCCTGTTCGGCACACGGACCTCAGGTTTGTCCCTTGTCGCACCATCGGTGCATGCGGGAGCTGGCGGTAGAGACCGTCGTTGCCGCGGTCAGCTCGGCTCTCGGCTCGGAGGCGTGGCGTGCGAGTTGTACTGGGCATTGATATCGGAGGCACCAATCTCGTGGTGGGGAGCGTGCTGGAGGACGGCTCCGCCCTGCATGCCCTCCACACCGAGCCGACTCACGCCGAAGCCGGTGCCAGCGACGTCGTCGACCGCCTGGTGTCGCTGGCCGAGCGGGCGATTGCCCAGACCAAACGGGAGCTACCCGGAGTGGAAATCGCGGGGGTCGGAGTGGGCGCGCCGGGGCCGCTCGACACCAAGAGCGGCATCGTGCTGCTCACTCCCAATCTGGGATGGGTGAACCTTCCGCTGCGCCAGATCATTCACGATCGCCTGGGACTTCCGGCGGCGTTGGACAACGACGCCAACTGCGCCGTGCTGGGCGAGTGGTGGGTCGGCGCCGCGCGGGGCTCCCGCCACGCCATCGGCATCACCATCGGGACCGGGATCGGCGGCGGAATCATCCTGGACGGGCGGCTGTATCACGGCGCCTCGGATGTAGCGGGAGAAATCGGGCACACCACGATCGATACCGAGGGCCGGCGCTGCAAGTGCGGCAACTACGGCTGCCTGGAGGCCTACGCGTCGGGTCCCAACATCGCGCTGCGTGCGGTCGAGGCGATCGAGGCCGGCGCGGAAAGCCGCCTCCCCGACCATGTGAACGGCCAGCTCCAGGAGATCACGGCTCAGACGGTGTACGAGGCGGCTCAGGCGGGTGACGAGCTGGCGCTCGAGGTGGTGAACGACACCGCGCGATTTCTGGGCGCGGGGCTCGCTAATCTGCTCAACGTGTTCAATCCCGAGGTTGTGGTCATCTGCGGTGGGGTGACCCTGGCGGGCGACCATCTCTTCATCCCGCTGCGCCGCGAGGTCGCCCGGCGAGCGTTCAAGCCGGCGGTGAATGCCTGCCGCATCGTTCCCGGCGAGCTGATCGGGACCGCGGGGGTGTATGGGGCGGCGAAGACGTTTCTGGAAGCGCCCCCCCGTCATGCCTAAGCTCGGCATCATCGGCTCGCTGGTCTGGGACCATATCTACGGCCGCGATCCGCTGTCCCCGCCGGTAGAGGAGTGGGGAGGAATTGCGTACGCACTGGCGGGACTGGAGGCCAGTGTCGCGCCGGGGTGGGAGATCGTTCCGCTGATCAAGGTGGGTCGCGACCTCGCGCCTCGAGCCCAGGAGCTGCTGAGCGCGCTGACCCATCGGACCCCGGGCGCGCGCTGCGTGGAGGTCCCGGCGCCGAACAACCGGGTGGTCCTGCACTACCATTCCAGCGAGCGCCGGACCGAACGGATGTCCGGTGGCGTGCCCGCCTGGACCTGGGAGGAGCTGGGGCCCATGGTGCGGGACCTGGACGCGATCTACCTGAATTTCATTTCCGGCTTCGAGCTCACCCTGGGTACCGCACGAGCGCTGCGGCAGGGGTTTGCCGGACCGATCTATGCCGATCTTCACAGTCTCTTCTTGGGAATGCAGCACGACGGAGTCCGGGTGCTCCGTCCGCTGGCGCAAGCAGCCGAATGGTTTGGCTGTTTCGACGTGGTGCAGCTCAACGAGGACGAGATGTGGCAACTCTCCACCGATCCGTTGGCCTTGTCCGCCGATGCACTCGCGGCAGGGGTTTCGCTGCTCGTCGTGACGCTGGGTACCCGTGGTGCAGCGTACGTCGCGGCGCCGGGGTTTGATGGCTGGCCCGCCGGCACGCAGGTGCCGGCCGGCCAGCCGGTGCGCAGCGCGCTGATCCCGGCTCCCAGCGTGGAATCGGCCGACCCGACAGGCTGCGGCGATGTCTTCGGCGCGGTAGCCTGCGCCCGGCTGGTCGCGGGTGACCGCCTGGAGGAAGCGCTCAACCGAGCGACCTCCCTCGCGGCCCGCAACGCCACCTTTCGAGGAGCCGGCGGCCTGGTCCGTCACCTTCGGGGCGCGCTGGTGATGCCGTGACCCGGGTCATCGAGGTCCCGGCTCACTTCGACGATCGCAGCTTCGATCACTTCGCCGGCGGGTTCGGTACTTGGCCGCCGGAAGAGAAGGTGCTGGTCGACGCGAGAGGCGCTCAGTGGGCCTCACCCTACGGGCTCATCACTATGCTGACCGCGGGGCAGGCGTTGGCCGAGGCCAAGCGGGAGAAGCCTCTCTTCACGGTGCCGACCAGCGACGAGGTCAAGCGATACTGGGCGCGGGCCGGGTTCTTCCACTATGCGGCGGAGTTATTTGAGCTGCACGGCCGGGTGCCGAAGGCTACTGCCTCGGGGCCTTCGGACGTGTTGCTGGACGTGACCCCGATCCGAGCATTCGAGGACGTGCACGCGGTCGTGGACAAGATCTCCGAGAGCGCGGCACGCATCATCCACGGCGAGCTCGGTTTGGAGATGAAGGCGACGCTGCGCTTCAGTATGGCGCTTTCGGAGGCCTGCCAGAATATTGTGGAGCACGCGGGCACCAGTGGATGGGTGGCGGTGCAGGCCTACACGTTTCGCCGCCGACTCGGCCGCCGGGTGGTGGTCATCGCGGTGAGCGATGCAGGCATCGGTTTCCGCCGGTCGCTGGAGAGTACCCACGCCAAGCGCTTCGGCGATCGCTGGGGCGACGGCGCGGCGCTGGAGGCGGCGCTGATCCAGGGCGTCAGTCGCTTTCGCGATCCGGGACGCGGCCTCGGATTCGCTTCGATCAAGCGCTTTCTGGACCAGTGGCAGGGCAAGATCGCGGTCCGCAGCGGGACCGCCCGGCTCGCCATCGTCCCCTCCTGGGACGAGGACGTGCCGCTCAGCGAGCAACTGCCCTTCTTCCCCGGAGCCCAGGTGCAGATCATCATCCCCGCCCAGATCGCCGAGCCTCGATGATGCAGACCATCCGGGTCGGCCTGCTCCTGCGGGAAGCCCACGCTATCCCGTACCGCAAGCTGCTCACCCGTCCCACCGGCGCCGCGGTACGCGGCCGCATCGAAGCGGCACTGGCCCAATCCGGCTGCCGCACCGCGCTCCTCGATTTTTCCGACATCGAGCTGCTGGATTTCAGCTGCGCCGACGAGGTGATCGCCAAGCTGTTGCTCTCCGAGCCACCCGATGCGCCGCGGTTCGTGGTGCTGGGCGGACTCCAGGAAGAGCAATACGACGCGATCGACCACGTGCTCGAGCGGCATGGCCTGGCCGTTGCCGCGCTGCCGCCTGCCGGGGAGGAGCCCAGACTGCTGGGCGGAGTGGCGCCCGACGCCCGGCAGGCGTTCGGCTGCCTCTACGACCGGGGAGCGCTACCCGCGCGCGAGCTGGCCGTGGTGCTGGGATGGAGCGAGGAGCGTGGGAGACAGGCACTCCTGGCATTGACCGAATACCGGTTGGTGCGCTCCGAGGGCGAGCTCTACCATCCCGCCCTGACCGCATGAGCCGCCGGTTCGGCTTTTCCACCACCGCGATTCATGGTACGCCCCGCCGCCGGCCCGACTGGACGCCGATAGCGCCGGCGGTCCAGCAGAGCAGCACCTTCACCAATCCGGTCGGTTCCGAGGAGGAAGTCCTCTACGGCCGCTACGGCAACAACCCCAATCAGGTCGCGTTGGCCCGCAAGTACGCTCTCCTGGAGGGCGCCGAGGACGCCATTTTCGTGGCCAGCGGAATGGGAGCCACGGCGCTGGCTCACCTCGCGGTGCTCCGACCGGGCGACCATCTGATCAGCAGCAACTGGGTCTACGGCGGTACCCATCGGCTGTTCAGCGAGGAGCTGACCCGCCTGGGGATGGAGGTCACCTTCATCGGTCCGGACCAGCCGCGACTCTGGCGCCGCTCGGTTCGCAAGGCCACCCGGGCGATTTTCATCGAAACGCCCACCAATCCGACCATGCGGGTGATCGACCTCGGCCCGGTCGCCCAGATTGCCCGGGAGTTCGGCCTCGCGCTGCTGGTGGACGCAACCTTCGCCAGCCCGATCAACTTTCGTCCCCTGGAGCATGGCGCCGACATCGTCATCACCAGCGCGACCAAGTATCTGAACGGACACAGCGACGTCGTAGCGGGTGCGGTGGCCGGGTCCGTGTCCCTGGTCGAAGAGGTGAACCGGCTGATGCGGCTCTGGGGCCAGGCCATCGATCCGCATACCGCGTGGCTGGTCGATCGCGGCATGCGCACCCTCGCGGTGCGAATGGAGCGGCACAACGCCAACGGCTTGGCGGTCGCCCGGTGGGCCGCGGAGCATCCCGGCATCAACCAGGTCCACTACCCCGGCCTGCCCACCCATCCCGACCACGATCACGCCAGGGAAGTGCTCGACGGGTTCGGGGGCATGATAGGGCTGGAGCTCAAGGGCGGGCTCAAGTCGGCCGAGCGGGTACTCAAGCGGCTCAAGCTGATCAGCCATGCCCCCAGCCTGGCCGGGGTCGAGTCCCTCGTCTCGGAGCCGCGCCTCACGTCGCACCGCCACATGAGCCCCGACGAGCGTGCCGCCCTGGGCATTCCCGACGGGTTCATCCGGCTGAGCTGCGGGATCGAGGATCCGGAGGACATCATCGGGGACTTGGAGCAGGCGATAAAATAGGTGAAAGGGTGAAGGGTGAAAGGTGCGAGGGTGAAGGGTGAAGGGTGAGGCTCCGGTCGACTACCCCCTGTTCACCCTTCACCCTTCACTTTTCACTACTCAGCCCTTAGCACCCAACTACAGACTATTTATCTTCCGCGCGTGATCAGATTTTCTCACGTCTACAAATCCTATCCCAACGGTGCCCTCGCCCTGAAGGACATTTCCTTCCAGGTGGGCAAGGGCGAGTTCGTGTTCCTCACCGGGCACTCCGGCGCCGGCAAGTCGACCATCATGAAGCTGCTGTTCGCCGAGCAGCGGCCGACCGGCGGCGAGGTCAGGGTGTCGGGATACAACGTGAGCGACCTGCGAGTGGAGCAGGTGCCCAAGCTGCGCCGGAGGCTCGGCATCGTGTTCCAGGATTTCCGGCTCCTGGAGGATCGCACCGCGGCCGAGAATATCGCCTTCGCGTTGGAGGTGACCGGCGCCCGGACCGATACCATCGCCGCGCGAGTCATGCGGGTCCTCACCCAGGTCGGGCTCTCGGCCAAGAGCCGGGCATATCCCCGGGAGCTCTCCGGGGGCGAACAGCAGCGGGTGGCGATCGCCCGCGCCCTGGTGAACGACCCGGCCATTCTGGTGGCCGACGAGCCGACCGGAAACCTCGACGAGCGTGCCACCCGGGGGGTCTTCCAGCTCCTGCGTGACATCAACGCCGGCGGCACGGTCGTGGTCATGGCGACTCACGACCTGGACCTGGTCCGTCAGACCACCTATCGCACCATCGAGCTGCGGGACGGATCGGTCGTCTTCGACAGCGCAGTGGACGAAGCCGGTGCCCTGGAGGAGACCTCGTGAGATTGCTTACCCGCGAGGCCCTGCTGTCCTTTCGGCGTGCGCCGCTGCTCTCCGCGCTCTCCATCACGACCATCGCCTTCTCGCTGTTCACTCTGGGACTGTTCGGGCTGGTGGCGATCAACCTGCGGGAAGCGCTCCGCGGCCTGGAGGAGCGGGTCGAGATCGTCGCCTTCGTGCTCCGGGGCACGCCGGCGGAGACCATCACCATCGCCAGCCAGGACATCGCGACCTTTCCCGAAGTGCAGGACGTGAGCTTCGTGACCGAAGAGCAGGCCCTGGCCCGGGCGCGATCGGAGCTGGTCGAGTTTCGCGACGCCTACCGCGATCTCCAGGTGAACCCGCTTCCCGCCTCGATCGAGGTTCGGATGAAGGCGGGCTACCGCGACGCCGCCACGGTGGAGCGGGTTGCCGAGCGGCTGCGGGGCTTCACCTTCGTGGATGACGTCCGCTTCGGCCGCGACTGGGTCCAGCGGCTGGATCAGTTGCGGAACATCACCGGGATAGTGGGCCTGGTGATCGGGCTGGCCTTCGCCGCGGTCTCGGTGGTGATCATCGGCGTCACGATTCGCCTCACCCTGCTCCAGCGAGCCAGGGAGATCACCATCATGCGGCTGGTAGGCGCCACCAACTGGTTCATCCGGGGCCCCTTTCTCCTCGAGGGCGCGCTGAAAGGACTGTTGGGCGGACTGCTCTCGCTGGTGCTGTGCTACGCGGGTTATCTCCTGTTTCGAGACCGGGGAGGCGGTCCCTTCGCCGGCCTGATCTTCTTCCGCCTCGACCAGGTCCTGTTGCTCATCATCTTCGGGGTACTGCTCGGACTCGGCGGGAGCCTGGTCAGCGTGGGGAGACATCTGAGGCATGTGTAGGGCGGTCAGTCTGCTCGCCGCGCTCCTAGGGCTGCTTGTCTCCGCCACTCCTGCCCACGCCCAGCGGGACCTCGATGAAAGCCGCCGCCGGCTGGAAGAGATCCGCAAGGAGCGGGACCGGCTTCAGCAACAGCAGGAGAGGCTTCGGGGACAAGTTCACGACGTCAACGACGAGCTCACCAACCTCGAGCGGCAGCGCGAGTCCACTCAGAAGATCGTCAACGAGATCGAGCGTCAGATCGGCGGACTGTCGACCCAGCTGGATCGCTCCAGCGCCGAGCTCATTCTGGCGGAGGACAACCTGGCGGAGCGGCGGGCGGTCCTCCAACGGCGCCTGGTGGACATCTACAAACGCGGACCGCTCTACACCTTCCAGGCACTACTCGCGGCCGAGTCGTTCGGCGATCTGCTGAGCCGGTACAAGTACCTCTATCTCACCAGCCGGCAGGATCGGGCGCTGGTGACCGACGTCGAGAAGCTGCGTAACCGGGTCGTGCAGCAGCGGAACGACCTGCTGGATGTCCGGAAGCAGCTCGACCGCTCGCGGGAGGAGCGGGAAGCGGAGTATTCCAAGTACTCCGACCTCGCCCGCGCCCGCGCCCGCCGGCTGGAGTCGCTCCAGCGGTCGGCTCGCAGCACCGAGCGGCGGCTCTCGACCCTGAAGAAGGACGAGAGCCGGCTCAACAGCCTCCTGGCGGCGCTGGAGCGGACTCGGCGGGACGAGGCCGCCCGGGGCCTGCGGGGCGCGGTCACGGGACCCGGCGCGATCACTACCGCCGACCTGGGCCGGCTCGACTGGCCGGTGGAGGGGGCCATCGTCTACCGGTTTGGCCGAGACACGCTACCCAGCGGCGGGATCATCCGCTGGAACGGCGTGGGCATCGCGGCTGAAGTGGGGACCTCGGTTCGCGCGGTGGGGACGGGCAAGGTGCGCCTGGTGGGCCAATTCGGTACCTATGGCCTCACCGTCGTGCTGGAGCACGGCAACGGGTACTACTCGGTCTACTCCCACCTCGAGTCGGCCGGCGTCAAGCTGGGAACCAACGTGAATAAGGGTGATGTCATCGGGACGGTGGGGGGCCAGAACTCCGACTACGGACCGCATCTGCACTTCGAGATCAGGGGCGAGAATCAGGTGGCGCTGGATCCTACCCAGTGGCTCAGGAAGAGATAGAATCCATCATTCGGCTATCCCCACTCGCTCTCCCGACTGTGCCTTCCCTCTTTGCAGCGCCGCTTCCACCAGGGCAAAGAGGTCGTCCGCCTGGGTGACGGCGGGATGAGGATAGGTCACGATCCCCAGGCTGAAGCTGGGGCGGTGGCCCGGGGCGTTGGCTTCGAACGCGATCTCGCCCAACCGCTCGCGCATCCGTGAGACCGAGCGCTTGGCTCCCTCCGGACCGGTCTCCGGGAGGACCACGGCAAACTCGTCGCCGCCGTATCGCGAGACGAAGTCGGGAAGCCGCAGTCCCCGCCGGAGGCGGCCGGCAACCTCCTGGAGCAACCGGTCGCCGGCCTCCCGGCCCAACCGCTCGTTGAGCCCTCCCAGCGCATCGATGTCCAGCAGGACCAGGCTGAAGCTGAGGGAGTATCGGCGGGCCCGCTCGTATTCTTCCTGCAGCCGCCGATCGAAGGTGCTGGCGCTGCCGCATCCGGTCAGGGCATCGTTCGCCGTGGTCTGGGGTTTTCCGTTCCGCACCGAACGGGGAAGAGCCTCGAGCGCTTGGGCCGCGACCCGTCCCAGCCCCGCGGCGAAATCGAGTTGGAGTGGGCTCAGGACCGGTTGGGACTCACGAGTCCGCAGCAACAACACTCCGGGGACCCCGGTCTCGCCGGGCACCGGCAGTACCAGCAGGCTGGGAGCGGCGTCCGAAGTCCACGAGCCATGGATGTCGGGCATCGCGACCGGCCGGCGGGTCCGGATCGCCTCCGCGATCTCCGGATAGCGGGCCAGGTCGAGCCGCTCGCCCTCCGCTCCGGTGCCGCTCTCGGCGACCACCCGTCCCTCGTCGGCCCCTGGAGTGGTGACGACATAGGAGCAGTGGATCAGGTCAAAGGCTCGGGCCAGCCGGCGAACCAGCGCGAGGACGATTTCCTCGGGCCTGAGTACCGCCCGCGCCTCGGTTACCAGACTCTGGAGCGCTTCGCGGACTTCGCGCTCGTGCGGCGTGCGGCGCGGTGCCTGCCGGTCGCGAATCCGGACCTGGATCCGGGCGCACAATTCGGGAAGGTGAATCGGCGCCGCCAGCGCGTCGTCGGCGCCGGCGGTCAGCGCGGCCGCGGGGGCATCGATATTGGGGGAAGCGAATACGACCATCACTGGGGGAGCTTCGCCGGCGGGGGGCAATCGGCTCCGCAACGCTTCGTCTTCGGCATCGGCCACGGCCAGCAGAACCGCGTCGGGTGGAGGGTCGCCCGGCTGGCCCGGTGCCTCGATGACCTGAAGGCCGGCCCGGGCGAGCTCGCGCTCCAGCCCCTCTGGGCGCAGGGCAGCGTCGCCCACCAGGAGTACCCGGGGCCGCGCCATCGCCTCCAGCGAAGCGCCTTCGGTCACACGCGCATGAGGAGCAAATGCATCAGTCGAGAGCGTCCGATCTGCTTGGCGCCCACGTGTCAACCAGAGGTGGCGTCGAACGGGCGCCGGCCCGAGGGACGGCGATCGGAGCCACCGCGATCCAAGTCTTCACCAAGACCCCCAACCAATGGCGGGAGCCGAGCCTCACGGCCGAGTCTCGGTTGGCATTCCGGCGCGAATGCGACCGGAACAAGTTAGCCAATATAGTGGCGCATGACTCCTACCTTATCAACCTCGCCTCCCCCGATCCCGCCCTCCACAAGCGGTCGATAGGCTCGTTTCTGGCAGAATTGCGCCGATGCCACGAGCTCGGCATTCCATTCCTGGTCACCCATCCGGGCAACTATATCGAGAATCGCGAGGCCGGCCAGCTCCGCAACGCTCGAGCTTACACCCGGTGTTTGGAGAAGGTGCCGGGTCCCGTCAGGATCCTGCTGGAGACCACCGCCGGGAGCGGCACGGCTCTGGGCAGCACGTTCGAGGAGCTGGCGGCGCTGCGCTCCGCGATCGGTGAGTCGGTGCGCCACCGGGTGGGGTTTTGCGCCGATACCTGCCACCTGTATTCCGCCGGCTACGACCTGGTGAATGACTACGACGGAGTGTGGCGCCGGTGGGACGAGATCATCGGCCTCGGCCATCTGCACTGTCTGCACCTCAACGACTCCAAGACCCCCTTCTGCTCCCGGCGGGATCGGCACGCGCTGATCGCCGAGGGATCGCTGGGTCCGGCGCCGTTCCGGCGAATCATGGGCGATCCGCGGTTCGCCACCGTCATCAAGGTGATCGAGACGCCCAAGGGCGACGATGAGTTCACTCAGGACCGTCGCATGTTGCGACGGC
This sequence comes from uncultured Gemmatimonadales bacterium, assembly GCA_963812755.1. GTDB lineage: Bacteria > Gemmatimonadota > Gemmatimonadetes > Gemmatimonadales > GWC2-71-9 > CAVVWJ01. Next base: position 19,425 of record CAWEWK010000005.1, on the reverse strand, counting down.
TGCGTGCCTACGCCCGCCGCGCTCCGCGTTGACCCTCCGGCAGGTCGCATCCATTTTCCTCCGATGCCCAAGCCAATCCTGATTCTGGTCGCGCTGGTCGCGGCCAGCCCTACGGGCCTCGCGGCCCAGACCGACTACTACGCACGGGTCGGGGCCATCGCTACCAGCAATCTGCTGCGTGACGTCATCATCGACGAGATCACGGTGAAGCAGTCGATCGCCCCGATGGTCGCGCTCGGCGGATCGCTGCCCGTCGGACCGGGCTACCGTGCCGGCGTGGAAGCCTCATTGACCTCGGGAAGCTATCACAGCGAAGAGGCGGGCCGCGAAACCGACTTGGGCACTCTGCGCACCGGCTCGATTCTCCTCGGACTGGAGGGTCCGGTATACCAAACGGTGCGGTGGCGGGCGGGGGTCGGCGCCTTGTTCTATTGGCCGTCGCAGGACACCGGCATTTTCCAGGGTGGAAGCCCCACCCGGGTTCTCTTCGGCGCCGGTGCCGACTGGCGCCGGCCAATCCTTCCGAAGTGGGATCTCATGACCTCGCTGCGCTACGACTTTCATCGCTTCACCACCGACGAGCTGGATCGGCGAGGCTTCTCTCAGACTCAGGGTGTCAGCCGGATCTCACTCTCACTCGGGCTCGCCCGGGGGAGCCGATGAGCCGGGCAACGAGGTGGCTGGCGCTTCTCCTCGGCGCTACGGCGACTGTCGGATGCAGCGACATAGCCGCGCCCCGCCGGAACGACCTCTACGAGTGGCGCATCTTCACGCCCGGAGCTACCGGCACCGATACCCTGAGCTTCCACTGGGACCCGGCGTTGCTGCCGGTACGGGTCTGGGTGGAGAATACCGCCGACCTGCCGCAGCACATGTCGCGGGCCATCGACATCTGGGAGTCGGCCTTCCTCTACGGCGAGTACCGGGCGGAGATCGTCAGCGATTCCAATACGGCCGATGTGATCGTCCTGGGGTCGCAGGCACCGGCGCTCCGGGCCCCCCAGACCCGGCTCCACAGTATGCTGGCCCCCGAGTGTTCCGGGGCGACCGACCTCGACGTGCCCCCGGACCACCGCCAACTGGTGCTCCCTGTAAGGATTTTCATCACCCCCGGCGCCAATCCGGCCGCCCCCGGGCTGGTCGATTGCCTGGCCCTGACCAGCATCCACGAGCTGGGCCATTCCCTGGGAATCTTTGCCCATTCCCCCAACTCTACCGACATCATGTTCGCCGATCCGGCCGTGGACCTCCCCAGCCCGCTGGACCGGGGAACCGCCGAGATCATCTATCACGTTCCCTCGACCCTAGAGGCTGTCCGCCGCTGATCCGGGGCCGTGGCCCGCTGGTTGCACCGGAGGCCCTGGCTGTCGATCTTTCCCGGCCTGAGCGGCCCCCCGGAGGGGGGGTCGGGTCCTTTTTTTCGCGCGATCAGGCGCAAAGTGGAGCGTATGACCACCGAAACCCACGCCATACCCCGCGAGAGCCTCACCCTGGTCGAGCACGGGCTGTTCCCCATAAGAATCTTCGCCAACCTGGCACCTCCGGCACTGATCGAGCACGCGATCCAGCGCAGCGAGGGCAGCCTCACCGATCGCGGAGCTTTTACCGCTATTACTTCCCCCCATACCGGCCGGTCGCCCAAGGACAAGTTCCTGATCGAGGAGGCCGGCGCGGGTGACCGCATTTGGTGGGAAAAGAACCCGCGGCTCGACCCCGCGCAGTTCGAGCGGTTGCACGAGGACGTCAGGGCGTATCTGGATGCCCGGGAGCTTTTTGTTCAGGATCTCTTCGCCGGCGCCGACCCTGCCTACCGGCTTCCGGTTCGGTTCATCACTCCGAACGCCTGGCACGCGCTGTTCGTGCGCAACATGTTCATCCGCGCGCTCCCGGCGGAGCTGGCCCAGTTTCGCCCCGGCTTCACCGTGCTCCATGCCCCCGACTTCCAGGCCGATCCCGCTCGTCACGGGACCCGAACCGGGACGTTCGTGGTCTTGAACTTCGCCAAGAAGCTGGTGCTGATCGGCGGGACCAGGTACGCAGGCGAGATGAAGAAATCGATCTTCACCGCCCTCAACTACCTGCTGCCCAACCATGCCGTCATGCCCATGCACTGTTCGGCCAACGTAGGCCCCCAGGGCGATAGCGCCATCTTCTTCGGACTGTCCGGCACCGGCAAGACCACGCTCTCGGCCGATCCGACCAGGCAGCTGATCGGCGACGACGAACACGGCTGGAGCGATCGAGGCGTCTTCAACTTCGAGGGAGGGTGCTACGCCAAGGTGATCCGGCTCAGACCCGACACCGAGCCCGAGATCTACCGGGCCACCCAGACCTTCGGAACGGTGCTGGAGAATGTGGTGTTGGACCCGGTTACTCGCGCGGTGGATTTCGACTCCGACCGGATCACCGAGAACACGCGGGCCTGCTACCCCATCGACTACATCCCGAATCACCTGCCCAGCGGCGCCGGGGGCCATCCCAAGAACATCATCTTCCTGACGGCGGACGCGTTCGGCGTCATGCCGCCGATCGCGCGGCTCGCGGCGGACCAGGCCATGTATCACTTCCTCTCGGGCTACACCGCCAAGGTGGCGGGCACCGAGAGGGGAGTGACCGAGCCGTCGGCGACTTTCTCCGCCTGCTTCGGCGCCCCCTTCCTCCCGTTGCATCCGGGCGTGTACGCCAAGATGCTGGGCGAGCGAATCTCCAAGCACGGGGTCAAGGTGTGGCTGGTAAACACCGGCTGGACCGGCGGTCCCTACGGCACCGGCTCGCGGATGAAGCTGTCCCACACCCGCGCGATGATTCGGGCCGCGTTGGGAGGAATGCTGGACCAGGCCCAGTTCGTGAAGGACCCGGTCTTCGGAATTCAGGTTCCCACGGCGGTGCCCGACGTGCCGTCCGAAGTGCTGTCCCCCCGCGGCACCTGGGTCGATCCGGCGGCGTACGACGCCCAGGCCCGAAAGCTGGCCACCATGTTCCGGGAGAACTTTGAGCATTACCGGGCCCAGGTGCCGGATTCCGTGGGGGCGGCAGGACCATCGTAGGACCGGCCGGCGGGCGCGCGAGCAGGCCTCAATGACACGGCGCAAGTCCCCTCCTCCGCCTTCTGCTGAACAACTGCCCGTCGGCCCGTCGACCCGTCCGCCCGCCAGCCGCCCGCCCGACCTCGAGGTTATCCGCGATCCCCTCTGGGACAACATCCGCCTGGACCGGCCGGCGCTCCAGGTTCTCGACACCCCGACGGTGCAGCGGCTCCGGTACGTGCGGCAGGTTGGCCACGCTTTTCTGGTCTACCCCGGCGCTACCCACACCCGATTCGAGCACGCGCTCGGCGCCTATCACCTCACCAAACGCGCGCTGGCAGCGCTGGAGGAAAGAGGGGAGCTGGATCTGGTGCCGGAGGAGGATTGTCTTGCGGTCCGGCTGGCGGCGCTGCTGCACGACATCGGGCACTATCCCTTTTCCCACGCGTTGGAGGAGGCCGGCTTTCCGTCCCACGAAACCCTGGGTGTGGCCAAGCTCGTCCGGGGAGACCTGGGCGAGCGCCTGATCGAGATCGGCGGTCCCGACTTCCATCAGGTGCTGGGCGATCTCATCACCGGCCGGAGCCGGAGTTCGTTGCAGGGGCTCATCTCCGGGTCGCTGGACCTCGACAAGATCGACTACCTCAGCCGCGACGCCCGGATGTGTGGCGTGCCGTACGGGACGGTCGACGTCGACCGCCTGCTGTCCTCGCTGACCCTGGTTGAGACGGCGCCCGGGGTCTGGGAAGTCGGGGTCCAGGAGAAAGGGGTGAGCGCCCTGGAGTCGCTGCTCTTCGCCAAGTATCAGATGTACCGCAACGTTTACTGGCATCACGCGGTTCGGGCGGCCACCTGCATGTTCAAGCGCGCGGTGCGGAGCGCGGTGGCACGGGGAAGCGTCAGCGTCGAGCAGATCGCCGAGGCAACCGACGACGGCTTGATGGAGATTCTGATCACCAAAGACCGCAGCGTACTAGCGACGGCGATTCGCGCGCGACGGCTCTATAAGCGGGCCCTGGATCTATCCGCGAGTGACGTGCCGGCCGCGGTTCAGGATTGGGTGGTGGACGATCCGGAGCTGATGGAGCGGGTGGAGGATGCGCTCGCCGGGCAAGTCGGGTTGGAGCCGGGAGAGCTGCTGCTCGATTTTCCGGCCCGCTCGTCGATGCTGGGAGTGGATCTCCCACTCCGCACCCGCAGCGGTACGATTGAACGGTTGACCGATGCTGGGCGGGCTGGACAACTGGGGCTACCGCGGGTCGCGGATGAGCTCTATCGTACGGCCCGTCGGCTCCGGGTGTTCGTGGCGAGCACGACTCGACGTCCGCTGGATGGGCTGCTCGAGCTCCTCACCTGGCCCGCCGCGGAGGTAGAGCGGCGGCTGGCAGGAGAGGTTTCACTGGTCTGAGGAGGGCGCGGCATGATCGATCGACGCAATTTCGTCGCCCAGGCGGCGGTGCTCGGCGTGGGGCTGGCCGGTGGCCGGCGACTGTGGGCCCACCTGGGGGCGACGGCTTACCCGGCAAAACTCACGGTTTATAAGAGCGCCACCTGCGGCTGCTGCGCCAAGTGGGTGGATCATCTCAAAGCGGCAGGCTTCGCGACCGTGGTGCACGACGAGAAGGACATGGACGAGGTGAAAGACAACCTCGGAGTACCCAAGGCACTTCGCTCCTGCCACACTGCTCAGGTCGAGCAGTACGTCATCGAGGGTCACGTCCCCGCGGAGGATATCCGCAGGTTGTTGGACCAGAAGCCCAAGGTGGCGGGGCTCGCGGTGCCCGGTATGCCGAGGAGCTCGCCCGGCATGGCCGTGCCCGGAGAGCCCACCGAGCCGTACGAGGTGCTGGCGTTTCAGTTGGATGGCGGCACCCAGGTGTACGCCAAGCACTGAGCTTCGTCAGCTCGTCTCTCCCATCGCCGCGGGCATCACCGGATGCTCCCCGGTGTTGCTGTCCACCGACTCGATCCGAATGACGATGGCCGTGATGTTGTCGAGCCCTCCCCGCCGGTTGGCCTCGGTGATCATCCGGTCGACCCAGTGCTGGGGACTCCCGTCGGAGGAGAGGATCCGGTTCAGATGCTCGTCCTCCAGCATGCCGGTCAGTCCGTCGGAAGCGAGGAGAATGACGTCGCCCTTTTCCAGCGAGCCGAAATAGATGTCGGGCACCACATCCACCCCGGCGCCGACGCAGCGGGTAATGACGTTGCTGTAGGGGTGGACCCGAGCCTGATCGGGCGTCAGCAGTCCGGCATCCACCTGCTCCTGCACGTAGGAGTGATCCTTGGTGAGCTGCTGGAAGCTGCCGTCGCGCTGGAGGTAGGCCCGGCTGTCGCCGACCTGCCCGATGAGATAACGCTGAGGCAGGAGCACCAGCACGGTCGCCGTGGTTCCCATGCCCCGCTTGTCGTGCTCCGAGAGGGTCCGCTCGAAGATGGCGTCATTCGCCGCGCGAATCGCGGAGCGGACCCGCTCACCGACCTCTTCGTCGTTGAGTCCCCGCAGTGATCCGATTTCGGATGAGGTGATCCGGACGGCCATCTCGCTCGCCACCTCGCCGGCCGCATGACCTCCCATGCCGTCCGCGACGATGAAGATGCCGCGCTCGGCGAGCATGAGGTAATTGTCTTCATTGCCCGAACGGACGATGCCCACGTCAGTGCGGGCGGCACAGGTGAAGTGCACGATGCGAATCAGCTCATCTCAAGAGAAAGTAGGCGATGACGAAGCCAACCAGCACCAGCAGAGCAACCAGCCACGCGGGCGTCCCGGTGGGACGCGGCGCGATCGCCCGGACCGGCCGTCGCCGGATTGGCCGGGGTTCGGCCGGGGTCCCCTCGCCCGGCGCCTCCACCCGATCGAGGACCTGGGTTCCCGCCGCTCGGGCAACCGGCGCGTGATCGTCGAGTGGCTCGAACAGCACCGCTACCTCACCGAAGCGCAGGGTGCTGCCCGGAGTGAGCGCGATCTCCTCGGTGATCCGCTCCCCCTCCACGAAGGTACCGTTGGTGGAGCCGAGGTCGCTCAGCACCCAGAGGTCCTCGCGCCGCTGGAGCTTGGCGTGGGTCGTGCTCACGCTGGGCTCCGAGATCACCACGTCGTTGTACTCCGCTCGGCCGATGTTGACCACCGGGGACTGTACCGCGAGCCGCTGGCCTTTGAACGAGCCGCTCCGAACCAGCAGCGAGGCGAGCGGCGCCGGGATCGGCGCTCGCGGGGTGATGACTCCCTGGAGCTCCGAAACCGGAAGGCCGTGCATGGTATCGGAGAGCCGCTGCCCGGCACCGGTGGGCGGCCGGAGCGGGGTCTCGTTTGGGGGAGGCGTCCGCCGGGGACGCTCTCCGGGGCCGGGGGCCGAGTCGGAATAAAAGCGGAACTCGTCGTGCCCGATCCGAATCACGTCGGCCCGGGCCAGGAGATCCTCGCCCTGAATCCGTTGTCCATTCACGAAGGTGCCGTTGACGCTCAGATCGACCAGCACGTACCCATCGGGTGAAGGCCGGATCTCCGCGTGGCGGCGAGAGACCTCGCTCCCCGCCATCACGACATCGGCCGCCGCATCGCGGCCGAAGACGAGGGGTGTGTTGCTGATGGTGTATTCCCGCCCGTCGGTGAGACAGACAATCCGGCCCGAGAGATCGCCGCCGGTCCTGGTCTTGGCCACCGGCGGCGGGATCAGATCGGTAAAGGCGCCGGAGTCGAACAGCTGGGTGTTGCCGGAGCGGCGGGTATCCACGGCCAGCAGCTCGTGGGTCCCGATCTGGATCTTGTCGCCGTGGAGAACCGGGGTGGGGTCGCCGCTGAGGCGGATGCCATTGATGAAGAGGGTTGCCTCGGGCTCAGCCGCACGGATCGCCGCGGCACCTTCGGTTCCCCGAAGCACGGCGTGGCGCGGTCTCACCCCTTGCCCCTCGAGCACGATGGCGCAGTCCGGGGCTGAACCTATGAACGTCTCACCGGCGGCAATCGGAACCAGTTTGCCGCCGACATCGAGGTGCATCATTGTTCGAATCCTGGAGAAAAAACGAGTCGATGCCAAACGTACCCCGCGGCCCATAAGCACGCAAGCGAAATACTCTTACGCAATCTTCCTGACCTCCTGACCGCGCAGCTGAAGCTGGTACAGCCGCTGGTAGAGTCCCTCCTGCGCCAACAGCTCGCGGTGGGCACCCCGCTCGCGGATCTCTCCGTGGTGCAGCACCAGGATTTCATCGGCGTGAAGAATGGTGCTCAGGCGGTGGGCGACCACCAGACTGGTTCTCCCGGCCATCAGCTCGGCGATGGCCCGCTGGATCTGGGCCTCCGCCTCCGCGTCGACCGAGCTGGTCGCCTCGTCCAGCACCAGGATTCCGGGATTGAGAGCCAGCGCCCGCGCGAAGCTCAGCAGTTGCCGTTCTCCCACACTCAGACTGCGGCCCCGCTCGCCCAGCCGATGGCCGTAGCCCGACGGGAGCCGCTCGATGAACCGGTCGGCGCCGACCCGGCGCGCCGCCTGCCGCGCCTCGTCGGGATCGATCGGCGCGCCCAGCGTCAGATTGTGCATCACGTCGCCGGTGAACAAGAACAGGTCCTGCTGAACGAACCCGATGATCGAGCGCAGGTCCGCCGTGCCGAGCTCCCGGATGTCGACCCCGTCGATGGTGATCCGCCCCCGCTGGGGATCGTAGAACCGGAGCAGCAGATTGACGATGGTGCTCTTCCCCGCCCCGGTATGGCCCACCAAGGCGATGGTCTGTCCCGGGGAGGCGGTGAACGAGATGTCCTTCAAGACCCAGGGACCATCCGGGGTGTAGCGGAACCACACTCCCTCGAACCGGACCGCCCCCCGGACCGGGGTGGACAACGGCAGCGGCACGGCAGGCTCCGCCACGGTTACCGGCTCGTCGAGCAAGCCGAACACCCGTTCCGACGACGCCATCGCGCTCTGGAGCAGATTGAACTTCTCGGAAAGGTCCTGGAGCGGCTGGAAGAAGCGCCGGGTGTACTGGATGAAGGCCGCCAGCACGCCGACGGTCAGGGTGTCGCTCAGCACCCGCAAGCCCCCGTACCACAGCAGGAGGGCCATGGCCACGGCGGTGAGCACTTCGACCACCGGGAAGAAGATCGCGTAGACCGTGATCGATCGCAGGTGGGCGCGCAGATGCTCGCGATTGAGCTCGCCGAAGCGGCCGGCGGAATCGGACTCGCGCCCGAAGAGCTGCACGATCCGCATGCCGGAAAGCCGCTCCTGGAGAAAGGCGTTGAGCCGGGCCAGCCGGTAGCGGATGTCGCGGAAGGTCTCCCGCACTCGCCGGCGGAATACCCTGGCCGTGAGCCACACCAGCGGGATGACGGCGAAGGTGACCAGGGCGAGCTTGAGGTCGATGGCCAGCATCATCACCATGATCGCGACCAGGGTGAAGACGTCGCCGAAAATGGTCACCACCCCCGAGGAGAACAGCTCGTTCAGGGTCTCCACATCCGAGGTGACCCGGGTCATCAGCCGTCCCACCGGGTTACGGTCGAAGTAGCTGATGCTCAAGCGCTGAAGGTGCTCGAAGATCTGCATCCGCAAGTCGTACATCACCCGCTGGCCGATCCAGGTGGTGAGCAGTGTGCCGCCGTACTCCACCAGGAAATCGAGCGCCAGAGTCACGAAGTAGATCGTGGCCAGCAGGCCCAGCAGACCCAGGTCGTGCCGCGGGATGGCCACGTCGAGGGCGTGCTCGGTGAGCCGCGGGCCGATCAATGCCAAGACCGATTGGACCAGCAACAGCAGCACCGCGGCCGCGGTCGGCCAACGATAGGGGCGGAGATACCCCAGCAGCCGCCGCAGCAGCCCGGCGTCGTAACCTTTGGTCAGAACCTCTTGATCGTCGCTCATGGTACGAGGCTAGCCGCCGGCAGGTTCCGCCACCGGGCCCCGGTCTATCGACTTGAGACCCTGGCGCACCCAGCCGGAAAAGACCAGAAAGCCGAAGCCCAGGGTGTAGTAGGTCAGGGTCAGCCGCCAGATCAGGATGTAGATCGGAGTGAGGCCGCGGGGCACGTAGGAAGACATCACCGCGGCGGAGAGCACTTCCCCAATGCCCGATGCACCGGGGGTAGGGGCGAAGTAGAGCAGGAACATGACCAGCGTCTGCAGCAGGAGAATGTCCACGAAGTTGGCGTGGAGGTCCAGGGCTCGAAGCGCGACATACCCGGCGAGGAGCTTGTTGGCATGCGACGGTGCGGACAGGATGGTCGACCAGAACAGCGCCAGCCAGCCGCGGGGGCTGTTGAAGGCCACCACGCTGGCATGGGCCTCATCGATCCCCTTCTGGAGCCGCTCCAACTGGTCCGCCACCCGCCGGCTTCGGCGACCGATGGCCTCCGCCAACCGATGGATGAGATCCCGCACCATTCGGGGAAAGAAGATCACCATGGCCATGAGGAGGCCGATCCCGGCCACGATGGTGAGGCTGCCAAGAAACAGGTCGAACAATGAAAGGCCCAGCACGTTGCCCCGTTGTCCCAGGGAGCGGCCGGCCCCAAAGACCACCGCCAAGGGCCCCGCGATCGCGAAGAACAATACCGTGGCCACGAAGCTCATGAACGTGGAGGTGACGGCGACCGGCAGGGGGATGCCGTACCGCCGTAGGGTGTACATCGTCATCGGGCCCGCGCCCGAATTGAGCGGGGTGATGTAACCGGCCCAGGCGCCCATCCCGCCCGCCAGGATCGACCCTTTGAGCGATGGGTTGGGAAAGACATGCCGGGCACAAATCCAGAGGCGAAGCCCGCCGCCGATCCAGTCCAGCGATGCCAGGCCTATGCCCGCAGCCACCCACCCCCAACGAATCCGGCCAACGCCCGCCAGGAAGGCGTGAAGGTCGTTGCCGTACAGCAGAGTGATCCCGAAGCCCACCAGGGAGGCCAATACGGAGACTTCGAAACCGCGAACGAGGAGTCTGGGGGTGAGCAAACGAGGCATGGAGGGGGAAAGATAGACCTCAGACAGGGCTACGGGCAGGCGGGCCCTTCTCCCGAAACTTTCCCGAATCCCCCGCTTCCGCTATCCTTCCTTCTCGATGGCCGATTCCGTCATTCGCATCGTCAACGCCCGGCAGAACAACCTGCGTGGCATCACGGTGGAGCTGCCGCACCGGTCGCTCACCGTCATCACCGGCCCCTCCGGCTCCGGCAAGAGCAGCCTCGCCTTCGACACCCTCTACGCCGAAGGGCAGCGGCGCTACATCGAGTCGCTTTCGACCTACGCCAAACAGTTTCTCGACCGGATGCCCAAGCCGCTGGTGGACCGGCTCGAGGGCATTGCTCCCTCGGTCGCGATCGAGCAGCGGAATCCCACCGTCTCCAGCCGGTCCACCGTGGGCACCGCCACCGAGGTCTACGACTATCTCCGACTGCTGTGGGCCCGCATCGGCCGGAGCTATTGCCGGGTGTGCGGCGCCCAGGTGCGCTGCGATACGCCGCAATCGGCGGTGGACGAGATGCTTCAGACGCGGGGCACGGGCCCGTCTTCAGATCACCTTCCCGCTCCCTCCCATCGCCCAGCTCAGCCACGCGGCGGTGGTGGAAAACCTCCGCGCGCTGGGGTTCGTGAGAGTGCTGGCCGACGGAAAGCCGCTGCATCTGGAGGAGCTGCCGGCGGACTGCGATCTCACCCGAAGCGCCGAGCTCCTGGTGGTGGTGGACCGGCTGACGGCAGAGCCGGCAGCAGCGGGACGAATCGCGGAGGCGGTAGCGACCGCATTCCAGGAAGGCGAAGGCGCCGCCGTCGTTGTAGGGGAGCAGAGTCGCATGCGGTTTACCCGCTCGCCGGCCTGTAGCGCCTGTGATACTCCGGCCGCGGTGGTGACACCGGCACTCTTTTCCTTCAACAATCCGCGCGGCGCCTGCCCCAACTGCAACGGCTTCGGCGCGGTGCTGGAGTACGACGAATCGCTCGTCGTGCCCCACCTTCAACGGAGTCTGCGAGGGGGCGCCATCGACCCCTGGACCAAGCCGCGCTATGAATCGAGACGTCGCTTGCTCCTCGATTTCGCTCGCAAGCTCGGCATCGATCCCGACAAGCCGTGGGAGAAACTCAAGGTCGGCCAGCGGCGGGAGCTGCTCTACGGTCGGAAGGGGCGCTACCTCGGAATCTTTCCCTTCCTCAAGGGCTTGGAGGAAAAACGGTACAAGCAATACATCCGGGTCTTCCTTCGGCAGTACCAGCTGGCCAAGACCTGTACCGAATGCGGCGGCCGCCGGCTCAATCCCGATGCGCTCGCCATTCGCATCGGCCCGGACCGGATCGCCGACGTCGCCGCCCGCTCGGTCGACGGGATTCACGAGTGGCTCCAATCGCTGGTGCTCACTCCCTTCGAGCATGACGTCGCGCACCTGATTCTGGAGCAGCTGACCGCTCGAGTCGAGTTTCTCCGTGACGTGGGCCTGGGCTATCTGACGCTGGACCGGCAGACCCGCACCTTGTCGGGAGGCGAGGCCCAGCGGATCTCGCTCTCCAACGCGCTCGGCGCCAACCTGGTGGACACGCTCTACGTGCTGGACGAGCCCTCCATCGGGCTCCACCCGCGCGATACCGACCGGCTGCTGGGGCTGTTGCGGCGGCTGCGCGATGGCGGGAACACCGTGGTCGTGGTGGAGCACGATCTTGCGGCCATCCAGCAGGCCGACTTCATGGTGGAGCTGGGTCCCGGATCGGGCGACCGGGGCGGACGAGTGGTCCACGCCGGACCGGTAGCCAGCGCGAGTCAGTCACTGACCGGCCAGTACCTCAGCGGACAGAAGCGCATCGCGGTACCCAGCGCCCGCCGGCCGGCGGGTCCCCTCTGGCTTCGGGTGCGCGGTGCCACCCTGCACAATCTGCGACAGGTCGATGTGGACGTCCCCCTTGGCACCTTGACCGCGGTGACCGGAGTATCGGGCTCGGGCAAGAGCACGCTGTTATACGACGTGATCTACCGCCAGCTCGAGGCCCGGCTCCACGGCGGTCACTCCGCCAAGTCGCACTTAGGCGAAGCGGTGGGCCGGGTCGATTCGCTGACCGGGTTCGAGTTCATCCAGGATGTGTTGCTGGTGGATCAGTCTCCCATCGGCCGCTCGCCCCGCTCCAACCCGATCACCTACATCAAGGCGTTCGACGAGATCCGCGAGCTGTTCGCCGCCCAACCCCTGGCCCGGCAGCGGAAGTATTCGTCGGCCACGTTCTCCTTCAACCTGCCGGGTGGACGCTGCGAAACCTGCGAAGGGGCCGGCCACGTGCAGGTGGAAATGGTTTTCCTGGCCGACGTCTACGTACCGTGCGAAGCGTGCGGCGGGAGTCGCTATCGGCGCGACGTGCTGGACGTCAGGATCCAGGGTCACTCGATACACGACGTGCTGCAGTGGACCGTGGACGAGGCCGTGACCCGGTTTCGTCATCAACCGAAGCTGGGTGCCGCGCTCTGGCAGCTTCAGCAGGTCGGGCTGGGATATCTCCGATTGGGGCAACCCGCTACGACGCTGTCGGGCGGCGAGGCGCAGCGGCTCAAGATCGCACGCGAGCTGGCGCAAGCCGGGAAACGGGAAGGCCGCCGGCTCTACATTCTGGACGAGCCAACCACGGGACTGCACCTCGACGACGTCCGGGTATTGATCCAGGTGCTGGACCGTCTGGTCGATGCGGGACACACGGTAGTCATTATCGAGCACCATCTCGACGTGATCAAGCGGGCGGATTGGGTCATCGACTTGGGCCCCGAGGCCGGCGACGCAGGCGGCCAAGTGGTTGCTCAGGGCACTCCTGAGGCCGTTGCGGAGATTGCCGGCTCGCACACCGGCCGCTACCTTCGGCCGCTCTTGCTGCAGGTGCCCGCTCTCGCCGGATAAGCTTGCTTCGCCCCTACAGTCTCTCCGCTTCCTCCTGAATGACTCGCCATGCTTCCTCTACTCGATCTCGCCGCGTGCTGCGCTGGCCTACCACCAGCCGGATCGCGTAACGTCCGCTCAGGCGGGTGTGGGTCAGATGGAAACGGCGGCGGGCATTGGCTCGGGTCATGAGCTCCTGGTTGACGGCATCGAGCTCCTCTTCGCTTTTCCCCTCGGGCCGATAGCGGAAGCACACCAAGCCGAACGGCACCGGCGCCATGACCTCGAAGTCCGGGCGCCGGCTCACCCATCCGGCGAGCTCCTGCGCCAGGGCGACGTGGCCCCGAATCATCTCCCGGAGGCCTTCCACCCCGTAGCTCCGAAGCACGAACCACAGCTTCAACGCCCGGAATCTTCGGCCGAGCTGAATCCCCCAGTCACGATAGTTGACCACCTCCGCGTCATACCTCGTGCGGAGATACTCCGGGGAAGCCTGAAAGGTCCGAAGCAACGCCTCGGGATCGCGGACGAAGTAGGCGGTACAGTCGAAGTTCGTCAGCAGCCACTTGTGCGGGTTGAAGACCAGGCTGTCGGCCAGCTCCATTCCCGCGAACCGGTGACGCAGCTCCGGCACGATCGCGGCGGCTCCGGCGTAGGCCGCATCCACGTGGAGCCAGATCCCATGGCGGCGGCAGATCTCGGCGACCGCCGGCACTGGATCAATGGCGGTGGAGGAAGTGGTACCGATGGTTGCGACCACGCAGGCCGGGGTCAGTCCCGCCTCCCGGTCGGCTGCGATCGCGCGCTCCAGGGCCGCCGGATCGACGGCGAAAGCGGAATCCACCGGGATGTGTCGCAGGTGATCCAACCCGATGCCCGAGAGCTTCACCCCCTTGTCCACCGAGGAGTGGGCCTCGCGTGAGGCGTACACGGTGAGCGGGGCTGTGGCAGCAGCCATCCCCCGCGCCCCCGACACGTCGCCGGTGGCGCGCTCCCTGGCCGACAGGAGAGCCACCAGCGTCGCGGTGGAGGCGGTGTCCTGGAGCGAGCCGACGAACTCGGCGGGCAGCCCCAGCATCTGCCGCAGCCACTCCATGGTGACCTGCTCCAGCTCGGTGGCCGCCGGCGAGGTCGCCCACGACATGCACTGGGCGCCGAGCCCCGCCGTGAGCAACTCGGCCAGAATCGAAGGCGGGCTGTTGTTGCCGGGGAAGTAGGCGAACCATCCTGGGTGGTTCCAGTGCGTCATGCCGGGCAGGATCAGCTCCCGGAAATCCTGGAACATGGCCTCGAACGGCTCGCCCTTTTCAGGCGGATGAGCCGGAATTTGGCGGCGGATCTCCCCGGGGCGGACATCGGGGGTGATGGGCAGGTCGCCTACGTTGGTGAGATAGTCCGCGAGCCAATCAACCAGCTCATGGCCATGACGGCGGAAGGTGTTGGAATCCATGGCCCCAAAGCGATGCTCTCTTTGGGTGTCCGTCAAGCCTGGTCCGGTTATCTTGATTCAATGACCGCACTTCCCGCCCCGCGTCCCCGCGTGCTCCAGCTCAATGGCCTCGACTACGATCCGGTCGCAGCATGTGGCTTTCTGACCCAAGCCGATCCCACGCTCGGTCAGTTGATGGTCCGGGTCGGCCCGTTCCAACTGCGTCCGGAGCCGACTCAGAGCCTGTTTGCCGCCCTGGCGGAATCGATCGTATACCAGCAGCTCTCGGGAAAAGCGGCGGAAACGATCCTGGGACGGGTGATCGCGCTCTTCGCTCCCAAGCGTTTCCCCACGCCTCAAGACATCCTGGCGATCTCCCCCGAGCGCCTTCGTGGGGCCGGGCTCTCCACCAACAAAACCGCGGCGCTCCGAGATCTTGCCGCGCGACGCGTGGACGGCACCGTTCCCACGATGGCGCAGGTGCGCCGGATGACCGACGAGGAGATCATCGAGCGTCTTACCCTGGTTCGCGGAGTAGGGCGCTGGACGGTGGAAATGCTGCTCATGTTCCGGCTGGGGCGGCCCGACGTCCTGCCGGTGGGCGACCTCGGCGTGCGAAAGGGATTCGCGCTCACCTTCCGCAAGCGGGGCTTGCCGGAGCCGGAGGCGATACAGCGGCGGGGGGAGCGCTGGCGCCCGTACCGCACGGTTGCGAGTTGGTATCTCTGGCGCGCGCTGGAGCTGTAGCCTGGAGGGAACGATGAAGGACGGTCAACAACTGAGTGACTACGAAGCCGACGTACGGACGGTCGAGATGGTCTGCGATCGCCTGGCCGACCTGGGCCTGGCCATCGGGCCGCAGACTGCTCGGGAGCTGATCCGCATGGTCGTCGCGACCGAACGGCCGAGGATTGAGTCGCGCCTGCGGGAGCAACTGGAGACGCAGCTCCGGACGATTCGGGTCGCCACCCAATCGGCGATGGGAGTCTTGGCGGCGACGATGCCGGAAGCCGAACCACCGGCGGCGCCGGAGCGCAAGCCGGCGGCGCCTCGACCACCCGCGCCCGCAAGGAGAACACCGCCCACCGGTCAGTCCCGGCCGGCAGAGAGCGAAGAACGGCGCCCAGTGTTCCGCCGCCCGCGGGGCCGATGAGCGGACAGCCGATAGCCGATAGCCGATAGCCGATAGCCGATAGCCGAGAGCCGAGAGCCGAGAGCCGATAGCTTGTCTGGAGGAATAGCATGAAAAAGTCGCGCAACAGCATTCGCCGAGATTTGGTGAAAGGAGCCATCGCCGGGGCGGTGGCAACTTGGGTGATGGATCGGGTGACCAACGTCATGTATCGCCGCGAACGGCCCGAAGTTCGCCGAGCGGAGAACGAAGCGCGGGGTGGGCGAACCGCCTACGAGACCGCGGCGGAACGTGCCGCCGTGGTGGTGGGCAGTCGGCTGGACGAGGATCAGGCTGCGCGCGCCGGACTGCTGATCCACTGGGCGCTGGGAATCGGGGCCGGAGCGGCCTACGCGCTGGTGCGCCGGCGGATGGGGTTCCTCGGTAAGACGGCCGGTGCGGCATTCGGGACCGGCTTCTGGGCGCTCATGGACGAGGGTGTCGTGCCGTTGCTGGGTCTGACTCCCGGCCCCCGGGCCTTTCCCTGGCAGACCCACGCCCGTGGCCTGGCCGGTCACTTGAGCTTCGGCACTGTTGCTGAGGGCACGTTGCGAGTCCTCGACGCCGTCGCCTGACCGATCGCTTCCGGAGGAAATGCATGGCCCACATCAACGATTGTGTCCCGGGTGTACAGGCGAAGATCCTGCGCGCGGGGGTAGTGCGAGTGGTCGGGAAGACCGGAGTGATTGTGGAGGTGTCCAGGATCCGGCGCCCACCGACCGGGCCCTTGCGGGATCTGGTTACGGTCGACGTTCCCGGTCATGGCGAGGTGGCGATCACCCCGGGCGATGTGGAGATCGCGGCTAAGTGACTGCATCGACGATGCGGACACCCAAACGCCCGCCGAGGCAAGTGCCTCGATCAGACCCGCCGTCTCTCCGCCATCAGAAACACCGCCAGTAGACCGCACAGCAGGCCAAGGGACGATGGCAGCCCCTGATGTCCGATCAGTTGCATCGCCAGTCCTGTCGCGGGCGAGCCCACGATGCCGCCGATGCCCCATACCAACGCGAAGGCCGCGTTACCGGCGATCAAGGCTTGACCGGTGAAACGCTCGCCGAGTTGGATCAGCGACATGGTGTAGATGCCGAACGAGACCCCGCCCCAGACGAAAACGAGCGGCCAGATGAGCCACGAGTTGAAGATCGACGGCAGCAGCAGGCAGCCGGCCAGCGAAGCCAGGGCACAGAATAACATGGTCCGCGTCGAGCCAAACTGTTCGGCCACGCGCCCGAGCAAAATCTGCAGCACGGCATTGCCTGCGATGAAACAGGTGATGAGCGAAGCGATGCGCTCCTCGGCGCTGCCGAGCGCGGCGCCATAGACCGGGAACAAGGAAACCAGGGTCTGCTCGAGGGCGGCGGCGGCGAAAACCGCGAACAATAGGAGCGGCGCCAGTGCGAAGAAGCCGCCGACCGATGTTGCCTCGCCTTCATGCGGCATCTTCGGCAGGCGCGGCACGACCGCAAGCACGATCAGGCCGCAGAGAAGGAAGGCCACGATGCCGATCATGAAGGGCGGCCAACCCTGCGTGCCGACCAGGCCGAGCGACAGCGGGCCGATGGCGAAGCCGCCCGAAACGATCGATGAATAGAGGCCCATGATGCGGCCCCGGCGTGGCGCGGGCGTGATCGAGATCAGCCAGGTTTCGCTGATCACGTAAAGCGGATTGGCGAAGAAGCCGAGCAGGAAGCGCAGCGGCATCCAGGCCCAGACTTCCTGCGTCCAGGCAATCGCGATCAGGGTGAGCGCGGCCAGGATCGAACACAGGATCGCAAGCCGCGCCCCGCCCACGCGCCGCGCCAGCGCCGGAATGAAGGGCGCCGATACAATGAAACCCAGCGGCGTCATCGCCGCCGACAAGCCGATCAGGCCGGGCGTCGTCCCCTGCCGCTCCAGGATGAAGCTGAGCAGCGGATAGGTCAGCCCCTGTGCCACGGCGAACACCGTGACGGTCGCGATGATGCCCGCCATCGCGGCCCATGGGATCCGATCCTCTCGCGGTGATGTCGTGCTTTCGGCAGTCATGCAGACTTAATGCTTCGCAAGGTCGCCAGGCGGTAGTCCCAACTCGGTCATAGCAACCTCCATATGGTTTGAGGGTCCGGGGGCCCTCGACCTGAAAGAGGATGAATTCTGCAGGATACGAACAGCGTCGTAATTAAGCTCTCCCCAATAATTCTCAAAAACTTCCAAACGGGCTATAAATGCGCCGTGTGCAGGGATCGCGCTTTGCCTTTGGTCCGTTCGTGCTTGATTCCGGATCGGCATCAACCAGGGCATGAAGAAAGGGCTCCTCGCGGAGCCCTCAATGTTGCAGCGCTTCCGACGCTTCGGTGTTTATCCCAATGAGCTCAACCCAATCCTGCGCCCGCGTCCGCCGGGCGCAGGACCGATCCGGCGGTGCGATGCCACGGCGCGCTCCGATCAGGTCGGGTACTCGTCCTTGCGCCACGACCGCGGCTCGGAGTCGTCGGCACCCTTCGGCGTCCGCTCCGCTAGGAACGAGTAGTAGGGAGCAACGAACGGGTCGGGTGCCGACACCGTGTAGGTGTGATAGACAGTCCCATTCTCGCGAGCGAACGCAATCCAGCTCGGGTTCTCGCGGAGGCCGTCCTCGAGTTTCGCGCCGATCTGTTTCCCCCAGTCCTGCAGCCACTCCGGAGGGGCGTCCAGTATCCCCGTGATCTCCGGGGTCTCCCGCGCCTGCTCCTTGGTCAACGCGAGCCCGAAATCGAACGGGAAGTCGGTTCCGTAGGTCGAGACGTAGGGGAGCTGCCAACCCATCCGCCGCTTGTAGGCGACGAGCCGATCGATCGGCGCGCGCGAGAACAAGATCAGCGTCACGTCGCGGTGTCCGAGGTGCAGCGCGGCGGCGTCGAGATGGTCCACCAGGCTCGAGCATCCGGGGCAGGCGCCGAGCTCGTAGTCGGGCCCGAACATGATGTTGTAGGCGAGGAGCTGGGAGCGCCCCTCGAAGAGATCCGCAAGCGTCCTGCGGCCGGCCTCGGTCTCGAACTCGTATTTCTTCTCGACCGGAACCCAGGGCAGCTCCAGGCGCCTGCGTTTGATCTCCGCGTTGTGTTCCGCGTGCTCCGCCTCGAGTTTCGCCAGTTCGTCGCGCGCGGCCTGCCACTCTGCGCGGGTTCCGATTTTGTGATCCGTCATTTCTTTCCCTTTCCGGTTAGAGATGAGACCGGGCAAACGTGCGCCAAGGGCGAACGCCACCCGGAGATCTCGCAGCCCTCTACCCACACGACGAGCGAGAGGTCAAGAGTTCGACATCGGGCCGATGGTCGCGCAAGTCGTTATCCGGTGTGGAGAAGAAAGGGCTCCACGAAGGAGCCCAGAGTGTTGCGGCACACTGTTGCTTCAGCACGACTTCTACTTCAACTCCCGAGGAGGGACTCGAACCCCCGACCCGGTGATTAACAGTTCTGCGCCACGCCCGTCCAGGCGCCTCCGGTGATGACCGACAAGGACTTAGCGCTCGATCCCCAAGTCCAAGGACCGCCACCGGGAACCGACAGAACTGCATCCGAAATGCAGTGGGCTTCCGCCTATGCCCCAGCCCTTCCTTCAGTTGAAGGGGAGGGAGCTATCGGGCTCGGCGCGCCCTAGTGACCTTAAGCGGTAAACGCGGGGCCTTCACCGGACGGCGATGCAGGCAAGGGTGGGCTCAAGCCAGCACTCTCCTGATCCAGAGTCGGTACCGCCAAGGCAGCGGTTCCGGCCAAGTTGCCCGGAAACGGTCACTTACCGAGCATCGGCGCCCGCTTCCCTCCCCCGAAATGCCCGGTTCTACTCCAAGAAACGGTAGCAGAGACGGTAGCAGTTACGGAACTCAGCTCAAAGCCGCGTGATTGGTGACGAGATCGAGGCCATGTGCCGTCAGAGATTCAGGGGAACGCAATCCACTGGTCGGTCAGCGGATGTATGTCCAGGGGCAGCCGACCGGGGCACGTCC